>JAWXCK010000288.1:0-39457 GCA_034408855.1 Pirellulaceae bacterium
GACAAGCACTGCTTCACTCACTCGGATCAACACCTCTCCCGCCACTTCCTGCCCTTAAAGCATCACGCCCCGAAGTTTCTAATCCTAGATTTGTTATCCGCTGGTTTCTTGCCTAGCATTAGTGAGTTTTGTATCACAAAGCTGATTTGCATGGATGGCAGTAAAGCTAACCGCTCCGTAAGTGAATGCCAAAAGTATCGCCCAAAAACCCATTTCGAGCGTGTCATTTAGGGCGTTTGAGAAAATCGCATTTCCGGCACTACGTTTCGGGCTTGGGTGGGCGATATTGTAGGCGTTTAGAGCGGTATTGTGCCCAATTGAATGAAGGAACGTCCAGACTATCGTTGCAAAATAGTGAACGAAGACTGCCGCGCCGATTCGCAGTCGGAATCGAATGTGAATTAGGCAAGTTAACGCCGTCGGGATCAAATAGAGCGCGGTCGGCCATTCCGCTACAGGAGGCGTTACCTCAGCACGAAAGGCCGCAAGTTGCAGTGCGATTAAGGCAGTTACTCCAAGCACGTCTAGAATTCGAAAGGCTCGCGGAGAGAGTACCCAATCTCGGCGATGCGTGACATCATCAGTATCTGCTACAAGTCGTAGTGGAGCATCGCATTTAGGACATCTTGTCAATGGGGAATTTCACTATTCATTGTAAATAACGACCCCAATCATCCAGTTGCGGCCAAGGGGTATTGATATACGGAACGGGATCGACCGCAACTTGGATGGATTGGATTGTTATCCGACATTCATGGTTGTGAAAGGGTAAGGTTCGTCGTTATTTTTTCAGCAATGTACCGTTGGAGTTCGACACCCGAAAGTTTTCGTTCTGGACCGTCGAAGGAATTTCTCGCTACCCGGCTAGACAATTTCCGATCCCGTATCCGGAACGTGTAACCAACCTTGCTATTCTCTTTTTCCGGATTTGGCGCAGAGACGCTGATATCTATCCACCAAACTGTGTATTCGAATTCGTTGTTAGGTTGCCAACCAGTTGTGAAGTCGAGTGATGATCCTGGTGGCAATGTCTTCTTTTCCGCGATATTGCGAAAGATCGTTAGCAACTCAGGGTCTATCGGAAATGCCTTTAGATCCCATGCTCGAATGGCGGCAACCACTTCGTCGACGGTCAAAGGTGATTGTTCTTTTCCAATCTCGCTAATTCGATTTACTTGAGCGTTGAACATCTCGACGCCAGTTTTGAGTTCGGTGGCATTTGTGAAATCTGCACCAGCACGCCGATTCTCGTCTGCACGCGATTGCATCGTGAAACTAATCGCGAGAACAAGAAAACTTAGAAGCCGTTGTGACATTTCATTCCTCTTTTCTTCATGGTCGGATAACTTATTCTTAAGCATTATTATCGACCCATAAGTCGACGGATTGACATCTTATCGCTGGCTAGCGGCCAGATCAAGCAATTAGTGCTGGTTAACGGCCAGTTTTGGCAAACGGGGCCGGTTAACGGCCAATAAGAGCAAGATAGGCCGCTGCGAAAAAAATTGGTTAATAGTCTTGGCGGTGCCGGACGGAAATTAGTGAGAAACTACGGGCTCTATTGGATGTAGCTGCCAGATTTGCCTCCGCCGGATAAAACGACGGAAGAGCGGTTCGGTGGTGCTCGGTACGCTTGCTCTAATCCGGCAAGCGCAATTCGGCTTTGGGTGCACCGTTGGGTAGTTCTTCGTCGTGACGGGTGTCCTTTGCTGGCGAAGCCTCGATACGCTTGATTTCGGGCTTCATGAGCGTTTTCGTCGAGGAATCGCTGGTTGTCGCCGTCGATGTCTTATCGATTGCGACCGGGGCAGAACTGACGACGGAACTATCCGATGGCGAGCTAAAGGTCGAATAGTCCGACGCGATCGCGGCGCTGAACGGGTCGTAGTAGCTTAGCGGAATTCGCGACGTGACTTGCCGTGGCACTCGCACCATTTCTTGATATGCAACTCGGCGAGCAACTCGGACTTTCGTCGGAACTTTTTCGACGTAGCGTTCCATCGTCGTCGTGCGAACGGTTACCGGCTCTTCGATAGTTTCGAGTTTGTACGATTCTCGGTGTACGGTGACCGGCCGGACGTGCTGCTCGGCAATCCATTCAACTTTCTTAACTTCCTCTTTCTTTTCGATCATACGGGTCACAGGTTTCTGAACCGTTTCGGGCACCATCACCTTTTCCTGGATCATTTGCATTTTCTGCACTTGAACCGGAATCTGCTGCTGGACGATTTCCTGCTCCATTCGTGTTCGTTGGATAGGAATCTGTTGCTGGACGGTCTCGCTTTGCATGCGAGTCGTCTGAATCGGCACTTGTTGCTGAACTAATTCGGATTGCATCCGCGTGGTCTGGACGGGTATCTGTTGCTGGACGTATTCCGATTGAAGCCTCGTTTGTTGCACAGGAACTTGTTGCTGAATCGTCGTCGGCATCAACGTCGTCTGTGGGATCGCGACCTGTTGATAGTTCGGGATGTATTGAGGCTGGACAAACGTCTGACCGGCAGCTTGATAAGGCACCCATCCCAGACCACCCCAGCGATAGCTGGTTTGGCCACTGAAATTGTTGTAGTTCTGACCACCCGGTTGCCAGCGAAGGCGATACGTTGTGTCGCCTGGTTGATAAAAAGCTTGTGCAACGTAGCTTCCATTATCAACCGTTGCGATCTGTTGTGTCGTTACCGGTTGGTAGGCGATGTGATTTTGAGTCTGATAAGTTGTCTCGGTCACCGGACGTTGCACAAGATAGTTTTGTGTTACCATGTTCGTCTCGGTCACTGGACGCTGCACGGTGTAGCTTTGCGTTTGATACGATGTTTCCGTTACGGGACGCTGCACGAGATACGTCTGCGTTTGATAGCTTGTTTCGGTGACAGGCTTTTGAACTACGACACTTTGGAGTCGATATTCGGTCTCGGTCACCGGCTTATAGGTCGTGACAACCTGTTCGCGTTGTTGCGTTTCGGTGACCATCGTCGTCTCAGGATACGACTTATCGATTACCTCGACTCGTTCGACAGGCTTGTAGACAGTGTAGGTCTCGTTGGTTGTTGAAGTTTCGACGACAGGACGACGCACGGTTCGCGATCGCTTTTCAACAACTTCTTTCGTTACGGGGCGATACTTGACGACCTCACGTTCTTCGTAGACATCTTCGTATTCGATGCGATAGCTCGTCCGTGGCACCTCATCCCATACCGTTTCTGTTTGCAAACGATAGGATTCGGTGGTGCAGCACGTTTGGGCCGTGACGATACAAGGTTGAACAGCAATCATTCCGCTACTCAACCAAGCAGCGATTAGACTTTTTTTATTGAGTTTCATTTCGACGGGGTCCGCTTTTCAAAAACCGATGCCTAGAGATAACACATTCCTGGATGACCCGAATCCGTTCGCTTCCCTTGCCTCCTGTACGCTTTTCTTTGCGACCTCCCTATTGTGATCGAAAAGCTCGTATGATTCAAATGTAGATTGCTATTGGACTTGCGGTCGGTCGGAGCAAGTCCTTATGGGATAGTTCTTTAGGAAAACCTTAAATTTTATTGGAATATTTTATCTTCTGGACATCGCCAAACTTGTCGTAATCGATACCATCCACACAATCGTTACGACATGATTGCCCATTTTCCCTAGTTGCTTCAGACTAACTCAAGAGGAGTCCTTTGTCGTGTCGCTGTCATCAGGAAGTCATTTAAATTGGATCTCGGCCTTAAAAGCGAGAACTGCCGAATGTGTCGGTCAAGTCGTCGAGATTCGCGGTTGGGTTCGAACGCGCCGAGATAGTAAAGGCGGCTTTAGCTTTCTCGAAATCAACGATGGGAGCTGTCTTGGGAACTTGCAAGTCGTCGCGCCTTCGACGCTTGAAAACTATTCCGACGCTATATTGACGTTATCGGTAGGAAGCAGCGTTGTCGTGAGCGGCGAATTAAAAGCCAGTCCAGGCGAAGGGCAAGCGACGGAATTATTAGCTGCGTCGGTTCGCGTCACCGGTCATGCAGACCCAGAAAAATATCCGTTACAGAAAAAGCGGCACACCTTTGAAAAGCTCCGCGAGTGGGCGCATCTGCGGCCTCGCACCAACTCGTTTGGAGCGGTAACTCGTGTTCGAAATCGGCTGAGCTATTCGACGCATCAATTCTTTCAAGAAGAAGGCTTCTTCTATATTCATACGCCGATCATCACAGCGAGCGATTGTGAAGGAGCCGGGCAAATGTTCCGCGTCACCACGTTGCCGCTCGACAAACTTCCGATGCGTGATGGCAAAGTCGATACGTCGCAGGACTTCTTTGGAAAATCAACTTACTTGACCGTAAGCGGCCAATTAGAAGGCGAAGTTTACGCGACGGCAATGGGTAAGATCTATACGTTCGGCCCGACCTTTCGAGCTGAGAATTCAAACACGGCGCGGCATCTTTCGGAATTCTGGATGATCGAACCGGAGATGGCGTTCTTCGAACTCGAAGACAACATGAATTTGGCAGAGCTCTACTTGAAGCGAATGATCGGCGATTGCTTGCGAGATTGTACAGAGGACATGGCGTTCTTTGACAAGATGATACAACCCGGCGTCTTGGATACTTTGCATTCGGTGCTCGATAAGCCGTTCGTCCACATGACGTACACCGAAGCGGTCGATGTGCTGCTGAAGAGCGGGAAAAAATTTGAGTATCCAATCCAATGGGGTGTTGATCTTCAAGCGGAACACGAACGATATATCACCGAACAATTTGTCAAAGGTCCGGTCATTTTATACGACTACCCAGCCTCGATTAAGTCGTTCTATATGCGGATCAACGATGACCAGAAAACCGTTCGGGCGATGGATGTTCTCGTTCCCGGAATCGGAGAGATCATCGGCGGCTCGCAACGCGAAGAGCGACTGGATGTATTGGTCGAGCGGATGAAAGCTTCGGGGCTTCGCGAAGAAGACTATTGGTGGTACCTAGACCTGCGGCGCTTTGGTACTGTCCCGCATTCCGGATTTGGACTTGGTTTGGAACGTATGATACAGTATGTCACCGGAATGGCGAATATTCGGGACGTGATCCCGTTCCCACGAACGCCTGGCAATGCGGAATTTTAATTGTTGGAAAAAATGTGAGCCGATGATGACGATGAAAAGCCGTTTCTTGCTTTTGGCGAATGTCTGTTTCGCCACCACGTTGCAAATCTGTTATATGGTCAGTCGCCTGGCAGCACAGCCTAGCGCAACTTCGACCGACCAATTGCTGTTCGACGATAGCTTCGAGGGCTTACGTCCAGGATCGTTGATGCCCGTCGTTGGCCCTCATTCTGAGTATCACTTTCTGAGCGACGCTGTCCCCGATGGCCCTTGGTCAGTCTCGACGTTTGACTCAGGCAGCGATACGCAAACTGCTTGGCGATCGGTTCGATTGGACGATGGTTCGGCTGCCTTGAGTCAAATGTGTCGCAGCAACGCCAAGCATTGGCATCCGATGGTCGTCGCTGGCGATCACTTGTGGCAAGATTATTCCGTGGTCGTGAAATTGCATGTTGAAGACGAAAAGGGGCGTGCCGGGATCGCCGTCCGACAGCGCAATGACCGATGTTACTATTTCGTCGGCATCGAGAACGGGAAAGCCATCTTACTGCGAGTCCAGCACGAAACGGATTTTCAAGTTCCTGGCGAGGAACGATTGGCAGTCGCGCCCATTAAAATTGTCGAAGGACTTGCCCTTGTGATCAAAGTCACGCTTCAGGGGACACACATTCAAGCCGAGGTTGGAGATGTCAAACTTGTGGCAGACGATGCGACTTATGAAACAGGATGTATCGCATTGTTAGCTGACGTTCCAGCCCGCTTCGATGACGTTCGCGTTATGGCTTCCAAGCAAGAAATCGATCGACTCCATAAAGCTCATGACGATCGGCAAGCCGAAGTATTGAAGGCGTCTAGCGTCCAACCTCGCCCCCAACTTTGGCGAAAGATCATGACGCCTAATTTTGGGACCGATCGCAACTTGCGTTTTGGTGACCTTAATGGCGACCAAAAAATCGATATCCTTGTCGGGCAAATCTTTCATCATGGCCCGACCGATAGCAACAGCGAAATCGGTTGCATGACCGCTATCGAACTGGATGGGAATGTTCTTTGGCGGATGGGCGTTCCCGATCGATGGGGGAATCATTTGACCAACGACGTCGCCTTTCAGGTTCACGATCTTGATGGCGATGGCAAGGCGGAAGTCATCTACTGCAAGGACCAAGAGTTGATCGTTGCCGAAGGTGCCACCGGAAATCGCATACGCGCCATTCCGACGCCCGAAAACAAAAGCACGCGAATTCCTTTCAATCGCTTCCCGCGAATCCTTGGCGATTGTCTTATTGTCGCCGATCTCCGCGGATTAGGGCACCGCGGAGACATTGTTCTTAAAGATCGTTACCAACAAGTGTGGGCTTTTGATACCAAATTGAAGCAGCTTTGGACTGCCGAATGCAACACTGGGCACTTTCCGTTTCCGATCGACACCGATGGCGATGGGCGTGAGGAAGTCAGTTTGGGTTATTCGCGGTGGACGCCTGACGGAAAAATGATTTGGGGACACGACAAACTTTTTAAGGACCATGTCGATAGCGTCGCGGTGGTCGATCTCGATGGCGACGGAACATTAGAAACCATATGGGGTGCCAGCGATGAAGGTTTTATTATGCTCGACGCTAGCGGCGTCCCACGGCAACATCTGCGACTCGGGCATGTTCAGAACTTGACGGTCGCTGAGTTGCGTCCAGATTTACCAGGTCTGGAAATAGCCGCGGCTAATTTCTGGAAGAATCAAGGCTTGATTCATATCTTGGATCGACGAGGAAATGTCGTTGCTGACTTTGAACCGAGACCCGAACATGGTAGCTCGATCGTGCCCGTTCATTGGCTTGGCGACGGATCCGAGTTGATCCTCATCGGTCCAGACCCAACGTATGGAGGCTTGTTCGATGGTTACGGCCGTAAAGTAGTAGAACTTCCTGCCGACGGTCATCCGACCAAAGCCTATGATGCATTGAATTTGACCGGCGACAATCGCGACGAAATCATCGTCTGGGATTCGCAAGAAATATGGATCTATACGCAAGATCGAGCTCCCGAAAAACTTGCCGATGCCCCGATCCGCAACAGTCTTTCCAACGAATCAAACTATCGCGCTCGAGTATCCGTGCCCGCGAGTTTTAAACACAAGGATTAGTGTCAAGAATAGCTCGTAACTCGCAAATAGACTTTTTTTATACGCAGCGTAAGCTTCAGCTTGCTATTTCGCGGTCACGAGTCCGTCTTGGGAGTATCGTCAGAAAATCCGAAGTGCGGCCCTTCTAAGCCCGACGGAGAGTGGAAAGATTGCGGTCGTTGGATTGCCCGCCCATCATCATGATCGTGCGAGTGATCGTGCGAATGATCGTGCGAATGATCGTGTGAGTGATCGTGTGAGTGATCGTGTGAGTGATCGTGTGAATGATCGTGTGAGTGATCGTTAGCGTCGATAGATCGCTTCGCGGCAATGTCAAATTGTCGGTTTGCGTTTTCCGGGGTTAGTTCGATAGATACCGGCGACGACGTTCGAACCATCGGTTCGAAATGGGAATCTGTGGTTTGTTCCCAAAGCCTTCTGGCGGTTTGGTAGATGGTGGCCAATCGAATTCCAAATTGAAGGGCAAGCGTTCGGCAATCTTCGTACTCGGGCGAAAAGTCGGCGGAGCCATCGGGGCGTTTGGAGAGTTTACCTCGTATTAATCCCCACTGCGTTTGGACTTCGACGATCTGGCGCGACAAGACCGTGCGTTGTTGTCGAGCATAGCGAACGCCGAGTGTACCGGTCTGTTGAAACAGGATCGCTTCCATCGCTTCGCGATCTTTGGGTTTTGCTAAAACGGTCAAAAGCGTTCCGGGGCGGTTTTTTTTCATTTGAATTGCCGTGGTGAAAACGTCCAATGCGCCAGCTTGAAAAAGGAGCTCGGTAGTGAATCCGACTTCTTCGCCGGTGGTGTCGTCGAGACTGGTTTCCATGACCACTACATCGTTGGCAGGTTGACTTCGCGATCGAATCGCGGTGCCCAACAGAATGCGGAGCATGTTAGGACGTTGGCGGAGATTGCGAGTTCCTGCTCCATATCCGATGCGATCGATCTGCATGGACGGAAGTGGTCCGAAGCCGGTGACGAGCTCGGCGACAATCGCTGCACCGGTCGGTGTGGTCAGTTCGGCTTGGATATCCGTCGGGGCAATTGGTATTCCTTGGAGTATTTCAGCCGTTGCCGGAGCTGGCACACTCACCAGACCGTGCGCAATTTCGATTTGTCCGCTTCCGACAGGAACTTGCGATGCGTATGCCGCTTCGATCCCCAGCAGATCCCAGGCGACTGCGACGCCAACGATATCGGCAATCGAATCGATGGCACCTACTTCGTGAAAATGCACCTTTTGAATATCGGTTCCGTGCACACGGGCTTCTGCAACACCAATCCGGTGAAAAATCGCCTTGGCCAGTTCTTTGGCCCGTGCGGAAATCGATCCATGATCGATCATCGCGTGGATATCACGCAAATTCCGATGGACAGATTCGGCCGGATGGATAACTCGCAACTGAGAGGCTCGAAAGCCGTTTTTGGTGACGGTTTCGATCTCTAGCCGCAAGTTGGGAAGCCCCATCGACTGAATCGCCGATTGAATTATAGCGATATCGGCCCCCGCATCGATCAACGCTCCCAAGGCCATATCGCCGCTAATCCCGCTGAAACAATCAAAATATGCAATTTTCATGGTGTTCTTTCTCGATTACCGCCAGCTTTTGCCGTTGCAGTGAATAGCACTATCGATATGATACTCAGTCCTTGGAAACCTTGCCAAACGATCTCCGACGCCCGGGTTCGTAGACGTCAGATACAGTGGGATACCGCGAAATTAGATAGGTCGGATGTAGAAAATGAAGGTTGTATCGTCAATTGGAGCGTTGAAGTACCGTCACCCGGACTGCCAGGTAGTTCGTCGACGCGGTCGGATCTACGTCATTTGCAAGAGTAATCCACGCTTTAAGGTTCGACAAGGAAACGCCAAGAGCAAGCGCACCAAGCGGTAGGCTCGACTATTCGTTAACTCGCAATGCCATCTACTTTATAAGCGGAACAGCGCAAGCGGGCTGTTGGTTTAGTGTTGCTTGCGGGTAGTCAGGGATGAGTGGATACTTGGGTGGCTTGTGCTTCGTTTTTGGAGCTGCAGGCGGTGGTGCTGAGCTTTCGGAGCGAGGCACACGCTTTGAGACTCTGTGAGGGCCTCTAAATCAGCGCAGGCTCTCGCCTATCTTCTCTAGTTTATGCTTTTGGGGAGGATGTTCATTCGTACCGGACACTTTTTTATCGAACGATCCTAAGACACTAATTCTTTGCGGGGGCCGGGTTGTATTCGGGTTTCGTGGAATCGTAATTCGCATTGGAAGTAGGCATCTGGGCACCGATATTGCTTTGCCAACCATGAAGTCGAACTCGGAGTCGATCGGTCAGTTCTGGTTCGCTCTCGACAAGATTGTTCTTCTCACCGATGTCATCTTTCAAGTTATAAAGCTCGACGTGCCTGTCGTTGTAGAACTCGATCAGTTTATAATTGCCCGATCGAATTGCCGCATACGGCATGGTACCACCTAGTTGGTAATGCTGGTGATGGGGGTAATGCCAGTAGAGATCCCGTTCCGCAAGATTGCCGGCCGCCCGCAACAACGGAGTCAAGCTAACTCCATCGATCTCCAAAGCGGAATTTGGTAGTGTTGACTGAGGTTTGATTGCTCTTGCCATATCGAGAACCGTTGGAAATAGATCCATCGTGATTACTGGGGTATCCGAGACACTACCTGCTTGAGTTACCTCAGGCCATCGAATAATCATCGGAACTCGGACGCCGCCCTCATACGCCGACGCTTTCCCGAATCGCAAAGGCTCGTTCGTCGTCGTCCGCGAGGTGATGCGTCCACCATTATCGGAAGTAAAGATAACAATCGTATGATCGTCAAGTTGCAAGTCCCTTAACTTCGCTAAAACTCGCCCGACTGCGATATCGAGGCTCTCCACCATCGCAGCGTATTCAACATTTCGGTGACGATGATGCGGTTGCAGCTTTTCGCGATACTTTTCAACGAGGTCTACTGGTCCTTGAATCGGCGTATGAACAGCGAAATGCGGTAGGTACAAAAAGAAAGGTTGGTCTCGATGTTGTTCGATGTATTCTATCGCTTCGTCCGCCAAACGATCTGTTAGATAGTCGCCTTTCGCCCCGTCGCTCAACGTCGCGATCTTCCACGGAGCAAAAAATGTCGATGGAGCTGGCTTGTCCGTACCAGCAATATTCAAATCGAAGCCGTGAGTCTCAGGGTAATACTCTTGATTGCCTAAGTGCCATTTTCCGATGCTAGCTGTCGAATATCCTGCACTGCGCAGAACTTCCGCGATGGTCATTTCCGAATGCGATAAGTATTTGGTCCAATCCGGTACTAACAATTTAGGGTTATCCGGCATCTGACCTGGAATCCAATCGGTGACATGCAATTTTGCTGGGTACTTTCCGGTCATCAGCGCGGCTCGGGTTGGCGAGCAAACCGTGCAAGCGGAATAATTCTGAGTGAACTTCATGCCCGAGGCTGCGAACGCATCTAGGTGCGGTGTCTCGTAAAAATCGCTGCCGAAACAAGCAAGATCGGTCCAACCAAGGTCGTCCGCCAAAATTACGATAATGTTCGGTTTTGTTGGGTTATTCTTTTCCGCCAGCGCGATCGAAGAAGCAGTAGAAACGCCTACCGCAAACACAGCAGAAATATGAAGAATGTCGATTAAAGTATGAGATCGTTGCATTTTTTATACCAGTAAAAAACGGGACGTTTGAATAAATCGCGCTCTAAACCATTCTAACGACAGTCTGATTGATAAACGGTGCCGGCTTGTCTACCGCCCAAGTATTTTCTCCATTCCTCCCATTCCTCCCATTCCTGCCATTCTCGGCATTGGTTACAAACTATTGAAATTGCAACTTTGTAATCAGAACGATGGTTTTTATCTGACCAGATCACCCAAGATTGAGTCTCGTTAGAACCGATTACACCGTTACAGGATACCGTGTCCGAATGATGCGCAGGAACTTGCGTCACCTTGGACGGATATCCCTAGCAATACAAAACATCGAGCTGTGTCCTGCGGAAAGCCGGGATGGCTCACCATCTGTGTAACCACTGAGAAAATTAAGACGGAGCATAAAATATGGCAGGTCTATGGCAACGACTGCTCGAAACACTTGTTACTTCCAAAAAAGCCAAGCAACGCATTCGAACAAAGCAGCGCCGCTTACTTCGCATGGAATCGCTTGAGAATCGTCAGCTCATGGCGGCTAACATCACAGGTGTCGCATTCCATGATCTTACCGACAATGGAGTCGATGGGGCCGATCCATTGCTTGGTGGAGTTTCAATCGCTCTTTTCCGCGACGGTGGAAACGGCACATTCGATAGCGGTGCCGGCGATGATATTGCTGCAGGTACGACAACTTCCGCAGCGGTAACCGGTGCATATTCGTTACCCGTTACCGTCGCCGGAAACTATTTTCTCGTACAAACGGCTGCTTCTGGTAGTTTGATCCAACGCTCGACAGCTCGCGTGCAAAGCCTCACCGTTGCCCCTGCGGATCTGAATAGCGTCTTCGTCCAGTCCATCGATACATTTAATACCACAACACAAACGGTGAGTGTTTCGTTTCCGACGGGCCCCCAAACAAGTTCCTTGGCGGCTTCTGAAGCAATTGGCGGAGAACGCGACTTACTTGTGAGTGCGACGGCAGGTACGGTTAGTCTTGAAGCAGACAATCCGAGCACCACCAATGCGCTGGAAGTTATTCTTGACCCGAGCAGCAACGGACAACGCATCGTTTCCTATGACGGTGTCGACGGTGACGCTGGAGTTCTCAACACAACAGGGCTCGGCGGGATCGATCTCACCAGCGGCGGCACGGCTGCGGGCGTCACGCTTGCTATCGGATCGGATCTAACGGGCTCGAACATGATCGTCCGCATTCACAGCGGCGGAAATTCTTCGACGCTGACACTTCCCATTCCAGCAACTTCCGGTGCCACACCTTCTGCAACGCTCGAATTTCCATTTGCCAGTTTCACGACTGCAACTGGTACCGGCGCTAATTTCACAAGCGTCGGAGCGATCGAATTTGAAGTCACCTCACTCGATGCAGCCGACGTGACGGTGGATACGATCGGCACCTATGGACCGACGCAGATTGTACGCAACATTCAGAATCTCTCGCCAATGACGATCGGAAATCTTGTTTTCCTCGATCGAAATAACGACGGACTCTTCGCAGGAGCTGACACCGGCATCGGCGGAGTAGATCTTCAATTGTTTAACGATCTTGGTGTTATCGGAACCTTCGAGCCTGGGACGGATACTGCCGTTACCGTTGGAGACAGCACAGCCACGACGTCGTCGTCCCCTGGAACGCTTGGCGAATATAGCTTTACGGGTTTGTTGCCCGGTAACTACATGGTGGTGATTCCAAGCAGTGAATTTGGAACTGGGCAATCGCTTGCCAATCATCTGAGCAGTCCCGGTGTGACCACCGGCGATACGAACAATGCGGACCATGGCGGAACGATTGGTGCCAACGGTATTTCGGCCGCTGTCGTGCTTGCATCTGTCACTGAGCCGATCAATGACGGCGACACGGATGCCAATACGAATCTGACTCTCGATTTTGGATTCGTAAACGCTACCCTTACTCTCGCGAAAACCGATTCGCCTGATCCGGTTTCGACTGGGCAGAATCTAACGTACACCTTAACTGCCACCAACACGGGCCCGTCGAACACCACCAACACCGTCATTACCGATACACTGCCAACGGGTCTAACCTTTGTTTCCGGGACCTACGCCGTCAATGGCACTACGGCCCTCGCAGTAAATAACGCGTCGGGAACGATTACAACCGGTGCCTTTTCGCTGTCCGCCAACCAATCAACGGTCATGACGATCATTGCATTAGTAGGTGGCACTTTCGTCAACGGCACCATCAACACCGGCTCGGTCGATAGCGATGAAACTCCCGCCGTCACCGCCAACGCAGCGACGGCCCTTACTCCCAATATCGATCTTGGCATCACCAAGATTATTGTTGGCGGCGCTACCACTGTCGGTGTCGGAGGAACACTGACTTATCGGTTGACACTAACTAACAACAGCACGACAACGACGGTAACTGGCATCGAAGTGAACGACAATTTGCCGGTTGGATTTACGGCGGGAACGCTACCTTCGGGTGTCGCGACCGGAACAGCCCCTGCGGATCTTATCTGGTCCGTCGCGTCGCTTGCACCACTAGCCTCGACGACGGTTGATATTCCGATCAATATCGCTTCCAACGCGACGACCGGTGTTGCAACCAACACTGCATCGATCGATCTTCCTGGTTTGGTTGGGTTCAACGATACCGTGAGTAACAACAACACCGCATCGGTAAACATAACCGTCGAGCCTCGTTATGATTTGCTCGTCACGAAAGGCGACACTCTAACCACTGTGACAACCGGCCAGACGCTAACTTATACGCTATCGATCAACAATAACGGACCAAGTGCGGTAACGAATGTTGTTGTTTCCGATACATTGCCCGCCAGTTTAGAATTTGTTTCCGCCACGAGTGGCGGTACAGCCATTGGCTCGGCTACAGGGCAAGCTTATTCCGCGACGATCGCCAGCATTGCATCGGGGGCCACCACGACGATTCTGCTTGCCGCTAGAGTTCGATCGAATGCGACAGGCACGACAATCGCGAACACAGCTAGCGTAACAGCCGATAACCCATCGCAAGAAACGGGTACGCGCCCAAATTCCGCGACCGATACAGATACCCTGACGCGAGTAGTGACACTCAACCTTAATAAAGTAGATTCAGCCGACCCAGTCATCGCCGGTGGCGCGAATTTTTCGTACCTGGTAACGGCCTTTAACTCGGGAAGTGCCGACGCCCCGAACGTGCTATTCTTCGACCCGCTCCCAACCGGAATCACGTTTGTCAGCGGAACGTTCGCGATCAACGAGACGACGCCTCGAAGCGGAGCGGTGACATTCAACTCATCGACGAATCGACTAGAAGCCAACCTTGGTACGTTGCTCGCAGGCGGCAGCGCGTCGGTCAATCGAGCATTGATAACGATCAATGTTCAAGCTGCGGCGACGGCGGCGGCAGGTACAGTAACGAATACAGGTTCATTGACTAGCACCGACGTCACGACGCCGGTAACGGATACCGAAGACACCACGATTACTCGCAATTTCGACGTTACCGTTACTAAGACGGAAAACGTCCAATCTGTTACGTCCGGAGGCACGTTAGTCTATACGATCATTGTAAGCAACACGGGTGTAACCACAGCGACCAATGTTGGACTGAGTGATCCATTGCCAACCAATACGACGTTCGTTTCGGTGACGTCAAGTTCCGGTACGTTTGTCAACACCAATGGAACGATTACAGGTACGTTACCGACCCTGGTACAAGGGGCACCAGTAACGGTAACCGTAACCGCGACGGTGAATAACAATACACCAAACGCAACGGTGCTAACCAATACCGCGACGGTAACCGCAGCCGGGGAATCGAACACGAACAACAACACAGCCAGCGCTTCGGCGACTGTCGCCAACGTCGCGAGCTTACGAGGGTTTGTCTATGTCGATAGCAATAAGAACAATGTGCGAGATACCGGTGAAGCAGGCATACCTAATGTTACGGTGACGATTACGGGAACGATCAATGGAACCGCCGTAACTCGCACTGCCACAACAGACGCGAATGGCGAATATGTTTTCGACAATCTCACGCCAGGTGTCTATACCGTTACGCAAACGCAGCCGGCTAACTTTACCAACGGAGCGACGAATCCAGGATCGACCGGTGGAACGGCCGCTACGAATCAGATTTCTACGATCGCGCTCAATGGCGGAGTTAACTCCGTGAGCAATAACTTTGGTGAAACACTGATCTTCAGCAAGCGACGTTTCCTCGCTTCGTCGACCTAGTGATTTAATGCTCAGCCAACTCGGTCGAGTCGGCTGGCTTAAAACGCGATAGGTAGGCTCCCCACGCAACCAGCAATGCTGCCGTTGCAAAATAAGCGACTGCAAAGCTCCACATCGAGTTTTGTAACGACGAATCGAGAACCCAGGATGGATCGAGTCCTGGGATCTCAAGCGGGAGAAATACGGCGTTCGAATCGAGCGGCGAATGGATGACGCCGAATAGCGTTAACACACCTGCCGTCCCAAAAAACGCAGCGGAGAGATTCAATCTGCGATCAATTGCCATCGCGAGCCCAGACGACCAAAGCAATCCCGAGAGCAGGAATCCATTTGCGAGCAGCTTCGCGGTCATGATCGATTCTTTCAGGGCAGAGCTCGACAATGAATCGAGACCCATTTTCGCTTCGCGCAGTGCTATATCATTGAAGATTTGCCCTACAAAGTGGACGGATAAAAAAGCGAGAGCAGGGACACAAGCTAGGGCCACCGCTGCATAATGCCGTTTGGGTGTCGCAAGAAAACTTTGGCTCGTGATTTCAAGTCCGATAAAAATGAGAATGGGATAGACGGCGGCTTTGGGAATAAGAAGGTAAAAATAGCCAATCAAGCCGAACGAACCACCGATTCCAATCGCAAGTGCCGTCGCAAGACAGTAAGCGGCTCGACCACCCATGGCTTTGTAGGCCGGGTGTCCAATGTAAGGCGTCGTCTGGCACACACCGCCACATAGTGCGGCAAACAGCGTCGCAAGTGCCTCGACACCGACGACTTGCTTGGTCGAATAATGATCGCCAGCGGCTGCGGCACTCTCAGTACAGTCGATGCCGCCGACAACCGTTCCCAGCGCAAAAGGGATGACGACCGGAAGATAACCGCTCGCTTCGCGAAGGAAGGTAAGCCACGAAAGGTTCAGCGACGACATCCATTCGATCGGAAACAGTCCTAGCGAAGGCTCGAAACTGTTTTCGATGGCTGGTATAAAGTGGTTTCGAACCATGATGAAATGAAGCAAGCCGGCGACGATCAACGCCGCAACGGTCCCTGGGATCCGAAACGGCACGGGAACTCGACCGACGAGCGAAACAAGGACGATGGCTAACGCGACCATCCCGACGACGGGCGACGACATGATGTCGAGCAACGGGAGAAAGCTGATCAATACCAATGCAATCGCGGTTAATGAACCGAGCAAACCTGCCCTTGGAAACGTCGTGCGTGCCCAATTGGCACCAAACGCGCAGACGAACTTGAACAATCCAGCCATGAAGAGGCAACAAATTCCAATTTGCCAAGCATGAATCGCCGCTAGCTCCGCATCACCGAGCGATTCCTTAGCCTTGAGAAAGGCCGGTCCGACAACAAAGAGCGCAGTGCCAAAAATGCTCGGCGTATCGAGTCCCAAGGGCATCGCTGTCACGTTGGGATTGCCAGATGACTTCGCAAGTCGAAACGCCAAATAGAAGAAGCATACATCGCCAAACAGGACTCCAAGAGCGGTACCTGGAATGAGATACCTAAGCGAAAATTCGGGCGGCATGCCAAAGTTGGCTAAAAGCGAAACAATGAGAATCAAGCCCGCGATGTTATCGAGCACCAGACCAAAAAAGGCGTTGATATCCCCCTTGGCTGCCCATCGATATCGATCACTCATTCGTCTTCAATCCCTTCTATTGGAGCGCACGCATGGAATAACATCTCGTTCGCTTGGCAATACTCTATCTGATTTTCGTCCTGGACAATCGATGATGTTGTTCCGGACGCGTTAGCATACCCCACTGAAGAGCAACATCTTGCTCGTATTGCTTGCCGAGCGTCAAAGCGGTAAGGGCTTTAGATAGTTCGAAGCCGAGATAAAAAGCGTGACTAGCGGTGATATCTTTTGACTCGGGAAGACCGAGGAGTTCTTCGGTCATCAAAAAGGGATCCGTTCCTTGGATGTGAATGCCAGCAGCGATCAAATGCATTTTCTCGCCGTCGATCAGTATTCGGAAATTGTTGTCCTTGATCGAAGCGGCGAGCTGCGCGATGATTTGACTGGAAAAATGGGTTACTTTCGGGTCGCGCAGCATCACAAGTCGCGGATCGATTCGCTTGGGCGGAATTTGGTTTCGGATCGCATAAGAAACGACTCGTCGGGCGACATCGCATTCTCGAACACAAGACTGAGCCCACGAGATCACTTGGGTCGTCAATACACTTCCAATTTGCCATTCCTCGCAGATGGATAGTAAAAGGAAATTGATTCCAGCCGAGTCGCAATCGCTTAATTCGGTTAGATTGCCGATCCCCATCATCATCGGTGCATCGGGAAAGTGCTTTCGCACGCCGTGATATCGGTTGAGAGAAGCTGCGAAGCCGCAGCCAATCGGTTCGATAATCGGATCTACCCGAAAAGGAACACGATGCTTTTCAAGAAATGCGATCGTTGCTTCCAGCGAATGAAGATAACTTCCTTCGACTGTCGAATCGGGAACGACAACGACTGCTTTTCCCCAGTCGACAGCGGCTTCTCGATTGCTTTCATTGACTGATAGCACAAGTTCCGCACCGGCTCGCGTTGCTTGTTCGGCTTCCCAAGTATCAAACGTGTCGATGGAACAGCGAATTCCGTGCTCGCAGAGCAAACGAACGGCATCGCCAACCTGAGTCCATCGATATCCTGGGTCACAACCCAAATCGATAAGATCCGCGCCGTCTTCGATAAGTTTTTTGGCGTTCGCCAACAACTGTTCTTCGGTAAACCGAGGTGCATAGTTGAGCTCAGCTAGAATTTCGATCGAGTACTCTCCGAAGTCGTCGCCTAACTCAGTCTTCTTTCCAAAATGCATCGGTAGATCGCGAATATCCTTGGGCCCGCATTCAACTCGACAAGCGACCTCAGTTTGGATGTCGTCGAGACCATTTATGAGATAGCCTGGCACAATCATTCGAGTCGCCGAATGCGGTACTTGGATATGCCGCAAAAGCCATTTTGGCGTCATGAGTGCTGCGACAGTAATCGGTAATACGTCGATTGTATAGGCGAAGCCTAACGCATTTGCAAGTTTCGCAACTGTTTCGCGAACCGACGGCTCCGCCAGCTTTCCCGTGACAAAATGAATCGATTCATCTACTAAATTCGATTGCGATTCTTCGTTTGATGGATTGATATCCGACATAGGGCCAAGCAACGTTCGCGAACAACTTTTCTATCAGTGGAATTGAATTTACAACGATCGATTATAGCTCAATCGGTATTGTCACGGAGCAATGACGTGCAGCTACATGATCCGATATTCTAGTTATCATCGAACGTCTAATTCGGTACAGACGCCCAGCGTGCAAGCGAAATATTTTTGCGATTCATAGGAATCTCTCTTGACCCAATCTGCATGAAAGCTACAACATGCTCAAACGAGAAGCTTGAATGAAAGTGGCGAACAGGATGTGAGTTTACTTTCGTGGCCGAAGCTTCTCGTTTTTTATTGCGATCGGCCATAAAAGCATAAACGCCACCAAGCCTGCCAACGGTGCCCAGCCAAGGATTGCTAGATTGAAATCGTAGGAGCCGGTTCGATCGACAACATATCCAAACACTTTCTGCATTGGCGACGAGGCTAGCCAACCGGCGAACGATAAGAGCCCCGTCAATCGCCCCATATACTGTGTCGTGAGCTCCTGTGCAAACGAATAGTAGCAAGGAAAAACTCCAAGCGATCCAGCCGCTACAGCCAAGAGCGTTGCGAGTAGGAGCCAACCCTGCGGTAAGAATGCAGCGACCGTCGTCATCGCCGCCAGTAGCGAGCATCCTAGAAAAACAGCGACGCGGCTCCCATGAACTGACATTCCCCATCGCGTAAGCCCAAGAGTCGCAACGCCGGCGAGAATACATCCAACATCGGTGGCGATAAAATAGGCTGAGTTAAAATAGAGAGCTTCCGTTTCGCTATACCCACGACCCTCCTGGAGGAACATCGGCAACCAAGCGCGGATCAGATGCCACGATGTATTGATCGATACGACCATCACGACTAGAGCCCAGAAGCGTCGGTCGGCAATGAATTCGAAAAGCCAATCGAAATTGGCTTCCGTGGCTATTTTTTTAGGCTCGTTGTCGGGTTGATTGAAATCCATGGGACGAACGACGATGAACCAGAGGAATACCCAAAGTAATCCCACGATTCCGATCACGAAAAACGGTAGCCGCCATGCATTCTCTTCGAGACTGTCGCCAACCAATTGGCGAATGATGATCGGAGTGAGAATCGCACCCAAAGAAGCTCCGCTTTGCAGAACACTGTTGCCCATCCCTCGATTGCCACGCGAAAGAAGCGATTGCGTTACGATCAACGCGCATGGCCAATGCCCCGATTCAAAGAATCCCAGCAATCCACGGCAAATGATTAGCGACGTATACCCCTGAGTCAACCCGGTGGCGAATCCTACAGCAGACCAAGCGACCAGTACGATCGGGTATAAAATCCTTACCGAAACGCGATCGGCCAGGATTCCAAAAAAGAGCGATCCGATGGCAAACCCAAGTCCGAATATGAACTCGATATCGCCATACTGCTCGTTGCTCAATTCAAAATGGGCTTTGATCCGAACCGCCAAGTTGGATAGCGTTTGCCGATCCATGTAATTGACCATCGTTGCCAGCAACAATAAAGCACTGACACACCAAAGCCAAACGATGGAGCGATTGCGGGGTACCATCAAACGTCACTTTTATGAAGCAAGACCATTCTCGTCTCGGCAACGCAAACATGGTCACCATCGTGGGGTTCGTCGTCGAGGAGACTATCATATCTAAAATGCACTAACCTGAGCATCGTTGAGTAAAAGTCTCTTATCTTTTAGCGCCAGTCGCCCGCCAGAACCGCAATATGACGTGGAGCATGTCCTTGGCAATACAAACGCCATATTTCGGCAAATGCTTTTTCTAAATTCCTCGCAAAGTACTGCCCATCGAAGAGTTTACAACCTTGAAGATTGCGTGCAAGCTGGTCGCGAACCCGCAACATGACCTGTCGATCGGTCGCGAGCTGCATCGCCTTTGCTTCGTAATCGTCGATGTCGTGCGCAATCCATTCGGAGAGTCCGACTGCTCTGAGCAAACTACCAGCGACGCGCGACGCAAAGGCTTGGCCGGAGAGCGTCACCATCGGAACGCCCATTCGCAAGGCGATACTGGCGGTAGCGTGAGCGTTGTACGGAAACGTATCTAAAAAAAGATCGGCCAGCCGATGTCGGGCAAGATGATCGGCAATCGCTTGTCGAGGCGCGAACACAAGTCGATCAGCACTCACGCCGCGCCGATTTGCCTCTTGACAAAGGTTTCGAGATGTCGCGATATCCGGTTCAGCAAGCCACAACACGCTCCCAGTAACATTCTTTAGAAGTCGCATCCAAACATCGAATATTGCGGGCGAAAATTTGTACGTGTTGTTAAATGAGCAAAAGACAAACCCATCGTCGGGAAGTCCTGACTGGCGTCGCGTCGGTGTCGTCGAAGCAATCTCATGTCGGCTGTCGTTGGCCTGATAGCATCCCGGCAGATGAACAATTCTTTCAGAATAGAATCCTTGGCATTCAAGCGGAACGACATAATCATCGGCGAGAATGTAATCGATAAAACTAGCCCCCATGGTCCCTGGATAGCCAATGTAACTGACTTGAATTGGTGCTGGACGCAAGGCAACGATTTCAGTGCGACTATGAGTCGTATACCCATTTAGGTCGACGAGAATATCGATTTGATCCGAAGCAATCGAATCGGCGGCTTCTTTAAAAGAATACGATTCAATGACCCGAAAGCGGTCGACGGCCGATTCAATGCGTTTGCGTATCGAACTGCCATCGTCGCGGCTTAGTGCGTAGGCGAAAACTTCGAATTCAGATCGATCATGCGATTCCAACAACTCCGGAATCATGTAGGCCACAGCGTGAATTCGGAAATCGGAAGAAAGATAGCCGATTCGGATTTTGCGTTTCTCTCGAAGGACGCTCTCTTGCATCCCGCTGATGTTGGTTGCCTCTTGAGCAACGGGTGACGTTCGGAACGAAAGATAGGTGGGTGGCGATTTTGACTCGTAAAATTTCGACCAATTGCTTGCACATTTCCATTGCTGTTCGTTCGTCGTCGGAATCACGAGTCCTAAAAAAGAAAACGGAGATATTTCGTGCATTGCTCGGTCCGCATCCACCGCTTCGATCAATTTCTTCGAAAGCGATTCGAGCTCGCTCCAACTGCAAGTCTGCTGTAACTGGTTTATCAGTAAAGATATCGCTTGATCCGACTCGGCATTCAGTTCCGTGGCTTTGCGATAGAATCGAATGGCGTCGTCGGATCGACCTAGCGCAAGGTACAGATTGGCGAGATTTAGGTGCGCCTCAAAGTAATCAGGCTTGAGTTCAATCGCTCTCAAATAAGTGGATTCCGCTCGAAAAACATCGCGTGAATCCTTGTAGGCACTCGCTAGACTATTGTAAGCAACCACCATCCCCGGATCGTAGCTCAGTACAGATTCAAACGCCGTGATGGCATCTTTGCATCGTCCGTCTCGCAAATAGATATTGCCGAGCCGAAAAAGTAATTCCACATTGTCAGGCGAAAGTTGCAATGCTTGTTGAAATGCCGCAATCGAGTCGGCGTATCGGCCACAACCGAAGTGAAGCACACCTAGATTGTAATGTGCCATAAACAAATCAGGGCGGTACTGCAACGCTCGCTCATACGCTTGCCGAGCCTCATCCAAGCGATTGGTGAGTTGGTATGCCCCGCCAAGATTGTTGTAGGCTTCGGCATAATGTGGATGGATGCGTATGGCTTGGTGAAACTCCTGGATGGCTAAATCGAATCGTTCAAGTTCCTTCAGGATGCATCCGCGACTATTGTACGCCTCGAAGAAATCGGGTCTAAGATCGATGGCCCGCTGGTACGATAATAAAGCTTCGTCGCTCGCACCTTGCGATTGCAGGGCACTTCCCAGGTTGTAGTGCACCTCAGGATAGTTCGGGTATTCAAGCAACACTCGACGATAGGCGTCAATGGCCTCAGCCCAGCGTTTTTGCTGGTGGGCCTGCATCGCCAAAACTACAATTTCGTCAAAAGACGACATAGACATCAACTATAGTCTCAGCAAGCGACTATCTCCAGAGGTTAGAAAATTCTAGATGGTGAATACTCATACTTCCTCAATTCTTAAATTGCCATAACATCCAGTGGCTACTTCCCTGATCTGGACTTATTCTAAGCGATCTAGAGCTCGGGGACGCATTGAGCATTCGAAGCAAAGCTGCTCTAACTATCGAAATGTTGGTCGACCGCAACAAAATGGCTTAGCTGATCGTTCGCTATCCAAAAGTTCTCAAATTTCCATACAACCATATTTAATATCGATAGCAAAGTATGAAACGAGTCGTCATATGCATAGTGTGCAGTCTTACACTGGTTGCAGGATGGGCTGGCTGCTCGAAGCGACCGCGTGGCACAGCCCATGCCGTGGTTGAAGTCAAAGCTGACATTTCAAATGCCGGATCCGCTCCAAGTATCGAGATAGATGACACTGACTGGCCGCAATGGCGAGGCCTTCGTAGCGATGGCGTTGCGTTAGACCAACCCATTCCAGAGTCATGGGATGAATCAACCAATGTAGCTTGGAAAGTCGATGTGCCGGGACATGGCCATGCATCGCCGATTCTGGTCGGTTCGTTAGTGTGCTTAGCAACCGCCATTGAGGAACAGCAGACGCAGATCGTCGTTGCATATGATCGAACAACGGGAGAAGAGCGTTGGCGACTGGTCGTCCACGAAGGTGGATTCCCTAGCAAATCTGAAATCCATAAAAAGGGAACTCACGCCAATTCGACACTCGCATCTGATGGGCAGAGTTTGTATGCCGTGTTTTTCAATTCTGGTAAAATTTTCGCGTCCGCCATCGGCCTGGATGGCAAGTTGCATTGGCAACAAGAAGTTGGGGATTTCAGTTCCAAGTTTGGATATGCGCCTTCGCCAATTGTTTATGAAAACTACTTGATTGTCACTGCCGACAACTGGGGCAATGGCTACATTGCAGCACTCCATCGTGATACGGGCAAGGTCTATTGGAGAACGAAGCGTCCGGCTGTTTCGACATATTCAACGCCTTTGATCGCGAAGATTCATGGTCGAGATCAGTTAGTGATCAGCGGCTGCGATGAAATTGTCAGTTACAATCCCTCCAATGGAGAGCAGCTATGGGCGTGCTCTGCAATATCCGAAGCGACATGCGGGACACCGGTTACGGACGGCTCGAGTATTTTTGCCAGCGGCGGGCATCCAGATAAACAAACGGTAGCAATTAAGGGCGACGGATCAGGCGACATTGTTTGGAAAAATAGCACAAGAATCTATGAGCCCTCTTTGCTTGTCGCCAATGGTTGCGTTTTCGGTGTGACTGATGACGGGATCGCTTGGTGTTGGTCTGCTGACAACGGCAAAGTCCATTGGAAGCAGCGACTAGGCGGCTCATTCAGCGCTTCTCCGATCTTATGTAACGGCAAAATATTTGTTCCAAACCTGGACGGCGAGACATTTATTTTCGAAGCCAAATCCGACGCCTATCATCAAATTGCTCGCAATAAGATTGGACAAGATAGTTACGCTTGTCTTGCAATCGGTGGTGATGCGATCTTCATGCGAATCGGGTACAGTCAGGGGCAGCAACGCAATGAAAAACTGATCTGCCTTCGTACTCCCTAGCACTTTTCTGCATAGATGAAATCCTCAGTAAGTGCGCTACGGTATTTCACTTCGATCTGCCCAATTTCTCCAATCGCTTGCTAGTTGACTGGTTAGTGCTGGATGTTCGGTCGACAGATCTCGCATCTCGGTTCGATCTGCTTGCATGTCATAAAGCTCCCATCGTTTCGTGCTTACCCCCCACACGCTTTTCCATTTACCCGACCTGTAAGCACGCGAACCATAAAGCGACCAACCAAGCTGACGCGTTAAATTGTGGTTTTGGCCTCGTAGAATAGATTCCAAACTGATCCCTTCTAAAGGCGGAATCAAGTTACCCTTGATCTGTTTGGGGTACTCGGCACCACTCACTTCCACGAAAGTTGGCATCCAGTCGACGAGGTGGCAAACGGCGTCGGTGCGACTTCCCGCTCGAATCTTTCCAGGCCAGCGCACGATCATCGGTGTGCTGATTCCACCTTCGTATGTCCATGTTTTGTAGCGGCGAAATGGCGACGATTGAACGCTAGCCCAACCAGGGCCGCCGAGAATATAGCTCTCTTCGCTCCCGCTAGAGACTCCCGCTTGATAGGCTTGGTAGGCAGCGCTCGACGAATTACTAGCGCAAGCGCCGTTGTCGGAAAAGAAAATAACCAACGTGTTCTCCTCGGCATCACATTCCTTGAGCGATGCTAGCACACGTCCAATAGCTTGATCCATACGATCTACCATTGCCGCGTAGACCTCCATCTTTGCAGACTCCCAGCTTTGTTCCGCTGAAGAATCCCAAGGCTTAGGCGAAAGGTCGTAACGCCAATCGGTCAATTTGGGATCTGGATCAGGAAGTTTCCATTCCTTGGAGACCAGTCCAAGTTCGATCAAGCGACGATATCGCTCTTCTCGCAACACCGTATAGCCATCGCTATAACAACCTCGATATTTTTCGATATCTTCCGGCAATGCGTGTAAGGGATAGTGAGGTGCTGTAAAAGCAAGATGCAGAAAAAATGGCTTTCCATTTTTAGACAGCCGCGCTATCTGCTCGATGGCATGGTCCGCGAACGCATCGGTTGCATAGTATCCTGGCGGTACACTGGTTATCGGCGTCGCGTTGTGAACAAAAGGCTCGGAGGGCCCAGCATGCTTCATACCGGGCGGATCGGGCAAGCTGGGATTAAAGTAGTTCACTGCCCCGATCATCACTCCATAGTATTCCTCGAAACCGCGGTCGATGGGACGATTTGGTGCACCTCCGAGATGCCATTTACCGCTCATCGTCGTTGCGTAACCAACCTGCAGTAAAACTTCAGCGAGCGTCGGCATATTGCTTCGAAGCAAACCGCCTTTACCGAAGCGAGGATGGAGACCTGTGAACAATGCCGCTCGCGTAATATTGCAAACGCCGCAGTTGTAAAACTGCGTGAATTGCATCCCTTCTGCGGCGAGCCGGTCCAAATGGGGCGTCCGAATTTCGCCGCCATAACATCCGAGATCGGAAAAACCGAGATCATCCGCGACGATGAGCACGATGTTAGGCCGCGCCGCCTCAATAGCTCGACACTCCGTAATCGCGGTAAACAACATCCCAAGTCGACCGAGCGTGTCGAAGACGTTCCCATGAAGAGTCTCTTTCCAACCTGCTTCGACGCTCGTGTCCCAAATCGCAATGCCTGTAGCACCAGCTTCATAAAAGGCGCTGACTTTTTTACAAAGATCGATCGGCTTACCTGTCTTCCATGAAACGACGAAGGGATACACGCCAACATTCGTACCGGTCGTCATTCGCTTGTAGTAAGCCATGTCAGGTTGAGCGAACGATGTGTGGTGGGCAAACCAAGCTACGGCGAGATCATCGACAAGTCCTCTCTTAATCCAATTCGGAAGATCGAATCCAAATTTTTGGTTGTCAGATTCTTTGCTAAAAGTCCCCAACGAAATCTTGTATCGCTGCGTACGATTCTGGTTGCGAACTGCTTCATCTAGCAAGTCACGAACTTCCTGCATGAAATCGGTCATGATCGCTGCTCGTGTCGCCAAGATTCGCGAATCCTCTTCGGCGACAGAGTGAGCATCAATACCGTGCATTTTCTGAAATCGCTCGCAAAACGCGTTCTCCCAGAGGATCATCGGCATTCCACGATTGAACAAGAACCCTACGCCCTCGGGTTGCAGCTCTAACGTCTCACGAAAAACATCGAGCAGATGCCGGCGGACCTGAGGGTACGCATAACTCATATACATCGTCGGAGTACCATCGCGATCTATGCAACGCCATTCCGGATGATCTTCATAAAATCGGCTATCGAACGTTTCCTCGAATGGAATCGAAGCTTTCCAGCCTGCGGGCCTCAACATAATGTGAAACTCGACACCCTGTCGGCGAGCTTCCTCGCGAGCAACGCGTAACGGGTTGATTCCACGCCGATGAAGTTCCTTGACCGATTCGACAAAACTCGCATGTTCGCGAGTTGGAAAATCAATCGTCTCTTCCCCAGGAACATTTCCGACGTTCGAACGGTAGGTAACGAGGTCCGCTCCGAGGACTTGAAACCACCATTTGCCAATATCGGTGCCTTCGTAGCCTCGGAAATTGGCTAATAGATCCTCAGTCGTCCGACAATCATAGGGCCAAATCCAACTATGTCCATCAAACGTCGCGATCGAAGTTCGAGATGTCGTCGCAGTCGGACTTTGCGCAGCCATCCACTTTGCAACCTCCTCGACGGTCAGCGGCACAAGTTTCACATAGCAAATCGTCGCCGGTAGATTTGGCAGCGAAGCAATTTCGATCGCTTGACCATCTAAGTTCGCAACGGTGAGCCATTGTTCTTGTATGACATCGACGCGATTAGGCAAGTGCGCGACGTTATTTGCCATCCGTTTGAAAACTTGCTCATCGCTCAGTTTCGACATCAGTCCGTTCTTCGCTTCGCGAAAACCGGTTGATACCGTTGAAACTCCGAGATAGACTGCGTGCCAACCGACGGCAGGAAGTGAGAGACTGATTTTCGATGCATCGGTAAATGCGTACGTGGAGATTGCCGAGCCGGAAAAATCAGCAGTTGCAAACGGCAGGATCTTCCATTTTCCCTTTTCACGGCGACCCAATGTCAGCGCCGATGTAGGCATGGCTTTCGAAAAATCTGTAAGCATGATTGCCGACTTACTTTGACTCAAGAGCCGCGAGTCGTTCAGTAGCAACTCAGTCGGCATATCGACCGATATACTTGTCGCGGGATCGATCGCGTTGCAGTAGGACGCCCCAAAAATGGCGACGATAGCAAACCATGAACGTACCATACTATTAAGAACCAATTTGTTCTGAAGACTCGTGAACCGACACGATGCGTTAGACAAGCTTGTAGCCTAAGCATCTTCATGATAGCAGATGCGGCAACTCGAAGGTCTTACGAAACTTGGCCAAGACAATTGCTGATTCCCACAGAGTAAAGGATTGAGCAAACTTCACACACCATCGCGGCTACGATGGTGCGTGGCTCAATGCCGGCAGATCGAGAACTAGAAACCTTCAAGCTGAATAACTTCATTACCTTGAGCTGTGATTAGCGAAGCATAGAGCTCGATCGAAATCGAGTCGGATAAGAAATGCGCCGAGCCGTCGGCAAAGTTCACGTTGATGCCACCGAGATGAAATGAATAAGCTTCATTGTTGTTCGTGCAATTGATCGGACACGGCCCGGGAGCAGTCAAACCGTCGAGCGAAAAGCCATGCAACGGAATACCGTTGGTTGGATCTGCCCAGGCGGCACCTCGAACGCGACCGCCGATCACGGCAAGATTGCCACCGCCCGGATTATTGTCCTTCGGTCCAACACGACGTCCGGCGTAAAAGAGTGGCCGTCCCGCATCCTCGGTAAACAAAAGTGTGTTGGAAAGTCCATCTGTAGCGTCGCTCGTCGTTGCGCCTCGTCCGGCGATAAGAAGTCCAAGGAGCGAGCTTCGAGCTTCGATAAGGCCCGTTGCTGCTAATGTCGCCGACACACTGCCTGGCGGCGCGTAGTCGCCAGCCGACGCAAATTTGTTCATGCCGAATTTGTCCCAGCGCATGCCAGCAACGGGAGTTGACGGACAGCGAAAAACAGGTATTTGCTTTTTGACGACATCTTGGTTTGCGACATGATCCCAATTCAGATTTCGATTGTATTGCGCATAGAGTACCGACTGCTCAATGAACGGCAAAATAAAGACTGACCAGGATGTATTGGGCGAAGCGATGCGTTGAGGTGCAAACGAATTGTAAACCAGATGATAGTTGTGGAACGCGATCCCAATTTGCCGCATGTTGCTACTGCATGTCGCACGACGTACTGCTTCGCGAGCCGCTTGAATTGCCGGTAGAAGCAAGGCGGCGAGAATGCCGATGATTGCGATCGAGACAAGCAACTCAACGAGCGTAAAACCACGTTTTAAATGACGGAGCATTTTCGTCGCCTACTTGCTGGATTGGGATCGTCGCTACGTTATTCTAAAAGAACGAGGCAACGCCAAGTATACCCTGCAAGGGAAAAGGAAAGCAATTAGCCAATTTTCGGGGTGGGGTAAGCTTCTAGCTTGCCAAATACTGCAACGTCCCGTGAAACGCAAGCTGGAAGCTTACGCCACTTAAACAACGGACCAGCCCTGCCACTTGAAGAACGTCCGCGCCGGCTAGGCATTTGCAGGTTGACGTGAGGTTCGTTGGAATCCGTCGTCGCAGATCTCGATCCCTTCATTTGCCGGCGGCTCCCATTCAGCGCGACAATGCTCGCATGTCGAAAGGTCGATTCGTCGCGTTTTGCCGCAGCGACTGCAAGGCTCGGTTCTTGGCTTCACGTAGGCGGCGATGATCGCTAAGGGAGTTCCCCAACCTAGAAAGATGGCCCACAGTGTCCAACGAACCTTCAACCCCGTTGAAAGTCGCCGGTGCTGGGCAACCCAAAAAGTAACGATCATCGCGAGAATCGTTCCAATCGTCGCCAAGACCATGAATGTCGTTATCTGATTGACGTAATACATCAAGTCGGACCAGGAGCGGATATACGTTTCGCCCGCCAACGCGCTACCTATATAACAAGTGCCGACAACAATGCTAGGAAGTTGCGAAACGAGCGGTTTGAATTGCTTGTCGTTGAACTCGACATCGGGTCGATCGGCGGGCGGCTTTTGAAACGTCCATGTGTTCCATTCGGATTCACCGGCCGCACAATCGAGAGTCGAAACGGTCGGTTGCGGCGCAAAGCATACGGAGACGATTTTGCGATCCTCGGTGATACCGATCTGGCAGTTGTCCAACGATCGCGGCAACTTGAGAAGAACAGCAATTTTTTCGAGTGAAACTTCAAATTCGGTCGGTGGCCCCGATTCGTCGACAAAGGCGACCGCCTCGCGATTCTTTTTCAGCGCACAATGCACTTCATAGAGATGGAGCTTCCCCGCCGAGACAACCATCAGACGCAGTTCGCCACGAACTTGATCGGTGCGTATCAACGCCGAGTCTTCAATTTTCATCTCGGCGAGCGCTTGAATTGTTCTAAGTTTACCATTGAAGTGATAGACGCCATTCTGATCCACCCAGATTTCTTGCAGGCGCAAAGACATGTTTTGGTCGTCATTCAACTTCATGTCACTCGATTTCATCATACCGTGGCTTCGTATTGGATTGCCATCGAAAGGTTTACCTACAGCTTCTCCAAATAGGTGCGAGCTATCGCGTGAGATGATTGATTGAAGCGCAGGTCGCTTCTTGAAATTGTAAAAAAGAACAAATCCTCGATGATCAAAGTACCTTTGGCCAACGCCAAAAATAACGGCTTGCGAGGCCGCTTGGAACAAAATGCGACCTCCTTGGTAGCGTCCTAATTGATAGATCGGAAGGATTTCTTTCTTATTCTTCTTTTCGGCGAGTTCGTCATAAGGGTTGGGGACCTTCCCCTCTTGAACGATACTCCCCGAGATAAACTGAGGATACTTGAGGATACCTCCTTCAACACTTGACGAGACATGCTGGCCGTACCAAAGTCTTCCTGCCGCATCGATTCCATACCGCGGATAGCTGGATGGAATAATATTTCCAGAGAAGAGTGAACTCAAAAACATTCCGAGGAAGCCAAAGCCGATGATAAACGCGACCGCACCGGCTGAACACAAAACGGTCGTTCGAGTCCAGTCTTGAAGCGATTCGGTCGCCCCTTCGTCACTTGCCACCGATTTGCACCATGCGTTTTCGGCCGCTTTCGCGACAATCGCGATACAGACCAGGATAGCTAGTGTTGCGAAAAGATATGAAATCAAAATCGATTCCGGAAAGGGCTCGATCATCGGTATTAAAAGAACCGGCAAGACTCCGAAGACCGGAAACAATTTAGTACCAAACCATCTAGCCGATCGGACCATCATGAAGATGGCTGCCGGATGCAAGGAGAAGCAAGCGAGCGCCGCAATCATTGCCGGTACGACTTGCAGCGGTCGAACCGGCGCGAAGCGGATTCCTTGCGACCCAAACCAAGCCGCCGTGATCGCCAATGGAACCAAGGCTGCAATCGCGTAGATCAAACCACCAGCGATCAACTTGCTGTAAAAAATTGCGCGCGGTGTAACGGCGCGATGCCAAAGATAACTCTTCGAAGCCGTCCTGACATCGAAGGCCGACTGCGCGACGCCGAGCGCTAACGCAAAGAGCGAACCTATCATTACGGCGCTCGCGGAAAGCGTACTTTCGGTTGCACTATAGTCTTTTGACCCGCCTGGAATAACGCAATATGCGAGTGCCACTCCAAAAACGAGTAAGCCAACGGGCAGCCATTTGAGGTTTTCTCGAAGTTCTTTTTCGATGAGTGGTCGCATAGATCTAGCTCCGGCTTCAAAAAGGTGTTTCAAAAGGGGTTCGTGGTTTATCGCAATACCGTTCAGGAACGGGTAAAAAATAACTTCGGGGTTTCCTTAATCAAGTGCCATTCGTTCCTGACCGCGTTTTGAATTAGAAGAAAGAAAGGAATGGCTTTCACGGGATCGAGAGAGATAGGCGATTACCGCTTCGTCAAAGGTAATCGGCAGACGTTCACAAGTTGCGCCGCCGATACGAGTCAAGGCCGCCTCGGTTTCCTGATCGCAATCGGCAAGTGTCACCACCGTTTTTCCGCCAAGCTGGCGCGAGTGTACCAATCCAGGGATCGATTCGACGCCGCGCGTTGCTGGCGAATGTTCGATCGCCCATGATGAAACACGTGAACGAAAATCATCGACGGTTGTATTGACGACCAAACGACCATGCACCATGACTGCGACGCGATCGGCGACGCGCTCGACATCATCCAACAAATGGCTGCTCAACAAAATGGTTTTCGTTCCACCATCGCAAAAATCAAGCAGCGTTTCGTTGAGCGCAAGGCGACTTACAGGATCAAGACCCAGTGCAGGATCATCGAGAACCAATAATTCCGGTTCCGCAGCCATCGTCAATGCCAGCGAAACACCGGCTTTTTGCCCTCGACTCAAGTGCCGAATTTTTTGACTCGGTTCAATTCCGAATCGGCGAACGGTTGCGTCGAACATTCCCGCGTTCCAACGAGGAAATGTCTCACGATGAAACTTTTCACTTTGACGGACCGTCATCCATCCATAAAGAAAATGCCCTTCGACCGTATATCCAATGCGTGCACGATCGTCCGGAGTCAGACACTGCGAATTCTTTCCGAGCAGGTACGATTCACCCCGCGTCGGCGCCAACAAACCCATTAAAATGCGAAGCGTCGTCGTCTTACCGGCCCCGTTCAACCCGAGTAAGCCCGTCACCGAGCCACGCGGAATTGACAAGTCAAAATCGCTAACGACCATGCGTGAATCGAAATAGCGAGTCAAGCCGCGTGCTTCAATGGCTAAGTCGTTTAACATGTTTTTTCCTCGCTGACGCGTCGGGTTGTTCTTCTCATGGCCGCACCAGAGTCTCGTTAGGGTAAAGATTGATCAGGTAAAAGTTTTTCCAGTCGCTTGCTCAGACGTTCGAGGAGCTCGTCTCCTGAAAATCCGAGCGTGATCGCTTCGCTGACCAACGAATCGAGTACCTGATCCAAACGTCGTAAGCGTTCGGTTTTGGTATAGATGTTCTTGCGATTGGCGACGATATAGCCACGTCCAGGCTGCCCCTCCAAAACTCCATCCCGCGTCAGTTCCCCATATGCTTTGGCAACCGTGTTCGGATTAATTACGAGCTCTTTAGCCAACTGACGAACGCTTGGGATGGCTTCGCCGACCGACAATTCACCCGTCACGACGGCTCGACGAATTTGATCTGCGATCTGCCGATAGATCGATTGCGGGTTGCCTACGGAAATACGAATTTGCATGATGGACATACCCAATACGTCGGGCTACCTGTGCTACTGTACTACTGCGAATAATACAGCAATCACAGTGGCACGGCAAGGTCTTTTTTAGAAAAATCGAGAATCTCCAAGTAAGCTTGGGTGGCACGTCCCTGAGTCTTCGAAGGGCGTGGCTGCATGAATCACGCCCTTCGAGGACTCAGGGCGTGCCACCCGCATTGGAAATGCCCGAAAGCTTTTTCCCCCCGTTCCTTACAGAATGTTGGAACGACTATAATAGTTCGATGGACGATGATGTAAAACTGCCGGAAAATGATCGCTATCGACGGCAATCGGCATTTGCTGAACTGGGTAAAGCAGGGCAATTGCGGTTGGCTTCTTCAAGAATCGGTGTTGTTGGAGTCGGAGCGCTCGGATCGGTCATTGCAGAACGGCTTGTTCGAGCAGGTGTCGGGTTTGTTCGACTGATCGATCGAGACTGGGTGGAATGGGACAACCTTCCTCGCCAAACACTCTTCACCGAATCGGATGCACGACAACGACTGCCGAAAGCAATCTCAGCCGCCAATCATCTGCAAGCGATCAATAGCCAGACGACGATCGATGCTCAAGTTGTCGATCTTGTCCCGGCCAACGCGTTGGAGCTGCTCGCCGACGTCGATTTAATATTAGATGGGACCGACAACTTCGAGACACGATTCTTGATCAATGATGTGTCGCTCGAGCGTGAAATCCCTTGGCTTCATGGCGGTTGTATCGGGGCAAGCGGGCAAATGATGGCGTGCATTCCCAAAGTCACCGCCTGTTTCCGCTGTTTGATGCCCGAACCGATGCCGGCCGATCAGCAAGCGACATGCGATTCAGCAGGTGTACTGGGTCCGGCGGTCAGCATTATCGCAAGTTGGCAAGCGATCGAGGCAATCAAGTTGCTGTCGGGACACCCAGAAGCCGTCTCGCGAAAGCTTTTAACCTTCGATTTTTGGCACAACGAGATCCGTCAGATCGCGATCGAACCGGTTCGAACAGGGCTAGGTTGTCCAGCTTGCGGCATGGGCCGTCGCGATTTTCTGGATGGCTCTCGGAGTTCGTCGACCCAGGTTCTTTGCGGCCGAAACGCTGTCCAGATTCATAATCCCGATCGCAATTCTGTTGATCTCGACCGGCTTGCAGCGCGGCTTTCGGGCTTGGGAAGCGTGACCGCGAATCCATTCCTGCTCCGCTTTGAACGGCAGTCGAACGAAGAAGATCCATTCACGATTACGGTCTTTCGCGACGGTCGAGGCATTGTTTCAGGGACTGAAGACCCGACAACAGCTCGACGACTCTATGCGACTTGGATTGGCCAATAGTCGTCAAATTTGCGGAAGTTATTTTTGACCTTTTCCTGCGGGGCAGACTGAAGCGCGCGTTTACGTTACTTCTTTTTCTTGGTAGTTTTCTTCGGTGCCGCTTTGGCTTTGGTTTTCTTCGCTGCAACTGGCGATGCCTTGGCTACTTTGGCGGCAGTGGGTTTCGCTGTTTTTACGGTTGATGCCTTAGCGGCCTTTTTCGCAGCGGCTTTCTTAACGGCCTTGGGTTGAGTTTTGCTTGCCGGGGCCGCTTTAGTGCTGGCCTTCTTCGATTTCCCAAATGCAGAAACCCAACCTGAAGAATATTTTTCGTTAGTTCCAACTCGCAGAATCGTCACGTTATAAAACCTTTCGCAGCATCCGTAATTGACAAAAAAGGATCCGTTGCCACTCGGCAGCGACCAGCGAGTGCTCTTGGCGCGATTGAATTTTCGCGCGTCACTTGCTGCCGTGAAGGTTACACGCTATGCGCTACTTTGGTCAAGAGGCAGTTGCTACCTTCTGGTCGTCATTAGACGCCATTTCGAATATGAATTCGCCATCGACGAAATCAGTTTGAATCGTTCCGCCTTCGTTGATGTTCTGTTTCAACAATTCGGTCGCTAGTGGATTTTGCAATCGTCGCTGAATGACTCGCTTGAGCGGTCGAGCACCGTACAGCGGATCGTAGCCTTCGTTGGCGATCTCACGAATTGCCGCTTCAGTGATGACGAATTGGATGTGGCTCTCGGCCAGTTGATCTTCAAGTCGTTTTAGTTGCAATGCAACGATCCGGCGAATATGCTCTCGTCCGAGCGGTTCGAATACGATCGATTCGTCGATTCGATTGAGAAACTCGGGTAAAAACTTCGACTTGAGAGCGATTTGGACGGCGTCCATCATTTCGTCTTCCGATCCACCTTGCTCGGTAATTTGTTGGATCGCTTGGCTTCCGATATTGCTGGTCATCACGATCAGCGTATTGGTAAAGTCGACGGTGCGCCCGTGACCGTCGGTTAGACGTCCATCGTCGAGCACTTGCAAAAGCACATTAAAGACATCCGGATGAGCTTTTTCGATTTCATCGAACAACAAAACGCAATAAGGTCGACGCCGAACGGCTTCGGTGAGCTTGCCACCTTCGTCGTAACCAATGTAACCAGGAGGGGCGCCTATCAATCGGGAAACGGTATGCCGTTCCATGAATTCGCTCATATCCAAGCGAACCATCGCATGCTCGTCATCGAACATGACTTCCGCTAGGGCTTTGCAAAGTTCGGTTTTTCCAACACCAGTCGGGCCGAGGAATAGGAACGAGCCGATTGGCCGATTGGCGTCTTGAAGGCCACTTCGACTACGCCGGACGGCATTGCTGACGGCTTCAACGGCTTTATTTTGCCCGACAACGCGTTGATGAAGGCGTTCTTCCATGACCAGTAGCTTCGCACGCTCTGTTTCAAGCATCCGAGTAACTGGAACGCCGGTCCAAGCGCTGATGACGGATGCGATTTCGTCGGCCGTTACTTCGGTTCGCAAAAGCTTCTGTTTTGGCGAAGCCGTTGGGGCGGCCTTCTCGCGAGCCGGCTCTTCGTCGCGTTCGAGCTGCGATTTCAAACGACGGCGAACTTGGTCGAGCTCAAAGAGTTTCTGGTAGTCGCCTTCCGTGACGGCTCGACCGATGTCCTGGCTCTCCTTGATCGATGCTTCGAGCTTAACGAAATTGGCGTCCGCTTGTTCCAATTCGCGGCGAATCGATTGAACCCCTGAAACACCAAGTTTTTCAGCTTCCCATTGTTCGCGAAGTCCGGCGAGTTCCTTTTGAAGTGCAAGGATTTCCTCTTCTACGTCTCGCAACGATTCTTCGGTGGCCTCGTCCGATTCTTCATTGAGCTGCCGTTGGGCTAATTCCAATTGCCGAAGTTGTCGCTGTATCTGATCGATTTCCGTTGGCACGCTTTCTCGCTCCATCGCCAGACGCGAAGCAGCTTCGTCGATCAGGTCGATGGCTTTGTCTGGCAAGAATCGATCGGTAATGTATCGATTCGAAAGGGTGGCGGCAGCGGTCAAAGCAGAATCGCGGATCTTAACGCCATGATGAGCTTCATAGCGAGACTTCAGACCTCGAAGAATCGTGATCGTGTCTTCAACACTCGGCTCGCCGACGTATATCGGTTGGAAGCGTCGCTCCAGAGCCGCGTCCTTCTCGATGTGTTTGCGGTATTCGTCCAAAGTCGTTGCGCCGATGCATCGCAACTGGCCTCGAGCAAGTTCAGGCTTGAGTAGATTGGCAGCGTCGCTGCTTCCTTCCGCCGCACCTGCACCGATAACCGTGTGCAGCTCATCGATGAACAGGATCACTTCTCCGTCGGCATCTTTGACTTCTTTCAATACGGCTTTCAGCCGCTCTTCAAATTCGCCGCGAAATTTTGCGCCCGCGATCAATGCTCCCATGTCGAGCGCGATCACACGACGATTCTTGAGACTTTGCGGGACGTCGCCTTGAAAAATGCGAGAAGCCAACCCTTCGGCAATGGCGGTTTTTCCAACCCCGGGCTCACCGATCAGGACAGGGTTGTTCTTGGTTCGCCGAGATAAAACTTGAATAACACGACGGATTTCTGTATCGCGACCAATGACAGGATCGAGCTTGCTTTTCGAGGCTTGCGCGACCAAGTCGATTCCATATTTTTCTAAGGCTTGGAATTTTCCTTCTGGATTCTGATCGGTGACGCGTGCGCTGCCGCGAACTGTTTGTAGGGCTTTCATGATTTCGTCGGTCGAAACCCCCAACAGCTTCAGCAGCGAATTGGCTTTATTGTCGGTTGAACATAAGCCTAACAGCAAATGCTCTGTGCTATAGAAATCATCTTTCATCGAGTCAGCAATCGATGAGATGGATTCGAAAGTCTTTTGCAGTCCAGGACCGACGCTCGGTGCTCGTCCGCTCGACGTCTTGGGGAGTCGATTGAGTTCGCTTTGAAGGGTACTCAAAATCTGCTTTTCTTGCGCACCAATCTTCCGAACAATCGCCAACGCGACTCCTTCAGAATCTCGCAAGATTCCCCATAGAAGATGCAGGCAATCGAGCTCGGGATTGCCTAACTCCTGTGCTTTGCTTTGAGCTTCGGAAACGGCTTCTTGCGCCTTGATAGTCAGTTTATCGATACGGAAACTCATGTTAGCCTGTCTTTCTCGGCGTTAGTGCTAGCTCGATCAAAAATCAGTTCGGATTATGTGAGCCGTCGGCGCTAGCCGCGGGCTAATGCTGCGAGCAATTCTAAGCCTGCTGCTGACGATTAAATCAACATCCCGCTACCACCGACGGCTCACGTCCAAAGTCATTTTGCTCAGGCGGGAACGCTTGAGCGACGTGCTGGAGCTACGAGAATACAACTTCGGCAGCAAACAGCGACGCTTGCTGGTCAAAAAGCAAATGATGGGCCGAAACGATTATTTTCCGTGTCGGCGAATCGCTTCGACGACAGCTTTACCCATATCGGCGGGAGATGGCGAAACGACGATGCCCGCCGCTTCAAGGGCTTGGATTTTTTCGGCAGCCGTCCCTTTTCCGCCGGTGATAATCGCACCGGCATGCCCCATGCGTTTGCCCGGCGGTGCTGTTCCGCCCGCAATAAACGCGGCGACTGGTTTCGTTACGTGCTTTGCAACGTACTCGGCGGCTTTCTCTTCGGCGTCGCCGCCGATTTCGCCTATCATCAGGATGACTTCGGTTTGATCGTCCTTTTGAAATCGCTCGAAAAGATCGATGTAGGAAGTGCCGACGATAGGATCACCGCCCAATCCAATGCAGGTAGATTGCCCTAATTTTACTTGCGACGTTTGCCAAACGGCTTCGTAAGTAAGTGTGCCAGAACGACTCATAATGCCAACTTTGCCAGGATTGTGAATATAGCCGGGCATGATTCCAATCTTGCATTCACCGGGCGTTATCACCCCTGGGCAATTTGGACCGATCAAGATCGACTTGCTCTTGCGAACGACTTCGTAAACATGCACCATGTCGAGCACAGGCACGCCCTCGGTGATCGCGCAGATGACTTCGATGCCCGCGTCGATGGCTTCTAGGATCGCGTCGGCAGTAAAGGCCGGTGGGACGAAAATCATCGAGGCGTTAGCACCTGTCTGAGCTACGGCTTCCTCGACGGTATCGAAAACCGGTAATCCCTCGACAGTTTCGCCGGCTTTGCCAGGCGTCACGCCGCCAACCATCTGCGTTCCATATTCTTTGCAACCCTTGGTATGGAAGGCACCAGCCTTGCCGGTAATGCCTTGGCAAATGACACGTGTCTTTTTATTGACCAGAATACTCATGAGACTTTTTACTTACCTAAGATTGCGCTTTTAATTAGATGACTTTACAGTTCGAATTCCAAATGGCATTCGCTACTTGATAGCGGCAACGACTTTCTTAGCAGCGTCAGTCAAATCGTCCGCCGCGATGATGGCCAGCCCGCTGTCTTTTAATAACTTCTTGCCTTCATCGACCTCTGTACCCTCCAGTCGAACCACCAGCGGCACATCGAAGCCGATCTCTTTCGAGGCTTCGATCAATGCCGTTGCGATCGTCGTACATCGGGCGATACCACCGAAGATGTTGACCAAAATTGCTTTCACGTTGGGGTCGGAAAGGATAATCCGGAAGGCTTCGGTTACTTGTTGGGTATTGGCACCGCCGCCAACGTCGAGAAAATTTGCCGGCGAGCCACCGTGGTACTTGATGATATCCATCGTCGCCATCGCCAACCCAGCACCATTGACGAGACAACCAATGTTGCCGTCGAGCTTGACGTAGCTAAGCCCCGTATTGCCCGCACGAACTTCGGCTGGCTCTTCTTCGTTAAGATCGCGCAGTTCTTTTAAGTCGGGATGACGGAACATGGCGTTGTCGTCAAAGGTAACCTTTGCATCCAGCGCCAACATCTGTCCGTCTTCGGTGATAACCAGCGGATTGATTTCAGCCATCGCGCAATCGAGCTCGACGAAAATCTTACAAAGTTTTTTCAGAAAGCTGTCAGCACTCTTAGCAGCGGCCCCAGTAATGTTCAGCTTTTTACACAGCTTGCGAACTTGGAAACTTTGTAGACCATGAGCCGGATCAAAATGTTCTCGCAGAATCTTTTCGGGCGTGTCGTGAGCGACTTTCTCGATTTCGACTCCGCCTTCGCTGCTGACCATCAATAGTGGCATGCTGGCAGCGCGATCGACGACAACGGCAGCGTAAAGTTCACGAGCAATCTTGCAACCTTGCTCGACAAATACCTGATTGACAGTCGCTCCATTTTCTCCGGTCTGGATCGTCACTAGGTCGTTGCCGATCAGATTCTTCGCGACCGTCGCCGCTTCGGCTGCCGATTTGACAAGCTGCACGCCGCGCTGGGTCGGAACTTGCTTGACCGTTCCTTTTCCTCGGCCACCGGCATGTATCTGAGCTTTCACAACCGCAATCGGTCCGCCGAGCTTCGTGAAAGCCGCACTCGCTTCCTCGGGAGTTCGGGCGACGTAGCCAGCCAATACCGGAACAGAAGCTTTGCGAAACAACTCTTTCGCCTGATATTCGTGAATTTTCATCAGTATTCATTCATAGAATGGTAGAAATCAGCAAGGCCGCGATTATCAGAGCATTCCCCTAACTGGTCAAGGATACTGTTGAGTATTCCATGAAACATCCCGAAGAACGAATAACTCAGCTCGAAATGACCGTCATGCACCTTCAAGAAACGATCGAGGAGCTCGATAAATCGATCATCGACCAACATCGCCGAATCGAGCAAATGCAGCGAGAGATGCTAAGGCTGGTCAATGACATGCGATCGACTCGCGATTCGGGCACCGAAATTCGGCACCCCGAAGACGAGATCCCTCCGCATTACTGAACTTTCTCAACTAGTTCGTAGTTCCGCCTTCAGGCGGCTTGTTGATTAATCGGGCTCTTCCGCAGAATCTGTGGGGCAAAATTAACTATTTATCGTTACGAATAGAAAACCGAAGTTTCAACGGACACCCGTTTCGCATTGGATTTTTGA
>JAWXCK010000289.1:0-14091 GCA_034408855.1 Pirellulaceae bacterium
AGGTATGAGACTTGGCGCATTCCAGGTCGCTGCTGCATTCGCCGCCACTGCAATGCGAGTGCTGCTGCCGTTGAACCCGGTTATAGCGCTGTTTACCCAGGCGCCTGTTTCACGGTAACCAGGATGAGAGTTATCGACAATAAAACTAGTTTGTTCGCGGTCGTTCAATGACATTCCGTCACTGATTGTCACCGCCGTAGCTCGACCATGCGCATAAGATTCGCTGACGGAACGTGTAAATCCTCGCTGATCTTTTACGGGGAACACCGAGATCGGAGCATCTTCATGGAACACAGGTGCTATTGGCAGCATCGCTAACAGTGCGCGCCGTTCAAGATGTTCAATTTGCAAACTACGACGCCGAAGTAGTCGTTTTCGATTGTCGCTAAATTTGCGGTATCGAACGAAGAAATGAAAGTGCATGGAATCAACCTCACGTCAAAACAAGTATATGAAGCGATTTGGCTCGCGCCGCCTCACAAAAGCTTGGTAAGATTATGAGCTTCCGCTGCTTGAAATGCAATGATTTTGAAAAAGCGGTTTGCAATTTTGGCATTCAACAAATAAAAAAAGGCGGTTCGATTTCTCGAACCGCCTTTTATTTTTTTAATCTTGGCGAGTGATTCTAGGAGTAGCGTAACAGGATGTTTGTCGGGTAATTCACGTTGATTCTACTCGCCAGATCATTAGACTAGGAGCCACATCCGCAGCTTGGAGCTGCCGCTGTTTCGCAACCGCAGCTTGGAGCTGCATTGCAGCATGACGATTTGCGGGAACCGATCTTGCACTTGATGTTGCCAAGCATGTTCATCAGGTGATGAGTGCGAGCTGGCTTGCAGCAGGTGCTGACAGGAGCTTCGCAACCGCAGCTTGGTGCAGGAGCTGCACAGCATGTTGGTGCAGGAGCTGCACAGCATGTTGGTGCAGGAGCTGCACAGCATGTTGGTGCAGGTGCTTCGCAACCGCAGCTTGGAGCTGCATCGCAGCAAGCATTGCGACTGTGGAGTTTGCCGTGAAGCTTTCCGAAAATGCCTTTCAGCAACCCACCTCTTGAACCGCAGCAGCTTGGAGCTACATCACAGCAAGTAGGTTCGGGAGCTGCACAGCAAGTTGGAGCTGGTGCTTCGCAGCCACAGCTTGGAGCTGCATCACAACATCCACGATTTAACAAACCAAAACCAGCCGAAGCGGTAGTAGCCGAAAGGCTCATTGCTGCAACGGCGACGAAAGCGATAGCGATTAAGCGACGCATGTGTTAATTCTCCATAACGTTAATTGGTACAAACTGTTCGCAGAGGCATCGGATCTTGCGGCATCGAACTTCCGCAAGGCCCTGCTGGCTCTTAACTTCAGAGGCCAGCCGTCGGTCGCCTGATTTTCGTGATTCACACGACCTCCAGGGCTTCCGTTGCCTAGTGTCCTCGAATACAGTTTGCGACACGTTTGGTCATCAGGCGGGAAATTTAGGGAGATATTTTGCTGCCAACCCCTTTTGGACGTCCGAATGCAAAACCCATAACTTTTCCAGGGATCGTAGCGTTTTTGAAACTACGAAAATTGCAAAATGCTGCTGAAAAGTGATTTTCATTCAAGAAATCATGAGCTAGAGTATCTGGCCCATGAAAAGCAAGGCTAAGTCCAATGTTTATCGCGTGACATTGGCTGGCGGAATACGCTGCCGATTCTCAGCCGGCTTCTCGTCGAACGACGGCAGATCGGTAAGCGACTCTTGAGCCGGCATCGTCGTCGGCATTGGACTGCCAATCTGAATGGAATCCTCATCAATCGAAGGGTTGATTCGTTGCGGTCGAGCAGCAATCAACTGTTCTCTACGTGCCGCTGATCGATTGGCGATCTCGATGAATTGGTTGCGAATATCGGGCTTAAGTTTATCCAGTCGCAATGCAAGCTGTTCAACGGCGCTTGGGTTGCGCTGCGCAGCGGTCGACAACTGCGATACGAAACGCAACGATTCAATATAGTTATAGTCGGCGGTCTTTACGACTAATGGGCTGATCGTTTTGGCAATCAAATCAGCTCCGATGTTGTCAAGCTTAAGAAAAATATCCATGCTCGCAGTCACCAGTGCTTGACCTTCGTTACCTGTCGCCGGCTGACTGTGTATCGCAACTACGACGCGGCCAACCAACTTTCGATTGATCAGTCCACCTTCATAGTCGCCATCGGAATAATATATGTGCAATCGGTCGCTTCCAAGAATCAATTCAGCTCGACACGTTGTACCCGCACCATCTTCGCCCTGGAATGAAAAAGGTCCTGTCCGATCGATTGCAACTCGCGTCATACCCATCAACTCCCAAATTTCCACAAGCACTTCAGGATGGCGAACGATGAACGTAAACATTTCTGGTTCGCATACGATGGTCTGGGTAGGCATGCGACGAAAAATGGTCGGATCATCAAGAACCGGTCGCATCTTAGCAATCGCTTGCGGCGTAAGATTGGCAAGCGGAATACTCCGCAATGCTTTTTCTCGCGAATCGCGACTGGATGAGCCTTCCGTTCGCATATTGTCCGCTGCGAGACTTAACTCGCACGACATACATGTCGCGAATAGAAATAGTGCTAGCCAAATCTGAGTGCTACATATAGCTGTAATCGCTCGTCGCCGGCAACATGCAAACATGTAACTGGCGGCTGGCATGTTACGCTTATTAGTTTTTCTGATTGCCAGCATTCTTGTTCCCGACGACGGAAGAACGTTTGAGTTCGATGGCTTTGGGTATCTGAAATCATTTCGCTAGCGAAACTGTGTCTCGAAGCTCTAACGATCACAACGATTGTTTCGGCATCTTTGACCATGATCGGCCAAAGGAAATTCGCGGAAGTTGCGAGTTGCAACGAAAGTTGCTCTTGAGAAAAACTCGAAAATTATAGATTGTTCAAAATATTGACGACAGATACTTCGCTTCGAGGGCCACGGATGGCAAATCAAGCATCACGACAAGAACCGCTATTGGACGCTGATTGGTTATTGGGACCGCCCGATGTCCCAAAAGCGTGGTGGCGTCGTTTTCTCATGCGCTCCGTCGGTGCACTTGCCATAGTCGCGACAGGTGTTTCCTTGTGGCCGACTCTTTCCAAGGCCTGGCTCCAACAGCAGTTGGTCGAGCAATATCGCTCGAACGAATCGGTCGACGCTAGAAATGCAGCCATGATTTCGTTAGCTGAGATGTTGCCTCATAGCTTAACCGATGTTATCGCCGGTCTTTCAAAATCCAACGCAGACGAAGCCCATCTGGCTTATGAAGCCCTTGATTACTACGTCGGTCAAGTGATCGCGTTGCCCATCGAACATCGGCGCGCAAGTTTCGCTGAATTGATTTATGTCCTTGAAGAACCGATGTCAGGGATTCCGCTCGATTCGCACCCACTCATTGATGCCTTGGTATCGCGAGTCAGCGTTGCTCAACAAGCTGACCAGCATCCCGGTTCCGTACTGACCATCGCAGCTTGCCAACGCATACTTGATCGAACTCGTTCGAAAGCATCGAAAACGATAGTTGCGAGGGCGAAACTTAGCGACGGACCAGATTATGTTGAACCAAAACCGGCCGGTACGATTGTCGCTTCGCTTTCCGATAAATCTACTTTCGACGCACCGTCTCAATCTTCGGCGGCGTCCGTTGATCAAGTTGCTGCGATGATGCAACCTTCATCGCAAGCTATCCGTAGGTCGTTGAAAGTGCAAGACGATTCGGAACCTGAGCCCTCCAATCTCGATCGTCGAGTCTTTTCGGATTCAACGGTTGCATCGAGGCCGCTCCGTCAACGGCTTCATCAAGCAAATCGATTTATTCCTGTTACCGGAATGGCAAGCATGACCATTCAGTCAAATACTGATCCGTCGCCCCGGAACGCATCGGAATATGCCGAGGACACACTCGCCGACGCTCCATTTGCAACCACTGCTTCTACCGCGCGCATCGTTGCTATCGAAGAAGAAGTGGTCGGGATTAGCCGACGCAACACTGACGATCTTATTCGGTTACTTCGAAGTACACAGCCTCGCGTTGTCTCGGCCGCATTTCACGAATTGCAACGAACTCGTCTTAGTCGCAAAGAATTGGATCTGGCGGTCGAATTGGCACAAGGCACCAAAGATCAGCGACTACTTGTCATGGAACGTTTGATCAAAGACGCGGATCTCAATCCGTTGCCCTGGCTTGTTTGGATGGGAAGCGAAGCGGAACGCGATGTTCGCATGAAAGCCGTCAGTATGCTCGGCAGTATCAACAATGAAGATGCGCGTTTGAAGCTTCGAACGATCCTGCAACGAGAGCCCGATTCAGAAATAAGTCGGCATATTCAGCATGTTCTGTTGGCAAGCGGTTCGAACTCGCCGCACAAATACTAAGGAAACGTACAGATGTTACTCGCCAACTTCAAATCACTTTGGAATTTCGGTTTCGCCGGAACATTGATTTTGCTTCCGATGTCAAGTTTTGCTTTCGCGATAGAAAACACTGGTCGCGCGCACGCTCACAAACCAGAGAGCCCAAAGTCGGAGACACGTTTTATAAAATTCGAGAAGGTGCCGATCCATTGTGGGCCAGCCATAGAACATTATGTGACCGGCTACTTGACTCGCGGCGAAGTCGTCGAGATCTACCATCAGACGAAAGATGGATGGTGCGGAATTCGACCGCCAGCGGGAAGCCATGATTGGTTAGCTGCCGATCAAGCCTATCTCTTGCCCGGTGGAAAACAAGCCGAAGTGGTAGGGAACAAAACGCCTGCTTGGATCGGTGCCGAAACCATTGCCGAGAAACAGCGATTTCGCTGGCAGATTGAATTGCAGCCTTCTCAAAAAGTCGATGTCATCGGAGAAATCGAACAAGCCGTTGATTCAGAAAAAGTTCGTTTGTGGTACAAGATCCTTCCGCCGTCAGGAGAATTTCGATGGATTCGCGCCGAAGGCCTTTCGACAACGCCGATCAAAGAGCGATCGTCGACGGTTACCTTAGCCAACGCACACCAAGCAAAATCCGCGACGAAGGAAACTGCCGAACAAGTCGGTTATGTTTCACCGGTGCATAAAAAATCATCGCAGTCAAGTTTGCTAGTCCGCCCTGCCGTTGCCAACCAATATCCCTCGAACGCCGGCGTGCCAGAGCCGATTCCGATGTTGAACAATGACTCAAGGAACTCGTCGCATGGTGAAGTCATCGAACGTGAGCCGGTTGTTGGCGAATATATCGAAGGCGAAGGCAGGGTCATCAATTCACCACCTCATCAATGGGAACACCAAGGAAGCTATACGATCGGCAATGAACATTTTGCGGGTGACGCGATGGATCAAGGAGTTGTGATCGATGGAAATGGCTTCATGATCGATGGTGACGACATGGCAATGGATGGAAATGAATGGATTGTCGATGGAGGAGGCGTACCGTGTGCGACGTGCGATCAAGTGGGCTGCACATCTTGCGCTGCTTCGCACCAAACCGATTCGTTCCAGCAGTGGGATTCTGTTGAAGCGATTGGAAACCCCAAGCTCCGCTTTCGACCAATTAGTAAAATTTTCGGATTGATTGGCCTGTCGATTGTCGAAGGCGAGCGCGTCGAGGATGCCGCGTGTCCAATCGGCTGTCGATGCGCCCGCTGCGGTAACGGGACAGCCACCCTCCATCCTCGGTCGTCAGGTCGCTTCGATCATCTCCCCAGACCGAACCGGCGGACGTATGGCGATTTTCCAAACGATTTTCTAGGTGCGAAAGATTATTCACGATCTTCGAGCAATTCCTTTGATCGGAGTTTGCTGTCGCGTTCGCCGCTGCCCGAACCGAGTTCGTCAAGCGGCACTCGAAATTGGCACGGAATTGCTCCGGCAAGCTTAGGATCGAATTTAGATAGTACTGAAACCGATAACTTCGCGTCTCGATCGAATCCACGCAGCCTTCTGAATTCGGAGTCGACTTCGGTAAGTCCGGTGAGTGGACAAAGCGAAGAGTTGCACTTCTCGACGCCCGAGATCCAACAAGCCATGATCGAGTTGACGCATGTCGTCGCCGACTCGATCGATCGCTGGGATTTACGCGCTCATGCCGCTCGTGCTCAACAATGGATCGAGCAAGCAGCCGATCCTATTGCACGCGGCGAAGCAAGATTGCTTCTGGAACGCATTGAAAGCTTTGAAATCCTTCGGCAACGTGCTCAAAGTGGTGTCGCTATGGCGTACGCCGCGATTCCTTCGAGTAACTCTGCCGATAATCCGACAACCGCCGCGAGCCTCATCGGCTTTCAGCGGCCAGTTGACAACATCGCACAGCCGACCTCGTCGAACGATGTTTCTATGAACAACGCGGCTGTAATTCAGCGAAATTCAGACGGTACACCGTCGAGCGATGCTTCCGGTTGGTTAGTCGAAGTTCATTCCGCCGAATATGGTCAACCTCAGTTTGCTCTCACCGATGACTATGGTGGGCTTATCGCCTACGTCCAACCGTCACCGGGGATGAACCTTATCCGCTATCTCAAACAACCCGTCGGTGTCTACGGAGTGAAAGGTTACCTTCCCAATCTTTCCGCTCGACAGATCGTCGTCGAGCGAATCGTTCGACTTCGCTAAACATCGAATGCAAGCAATGCATTTTTTAGAAAGTTCCTATTGTTTCAAAGCGATCCGGTCGTTTACCTTCCAGCAGCGAGTTTCAAATAGCCAAGGAGCCTCCGGAATGCCATACAAGCGAATGCCTATCAACCGACACGGTCTACTTTTTCTTGTATCGCTCTTGTTGCTGTGTTTCTCTAATGTCGGCTGTAGAATAGGTGGCCTCGGCCAAAATTCCGTCGGCGTGCAGATGTTCCAACAGGGGCGATACGCCGAAGCTCTTCAACAATTTGAATCGGCCAAACAAACAGACCCTGGCAACCCTGATACGTACTACAACCTTGCTTCGACCTATCATCGAATGGGTGTTACCCAAAAAGATAGCAAGCTTATCGAACAATCCGAGTCGTTGTATAATCAATGTCTTGATCTCTCGCCGAATCATACCGCTTGCTATCGTGGCTTAGCGGTATTGCTTGTCGAAACAAATCGTTCCGACAAAGCCTTTGCACTTCTCAAGAACTGGACCAAACAGAGTCCGACGCTCTCGGATGCTCGCATCGAGTTAGCCAAGATGCATCAAGAATTTAACCAAACAACGGTTGCCGAGCAGTATCTTGACGAAGCCCTTTCGATGGATCCAAACAATGCAATCGCTTGGGCTGCCAAAGGGCGTCTGCGGGAAGCGACCGGCGATCTTGTCCAAGCGCGTCAGAACTACTCGCAGAGTCTGGCTCTCAATTCGCTGCAGCCCGAAGTATACCAGCGAGTTGCAGCGCTCGACTTAAGGATGGGGCAGCAAGCGATTCAGAATACGATCGTAGGGACGCAAACCACGATCGCCAACGGAACGGGCCCCGGGACCGCAGCAGGTACGACAACACCCAACGGCGGCAACAAGACTTCGCAGTTGCAGAACACCTCAGCGCCGCGATACTGATCAAAATGAGATAAAAGGACAAAAGGGACACAAAGGACATGAAGGACAAAAGTCACAATCCTTTTTGCGTCCTTTTCGTCCCTTATCTCCTTTAAGACCCTTTTTCTTGTCCCTTCTGTCCTAAACTTCTCGGTTTTATTGGAGAGCTCTCATCGCTTTATTCTTAATAGCCATCCTTCCGCAAATCTCGATTCAGCCTTAAAATCTCGCTCTTTCGTTTGTCTCTAAAATGAATTGCGAATAGGTCTTATCCATGTCTTCCGCCAACGCCGGGAAGCGGCTTTTTAATTTTTCGCCGGGGCCAGCCGTGCTGCCGGTTTCAGTCCTTGAACGCATCCGCGATGAAATGCTTTGCCTGCCAGGTGCTCCAGCTTCGATTTTGGAGATTTCCCATCGAAGCCCGCAATTCATCGCCATCCAAGAACGCGCTCAACAGCGTCTGACGCGTTTGCTCAATATCCCGTCGGACTACGAAGTGCTCTTCTTGCAAGGTGGAGCAAGACTTCAATTCTCGATGATCCCAATGAATTTGCTGCGAGGCCAAGCTGGTCCAGCTCAGTTTGTCCTAACGGGTTCATGGGGAAAGTACGCTCAAGCCGAAGCATTGAAAGAGGGACAGGTCGAGATTGTCTACAACGCCAAAGCAACGAATTACGATCGTTTGCCATCGGCGTCTGACCTTAAACTCAGTCCGAATGCGGCTTACGTCCACATCACCAGCAACGAAACAATTCAAGGCGTTCAGTTCCAATCCGACCTCGATTCGCCAGCTCCGCTCGTCTGCGATAGTTCGTCCGATTTCATGTATCGACCGATGGATATTTCGAAGTACGGCTTGATCTATGCCTGTGCTCAAAAGAACGCAGGACCGGCTGGCGTGACGGTCGTGATTATTCGAAAAGATCTTCTCGAACGATCCAACGATTCGTTGCCTGGTTACTTGAACTACAAGAATCAAGCCTCCGAAGGCTCGATGTGGAATACGCCGCCGACGTTCGCCATTTATACGATGGGATTGGTCGCCGAGTGGCTCGAAGAAACAATCGGTGGACTATCGAAGATGCACGCGATCAATCAGCAAAAAGCCTCGCTGGTTTACTCGGTGATCGACAAGTACCCCCAATTTTACCAAGGACATGCTCAACCAGAATCTCGTTCATTGATGAACGTAACCTTTCGATTCGCCGATGAAGACACCGAAAAGCGATTCCTGAAAGGTGCGGCTGCAGTTGGTTTAGATTCGCTCAAAGGCCATCGAAGCGTCGGTGGTATTCGAGCGAGTATCTACAATGCGATGCCGATGGCTGGGGCGCAAGCGCTGGCTGATTTCATGACTGATTTTGCAACAAAGAACGGATAGTCTCGATGGCCAAGTATCGTATTCTCGTACTCGACCCGATTGCCCAAGAGGGTTTCGACCTACTCAAAGCTGAACCTGACTTCGAATATGAAGTTCGCACGGGATTGAAAGGCGCTGAACTTCAAAAATCGCTTAAAGAATTTGACGGAGCGATTGTTCGGAGCGGTGTTAAGATTACTGCCGAGTCGCTCGAAGGAAACAAGCGCATGCGGGCGATTGTTCGAGCAGGCGTTGGAACCGACAACATTGACAAGGTCGCCGCCACGCGACTCGGAATTGTTGTCATGAATACACCGGCAGGAAATACGCTCAGTACTGCCGAACATGCGTTTGCTTTGATGCTCGCACAGTCGCGATCTATTGCTCCGGCTTATGCTAGTTTATTAGCCGGCAAGTGGGATCGTAAATCGTTCATGGGAGCCCAGCTCGCTGACAAGACGTTGGGAGTTGTCGGGATGGGACGAATCGGACGCGAAGTCGCCACCCGTGGCTTGGCCTTTGGTATGCGAGTCATCGCCTTCGATCCATTTTTTAGCGATGAACAGGCAACCAAACTGGGTGTTGAACGCGCAGCAACGGTTCACGAAATGCTCCCAAAAGTTGATTACCTTACCGTGCATACGCCGCTTACCAGCGAAACGAAGTACTTGGTGGGAATGAAGGAACTCGATTTGCTAAAACCGGGAGTGCGGTTGATTAACTGCGCTCGTGGCGGCATCTACGAAGAGGCAGCACTCGTCGAAGGACTCAAGAGCGGCAAGATCGCTGGCGTCGCACTCGATGTTTTTGAAACCGAACCGTGTACCGACAGCCCGCTTTTCGGTATGCCTGGTGTTGTCTGTACTCCTCACTTAGGTGCCAGTACCGAAGAAGCCCAAACGCAAGTTGCCATCGAAGGGATCCAACTGCTGATCAACTTCTTTAAGACCGGTGAAATTCGCCACGCGGTCAATGTTGCCGCCCTCGATCCGAAAACGCTAGATTCGTTGCGAGGTTATTTAGATGTCGCGCATCGCCTGGGTCGACTGATGTCCCAGTGGCACGAAGGAACCATCGAAGCTTGCCGGATTCTTTATCGAGGCGAAGTTTGCGAACGCGATACCAAACTGCTGACCGCTGGCTTCTGTGCGGGGTTGCTCGAATCGGCGATGGCCGATGAAGTCAACGTCATCAATGCCGAACTTTTATTGCGAGAACGCGGCGTCGAGCTTGTCGAAAATCGAAATCGTGAACCGGGAGCTTTTAGTTCATCGATGTCCGTCGAAGTTACCGGAAGCAATCAACAGGTTCGGGCTGGTGCCACACTATTCGGCAACAACATGCCGAGACTGATTTCTATCGATGATTATCGACTTGAAGCGTACCTCGATGGTCGTATGCTGTTCTTTATTCATACTGATAAGCCAGGAATTATTGGACGTGTCGGAACAGTCTTTGGCGAACATCAAGTCAACATTGCTCAAATGTCCGTCGGTCGCGAAGGCAACCAACCTGGCGGTCATGCGATCGGTGTTTTGAATCTCGATAGCGTTCCGCCGAAGAATGCTCTGGACGAACTCATGGCGATCGACGCGATCCGCAAAGTCCAAATGATCGAATTGCCTGCCGCAGGCGAGCTACCGGCCTGGCTATCGAGTTGAATAGCGAGTTAGGCTGGTCTTGAAATATACTTCGCTAACACGCCGCCGATGATCAGGCCGACGGCAAGAAATAAGACGAATGGAAATGCCGAATCACGCCAGCTCCAATTGTCGGTGAGTGTGGTGCCGAAGATAGCTCCAAGAGTTGCAAACGGAAAGAACAAGGCTGCCAGCATATTCAAACGATGCGCGGCTACCGACATCTGACGACTGGCGATCGCCTGCTCATCCGCCCGGCGGACCACCGCAACATCCATCGAGTTTTTTGCGTCTTCGTAAAGCAAATCTGCCTGTCGTGAAAGTTCATAGGCTTTATCGCGATGGTCGATAATCGAGCGATCGTCAGGGATGGCTTTTCGCGCTTCTTCCAGCGTCTCCAATAGATTCCTGATCGAGCGAGCGATCGGAGCTACGCCTTCTAAAATTGGCAGATAATCGTCGGCTCGAATCGCCTTCTCTTCCATCGAGTCGTACTCATCGAGCTTTTTCGAATAGCGGCTAAGATGGATCGCGATCGCTCCTTTCCCGAGATCCCCATTGCTCGACCGCCATTCGCTGGCACCGTCTCGCCAGAACAAAACGCCGCGCCGTCCGACCTCGTTATGCTCGGGAACATAGTGGGCGACGATCAAGCTATCTCGACCAGACTGCATGAAGCGTTGCCGACCTGCCGTCGAGCCTAATCGTTGGCGAAATTCGTCTGGCAGTTGCCAGTTACTCGGGATTAAGGGTGGTTGAGCCATAATGGATTAGAAAAAAGTTGCTGCTTTAGATTATCGATTTAGGTTTCTTCGATGTTGTCTGATTCCTGACTCGCTTCCGCTTCTAGGACTTCGGCTTCCAATGCGTGTTAGCGTTCCCTGCAGTCGTCGATGGCAGCTTTCAGTCGATCGTTCGATTTTGCCTGATTGACCGTTTGCTCCAGTATGGGCCTTAGGCCATGGTAGAGCAATTGGTATTGGCTTCGGATCAATTCAATCATAATACGCGGTACAGAATGCTGAACCATTACCTTTTGCTCTGGTAGTTGTGCGGGCGTTGAATCCTTGATATCGCCACTGCTGAGATGCAGTTGTTCTATGAGGCTTCCCAAGCGATCGCGGAACTGTTCCGGACTTCCGGTAAAAAAAGTATCCTTGATGTCGGTCGCAACTTTCGAGCTTCGCACAAATCGATGGTCGAGAAATCTAGCATTTTTGGTTTTACCCATTCGCAATGTCGACGGCTGCGAAATACAATTGTAGGGCAAAGACGATGCTTAAGAATATTCGCCAAGCAATCGATGCAAATGCCATTGATGATGGTCGGAGGCATTATCAATGGATTGCTTCAAGCTCAAGACCAACAAAGCTTTGATCAAGCGATCTCCGGCGTACGGCAACGTTACGATTCACTTTTTCAATCCGTTCTTCACGAGAAATTCTAGCAGTCTTTCGGACTCGAAGAATTCAGTATGGAAATTGTGACCTTGACCGGGAACGGTGATCAATTCCATCGAGCCGCCGAGGGCTTCATAACGTTTGGCGATGGCTCCGCTATTCTGTTCGATTGGCACGATCTTGTCGCTATCACCGTGAATATGAAGTATCGGAATCTTGGCTTGCGCGATCGGTGAAAGTCTCTCAACCGGCGTGTGATTGGCGATATCAGCTTCGAGTTCAGCCGACGTCATGCCGTAGGATGGTGCGGCTTTATCGAGCGTCGGATAGCTGCGCAGATCACCCACTGTATAAATCCCAGCGATGCACTGTACCCACGAAGGATGATCGGCGGCGAAGTTGTAATGATTCAAGCCACCTCGACTCTGCGCGATCAGGCAGACTTTGGGTGCAAGTCCGTACTGCTGTGTGGCGTACCGATAGAATTCGGCGAACTGCTCGCGACTTTTCGGATTCGCATACGTTTCCCCGACATAGATCCCGGCGACATAAAAGCCTTGATCCAGCAATCGAGTAATCAGCCATTGGTTCGCTTGGCTAGGATGATTTCCGATCGTCGGCGCGTACCAAACCCACGGCTTGCTGCCGTCAGTTGCAGGCTTGGTTGGATGAATGACAAACGCTTCGCAACCTGCCACTTCAAAGTCGTCGCGTTTGGCACCGAAACTCGACTTGCCATCGAGCGAACCTACCAGCCCATCTTTGCCATCGGTAAGCCATTCGAGATTGAATCGGGCGACGGTGAGGTATGCGTAGCTAGTCGATTTTTTTAATTCCATGTCTGAATCGCGACCACGTTCGTAAAGGCACAGGGCACTTCCATCGTGCGCTACAGCCAGATCGCTGTAGGCACCATAGCCCGCTTCGAGCGTCTTGTTGTACTTCCAGGTTTTTCCTTCGTCGTAACTAATCTTGATCGAGAGATTGCGTCGATCGCGAGATTTGCCTTCAGTCGCCTTGCCATCGATCCGATCGAGATTGTGCGGATTGGCGAAGAGGATTCGGTTTTTGTCCGACGCAGGCCGCATCGAATGCCTTACGATGCTTGCCATACAAATCGGTTCGACAAGGGCTTCGTCGAAGCGAGGTTTAGCCCACGTGTCTCCACCGTCACGGCTGAGGTTAACAAGCCGACGATGGTTCGTCGATTCAGTGCGGGCGTTGAGCATGAGTGTCCCGACCAGTGTCTCGACGGCTACGGTTTCGTTAGGAAAAATCCACTCGGGCGTATCTGGGAAAGCGATGCTGCCAGGGAGCCATGTCTTTCCATGATCGTCGCTGTGGATAGTGGCAGTTACCGAAGGGCGATGCGCGTGCCCGCCGGTTCCCAGAGATATCCAAACGGGGACGACGAGCCGACCAGTGCGAAGTTGAATTCCGTGAGCTGGACCGGTCGCAATGACTTTCCAATCATACTTCGGTTTGAATTTCTCGAAGGTGCTGGTGATTTCGGATGGCTGCGTCCAAGTCACACCTTCGTCGTCGCTGCGGATGTAATAACAGCGAGCGTATTCCAGACAGTAGAGTAAATGAATCGAACCGTTTTGGTCGGCGAAGGCGACTGGATTGTTGGCTGTGTTGTCACCAGGTTTATCGAGATTCTGCGCTGCTGCAACTGGATTGACCGACAGCTCGCCTTCGACATGCACGATGATCTGTCTTGGAAGCCAAGTCTTGCCGCCATCGAGGCTGCGCCGCATAACAATGTCCTGCTGCCCCCAATCGCCTTTGTCGCTTTTGCGAGCTTCGCAATACGCGAGCACTGTCCCCTTCTTCGTGACGATGATACCTGGGATTCGATAGAGCGCGTAGCCATCCTGCTTGGCCTCGAAAAGATCGGTTTTGTCCATTGCTGGTTCGGCAGCAATGATTGGTGCACCGACTGGAGCAGCGAGGATGACAAGAAAATAGATAATGAATACTGTCTTCATAATTAGAATGTTCGCTTATTAATGGCTCTTCCGCAGAATCTGTGGGGCAAAATTAACTATTTATCGTTACGAATAGAAAACCGAAGTTTCAACGGATGCCCGTTTCGAATTGGATTTTTGAGGCATCACTCCGATGTCCAAAGTTGAAGAAAAACTACCCACCAGACGATCAGTCCGGCGGGTTGCCGAGCGCCTTTGACGCATCGG
>JAWXCK010000290.1:0-5634 GCA_034408855.1 Pirellulaceae bacterium
CTCAAAAATCCAATGCGAAACGGGTGTCCGTTGAAACTTCGGTTTTCTATTCGTAACGATAAATAGTCAATTTTGACCCACAGATTTGGCGGAAGAGCCTGCTTTTTAAAGACCGTCGCTAGGTCATTTCGGTCGGTGGAAGCATTGAGAAAAGAGTGTTTTCGAGTTTTTGTGTCGAAAAAACAGCACATGTTATTGGATTTGCCGAGATCGAGAGCGAGAATTTTCATTATTACGAGTCCTTGTGTTTGGGGGTTGGAGTAAATGTGACAGACAACGACAAGGTGTCTTGATCACGGGTCCGAGTCGCCAGATTTTATTCGAATGGCTCCCAACTCCCAAACCTCGGACTTACATGGATTCTTTCGTGGCTACAAAAGAGGTTTTTTGACAGGTCAACGTGAAACCGGTAGATTAGGTCTCATGTCTCATGAATGCTTCAACGGATATTCGCCTCGATACACTTTCAACGACCGAAAAATTGATCCTAATGGAGAGACTGTGGGTTGATCTTTCGGTACGTCCCGCTGAGATTCGGTCGCCCGATTGGCACGGGGATGTGCTTTCTGCTCGACTTCAAGCGGTCCAAGAAGGCAGGACTAATTTTATCGATTGGGAAGATGCAAAGAGACGATTGCGGGAACGGCTCAAGTGAAATTGAGGCTATTACCTGCTGCCGAACTGGATTTGGAGATCGGAGCAGATTTTTACGAATCGCAACGAGTAGGCCGGAATATCAGCCAAAGGTACCGGTTGTCCTCGTAGCCGCGAGAGTCATAAAAAGGCGAGCAAGGCTTATTCGTTACGACGATGTCAGTGCATCAGCCACCCGATACTAGCTTTCTTGCTCGCCGTGGTTTGGATGCCAATGGTGTCTGTTGGTTAACGGCTTTTTTACCCGACGTTGGCGATGTTTTGGGAACGCGTGTTCGAAGGGTCTTCGCTGTTGAGGACGAAGGATTGGAAATTTTTGTTCGCACTGTTTTCGGTTTGGAAGCTTCTTGAGGTTCAGCCGCTTTTGTGGCTGCTTCCTTGGCCAATCGACGCTTACGCTTGTGACGGCATTCCTTGGGCTTCATGGCGTTGAGTACTTCTTCGCCGATCGGGAGTTTCCCGCCATACGATTTTGTAATGCGAATCATAGTGCCAGGATCCCAGTCCTTTTCATCCCTGAGCATGGCCCAAGCTAGTACCGCTATTTTGCGAGCTAGAGCGATTGCGGCTTTCTTCTTGCGAGTCTTTTGATTGCCATAAATTCGATCGTAGACGCCTTTTGCCCATGGGTTGTAGCGAAGCGATGCCCAACCTTGAGTTGTTTGGCTGACGAACAAGATGCGTGCCAGTGACATTGGGCGGTTGTGTCCAGCTAAGTCATGTACCGAATCTACGTTCGCCAGAGCATCGAATCTGGACTCAAGGATGTTGACCAAGGTAATACGACTCCGGTTGACGATGTACGCAAACAATTTGGGCATAGGGAATGAACGTTGAATGGACCGACAATTCACTTGCGCAGCTCAGATCCATTCACGACTATATGCGAGAGATTCCGATTTCTTCGCGAAACGGATGGTCGATCGACTGACCTCACGGTCAATTCAGATTCACGATCATCCATATTCGGGGGAATTGGTTCCCGAATTCGGCGATCGATCAGTTCGAGAGGTTATTGAAGGCCATACCGCATAATCTATCGAATCTCAGAATCCACTTTATTCGTGCTTGCCGCCATTCATGGTTCACGCCTGCTCACGCAAAAATCAATAGACAATCAGGGGTATTCGGCGTTGCTGGAGGTGGTAGCTCTCGCCTTCGATCGACAAGATCTCAAGTCGGTGTGTCAGGCGATCAAGCAAGTGCTCTATTCCGGTAACGGAGTCGTTGGAAAATTCGGCACGGGCGTTGGCATCATCGTTTCCACTTGCAATTGGTCGATCATCACGCGAGCTGCGCCGCGCAGCTCAAAGAGAATTCGACAGCCTTGGGCGTCAGTCGCCATTCGATAAAGGCTGATTCGCTGCCATGTATTTGCGTCTCCTGTTGTACTATTGAGCAATTGGCCGAGGGCAGGGCCGCCATATCGATCGTAGACCAAAAGCCCTGATTGCGGTTCTCCACTGCATGAAACAACTCGAACGAGCCCTTGGATATGCACCAACGAATCGGCGGGTACTTCGATGGCAGGACTTTCGATGCGCATTGACGCACCGGCGTATCCACCGCTGATGGGAGCGGTATCGATCGATTTGGCGTCCAGCACCAGCGAAGGTGAGCCATCAGGGCCGGAACCGCCAACCATCATTGCTTCGCTCGACACGCGGTCTTCCAATCGGCGGTCGATTGACCAACCGGCCGCCAGCATACTCGGCAGGTCGTCTAAATTCGCGTTGGACAGCGTTCTCGACTCCCACATTCGATTCGAAACGATTCGGTCCAATTCCCAATGCAGAGGTAGGCTTAATTTCGAAGCGGTGAGAGGCGATGAGGTCGGTGATGGAAATCGCACGATTGCGCGCTGCCATGACTGTCGCGTGATCCGATCTGCCAAAGTCGTAGCCGCGTCGGTGCTCGCAAGGCAACGCAGCAAATCGCTGCGCGACAAATACTGAGTTGCCGAACGAAGATTTGACTGCGCCGTCGCGATGTCGCGCCAAGCCTGTTCCTTTGCAGGAATCTGCTCGGCCACAAGTGTCATTTGCGCGATTTGAAGCGACTGGTTGGCAATCTCTAAGCGTGACTCGGTGATCGTCGATGAAAGCTCGGCAAGTTTGCTTTGGAGGTAGCCGATAGCGCGAGGATCCTCGGTAACCACGAGCATCTCAACGGCACTTGGATTCGGGACGTTCAGTTTCCAGCCTTCGACGCTCGGTTGTGTCGGTATCGATTCCAATCGACCGCGCGAGATTCGATAGACTTGCGTCGTTTGTTCCTGTCGCGAAAGGGTCAGCGGCAGATTCTCCAATGGATCCGCCGGGATGACGAGCTGGTCATAGTCGCCACGTCGCGTCAACAGGATGAGTTGCGAACGAGGCATGGCGATTCGAAAGCCGGTGTAGCCCGATTTAAGATCGACAGGTATGGCGACCGCTGGCTCTCCACTTTGTATCCAAGGAGCCATTAAGTTGAGTTCAGCGGTGAGGGCACGCAAGCTATCGGTGCGAAGCCGATTCACGCTCGCTTCGGAATCGAGTGGGCTAAGCGATCGGAAATACCAACCGCGAACACCGTGTCCGATGCTCCGCATCATTTGCAATCGAGCTTGACCAAGATCGTATGGTTCGATACTAGCCGCGTTCGAATACAACACTTGAGCAATTCGATCGCGTTGCGATTGCCATTCTCCCAATGGTTCTAACATAATCGAGGCTAATGGCACGGTTCGACCTCGGAGTGGCTGGACACTCGTCTGAAGAATACGTCCAGCTTCGTCATTGTCGCGAAGCGTCGTCGGAAGCGGAATGGGAACCGCTAGGAGATCCGCCAAGCGGCCATAGGGCCCATAAGCTTCCATGGCTTCCACTAAGGTCGGTCGCTGAAACGATAGTGGCAATTTATTTAAACGTACCGTTGTGTCGCGTGACGCTTCGAGTTGTGTCCCATCGAGTGCCCAACCGAGACTCCAGCCATGTACGGCTTGCCAGGCCGCTGCGTCGGCATCATTCGGCATCAAATGAGGAGGAGGCGCGATCACGCCGATGCGAACACGATTGGCTTCGTTGAGCAGTGTGACCGAAGGCGTTTGATCGACGACGATTCCATTGACACCCATGGAAGCGAGCCAATCAAGACTCTCGCCTCGATACTGCAACCAGCGCGGCACCGATGCGCGAAGATCGCGAGCTCGTTCGGCAATAATCTGAGGAGCGGTTTCACTGCTGCGCGATTCCGATGGAGTGCCTGGCCCAACGGAAACTGGAAACAGTTGCTCGGGGATTCGATCGACGGATACTATTCCTTCGATCGATAGGTCATCCGTTTGTAGTTTAGTGTTCCCGGCACCATTGAAGATATCCAAAATAATTGCGTCAACGTACGCACCGCGCAAATCGACCGCTGGACCGAATTGCGTTTTGAGCACACGGCGTTGATCTTCAAGCAATCGAACAGGTTGTTTGACCTCGATCATCGACCACTGACCACCGCCAAGGCTAGGCGTTCCGTAAAGGAGTGTCGTTAGCGGTTGGCTTGTTGCCGGATGAGCGGTGCGAGGAAAAACAACGCGGAAAGCTGGTCGCATTCCGCTGGCCGCTGCCCGTACCCAAAGGCTGACCGTCAGTTCGTCGATAACTGCTAAGCGTTCTTGAAGCGGATAGATCAAATGGACATAGGTCCCCTGGAGTCCAACGCTCACTTCAATCATTTCAGACGATATTCCGCTTCGCGGCATTGTCGAGATGCGCTGGCTCTGCACGACACGCGTTCCTGCGTCGTCTCTCCCTAGCCGCCATCTTGTTGGACCACTTTCAAAATCATCTTGGAGCTGGGCCTGCGCGAACGATGGCATGAGCATCGCAAGAAGGAAAATTAAGGGAAGGCTTTGGAGATGTTTCCTGTGCGAACAACCACTTTTGTCTGCAATGAGCACGAGAGAAGTAGATCGGAAATGGTTTTGTGGGTCGTCGCGCACGGCTCATTTCCTTTCACTTTAGAAAAAATGCGAAAAATGTTGAAATTTTGCAACGTAGCGACGCATCGTTACCACATCGAACCAAAACTGCTCAAAACGTCGGTAAGTCATTCTTGTAGCAGGATTTAGGTACAAATCGCTAGGTCGTTCGCGTTGCAAAAACGCAACAAAACGCAACGCCTGGGCAAACTCTCCGGAATGCCTGGATTGTCCTAAGTCATTGACTTTATTGAGTTTACGATGCATCTTGGAGTCTCGGTCGGAAAGACGGCATATCGACTGCTTTAGTAGTCAGATATCGAATGCAAGTCGCCACTTCTAAATAACCTTTGACTGGAGCCGAAAACGATGAGTGCTGCCGCCCAATCCACCGAGCAATTTGTCAATGACACGCCAGTTGAATTGGTAGAACTGCATCGAGCCATCGAGGCGTTACCTGCCGCTCAACGCCTTACGCTTCTTCCAGCCTTTCAACGAGTCGCCGAGAGCACCAATCGACGCCGCAAGATCCTGCAACTCGTTCAGGAAGCGCTTGGTCAACTACGCTTGGATATGAAGTATTTGGTCTTCGATTTGGAAGCGACCCGCCGTGAACGCGACACCTACCAGCAACAAGTTCGCGAATTGACTGGCGAAAGCGATTTGGGCAGTGACAACGACGATCACGCTTCCGGTTTCTAAAGTATCCTACCAAAGAGATCGCCGAATCTAAAAAGACTCCCTGTTCTGAACGTTTCGCCACCCAGTCACCGCCGAATGACAACCGACTCGGCGATGACTGGATAAACGCTCTCAGAACCCCTCCGATCCCGGGCGATCATTGTGCAGTTAGTCATGGCTTCACAGTGATCGCCCGGCTTTTTTGAACGCTGCCAGTTCACCCAAGTTGTGTAAAGTCTTGCGAAATAAGGCTCTTCCGCAGAAACTGTGGGTGGTTTTCGTGATCCGCAATCGATTTTAGCCGTGAAATCCATGAAAAACACGAAACTGAGTGATTGCAAAAACCA
>JAWXCK010000291.1:0-42131 GCA_034408855.1 Pirellulaceae bacterium
ATTTCACGGCTAAAATCGATTGCGGATCACGAAAACCACCCACAGTTTCTGCGGAAGAGCCTGATTTAAAGGACTTTTAAAGAAATATCAGTCGACGGATACTAGTCCTGGATTATTCATCAGCCGTAGTGCGTTAGCACCGGTTCGCTGTAATTGCCGGGAAACCGGGCGCTAACGCGTTCTGGGTGATTTCGCAAACTGTTTGATCAAGGTACTTTTGACTTCAGTTAAATAGGACGATCATTCTTTTTGGAATTGGTTTTCGATGAACCCGAAGGAAATGAATCAACGTCATTCCTGAGAACGTCTTCGAGTATAACGTAAAGACGGTCAAGCAGACATCAGGCTGCCAACGACGCGATCTTGGTCCGTTTTACCCAGCAAGAACCCAGGATTATTAAATTGGTTATTCCCTCCAATTCCTCTGAAGTCGCGGCCAGCTCGAATGTGCCAATCGCACGGAATCTTCACGAAGATGTCATCGTCATCATTATTGGTGCTCTCGTGCTGTTAGTAGCGTGGTTCGGAATTTCTTCGCAGCCGTCTAACGATCCCGCTAGTAAGCCTTCGATTGAAAATCGTTTCAAAGGCACGATTGCGAAGTTCGAAAAATGGAAAAGCAACCCCGTTGAAGCATTTTACGTCAAAGCCAAAGATGGCTCCGGTAAGTTTATGGGGTCCGTTATTCTGTTTACATTCTTGGCACTCCTATTGGCGACAGCTCCAATAGGCGTGCGAGGTCTGTATCAATTGCTGCCATACGTCCTTGCGTTCAGCATCCTATTTATACTCACGATATTGGCCTTTGTGCTTGCCTCGCAAGAAGTAATCAAGCAGTACAATTTGGAGTATGTACTGTGGGCGCTGTTTCTTGGTTTAATCATCAGCAACACGATCGGCGTTCCCAAAGTATTGGCCCCTGTCTTGATTGGGGAGACCTTCGTGAAACTCGGAATTGTTTTGCTCGGTGCTGAAGTCTTAATGAGCAAGCTATTGGCTTTGGGAATTCCGGGAGTCTGCACGTCATGGATCGTTACGCCGATCGTTTTGATTTCCACTTTTTGGTTTGGTCAACGAGTCTTGAAGATTCCTTCACCGTCGCTGAATATGGTCATCTCAGCCGATATGTCGGTTTGCGGAGTCTCAGCCGCCATCGCGACAGGGGCTGCATGTCGAGCCAAGAAAGAGGAGATCTCGTACGCGATCGGAGTCTCGCTGCTCTTTACGGCTGTCATGATGATTGTTCAACCCTACTTTATTCGATGGGCTGGCATCGATCCGATCGTTGGAGCGGCATGGATCGGAGGAACCATCGATTCCACAGGCGCAGTCGTCGCAGCGGGCGCTGCCCTTGGCGAAGAAGCCGAGGCAGTGGCGACAACGGTTAAGATGATTCAGAATGTTTTGATTGGGGTCGTTGCCTTCGGTGTCGCCGTCTATTGGTCTAGCCGCTATCGCATTTCGAACCAAACGAACACTTCTGGAGTCGACGACCAAGAAGCCAGCCACGACGAAGCGTATGTTAAGCCGAGTCTGCTTGAAATCTGGTATCGATTCCCAAAATTCATTCTTGGTTTTCTCGCCGCCTCGCTGGTCTTTTCAGCGTTCCCGTTGCTGATGGAAAATGGGGGAGCGATTTCGGAAGCACTTACTAAGGAAACCACGACGCCATTGCGCACATGGCTTTTTTGTCTCGCCTTTGTCGCGATCGGGCTTCAGACCGATTTTCGGAAACTCTGGCCATACCTGTCCGGTTCGAAGCCGTTGCTTCTGTATGTTATCGGCCAATGCTGGAATTTGCTGCTCTCGTTTCTGATGGCCTACCTGATGTTCGGCGTTCTTTTCGCCAACCGCTTTTCCAATGGCGGAAACTAGAAAATGAACGGAATTAAAAAAATGAACGATAGGCCACAACGTTACTTGAGACTTCTCGCCTGGACAATCTTCACGTCGACGATTTGGCTTTGGGTATTGCCGCAAGTTGCACGTTTGGAATCGGTCGACCAGCATCTTCGTTTGCTCGACGAACGGCGAATCGATGCGAGCGCCATGTTTTATACGGAACTGGAAGATCGTCCTATAACAACTCGTCTTGCTAAATAGCTCCGCAACGTAGTTTCGAAAATTCGAATGAGAAACTATACTCTCGCTTTCATACATTTTCTTCTCTTGGAAATAGATTCGATCGATGGCTTACTACATTGGAATTGATATCGGCACGTCGGGAACCAAAAGTATTCTCATCGACAAGAAAGGGACGATTTTGGCCGAATCGGCTGCCGAGTATCGCGTCCACATGCCAAAGCCGATGTGGTCCGAGCAAGATCCCGACGATTGGTGGCAAGCGACCGTAAAGACAGTCCAAGGAGTTATGAAGAAATCGAAAGTCAAACCGTCCGACGTCAAGGCGATTGGGCTATCTGGTCAAATGCATGGCTCTGTCTTCCTGGACGCAAAGCACAAAGTCATCCGACGTGCCCTTCTATGGAATGATCAACGAACGTCCGCCGAGTGCGAAGAGATCACGACTCGGGCTGGTGGACGCGACCAATTAATCAAAATGGTCGCGAACCCAGCTCTCACTGGTTTCACTGCCCCGAAACTGCTTTGGTTGCGCAACAATGAGCCTAAGAATTTTGATCGATTAAAGCATTTACTTTTGCCCAAAGATGAAATTCGACGTCGACTTACCGGCGAGCTTGCTACCGAAGTAAGCGATGCCAGCGGAATGCTCTTGCTCGATGTCGTCAATCGAAAATGGTCGAAAGAGCTCTTGGGATGTTTAGACATTGACCCGAGTATCTTAGCGCCGGTTTTTGAATCGGAGCAAATAACTGGTACTCTATTGCCTGCCGTTGCTAAACAGCTTGGATTGTCTACCGATTGCAAAGTCGTCGGCGGAGCTGGAGACTGCGCGGCGGGTGCGGTCGGTAACGGAATCGTCAAACAAGGTATCGTAACCACATCGCTTGGCACATCCGGCGTTGTCTTTGTCCACAGCGACAAACCCGAATACGATCAACAAGGGCGACTGCATACGTTCTGCCATGCGGTTCATGGTAAGTGGCACATGATGGGTGTTACTCTCTCTGCGGCTGGTTCCTTGCAATGGTTCGTCAATCAAGTTTGCAAAGAACTGGTATTGAAGCGAGGTGCAGACCCTTACAAAGTCATCAACGCCGAAGCCGAAAAAGTCGCAGCCGGTTCGGAGGGACTTTTCTTCCTGCCTTATCTTGCAGGCGAAAGAACACCACATGCCGACGCCAACGCTCGAGGCTGTTTTATTGGACTTACCAACGCCCATTCCCGAGGTCACATGGCTCGCGCGGTAATGGAAGGCGTTGCGATGTCACTGCGAGAGAGTATGGCGATCATTCGCGATCTGGATATTCCAACGAAAGAAATTCGCGTGAGCGGCGGTGGGGTGAAGAGCGAACTCTGGAAGCAAATCCTAGCCGACGTTTTTGGGCAAGCGGCCTGTACGATCAACGCCGAGCAAGGACCCGCTTTCGGCGTTGCGCTACTGGCCGCCGTGGGTGACGGTGCCTATAAAAATATCGAAGAAGCTTGCAAAGCAACCATTAAGGTCGTCGAAAAGGTAGCTCCGCAAAAAGCAGAAACCAAGCTCTACAACGCGGCATTTCCAGTATATCGCGGTCTCTATGGCCGACTCAAAGATGCGTTTTCACAGATCGCTGAACTTTAAGACTCAGAGCGTGTCACCCGGCCACTTCCTGAAGTTGCACATTTCTTGCTAAGAACGTCGAACAACGGCCGTGTAAAACTTGCTAAAATGCAACGCATCAGCCGCCGAGCAAAACTGCGTGGCGGCAATTCCCATGTTCCCTTCGGTGCGACGAACGGTGTTTTCAAAGATGCAATGCTATTCGGCTATCCGTATATTGAGTTGGATTGGAGCCATGTTGGCGGTCTCGATCCATGCGGGCTGCTCCAACCATTCCAACAACTCAGGTGGCGCGCCTAATAGTAAACAGAATGCCGCAGGCAAGTTACGCATCGCTTTGATTCCAAAAGGGACGACCCATCAGTTCTGGATGGCGGTCCATGCAGGCGGATTGGCGGCCGCGAAAGAACTAGGAGATGTCGAAATTATTTGGAAAGGCTCTGAGACCGAAGCCGATACGTCAGGGCAAATCGGAGTCGTTAAAAATTTCATTACCAGCCACGTCGACGGAATCTGCTTGGCACCCAATCACTCGCAAGCGCTGGTCGACGTCGTTGCTGAATCGGTTGCCGAAAAGATTCCAGTCGTTATTTTTGATAGTGGGCTCGCCCCAGGTGCCGATATCGTTAGTTACGTAGCCACCGATAACCGTCGCGGCGGCATCCTGGCCGGTGAACGCTTGGCCGAGGCGATGGGGCACGAAGGGAAAGTTATCTTGTTGCGATACAAGGAAGGAAGCGAAAGCACCGAGCAACGTGAAGTTGGCTTTTTGGAAGCCATCGCGAAAGAGAAAAAGATTGAAGTTTTATCGTCCGATCAATACGCTGGTACCTCGACTCAAGAAGCATTTGCCAAAGCAATGCAGCTTCTCAACAAATATCGCGATCAAGTCACCGGGATCTTTGCCGTATGCGAGCCGAATGCCAACGGCACGCTAGAAGCACTCGTGCAGTCGGGCTTGGCGGGCAAAGTTAAATTCGTCGCCTTTGATTCAAGCGATAGTCTTATTCGAGGATTAAGTGCTAAAACGGTTCACGGAATTCTTTTGCAAGATCCGTACGAAATGGGGAAACAGTCGGTTACCACTATCGTTAAGAAACTTCGCGGTGAAAAATTTGAGGCGTTGATTTCAACCGGCGAATACGTCGCGACCGCTGAGAACGAACATACATCGCCATTTGACCGCTTACTTCACCCAGAGCTATCTCATTCGCAATGATGCATGCGTCGCTGCCCCCATCGTTGGCGGAACCGGTTGCACGCTTGGTGATGGAGCGTATCGCGAAGCGATTCGGTGCTACGCAAGCACTACAAGGTGTTTCGCTTTCAGCATTTTCTGGTCAGACCTTGGCCTTGATCGGCGAAAATGGAGCTGGAAAGAGTACTCTGATGAAAGTGCTCAGCGGAGCTCACGCCCCTGATCTTGGTTCAATGACCATCGACGGTCGGCCGTTCAATCCACGCGGTCCGCACGAAGCTCGACAAGCTGGTATCGCGATGATCTATCAAGAGCTAAGCATGGCTCCCGATCTTTCCGTCGAAGACAATATTATGCTCGGCAAAGAGCAAGCTTCGATGGGACTGGTCCGTCGGGGCACACAACGACAACAGATTCGAGAAGCGATGAATCTGCTCGGCTATCCCGAGATCGATCTTCGCCGAAGCGTTGGCAGCCTATCGATTGGAACTCAGCAGATCGTCGAGATCGCGCGCGGCATGGTTTCCAATGCTCGCGTTATGATTTTTGACGAGCCAACCAGTTCGTTGCCTCATCAAGCTGTCCGGCAGCTATTCGCAACGATTAAACGGCTCGAACAAAAGGGGCTGGCTATCATTTATATCAGCCATTTTCTGGAAGAAATTCGCGAAGTAGCACGCGACTATGTCGTGCTTCGCGATGGCAAGCCAATCGGAGCAGGACAGCTTGTCGATGTATCCGATGCTCAGATTGTTGCCATGATGGTTGGTCGAAGTGTCGATCAGTTGTTTCCTCATGTTCCTCACGAAATTCGAGAACGTATTTTACAGATTCAGCAATTGAGCGGTGACAAGCTTCCGATCGATGTCTCGTTCGATCTTCGACGCGGCGAAATTTTCGGCTTGTTTGGTTTGATCGGTGCCGGCCGAACGGAAACGCTGCGGCTATTGTTCGGTTTGGAACGCTGCGCGTCCGGTGGAGTGCTTGTTCATGCGAAGCGAAGTCGCGAAACACCCGCTGCAAGAATTGATGCGGGACTGGGATTGGTCTCCGAGGATCGCAAGCGAGAAGGGTTAGCGCAGTCGATGTCGATCGCCGACAATCTAACACTTAGTCGCTTGCAGCCGTATTCCAAAGCGGGAGTTTTGCAACTCAGCAAACGACGATCTGTGGTTCGGCACTGGATGACGCAACTTTCAGTCAAAGCGCATAGTCCCGAGCAAACGATCGGCCAGTTGTCGGGCGGTAATCAACAGAAAGTGGCGATTGCTAGAGTTTTGCATCAAGAAGCCGAAATCCTTTTGCTCGACGAACCGACACGCGGCATCGATGTCGCGACCAAATCAGAGATTTATCAGAGGATTGGCGAATTGGCGGCATCAGGTAAAGCGATAATATTCGTAAGTTCATACTTGCCCGAACTGATGGCGGTCTGCGATACGCTCGGCGTGATGGCTCGCGGACACTTGCGTTCGGTACGACCGATGTCGCAGTGGACAGAAAACGAAGTGTTGTCAGTTGCGGTCGATAGTCAAATCAACGTGGAGAATTCATGACGGAACCATCGCCAGAGAATCGATCGTTTGGAGAGCAACCGAATTGGACGACAACCAAGATTGCTTTCTCGATCTTGCGATCACTTGCCCCGTTGTTGGCATTGCTCATCGTTGTACTTGCATTCGCGATTGCCGATCAACAATGGGGGCATGGACGATTTGTAGAAATGCGAAATTTCCGCGTCATCTTAGTTATGACGGCACCGGTGGCAATTGCTGCCTTGGGGATGACGCTGCTCATTATTTCAGGAGGAATCGATCTATCGGCCGGCACCGCGGCCATGCTTTGCACGACCGTATTGGCTTGCTCGTTGAAAGAAGGTTTGCCGGTCGCGATTACGATTGCCTTGACGTTATCGACGGGAGTTATTTGTGGCTTGATCAACGGGCTGCTGATCGGATTACTTCGCATTCCGCCATTCATCGTGACGCTCGGAACGATGACGATTTTTTTGGGGATCGCCAAACGCCTAGCGCAGGGATCGACAGTTTTCGTCGACCGAGAACGCATTCCGAATTGGCTGTTAGACTTGAGCGCCACCATGCCCCCAGACTGGCGCGGTTGGTCGCCTAACATAGCTTTGGGAGTCTGGATTGCGCTGTTGGTCGCGATCCTCGTTTCGATCCTGCTCAACTACACAGTCATTGGTCGGCATATCTTCGCCTTGGGTTCGAATGAAGCGACAGCTCGGCTATGCGGTATCAACATTCTGAGAACGAAGGTCATCGTTTATGGGCTGGCCGGTTTACTGATTGGAATTGCGGGGATCTATACTTTCTCGTTAGTCAAGATAGCCAACCCGGTCGAAGGAATCGGGCGCGAACTCAAGTTCATTGCGGCGGCCGTGATTGGCGGCGGCAGTTTGAGCGGTGGACGCGGCTCTGTCTTGGGAACGCTTGCCGGCGCCGCGATCATGGGAGTCATTGCCAGTGGCTGCGATCAGCTTGAAATCAAAAACTCGACGCAGGATATCATGATCGGACTGATTATTATTGCAGCCGTCACACTCGATCAATTGCGCCGTCGAATGGGAAAGAATCCAAGCGAAGCGTAGATTCGCTCAATCAATGCTTGGCAGATCGTGCTCGGTTGATTTTGTCAGGTGTTGGATCGGTTCCGTTAACTGACTGGGACATAAATTTCAAAACGCGAGCGTGAAGGCGATCTTGGTCAATCTCACGCAAGCGATCTCCAAGCAAAGCCAGCGTTTCTTGCTGCGATATCGTAGCGGCAAGCGTCGCGTTGATGTAACTGTTGAGCGATACCCCTTGCTCGCTAGCCATTTGCTGCGCCTTTTTTTTCAGGTCATCTCTCATCCGCAAGGAAAGGGTTGCCATGCTTATTTCTCCACATCGTAGCGCGTCATCAAATCAACTGGAGTCATCACATCCCATCCGTACTTTAAGAGTTCACGATTTGCAAAATCCCGAACGTTGTAAGTAACGATAATTGCCGATCCATGTATCGCCGCCTCTACGAATTTGTTGTCGCTTTCATCCAGTAGGTTTGGACGCCAACTAAAATGCAATTGAGTCATGTAGGACAACGAAATCAATTCGAGAACCAAGTCGTTACTCTGCTTTACCGTTAAACCAGTTTGCTTTCGCACAGGTAGTCGCAAAAGTACATCGAGGTATTCACAGATGATCGGCTCGGTGATTATCATTGCTACCCGCTTTTGTAGTACTGCAAGCAATAGGCGATATGCAGGACTGGATGCATGTCGACATGCACCCGCAACCAAGACATTGGTGTCGAGTACAATCGGCGGGCAAACGATTCTCACCACAGATGCACTTCTCGGCTAAAAAAACCCGTGATACCGTATTGTGCTACAAGCGAAGATCCTTGTCAAGCATTCTATTATGATTTCGATCAGACCATTCCCAACGACCTGTCGTGCCTTCGTTCGGCCAGCATCTTATCAAACGCTTCTTCGATTTTCCTTGCAAAAGCTCGGCCATCGTAGAGATCGCTGGTCGCTAACTGGCTTTCGAGTTTTTGCCGAACAGCAGTTATTCTATCGGGCTGAGTCGCCAAGCTAACCGCCAGCGATTCGTACTCGGCTAGACTATTCGTAATCAATTCGGAAAGCCCAATTGCCCGTAATAAACTCCCGGCGACTCGCGAGGCGAAGGTCGTTCCTGACAGAGTAACTAGCGGTAATCCCATTCGCAATGCATCGCTAGCTGTCGAATGCTGGTTGTATGGATACGTATCGAGAAAAATATCGGCGCATCGATGTCGAGCCAAGTGTTCGGGCATCGAAACGGCTTCTGCAAAAATCAATCGCGAACGCGAAACGCCCATCGATTCTCCGCGGTGAATCAAATTCGCCGTGGCCGTTGGATTACCAGCTCGCAGCCAGAGCACGCTTTCCGGAACAGCTTGCAAAATCCGCATCCACGCTTGAAACATTTCTGGAGTCAATTTGTAGTTCGAATGGAACGCACAAAACACGAAGGCTTTCTCAGGTAGTCCATACGCTGTTCGACTCGTCGGAATCAAGCTGATCTCACGACGCGAATCGTTGACCATAAAGCAACCCGGAAGGTACATCAATCGCTCCATGAAAAATCGCTGCTGCTCCGGCGGGACCACATAGTCGTCGACCAAAGCGTAGTCGATAAATTCCGCTCCCATCGTTCCAGGGAATCCAAGGTAGTTCACTTGAATCGGGGCTGGTCGCATGGCAAGCACTTTCGTTCGCGCCGATTGCGTGTGCCCTTGAAGATCGACTAGGATGTCGATTCCGTCCGCCGAGATTTGCTCGGCCAATTCGACGATCGAGGCTGATGCAACATTGCGAAAATAGTTGCAACCGATAACGATTCGCTGACGAATAGCGCTGCCGTCATCGTGTCCCGTCGAGTAAACATAAACTTCGAATCGCTCGCGATCATGCTCCTCGAACAGTTCGGCGATTAAAATACTCACCGGATGCTCACGAAAGTCTGCCGACATATAACCAACGCGAATTCGATGGTCTTTGTGGCGTAAGCTTCCAGCTTGCGGAATCGTACGATTGCGAAGCGCACTTTCACCGATCGCCGAAACAGGCGGAACGCACATTTGCTGCACCCAATTTTTCGAGCACCGCAATTGCTGCTCGGCGGTCGTTGGAATCGACAGTCCGAAAAACAGCATCGGATTGATTGCCTGCGCAGCGTTCGCCGAATGGCTTTTTTCCACAAGCTCTAAAACTCGTGTGCAGGCTTCGAACGACCCATCCCACTGGCAGCACTCTTGCTGTAAATGCACGAGCATCGAAAGCGATGCCGCAGCATCCGGCGATAGCTTCACTGCGATTTCAAAGGCATCGAGAGCTTCTTCGGGCCGCCCCGTGGCGACGTAGGCGTTGCCAAGATTGTGGTAGGCGTCGTACAACTCAGGCGAAAGTTTTATAGCTCGCTGGTACGCCTCGATTCCCAATCCGAATTCGCCCAGTTCGATATGAGCATTGCCGAGGTTCGTCAACGCCTCGACATATTCCGGCCGCAATTCAACGGCCTTTTTGAAAGCGAATTTCGCTTGCTCGACCTTGCCAAGCTCCATGAGGGTTTTGCCGTACCAATGATAAGTGTCGGGATGGGATAGCCCGCGCTGGATGGCCGTGCCGTAAGCATTTACGGCTAGTTCTGTTTGTTGTAAGCCTTGGTAAAGCATCCCAAGATTGTGATACGTCGCGGCCAAGTCAGGTCGAAGTTCGATGGACCGCAGGTAAGCTTGCTCCGCGCTTTCGAATTGCTGTTGATCTTGTAGTACTAACCCAAGATTGCAAAACGCTTCTGAGAAATCAGGACGAAGAGCGATGGCTTGGCGATAGGCCTGCTCGGCCTGCTGTGTATTTCCCATCGCCCGATAAACGTTTCCGAGATTATTACGGGCGTCGGCTTGCTGAGGGTTTAGCATCAAAACATGTCGATAGAATTCGATAGCATTCGCAAGATCACCTGAATGCTGGCATTGGATAGCGGCACTTAAAAGCTCCTCTTCGGATGGCATCGCATTCCTATTCTGGACGAATCGCCAATGGTCTTGGAGATTCTCGACGTTGGAAGACCTCCCACATCAGAGTGTAGGCTTTTTCGATGTTGGTTGCGAAATGCCGCCCGTCGTATAGCGAATGATCGACGAGATTCCTTGCCAACCGACGCCGCATTCCCAACAGTCTGTCGCGCTCGTTCGCCAATTGCGTTGCCAGCTTCTCGTAGTCGTCAACACTGTACGTTATCAGTTCTGGTAGACCGACTGCGTGAAGGAGACTCCCTGCAACACGCGAGGCAAATGACTCCCCAGCGAGTGTTACCAAGGGCACACCCATCCTAATCGCATCGCCAGCCGTCGAATGTTGATTGTAAGGAAACGTATCCAAATAGAGATCGGCAAGCCGATGTCGTGCCAAATGTTTTGGCATCGAAGCCGACTGAGAAAAAATTAACCGCTGTTTTGCCAACCCTCGACCGATCGCATATTCCGAAAGATTGCGAATAGTGGTCGGATTGCTTTGACGCAGCCAAAGCACGCTGTTTGGCGTCGCTTCTAATAGTCTCAACCAAACATCGAACATCTTCGGCGTAATCTTGACCGCCGAGCTGAACGCGCAAAAGACAAATCCATTTTCTGGCAAGCCTTCATCCATTCGAGTTGGTGTCGTCGCGTCGATTTCGCGCAATCGATCGTTGACCATAAAGCAGTCTGGAAGATGGACAATTTGCTCGGCGTAAAAAGATTGTCGATCGGCGGGGACGACGAACGCGTCGGCGATAATATAGTCGATAAACTGGGCCCCCATCGTTCCAGCATATCCGAGATAGTTGACCTGAATCGAGGCCGCACGCTGAGCCATGATTTCGGTACGAGCACCTCGCGTGTAGCCTTGCAAGTCGACCAGGATAGCGATCCCCTTGTCGGCGATCATTTTTGCGGCATCTTCGAAGCCTTCTCGATCGACGTAGATGAGTTGATCGAAGCCTTTTTCGAAGCGTTGGCTGAGCGCACTTTGGTCGGACGGCTTGGTCGCGAATCCGAAAACTTCAAATTGACCTCGATCATGGGCTTCGATAAGTTCAGCGATCAAGTATCCGACGGGATGTGTCCCAAAATCGCCCGAAAGATAACCGAGTCGAATTTTTGCGTGTGGGCTTTTCGGAATCGCAGCGATTTTTGCATCCGAGTTTTTAGTTCGATCGAGTCGACTTACCCAAGCTCGAGCGCAAGCGAACTGCTGCTCCGATGTCGTGACGCAAGGTAAAGCGAGAGCTGTCAGCGGAGTGACTAGGTCGTCAATTGACTGCTTTTCAGGATACTCGATTCGAGTCATAACTTCGCTTGTTAACGCGTCCAACTCCTTCCAATCGCAGATATGTTGCAACTGATGAAGTAAGGCACCAGCACCATATCCCTTTCCAAGGGCGTAGGCATTGCGAAAAGCTTGAATGGCTTCGTCAACCCGCTGCAACTCCTGAAACGCAACACCGAGATTCAGGTGCGATTCAGCATGATCAGGACAAAGTGAGATCGATTTTCTAAAGGCATCGATGGCGGCTTCGGCGCTTCCCATCAGGCTGAGCGAAATACCGAGATTGAAATAAGCATTGGCAAACGAGGGATCGAGTGAAATTGCATCTCGATAGGCATTGACCGCTAGCGCAAATTTTCCTTGGGCCTTGTAGACGTTGCCGAGATTGTTCAACGACTCGATATGATTGGGTTGAATCGCCAGCACCGACTGGTACGATCGGGCGGCGGCATCCCATTGTTGGTTCTCTTGTTGCGCAATGCCCAAGTTATATTGAAATTCAACTAACTCGGGTTTCAATGAGCACGCGGTTTGAAACATGAGCACGGCTTCAACTACGGAACCACATTGCAAACAGACTTTGCCGAGGTTGTTGTATGCCTCGGCAAAGGTCGGGCGCAATCGAATCGCATTCCAGTAGGCTTCTTTGGCTTTGTCAAGCTCCTCTAAAACGCAATACGAGTAGGCAAGATTGTAGTTGGCGTCCGCATTATCAGGGGTTAGCAGCAGACTCTGCGAATACGCATCGCGAGCCGACTGGTGATCTCCTGCCATGTTGAAGGCGATTCCTAATTCGTAAAATGCCTGCGCATTTTCAGAGTCGTGTTGAATCGCTTGCTGGAGACCAAGGATGGTTGCATTGAGTTGTTCCCTTTCCGATGACATCAATTACGATTCTCCTGCAATGCTTAGCGATTTCGGAGATTCTCCGCGTTGATGCAGTTCCCACATGGCTCGAAATGCCTTTTCAACATTTTTAGCAAAGACCGATCCATCGAAGAGCGGACTTCCAACGAGGTTTGCTTCGAGCTTACTTCGGATCGCCGAGAGCATCGGCGGTTGGCTAGCCAACTGTATGGCTAATCGCTCATATTCTTCCGCGGTTCGGGTCACCAGTTCCGGCATTCCGACGGCTTGCAAAAGACTGCTGGCGACTCGCGACGGAAACGTCTGCCCTTCGATTGTTATCAAAGGAACGCCCATGCGAATCGCATCGCTGGCCGTCGAATGCTGGTTATAAGGGAAGGTATCCAGATAGAGATCGGCAAGACGATGTCTGGCCAAATGCTTCGGCATCGAAACATTCGGAGCAAAGATCAATCGCTCTCGATCGATTCCTCGATCCATTGCATATTTGCCAAGGTTATCGATCGCCAACGGATTGGTGATTCTCAACCAAAGGACACTTTTCGGAATAGCATTGAGCAAGCGTAGCCAACAATCGAAAATCGTCGGAGTAATTTTGAAGCTCGAACTAAAGGCGCAAAAAACGAACGCATTTTCGGGAATCCCCGCATCGCCTCTCGACATGGGCGTCACATCGATCTCGCGGAAATGGTCATTGACCATGAAGCATCCTGGCAGATGCACAATCTTTTCCGTGTAGTAGAGACGCTGATTCGCAGGCAAGACTTTTTCGTCTGCCAGGATATAGTCAACAAAGTCGGCCCCCATTGTCCCGGCATAGCCAAGATAATTGACTTGAATGGGAGCGGGTCGATAGGCAAGTATCTCTGTCTTTGCTTCGCGAGTATGCCCCTGCAAATCGATCAGGATGTCGACTTGATCCTTCGCAATTTGCATTGCCGCTTCAGCGGCCGATATTTGATCCAATTGAACGAATCGATCGAAAGCCTTAGCAATGCGTTGACAGATGGCACTTCCATCCGGTTCAACTAATGAATAGCCGATGACTTCGAATTGTGTACGGTCATGCGATTCGATAAGTTCAGGGATGAGATAACCAACCGGATGCATTCGATAATCGCCGGAAAGATAACCGAGGACGATTTTAGAACGAGACGGTCGATCGGTCGCGAGCCCTTCGCCGGTACGACGATCGATCGACTTCATTAAGTTTTGGATGCACGATTTCGCACAGCGTTGCTGTTGCTCGGCGGTAGTTTCGATCGGCAATGCCAGAAAAGAAAGCGGATAGATAAAATTATTTTCCGGATTGCGATCTGGAAAATCGATGCATTCGATCGTCGACCGTGCAAGCAACTCGATTTCCTTCCAATCGCAAATGCTTTGAAGGGCATGGAGTAGTGCCGAGTTCCCATAGCCTGGTCGCAATTGATGGGCGCGGCGAAGTGACTCGATTGCTGCTTCGGTCTGCTTTAGATCTTGTTGGGTGATCGCTAAGTAAAAATGCGTTTCGGGGTGATCGGGACGCAGGGCTAGCGCACGTTCGTACGCATCAATGGCCGACGTCGTCTGACCTAACGCGTTCAATGAAATGGCTAGATTAAAGTAAGCGTCAGGATTCTCAGGGAATATTTCGATGGCTTGCGAATAGGCGAGAACGGCACGCTGATTATCGCCTTGCTTTTTCAAGACATTGCCGAGGTTGTTATAGGCGATGGCCAGGTCTGGCCAATGCTGAATCGCGTTCTCATACGATCTTTTGGCCTCCTCCAGATGCCCGAGTTGCTCCTGGAGGATGCCGAGATTGAAATGACATTCTGCCGACGCGGGGTTCAGCAGTAACGCCTGTTGATACACCCGCATCGACTCATCAAATCGATGACTCTCTTGCAGCAACAAGCCGAGATTCCCGTATGCCTCCGCAAAATCGCTTCGGCACGCGATCGCTCGACGATAAGTCGCTTCTGCGGTATCGAATTTTCCTAATGATCGATAGATATTCCCAAGATTGTTCAACGCCTCGGCGCAATTCGGATTGCTTTCTAATAATTGACGATAGAGCTGCTCGGCTTCACCCAGCTCGCCCGCTTGATGTTTCTCACAAGCATTCTTAAATAACGATTGTTCGTAATTCGTCAATTACATCTCCCTCGCCACAACGATCGACTTCGGGGACTCGCCGCGTTGATGGATTACCCACATCGACCGAAAAGCCTGCTCGAGAGTTTTTGCAAATGCCCGCCCGTCAAATAGCCGATGGTTTTTTAGGTTTTCGGTAAGTCGGCTCCGCAAGGAAGAAAGTAGCGTCGCATCGTTGGCCAATCGCTTCGCAACCGTTTCATACTCTGCGATGCTATAGGTCATGAGTTCCGGTAGCCCGATCGCTTTCAATAAACTCCCGGCCACTCGCGAAGCCAACGTCTCGCCCACCAAAGTTAGCAGCGGAACTCCCATCCGCAAAGCATCGCTCGCCGTCGAATGCTGGTTGTACGGAAAGGTATCGAGAAACAGATCGGCTAGTCGGTGTCGCGCCAAATGTTCTGGCATCGACACTTTCGGAGCAAATACAAGTCGATCTTCGGACACGCCCGACTCTTTCGCAAATCGTCGCAAATTGTCGATCGAAGCCGGGTCTTCCGCCCGAAGCCACAGGACGCTGCCGGGCGTCGCCTTCAAAAGTTTCATCCAAACGCGAAATATTGTTGGCGTTATTTTGAAACTCGAGCTGAAGCCACAAAATACCAAACCTTGCTCGGGCAATCCGGCTTCGCCACGCGACGGCGTTTGCAACGCGATCTTCCGGAAGCGATCATTGACCATGAAGCAACCTGGAAGCTGCACTCGCTTCTCCGAATAGAACGGCTGATGCGATTCCGGAGCGACGAACTCGTCGACAAGAATATAATCGATGCATCGATTCCCCATTGTACAAGGATAGCCGAGATAGTTTATTTGTATCGGAGCAGGACGCCGCATCAAAATCTCAGTTCGTGCTCCGTGGGTATATCCCTGCAAGTCGACAAGGATATCGATATGATCGTTGGCGATTCGATGCGCCGACTCGTCGTCGCTCATATTGTCGAGCTGACAAAAATGGTCGAACGCATTTTGAATTCGGAGGGCAAGTTCGCTTCCATCAGATCGATTCGAAGCATAGCCAAAAACCTCGAACTGTGTTCGATCGTGCGATTCGATCAGATCACCGATTAGGTAACCGACCGGATGCATCCCGAAATCTCCGGAAAGGTAGCCGATGCGAAGCTTGGTTGGTTCCGATGGATTTGGAATGCTCGACCGCGAGCGACGATCGATGCTCGAAGCGATCTTAAATCGACTTGCCCAAATCTGAGCACAGCTCAACAGGCGACTCGGCGATAATGGTGTCGGCAATGTCAACCAGTTAAGCGGAGGAATCCAAGCCAGCGATTCCAACGAAACATTACTTTCGAGTTGATCGGATATTTGACGAGACAGTTCTTCCAGACGATCCCAATCAAATAGCTCTTGGCGGATTCGCACCAACGAAACGGAAGCTGCGATACAACTTGGGTCAAGATGAAGCAATTGCAAAAACACTTCGGCAGCTTTTTGCTTGTCGCCTTGTGCATCGAGCAACTGTCCCAAATTGTACATTGCTTCGGAATAACCGGGGCGACCGATCAAGGCCAATTCATAGCTGCGTCGAGCATCATTCAAGTCACCCAAATCTCGATAGAGGTTGCCCAAGTTATTATGAGCTTCGGCAAATTTCGGTCGCAATTCGATCGCATGTCGAAACGCCTCGATTGCTTTATCATTCGAACCCTGTTGCTGGAAAAGGAGCCCGAGATTGTAATGGGCTTCGGCCATCTTGGGTTGCAAAGCCATCGCTCGTTGATACGACGCGATCGCCACGTCGTATTGGCCAAGTTCGTGCAACGTCAATCCAAGATTGCAGTGTGATTCTGCAAAAGTATCGCGTCGGCGAATTGCCTCGCGATACGCTTGTTCGGCTTCCGACGATCGACCAGTTGCCCGCAATGCGCTGCCGAGATTGTTGTAGGCTTCTACAAAATCTCGGTTGATCGATAAAGAACGCCGGTACGAATCGATGGCCGCTATTGGATCGCCTCGATCGCTTTGGATAATTCCAAGAAGATACCAAGCGAGAAAATGATTCACATCTTGGTTCAAGACTTCTCGATAATGCCTTTCAGCTTCGTCCAGTTTTCCGGCTTGATGCAATTGGATCGCGGTATTCAATTTTTGCTCAGTCCGACTACTCGATGGATCGGAAGCATTGGTGACCTTCGCTGCTGACGAAGCATTGCTCGAATAGCGATCCCACATGCGACAATATTCATGCTCAATTCGACGTGCGAAAATTTGGCCATTGTAGAGCGGATTGCTCTTTAGATTGTGTGCCAGCTTATCTCGAACCGCCGCCAACGCGACTGGATCACAAGCGAGTCGCATCGCAATTTGTTCGTACATTTTCAGATCGGAGGCAATCAGCTCTTTCATACCGACGGCGCGAAGCAAACTTCCGGCGACGCGAGAAATGAAGGATGGCCCGGCAAGCGTCACCATCGGCACACCCATCCTCAACGCATCGCTGGCTGTCGTATGGGCGTTCACCGGAAACGTATCTAGGAAAAGATCGATCCACCGATGCCGAGCTAAGTGTTCCGGGTGCGGTTGCTTGGCGACGAAGACGAGCCGATCGCGAGAAACGCCACGTACTTCCGCTTCCCGCTTCAAATTGTTCTTAGCCACCGGATCGATATCGAGCAACCAGAGCACGCTCCCTGGGACACTTTGTAGCAACTTCATCCAAACATCAAATACGTCGCTCGTGATCTTGTAGAGATTATTGAACGAGCAAAAGACAAAGCCGTCGTCTGGCAATCCGCATTCGCTGCGCGTCGGGGTGTGTGAAGCGACAGGCAATCGACTATCGTTGACTTGATAGCAACTTGGAAGATGAACAAGTTGCTCTGTGTAAAAAGGTTGGTCTTCAGCCGGTGCGATAAAGTCGTCGACCAAAATGTAATCGACGAATTCAGCCCCCATCGTTCCTGGATAGCCAAGGAAATTGACTTGTATCGGTGCCGGGCGAAAGGTAAGAATCTCCGTTCGGCTTTGATGCGTGTAGCCTTTGAGATCGATCAGAATATCGATTTCATCTGCGGCAATCAAATCGGCTGTTTCAACGAACGATTGACGAGCAACGTCTCGAAAGAAATCAAACGAGGCTGTGATACGCTGTCGCGATGGGCTGCCATCGTCAGGGCCATACGAATAACCATAGACTTCGAACTGCTGTCGATCGTGAGCTTGGATCATCTCTGCGATCAATGAAGTGGTTGCATGCGAATGAAAATCGGCAGAAAGATAGCCGATGCGAAGTCTGTTGTGCGGAGATCGCAATTTCGAGGCGTAGCGATTGGCATGGGCTAGATAGGACGATGAAAATCGAGCGGACACCCATTGTCGAGTACATCGCCATTGCTGCTTGGCGGTCGTTGGACGCGGAAGACAAATAAAATGGAAAGGCGTTACAAGCTGCGCGGCACTCTTTGGCGTGTCGTTCTCGACGGACTCAATGATGCTGTTCGTTAGCTCTTTGACGTTTTCCCAATTGGCCAAACTCTGTTGCAAGGCTACCAAGGCGGTCGTGACGACGGTGAAGCCAGGTTCGATTCTTAGCGATTGCCGGTATGCTTCGAGCGCTTCATGCAATTGCCCAAGTTCTTGAAAGGTATTTCCTAAGTTGAAGTACGTTTCAGCCGAATCGGGCTTCAACTGCAAAACAGTCTGGTAGGCTGCGACCGCTGCCGAAAGCTGCCGTGTTTCTTTATAGACGTTGCCAAGATTGTTTTGCGGATCGACGTAATCAGGCCGGATCTTGATGGCGTTTTGGTAGGCTGCGATTGAAGCGTCGAACTGCCCGAGGTCGCCATAGGCATTGCCGAGGTAATGATGGTACTCGGCAACATCGGGCTGGATGCGAATCGCGGATTGATACTCGACAATCGCTTGGCTGACTTCCCCACGCTCATGCAACGCGATACCCAAATTGACACGAAGCATGGCCGAGTTTGGTTGAATTTGCAGAGATTGTCGGTACGACGCGATGGCCTGCTCCTGTTTGCCCTGGGCCCTCCAAACATTGCCGAGCTCATTCAAGGCCTCGGCGTAGTCCGGTTTCAACGACAACGCTTGAAGAAAGCTGCCGATCGCCGCATCGAGCTTGCCGATACGCACTCGCAACAGTCCGCAATCAAAATGAAACTTTGCATTTTGAGGATCGCTCACAACCGCCCGCTCGATCCACTGCACAGCTTCAGCATCGTTTCCTAGTTGTGAATTCAGTACAGCCAGCCCATGAAGTGCCGCCGGTTCGTTGGGTCGGGACCCGAGAATGCGACGATAAATCTGGCTCGCTTGCTCGAACTGGCCAGCTAAGTGGAATTGCGTGGCTCGCCGAAGAAGCTCCGATTCGTTACTCATGCTTTTTCGAAAACTTCCCACATCGTTTGATAAGCTACTTCTATTGTTCTAGCAAAAACTCGACCGTCAAAAAGAGAAGTAGCCTCAATGTTTTTAGATAGTCTCATTTGCAGTTCTCGAAGTTTATCGCGATCCTGCGCAAGTTGCAAAGCGATCGCTTCATACGTTTCGAGGGTAGTTGCAATTAGCTCAGGCAATTCAAGGGCCGTGAGAAGACTGCTCGCCACTCGCGAAACGAAAGTATCGCCTTGTAACGTCAACAAGGGTAGCCCCATTCTCAATGCATCACTGCCCGACGTATGGGCGTTGACGGGGTAGCAATCGAGAAAGAGATCGGCCACGCGATGGCGTGCAAGATGCCCAAGATGATCCAGCTTGGGTGCGAAAACGATTCTTGATGCCGAGACCCCGCGCTCTTCCGCCTCGCGACCTAAATGAACAGCCGCAAATCGATTGGCCTCTAACAGCCAAAGACAACTCTCGGGAGTCTTTTGAAGCAGCCGCATCCAAACATCGAATATCTTCGGCGTTATTTTATAGCTGTTGTTGAACGAGCAAAACACAAAACCCGTTTCAGGCAAATTGCAGTCCGCTCTCGAAGGTATTGGCAACTTCTCTGTCGTCAATCGTGAGTTTACCTGATAGCAGCCAGGCAAATAGACAAGCTGCTCTGAGAAACACGATTGTTGGTGGCGTGGAACAACGATTTCATCGACGATGGCATAGTCGATGAAATCTGCTCCCATCGTTCCAGGATAGCCGAGGTAACTTACCTGGATCGTGGCTGGTCGATAGGCAAGTATTTCCGGGCGTGAATATCGAGTATACCCCTTCATGTCGACTAAAATATCGATTCGATCGGCAGCAATTTTCGAGGCGGCGTCGTCAAAAGAGTGCGACTGCAGATCATAGAATTTGTCGAATGCTCGCGTCAATCTCTCGCGCATCGGGTCTGGCTCCGATGGCCCTATCGAATACCCGATGACCTCGAATCGCTCACGGTCGTGTGCTTCGAAGAGCTCGACGGAAAGGTAGGCTGTCGGGTGGTCATAAAAGTCGGCTGATAGATAGCCAACTCGTATTTTCTTACCCGAACCGCTCGATCGCTCGGTGTTCACTTTCGCTCGTGGCGTAAGCTTCCCGCTTGCGTCTTCTCTGTCGCAAGCTGGAAGCTTACGCCATTTGTGGATCGAGCCATACTTCGCTTTTGACCACGCCCGTGAACACTGAATTTGTTGTTGCGCAGTGGTGGCGATGGGCAAGCAAAGGAAAGAAAAAGGAGAGATTGTCATTCCGGACTCGGCGTATCGAGCATCGTCGACCATTGCAATCAACTGATGTGTTAATGCTTCAAGCCCATTCCAATCGCAAATATGCTGCTGCAAATAAACCTGCAAACTCTCGGCAATTCCTGGTCGCAATCGGTTGGCTTGTCGATAGGCTTCGATGGCCTTTTCCCATTCGAATACTTCCGTCAGTGTGTTACCTAGATTTTTAAAAGCGTCGGCATAATTCGGCGACAGACGCAAAGCGCTCTGGAACGCAAGAATGGCTTCGCCATAGCGTCGGCATTCCATCAAAGCCACACCGAGATTATTATACACTTCGACCGCGTCCGGACTCACTGCGAGCGATGTTTGATACGACTCAATCGCCGCAACATATAATCCTTGTGAGCCCAGCACAACACCGAGATTAAAGTGGGCGATCGCAAAGTCTGGGTTTATCGAAATTGCCTTGCGATAGCAAGCGATCGCCGCCTCGAACTGTCCTTGCTTCTGACGAACATTTCCTAAATTGTTGTGGGCGTCGGCAAAGCCAGGGTGGATCGCTATCGCTCGAAGAAGCGACGCAACGGCTTGATCGAGTAAATTGTGTTCGGTCAGAATCAAACCGAGATTGCTATGAAACGCGACTTCGTTAGGAGCGAGCCGGATAGCTTGTTCGATCATCCGAACAGAGTCCTGAAAGTTCCCTTGCTGCGAGGCCAGCACCCCCATCAAATGGAGCGTTCTGGCATGGTTCGGATCAGCTTCGAGGATCCGTCGGTAGAGCGAATCCGCCGCATCGAAGTGTCCTACTTGATGATGTTCTATGGCTTGCTGCAATAGATCTTCAACATTCGACATATTCAATCCAAATTCATTCGTGGCGCAAGTTTCCAGCTTGCGTCTTCTTGGTCGCATACTGGAAGCTTACGCCACTACTTGGTCGAACGATCCTTAGCGGACATTGAGGTCAGCGGGATGCAGGGCCCATACGACAGGACGCCCTTTAGTCAGTGGGGACGTTGCTCGGACGATCGTTCGCAACACGCTAATTTTGAATCCCGACCCCTGCAACATATCGATTGCTTCCTTCGATAAAACGCGCATCAAAATCTCGTCTTCGTCGCTCTCGCCGAGCAATTGAAAGAGGTCGAGACCCGTCGATGGTTCCGGTCGATGGATGACTTTATATTTTTCGAGTTTGGCTTTCTTGGCAATCGCGTCCAACGCATCGTCTAAGCCACCCAAGTTGTCGATCAAACCGTTCGATTTGGCTTGCGTTCCCGACCATACGCGACCACCAGCTAAAGGCTCGACCTGCTCGACCGTCATGCCCCTCGATTTGCTCACCAATCGTAGGAAGCGTTGATACACATCGTCAATCGTTTCCTGCAGGACGGACTCGTCAACTTCGGACCAAGGCTTTTCGAGTGAGAAAACGGCTGCTGAATTATCCAAGGCGATCGTTTCCATGTGGACACCGATGCGACGCATCAGTGAACCAAAACTTAGCTTGAGCGAAAAAACACCGATCGAGCCAGTCACCGTTCCTCGCTCGGCGTAGACAGGAACTCCGAAACAGCTTACCCAATAGCCACCCGATGCGGCCAACTCGCCCATCGAAACTATCGTCGGTTTCTTGTCGGCGAGCTTTTTTAATGCTTGTCGAATCGATTCACTGGCTGTGGCGCTTCCACCTGGCGAGTTGATGCGGACGACGACTGCTTGTACTTTTTCATCTTCAATCAACGACTCGATGCTCTTAACTATCGGGCCATCGACGATCGCTCCCGGCGATTCTTCCTTGCCATCCTGTATAACGCCGCTCAAGTGCAGCACGGCGATCGACGGATCCTTGACGCGAGCAGTATTTTTCTTCGGCCCGGCCATGATCGTACTCATGACTTCGAAGAACGACATGTCCTTCTCGGTTTTTTTGGTAGGTTCGATCCATTCGGTGGGTTTGTCGATCATCCGATCAATGGTCTCTTTCATCGATCCATAAGGCGCCAATCGATCGACAAGCCCTCGGGTCACGGCTTCTTGCGGGAGCAAAAATCGCTTCTTTTGAATTTCTCGCACGTCGGCCACGGTAAGCCCTCGACCTTTGGCGAGCATCGAGACGCGTGCATCGTTGATCGACGATAACATGTCGAGATAATGACTTCTCAAATGTTCGCTCATCTGAGCATTCATAAACGGCTCGACCGCTCCTTTAAAATCGCCAGCGCGAACGACAGATGCTTTGATCCCGAGCAGATCCATCGCTTCTCGATAAAAAACAGACTGCATCGATGCAGACGGAAAATCGACTCCACCGAAATCCGCCATCAGAATTTCATCGCAAGTCGCGGCGATCAGAAGCTGTTCATTGCTCGCATTTTCCAGCCATGCTATCAATCGTTTTCCCGAAGCTTTGAGCTTGGCAAGGCGTCGCGTTGCTTCTTCCAATTGAGCTGGATTCATTGCAAAGCTTGGATCCGAGATATCGAAGACAACCCAACTCAGGGAATCGTTTTTGGCTAAATCGTCGATGAATTCGCAAAACTTGTAGAATGATTTCTGTTTGGTCGGCACGCTACCGAGCAGCAATGTGGTCGGATCGATCGATAGAGCTTCATTAAAGTCGACGTAACTACCGGAAAGTCGTACGAGCTTAACTTTCGTTTTTGTCGTGGCACTTTCTTTAGTTGTCGCGTCGACTGACTCGGACTGCGAGTTCTTTTTCTTGACTTCGGCGGCTAGTCGATCGCGACGTGCCTTGGCGGTTTCGCTTTCTTCGGCGGCAGGCTTTGCCGATGGGGCTTCTTTGTCCTGGCTATAGCATGGCGGCAGGTTTAGCGACGTTCCAATAACGAGGCTTAGTATCCAAAATCGATGAACCATTGGTTTAACTTTCTCTTATGCTGCGATGCTGATCGAGTCTCGGAGAGACTCGCCTACGTGAAATTAGGAACATTCGTATCTGGTGCTCGCCTTAGAAACCACTAGCATAATTGAAAATGCGATCCGAGGGAAATATGGGGGGCTTAGGCAGTAATGATGGCATAAGGAAACGAACGAAGAACGATCTTGGTTGAGAAATCAATCTTTCCCCGGATAGTTAGAGAATCTAAGCTCCGGCGGAATTCAGGCTGTAATTGCTTGAGTTGTGCTTCGACGCGTACCGAATTTTTTCTTACCCAATTTAACCAGGCGGAATATTCGCTCAAGTACCTACATCCGACAACCGATACAGCAGGAATAAACGAACTTTTGAGTCGCTCTGATGAGCGGTCTCTAGTTGGTTGAACAGGACGCAGCCAACCTAATTTCGACAAAGGACAAAGGAACGCCATGGACGGCACCTCAGATCGCAGAAATAAACCGAGCGAATCCAATGAGCGATTGCGCGCTACAGTCAAACGTACCGATGCTTCGCACTCTCGAAGCAACGTACCCGTCCTCTTCCGGCTTAAGAATTTGCAGCGGTCTAATGCCGGTATCGATGCGACAGAAAACGATGCCACTATTTCGCCCGCCCATGAAAACGGTTTAGCCACGCCTGCGTTAGCCAACAGCAACGTAGCTTCCAATACGTCGGTACGTTCGGATAGTCCGAATTCCGTACCCGCTCCAAAAACGTCGACGGATCCGTCGACATCGCAAACCAAGCGCAGCTTACCCACCGGTTATATCTTGCTGCTCGTCGCCGTCATTGCAGCCTATTCTGTTGGTCGGACTAGCAATAACGCGAATCAAGTCGGCACCAATAATCCGCTCGCTGAGCTAACAGCAAACACCACGGAAACGCCTTCGACTCCGTCCGTCGTCAGCATCGAACTGATCGCACCGCTAGCACCACCTGCGTTGCCACAGATGGCGATGGGTGATGACGCAGATAGGCTATTAAATGTCGAAGCATCGCCCGAATTTGAATTCGATTCAACGGAAATTGCCACGACGAGTAAGAAGTCGACTGCTCCACAAGTCATCATGTTTGATTCCTTTGATAGCGAGACCGAGCCGCAATCCAACGGACTAGACGTTCCGACAATGTTGATATCTTCCAAACCAGATAGAAAAGCGGGTACGGCTAAAGCGAAAACCGCAAATCTCGGTGTCGAGTCAATCGATTCCAATTCAGCCATTGTTTTTGGCGGATCGCCTTCACCCGACGATTCGGAAACGCTGACATTCTCTAGTGACAATACATTTGAGAATTCGCCGACGGACAATCAAGAATTGTCGACCGATCGTTCCGCCGCAAATGTTTCCAACAACAAGCAAGCCGGCGTCGTTTCAACCTCGACACCTAATCTGGATACCGCCCAACTTCTTCAGATCGGTGCTAAGTATCAGGAGATGCGGAACAACTATCAAAGCCAGATGGAAGCGCTGGCACGCGCCCGACAAGCTCCATCGAATCAGGTCGAGTCAACGCCGTCATCGGCACCCAATATGCAATATGCTTCTACGCAGTCGATGCATTCGACTTCACCCAATATCGCTTCGCCGACGCAAGGATATGGTGCTCAACAAACGTATGCTGGGTACGGCGTTAATCCTGCGGAGGTCGCATACGGCAGCGGGCAACCAAATCCAGCTACCTTACCTAACCAATCCAACAGCAATGGCTACGTCCCCATCGGAGCCCAACTTTCTTATCCCCCAAGCGTTCAACCGATGGCACCTGCTCCGACGGCAACCACTTATCAACCCGCGCCGAGCTATCAGCCTGTACCGCCACAACAATCTTATCAACCTGCACCGCCACAACAGTCCTATCAGTCTGCACCAGGTCAACAGCCGTATCAGCCGATTATGACGGGGCCGAATGGCCATCCGTCGCAAGCAAGTAATGCCAATATGACGCAACCTAGCCCGGCTCCGCAAAGTCAAAATTTTTCAAAGCCCTACTAATCTCACTGAGTCAATGTTTGAGGATCGTGCAACATGAGCCAAATTGATAAAGCGTTTTTGAGCGCCTACGCCAAGAAACGTCCAAGTGCGCCTTCCCAAATCGAGACGCGTTCCCTCGTCGACCCTTCCGGCGAACGAGTTCTGAAGATTCACATCGCGACGCCCCCGACTGCCTCGATACAGCCGCACATTGCCGTAGCCCCGACTGCACCATTTAACGCACCATCTGCTGCCCCCAAGGCCACTATTCCAAACTCGCCCCGTTCACATGCTCGCTCGGTTGCCATTCCCAGTATCCCTGCCGCTCAACCATCTGCGGCTGGACCACCCGCCCTTCAATCAAAGCCCGCCGCTCAATCAAAGCCCGTCGCTCAATCAAAGCCCGTCGCTCCAACTCAACCGACAGAACCAGCACCGCGCAAGACGTTGACGAGCTATTTGCAGCAAGCTCGACAAATGGATGCGGCACCTCCGCAACCGATTCAATCTTCGCCTGCGCAACAGAAATTTACGCCGAACGTTCCTTCAAAGAATCTTCCGTCATCCAACTCGGTGGCTACTAACCATCACGTACGAGTCGATACAGCTCATCACTTTAATCCTCCAGTATCTCGCCCGGAATCGGCAATTCCTTGGTCGTTCGGTACGGTGGAACGCAGTGTCAAAGCAACGGCCGACTCCACGTCGGTATCCGCTCGAACCACTAACGACCACAAGACTGCCATTCACTCGGATTTCGAAACGAAACTTGAGACTCAATCGTTATTCAACGTCGATGCCCCGCGTTCACAAGAATCGATTCGTTCTAGCGCACCGAATGCGTCAGCGGACACCATCCGACGACCTGCCGCCTCGGCTAAGAACTCGGATGCTGAAAGCCTTGCAAAGATCGCCGTGCCAATCCAGCCGGTATGGGAAGTCGACGAATTTTTATGGCCGAGTGCCGTTGCCAATTTACTCTCGACGCAAGCAGAATCTTTCAGCGAAATTGGACTGCATCTTCAACACGCTCAAAGCAAAGGCCTTAGGGTGCTTTCGATCACCAGCGGTGAGCGCGGAGTCGGACGTTCGACAACCGCAATGTGCCTAGCAAAGACTCTGTCCAAAATGGGTATGCGAATTGGCTTGCTCGACGGCGACTACGAATGCCCAAGCCTCGTCGATCAACTGAATCTCGAAGCTCAAGGCGGCTGGCAACAGTGCTTGCTGGAAAACTATCCACTCGATGAAATCGCGATTCATTCGATAAATGAAAGCGTCACGCTATTTCCGCTGACCGATACGATTGCGGCTTCACAAGTTGCGGCGCACACGCTTCGAATCAATAAACTAATCAAGCGGATTTCGAACGCTTTTGACATGGTCATCATTGACGCCAATCGCTTAACTCAGCGGCAAAGTCAACTGCTCGGAACTGGCGAAGAAGCCGTTCTCGATGCAGCGCTATTGATCGTCGATGCCGAACTGAGTTTGCGACAGCGAGTTGATGCGGCGATCGACATGGTTAAACAACAAGAAGTCCAATCGATTGGATTGGTTGAAAACTTTCATTCCTGATTGAGTATTTCGAACATGTACGAAGAACATTGGAAACTTTCGGAGCGACCGTTCGAAAATCGATTTTCGACGAACTTTTATTATCCATCGGAATCGCATCAAGCTGCGCTGCTCAAGCTGCGTTTCTCAATTGAAAACCGTCGCTCGGTGGCGATCGTTTGTGGAAATAGCGGCATGGGAAAGAGCATGATCGTACAGCAACTTCGAGGCCAGATGCCCGAAATCGTTGGCGCTGTCGTGCATGTTGCTTATCCGGCGCTTGCGCCCGACCAATTCGTTCATTATATCGCTAGCCAATTGGCTTCGGACGATGCAACTACTCCAACGCCTGCGTCATCGATGTCGGCATCGATTCAGTCGATTGAAAAATCGCTGGCCAGGACCGTTCAATCCGGGCGGCATACGGTATTCGTTATCGACGAAGCCGAGTGGCTTGAAGATCAAGGTACGCTCGATACTCTTCGATTGCTTTTGAACTTGTCGATCCAAGACACCTCTGGCGAAGCAGCCTTCACTGTTCTGTTGAGCGGGCAGCCGTCGCTGATTGCTCAGTTAGAACGGCATCCGGCTCTCGACCAACGGGTCGCGGTTCGCTGTATGTTGAATCGCTTCTTGATCGATGAAACAAATTCTTATATTGGCCATCGATTGCGTTCGGCCCACGGAAGCATCGAAGCGATATTTCAGAGCGATGCGTTGGACGCGATTCACCATCTCTGCGAAGGAGTACCGCGACGTATTAACTCGCTTTGCGATCTAGCCTTGATGGTCGGCTACGCTCAGGAACAATCGACGATTAAGCTCGACTTGATCGAGAACGTCCATCGCGAACTTGCACCGATCGCTTAAATACCTTGGATATTCCATTCACGAAAGTCGCTCGGAAGCTACTTTAGTTGAAATGTTGCCATCACCGGGAAATGGTCGGAGGGCTCGCGTTGAGCAATTGGTTTGGTGTAGCGTTTTTCCCAATGATCGTCGACGGACTCGGTCCCTCGAACGACCGCTTCGGAAACGACTTCGATTTTTTGGAAGACCCAGTCTTTGACGTTCGGAGCATCTTCGATCATCGATCGACTGACGAGAATTCGATCGAACTGGCGATCAAGTACCAAGTGTGTACGACTCTTTTGGGGCGGCAGTTTGGTATTTAGATCGATCAAGTCATCGTCTTTCGACGGCGTGTCTCGACCTGTCAAGCTTTCGATTCCATCATCGTTGGCCATCAATATCCCAGCTTTGCTTTCCAAATTCACATCGCCCAGCATGACGACGTTTTCGCCAGCGGTAATGCGATCGCGAAGAAGGTAGTGAGCCAATTTCGCTTGCTTGATACGTTCGGCTGAAGCTTCCTCTCGAGCTCGCAAATGTAGATTGAGAAGCGTCACACCCTCTTCGTGACCATTGGCATCCCATTCGAATTTTGCCAATAAATGTTTTGACAGGCTATAGAAAATTTTGCTTTCAAACATTTTCGAATTCTGTTCGCGTCGCGAGTATTCGACACATCCATTCTGAAACAAGATCCCAACGTCTTGCTCGGTCGCTCCATCAAACCCGTCGACGTAGGCAATGCGATAGCTTATCTTGTGGTTGTCTTTGAGCGCCTTCGTCAATTCATGAAGCACGCCCTTGCCTTCGATTTCCTGAAGTGCAATGATCGACGGTTGCATTTTGGCGATCGATGCCGCGATGGTGTCGCGCTTCCATTTCCAGGCAGCTTCGTTGGGGGCGGCTTGTTCGTGAGCGATCTTGCTTTGATTGTCCGCCGGGTTGGCGTCGAAAAACCATTCCAAATTCCAAGTCGCAATCGAGAGCACTTCAGGTGCTTTGTCGGCAGGAAAATCCTGGGCGAGCGCTCTCGACGTTGCAGCAACTCCAATGGCTAGCGACAGAAAGAGGATCGCCCAATGAGGGCGCATCGTAAGTGCTGAGTTCATGACTATTCGCTTTCCGAAAATTTACGCGGCGTTGCAATGACACGATGAAAATGGAGTTGGACTTCGCGAGCGACGACGCGTCGAACGCCCTCTACCAAGCAGCTTGGCTCGTTCTGTTCCTGGCCTATTCTAATCACTTCGTCGAGTCTTGTGCCTGGCGAGACGGCAAAGGTTGATTGATGGATCGTCTGATTCCCAGCATCCAACTCGGGCACAATAAAGTGACATGTGGCTCCAAAGGTAAGCATTCTGGCGGCATACGCATCGTGGTAAGGACGCAGGCCAGGAAAGCTTGGCAAAAGTCCATGGTGCAAATTAATAATGCGACCACCGGCAAATTTCCAACAAGTATCCGGCGGGAGGATTCGCATATACCTAGCAAGTACCACATAGTCGATTTGGTATCGATCGAGCAAATCGCACATCAACCCATCATCGGCTGAACCATCATCTTGCCCGATGTACTCCCAGGGCACATCAAAATCGCGAGCTAGACTTTTGCATTTTTCGCGATTGCCGATCAATACAGTGGGCTCAGCGCAAATCTTTCCTTCTCGGATCGCCTCTAAAACAGCGCGTGGGGTCGCATCGAGCAAAGTTACACAAATCGCTAATTTTGGACGCGCCTGACGCTCTTCGGGACTCCAGACCCGAACTTCAAGCTGCTTGCGCTGTCCAATAACCGCCATCGCTTGTTTGATCGGCGCCAGTTCCGCTGCGTCGACATTGGCTCGGCACAGCATGGCGAAGACAGCCGCATCGTCATGATTGTACATCTGGATTTCCGCGATATTCGCACCGCGTCCGGTCAAATCATGAATGATTGGATCGGCTAAGCCAACATTGTCCGGGCCTACGGCCGTAACCACGATTTCCAATGAACACCTCTCCGTCATGCCGTTTATCAAAGGCTAGCCATCGTACCCAAGCTTTGGTAACCTGCTAGCTGGGATTATTTAACCGGTTCCTTGCAGTTATACTAATCCGCGAGAACTTCGAGGTTTTTGGCTTTTCCTATTTAACTTTTCAGTCCAACATTCCAAACGACTATGTCCACTCTTACCTACGATCCGCCGCTTAAAACGATTCAAGGCCGAAAACCGCTACGCGACGAAGTCCCGTCGGCCGATTGCCTTTGCGACTATTGTACCGCACGCTGCTGCCGTTACTTTGCGCTTCCCGTCGAAAGCCCCACCGAACACGGCGACTTCGATTTTATTCGCTGGTATTTGCTGCATGATCGGGCTTCGATGTTCGTTGAAGATGACACCTGGTATCTTCTTGTCCACACGGTTTGCAAACATCTTCAGTCAGACAATCGATGTGGAATCTATCAAACGCGACCGCAAATTTGCCGCGACTACACAACGAAGAATTGCGAGTTCGACGACGATGCGGTCTACGACATGTACTTCGAAACGCCCGAACAGGTTGCCGACTACATGGAAGCTCGATTTTTAACCACCGATCCTGCTTCCATCCGCAGCCCTGAACCCGCCATGCTTCCCATGCTGAACGGCTGACAGTTCGTCCAATACAGGAATGTCATGAGTAGTGATAAACTGATAGAGCCGCGAACCTTGAAAGGATTTCGCGACTGTCTTCCCGAGGTCATGATCCCTCGGGAGCAACTGATGGAAGCGGCTCGACGGGTCTATCGCCGCTTCGGCTTCGTTCCAATCGATACCCCCGCCCTCGAGTATGCGGAGATCCTTGTCGGCAAAGGATCAGAGGAAACCGATCGGCAGATGTATCGCTTCGAGCACGGCGGCAAGCAGATTGGAATGCGATTCGACTTGACCATTCCCTTGGCTCGATTCGTCGCCCAACATATTTCGCAGCTAGGTACACCGTTCAAGCGATACCATATTGCTCCGGTTTGGCGTGGCGAGAAACCGCAAGCGGGTCGATTTCGTGAATTTGTTCAATGTGACTTCGACACTATTGGCACCGAAAGCGTCGTTGCCGACATTGAAACCGCCATCGTGATTGCCGACTTGATGAAGGAAATCGGAATCGATCGCTTTCAACTTCGCATGAACAACCGACAGATCCTCAATGGGATGCTAGAAAAACTCTCGCTTCAAGATAAAAGCGTGGCTGTCTTGCGTGCCCTCGATAAGCTTGAAAAGCTGGGTGCTGAAACGGTACGAAAGGAACTTCAAGATCCCGGCGGACTTTCGGATAGCCAAATCGATGAGATACTTGCACTGGCAAATATTCAAGGGAACACTGCCGAAGTCTTAGATCAATTAACCGATAATCTTCGCGGCGTAGAACTCGGAATGCGGGGCGTCGAACGATTGCGATCCATCGCCGATGCCCTCAACAGTTACGGCATATCGGCTGACAGCTTTCGCATCGATGTTACCATCGCGCGCGGCCTCGATTACTACACGGGAGTTGTTTTTGAAACAACACTCTTAGACCTGCCACGCATTGGGAGCATCTGTAGCGGTGGACGTTATGACAATCTAGCAGGACTCTATACCAAGCAGCATTTGCCCGGTATCGGAGCATCGCTCGGTCTCGATCGCCTCATTGCAGCCCTCGACCTACTCGGAAAGCTCCCACAATCGCGTTCCTCTGCCCAGATTTTTGTTCCCTTTTTCGACGCCGATCGTTTGCACGACTACATGAGGTTGTGCCAAATCGTTCGCCAAGCTGGTTGGAATGTAGAGTTCTATCCCGAACCCAAGAAACTCGGGACGCAACTCAAATATGCTGATGAGCGAGGTTTTGCTCTCGCTTTGGTTGCTGGTTCCAACGAACTCAACGAAGGATCTTGCCAAGTCAAAAATCTTCGGCACAAAACTTCGACTACGGCTTCCTGGCGTGACAACCCGCAACCGTTAATTATGGCAATCACCGACTCGATGGCGATGATCACCGGCACTCGGATCGCTTAGCTTGAAATCACCCGCAAATCAATCCAATGAGGAGTCGAAGCATTGCCATTAGCCAGTCCCGATGATGAAAAAAAGTCGCTAAGTTTTGTGATTCGACAAGCTATCGAGTCCGATTTGTCGGCGATACAACAGTTGCTGCAACCGTTCGTTGAAGCTCGGAAATTACTCAAGCGTACCCGCACAGAAATCTTGACGCTCATGAGCAACGGCTTTGTCGCCGAGACTCCGGATTCCGATGGCAAAGCGATCGTCATCGGTTTTTCCGCCATCGAGATCTATTCCCGAAAGTTGTCGGAAATCCAGTGCTTGGCGGTCGCCGATGGCTATCAGGGGCATGGAATCGGCAGCGAACTCGTTCGTACTTGCGTTGAACGAGCTCGAGATCGCGGCGTTTTAGAAGTCATGGCGATCAGCGCGTCCGATTCGTTCCTTCGCAACCTAGGATTCGATTACTCGCTCCCCGATCAAAAGCGTGCCCTGTTCTACCAACTCAAGACTCGCGAGCAACTATTCACCGAAACCAACGACGAATGATTTTCGAATAATTCGTGTAATTAGTCGATCCAAATCTGCTTGGCCCGAGGCAGCCCGTTGAAATCGGTAGCTCCTACTGCGGCATACGCTCCCATCATCGGAACGACGAGCAGATCGCCAACTTCTAAATCAGGTACCGGATAGTCGATCGCAACGATATCTCCACCGTCGCAACTTGGACCAGCGATCATCGATTGTTTGACGGAAGTATTTTCGATTCGAAGAGGATAAAAATCGAACGTCGTTGCCGAAAAGTATTTGCCCGAGAACGATCCATATCGGCCGTCATCGATCGTGTACCAAGGCTTTCCATCTCGATGCTGCTTGCCGATGACCGTTGTAAGCAGCGAGACGGCCGGAGCGCAAAGAATGCGCCCCGGTTCCGCAATGATCGTTGGTGCACGATCAGCAACATGAAGATCACCAAAATGACGATCAAGGCTTGCGGCGACCGATCGACCATAGTCCTCGATCGATGGCGCTTTCTGGTCTCGATACACTACCGGGAAACCGCCTCCGATATCTAGTACCGACAAGTTGAATTCGTTCGCTTCGAGTGAATCCCACGCTTGTCTTGCTGAGCGTAACGCCACATCAAAGTCGGCCGGATCGATGGCTTGCGAGCCGACATGAAAGGTGATTCCTTCAATCGGAATTCCGAGTTTTCGAGCGCTGGCCGCCAACGCGAGAAGCGATTCTTGCGAGACACCAAAGCGCTCGGAGAACCGAACCGCGCCGGAACGGTCGTCGAGCTTGATTCGCAACAATAATCTTGCTTGTGGTGCCGCGATTGCCAGTTTTTCGAGTTCGGATTCGCAGTCGAATACAAACCACCTAAGACCATCGCGATAACAAGCTGCAATATCCGTCGGACTTTTGCAAGGATGCGAGTGTACGATCGATGGCAAAAAATTGCCGCTGCTGGCCTTCTCGATACACGCTTTCTCGTAAGAGGCCTTCGTCGGTCGAGGATCATTCTCCAAACCCGAGGTTTGGAAATCGTTCAAACCTAAATCGTGTAGCGCGGATTGAACGCGTTGCAATTCGGAATGCGAGGCTATGTCAAACGCACATCCGTCCATGGCGAGTGTCCTTAAAAGCTCGACATCACTGTTCGCTTTCGCCGCAAAATACCAATAGACCGACGGAATCGCGTTGCGGAGACGTCGCAACTGTTCGCGAACGATCGCTTTTGATCCGACCAGCAGCGGTGACCCATTTTGGCGGAGCAAGCTCGAAAGGCAGTCAGGATCCATATTCAACAACCAAGATTCTCGCAAAAGAGCTCGATCGAATCAGCCTCTAAATTGAAAAAAGCAATTCCATCGGGTGAACTCAATAGCTATAATCGAAGCACCTCAATGTTATCAAGCTCTTTACAAATGCATTCATCGAATTTATGACGACCCGACGCCGTGTCCGCGAAGTAGTCCTGCAAGTTCTCTACGAAGAAGACATCAATCCTGCTCGTAAAATTAGTAATTCTTCGCAGTTTCTTGAAACTCGCATGCGGAAGAATAAGCCACTGGTTGCATTTGGCGAGGAGCTTTTGTCGGGAGTTCGAAAAAATCGCAAGGACATCGATCAACTGATTGGGCAAAACGCCGCCAATTGGTCCGTCAAGCGGATGGCGACGATCGATCGAAACATCCTTCGCTTAGCAACTTTTGAGATGATTTGGGCGAATGTTCCCGGTCGCGTCATCATCAATGAAGCGATCGAGTTAGCCAAACGGTATGGACACCATAACTCGGGGCAATTCGTCAACGGAATCCTCGATCGAATCCTACGCGAATCGCTATTGCCTACAAGCGATGAGAGCAATACAGCGCCCGACGAAACTGTCGCGTCCAATTAGCTATCCTTCGGGGTCAGCCACCGAGCGAATGAGTTCACCCATGCGACTGTAGACTTGCAGCATGAGTTGCCATGTTTCTTTGCTGATGATTACATTCGAGGCCAGCTCTGGAATCTTGACGGTCTCGACGATCGTACCGAATTGACCATGAAAGAATTCGAGCAGTTCGGAGAGCTGCGCAGCTTGGCTGGGCGAAAGCCGTTCTGGGATCTTAGGTTCGGGAGCTCGATTGCAAAGCAAGTTTGCTGAATCCGGACTGCCGAACATATCGAAATCAGCGTCTTTGGCAGCCCCCGACGCGGTCGGCTCCGAAGTCCGTTCGTCATCGAGACGAGCTGAGATTTCATCGCGAGTTCCGAAAAGCAGAATACTTCGCCCTACCGTGATAACGTCCCCGAATCGAAGAATGCGAAGTTGGCTATCGACACCATTAACTCGAGTACCATTGGTGCTATCGAGATCGGTGAGCACAATATGGCGATTATCTTCCTGGATTTTGATATGAAATCGGCTAATTCGCTCGTCGTTGAGCTGGATAGCGTTTCCTTCCTCACGACCGATAGTGATCGGCAATTTTAAATCCAAGTACGACCGTCCGCGGTCAGCTCCTTGCATCACACGAAAATTAACCGTTGCCATGAAGCACTCGCACTCAAGATGGAAAATCCATTTCAGCTTATGATGCTATTGTGCGGTCGGACCGCTTCCAGAGCAACAGGGCATCGCCTAAAACCAAGCGTTACTTCGAATGCAAAAACTATAAATCACCAGCAAATCCGATGAATAACCGTCGGCCCTTCAAAGCAACGCGATTAGCGATTATCCGTAAATTCGCCGTCGAGCGTTAGCTCCGGTTTTTAAAGGCCCAGGCCTAGCAGCCACGGGGAGATTGGTGCCAGTTAAATAGCTGCGTTGCCCTTCTTAGGACCTCGACGGCGATTGCCATCTTAAAACGCATCTGCTAAGTTAGGGCCCGACGCACCCGTGGCGCAATTGGATAGCGCATCGGTCTTCGGAACCGAGGGTTAGAGGTTCGAATCCTCTCGGGTGTACTTCTTTTTACGGCCTCGAACGGGTTTTGAGCCTCGTTCTAGAAACAACTGGACAGCAGAATCTGCTGTTCAGTCTCTTAATTCACCTTCTTGGGTGGGGTCATGGCGCGTATCGCAGCAATCTGTGCCGACTGGTCTTTGTGGGTATACCGCATCGTTGTGGCAATGTCTTTGTGACGTGCCAGATTCATTACCACATTGGCCGGAGCATTGGTTTCCCAAGCCTTGGTCACGAATGTATGCCGTAGGGCATGGAAATCCGCAAACCTCCCATGCTCATCCTTGTAGGCGATTCCGGCAACTTTCAGATCGGCCTGAATCATGTCCGCCGTCTTGCGTTGCGACAGAAGCGGAAAGAGCGGTTCACCGGGAGCTAATGAAGCCAGTTGACCGTTAATTTCAGATATGAAATCAGGATGAAGATAAACCGTGTCCCGCTCCCGATGCTTACTATATGCCGCCTCAACAATCAAATGCGAAGGTTCCTGAAGAAAGAAAGAGCCAAGGTGAAGGCTACCAAGCTCGCCCTTCCGAAGGCCGGTACTTCGTGCCATTCGATAAAGGAACGCTCGTTCCTCACCAATCATCCCTTCAATCGCCTTCGGAGACATGCGGGCAGCGTACTCAAGCCTTGTGAATTCGTCGTCGGAAAGCGCTCGCCGTGGATGCCGTATATCAGTTTGAATATTTCGCATCGACAAGTGGATAAGCAAATCGGTTTCGATGCGTCCTTCGCGGTACATCCAGGCAGTCAGTTGCTTGATCGCCTTGGCGTAAAAGTTCTTGGTACGTAGCGAGATTGTCGGGTACGATTCTTCCTTTCGTTTCGGCGATTGCGGTTTCTTCCGCATACCATCGATGGTCTTAGTGACTGACGAAACCGAAAGATCCTGCATCCATTTGATACCAGAGTCATCCAGAGTCCGTTGAATTCTCGAATGTGTTTGATCTGCCTGCTTAACCGACGTACCTTTGGCAAGTTGAAAATCGCGATAGTCCACGGCATGATCGGCTAATGGTTTTCGACGCCATTTGGCATAGCAATCTTTTCGATCCAGAGCTAGTTCGCGTTCAACTTCCTTTAATACTTTTTTAGCTGCCGAATGATCCTTGCAGCCAGTGCTTTTTTTCCGAACAATTCCATTCGCGTCGCGCCAGTTGACATACCACGTTGTCCCACGCTTACTCAAACCAGCCATAACAAGTGCCTCGAAAGAGCCAAAGGGTCAAAACTTTCCATTACAACCGGCGTCCGATTAGCAAACAATTACTTATTTGCATCCCGCAACTGTATGGCTCGGCGAAAAGCTGGCATCGAACCTTCGTTGATAAACGACTCAATATCACGGCGACGCCATCGAGTAGAATTACCAAGTTTGATAGGTTTCGGAATCTGACCAGCGTCAAGCAGTCGGTAGACTGTGCGAGTGCTGATTCCAAGGCATTCTCCGACTTCGGTCACTGTCATTACTAACGAACCGCTTTTCGACTTTCGATCAATTGTCATTGGATATTTCCTTGTATGGATTTCGGAATTAAAAGAGCACACTATTAATAACGCGCACGTGTGCGCAGACGCGAGCGCTGGTGGAGCTAAGCCTCATCCAGGCTGACGGCTTTCATTTCGCCAAACCGTTTTCCAACCTTGGGCTCGACATCGATAGGAACATTGAAATTGTCAGTAGGTGGGAGCGATAAGACCTTAGCAACCGTTCGAACGAACTCACTCAGTTGATCGTCGGGCACCTCAAAGACGAGTTCGTCGTGGATTTGCAGTAACAGCCTCGCCGAGTAGCGATCACAAGCCGATTGACTTCGGATCATCATAATTTTCGCAATGTCAGCCGTTCCGCCCTGAGCAATGTGATTGAAAAGCTGACGCCACGTCCTGTCATAGCCGTCGTAAAACGCTTCCTCTGTTCGAGTCCGAACGCGACGGATCAATCGCCAAGAAATATTCCGAACCGGCAATCGATATATGAGTTTCGAATCATTGAAAAATCGGTACGGGAATTGACTAATTCGACCGTCCACATGATGGTAGATCTCACGCCCCTCGTTTTTGCTGCCATATTTAGCATCGATAGCGCTGAGTACCCAGCAAGTGAGCGTATGACGGTTCGGCCGTAGGGGAACCACACGAAGCCATAGTTTGTCCGCGCCCGTATAGCTGACAAACAGCTCAAGCTCTGGCTCGGACACCATCCATCGATGCGGCGTAATCTGTCGATGATGCCCAGCGAATGTCCAAGACTCGCCGGTGATGGCGAACTCGAATTTTGTCAGGGCTTTGTAGGCATCCACTTGCGGGTACGCTTTTGCAAATGCATCGAGATAATTTGATGCGGTGGTAGAGTCAACACCCAGTCGTTTTGCTAACGCGAGGTAGCTCATGCCATTGACGATCCCTAGAATCGTCTGCTTCATAGCGTTCCGCTCGGACTTGTCTTTCGGGTCGCGTCCCAACATTCGACGAGTAGCTGTCGTATAGAAATCACCAGAACTATTCCGGAAGTCCTCTGCCAATCGGCATGGTTTCGACGGATCGAATTCCGGAATAGTCGGTGGAATTATTATTTGCTCGCCACAGGTCGGACAAGTTACTGCCTGGACGTCGGCGAATGGAGCCTCAATTTTTGTCCAACAGTGATCGCAGCGTATGGTTTTGCGGTTTTGCGGTTGAAGGTAATTCCGACTTCGAGACCGATAGAATTCAATTTCTGGCCTGAGATTTAGCAAACGATCCGCCTGCAATCGACGGATGTGATCCTCGCCGCTGTGTCGAAACGACTCGACCATATGCGCGAGTACGCGAATGTCAGACTGGGCAATGTCATAGGCAACCAGCGTGTATCCCGTAGTCGCAACGACCGCGTTTCGGCTACGAATCGTTACCTCCTTAAACTTCTCACTGAATAATTGCTTCCTACCGCCCGGCGCCAGCTCACCAGCGATTTGCTGAAGGTTCGGGCGGGTGGACGATAACCGTCCCGAATTCTGTGAATCATTGAACGTTGAATAGATACGCCGCGAGTGGGGACAGACAAATTTGTAGAGCGCTTTGAGCCGAGTCATCAAGCTTTGGAGCTGCTTGTAATCGCTGATCAATTCGAGCGAACGACGGACACTCACAGAGTTTGCCTCAAGCCTGAGCTGGGCCAGATCTTGAGTTCGTACGGAATACTGATGATGCTTTCCAGAAGTAATCCGTCGACACTTTAGACCATGAGTATAAATCCAACCGCGAAGGTACCAATCGCCGACGTCCAAACGTTGACCGTACAGTTGCTCGTGACAGACGGAAATTTCGGCCATCACGTCCAGTATTCTCTGTGATTCACTTGCGATGAAATCGACATCGGCTTCGACGCCGCAATTTGTCATCCGCACGAGCAGCGGTGTGATGGGACATACCAGTTGTTGGTTGTATTCCCAGCAGCGTGGACCGACGAATCTGAGTAGGTGTCGGTGCAACATCGACGTAATTACTAAATCTGATTTTAAATATCGAACCAATTGTTCAAGATTTAGCCATTCGACCGAGTCAGGGAAATCGAGAGGCTCGATGTTCAGTACGGTCCGGGCGAGCGGCTTGAGTTTGAAGTTGAGACTTTCGCCAGTACTACGAAGCAATCGAGACCTTTGGCTGCCGCTCCCTGAGGAGTCGGACCACTCTTTGCCGCGATCGCTGTCCTGTAGCTTGAGTAGTTTCATGGTGTCAATTATCTGGCATTTTACGGATATGCCCGCACGCTCGAGCATGCCAGCATCAAACGTGGCGTTGTGCATGACGACTTGCAAATCGCTACGGGTGGAGAGTGGGGACAATGCGACACGCAGCTCATCAAACGATATTCGTCGACCAACGCTGCTGACATTACGATGGGCATCGGTAATAAGAACATGGGCGTCACGCTCATGCAGGATGCCCGCCGCCACGATCTGGTCGTGGCGGTGGAGTCCAGTCGTCTCAAGATCGACGATTACTAAACTGGCTACCTGCAAAGCGTCCGCACACTTTCGAGCGTCGAAGCTCGTCGTGCGAATCGGCTTCATGATTATTCCGCCTCGGCTCCCGAGAATTCATCACCAAGATCAAGAACACCAAGGGATGATTTGTCGAAGTCAAAGGACTCGTCAGTCGGTTCCCGTCCGGCTTCGGCGTTCTCCTTTTGCCGGTTGGTCTCTTCGTACTCGGAGCTGATCCTTTGAAGCACTTCGCGTTGCTCTTCGGGGGTCATGGTGTTTGCCGAATCTAAAAGCTGTTTTTGTCGCAACATCCCGACTGAATTTTCAGCACCCTTTTGAAGCTCCCCTATCATGGCAACCAACGTCGCTTCAGAGTGATCTTGGATTTTGAACTGCATAGCAGGCACAGTGATCGTCCCAGCTTTTTTGTCAACGAGAATACCGAATTGAAACGCAGGATCGTTGCTGAGTTCGGAGTTAAGCTCGATGCACTTGATCCAGTGCTGGACCAACTTGCCATCCATATATTTCTTGACCGTGTTGGATATTCCCGATAATTTCTTACGGACCTTTTCAAAATCAGCTCGTTCCTTTTCGAGTATCTTTTGTTTTTCGGCAATCCAACGAACAAGGCCCTTCTTAAGAAGAGCATTCTGTTCGGGACTCTTGGTCGCCTGAATGAGGCTCGACGCATGGGTCATTCCGATGCAGTTTTCGTATACCATTTTCAATAGCCAAGGAGTCTCAACAACTGCTACGAGTCGATTAAACTGAGTTTCCGAGAGACCAAGAGCCAATGCAGCACGCGGATTCGGCACACCCTGATCACGGCACTTCCGAACGATCGAAAGCCTTTCCTCGTTCGTGAAATCGGCACGAACCGCGTTGTCGCCGATACTTGAACACAACAGGTCCATATCGAATTCTCGTTTGTCTTGGTCCTTCTCTGGAACAACTTCGACCACGGGAATATCCATTTCCTCATTAATCCGCGCGAAATCGAGTCTCTCTCGGATCGCCTTCTGTATTGCGCTATACCGACGGTGGCCGCCGATGATGCGGTACTGTTTGGTACCGTCCGGTGCCGTACCGGATTCAGCAACCATAAGTGGCGTATGGAGACCTTCGGCCACTATGCTTTCAGCCAGCACCTTGATAGAATCCTCTGTGGCGAATCCCTCATGCCGATGGCAAAAATCGTTGTTCGTGTCGACGTTCAGCTGCGACAGCTTAACGGTCAATTGACTGATACTGGATCTTGCGGAATGCAAAACCCCTGGGCGGTTGGCGTTAGCCATAATTCGAATCCTCTTTGTTTGACTACAGAGCCGATAAACGATTGGCAGGCCACGAGGCCTGCACCCTAACCTGTGAAGTCAATCAAATAAGCAGATTCAGAAAGAAGAAACGCTGCGCAAGTTGTTGTGCGACAGCGTGTTGTGATTTATAAAAACTTTCTCGCGATGGTTTACAGCGAGGTTGACAAGCAGTTGACCGTCAATCCTCATTGGGCTTTTTGACAGATCGGCGGCCGGACCTCGTGCGAATAGGTCCGTCGGTTCCATCCGGAATCATATCCTGGCCGCGTGAATCCGTGGGCAATTTTTGTTTTGAATTGGCCGACCTTGAGCCAGCCAACTTCAGCTTGGCTTTTGCAGCGATAAGGATTTTAGATACGTTCTGCGGACTCGTGTCGAGTTGAAATGCGATTTCGCGTTGCGAAAAGCCTCGCCGGTGGAGGTCAAAATTTTCAGACTCTTTATCGGTCAAACGCAGTGTTTTCCTGTTTCTAGTTCGTTTTTGCTTTTTAGGTTGTTTTTGCTTTTTGGGTTGTTTCGGACTCTTCAAGAATCGATCGAGTTGAACTGTCGCGTCATTTTTGAATCCGTCAATCAGAGAAGAAAACGTTGCACCAAGAAACTCAAATTTCCAGAACCCCTCGAGCATCCAGTCCCAACCGTTAACTGGTTTCAGTTCAAAGGCATATCGTCTCATTAACTCCTCATCCGAAATCGTAGTTAACGTGTCGAGTGACAACGGCTCGCGAAAAAGCCAAGTTGACGGATTTCCAAGTGGTTGGGGTAAATCTTGCCAACTCGCGATTACGTCTGCTTCTTTTGCATCTTTGTTTACACTGTCGTCGAGGCTCTTAAAGAACGCGTTTGCGAAAATCCTCAAGGCCGCCTCCGGGAGACGGTTGAACGGGATAAAAATTTCGTCTGCATCCCACGCTCTGAAAAAATCCAGGTCTCGGGGTATTTGATAATCACGGAATGCGTTCAAGACTAATGAATCGTGGGGTCCATTGGCATTGACATTTGGTAGTGCGGGACAAAGGCAAACCTCTTCACTGTTAGCTACCTCAACACAAGCCTCCGAAGCGTCTAACTCGAATAAGTAGTTACAAAGCGCCTTATCGTTTCCCGGCCACGCGCATTGATATAGCAACTCATGAATTAGGGAGGACGACACGCAATTCGACTTAAGTTTTTTCTTTCCATCGCCGTGTGTCCCGAGCAAAAATAACCAATTCAGAATATCGAAACGTCGTCGTCGCAAGGGCGGGAGATAAAATTTGGAATGGAACTGGGCAACAATTTCTTTGTCAATTGTCTTAGACGAGCATTCTCCCTCCGGGATCTGCAGCCGGTACGTCAAGTCGAGGGGCCTTGGCAAGAGTTCGCGCATATTCCGGTGCACGTCCTCGAGTCGGCATCCCGTAATCGCGACGTCCACCGATTGAAGATCTCTGCTCGACGGATCGAGGCGTATGACTTTCGAAGTCGGGATGGAAAAAATGCTCGCAGCGCGAGCACTGAGAAAGGTTCCATCCTCACCAAATATTAGGCACGGAGGTCTCAACGATTCCGCAGGCAATTGCCGCAGGTTGCTGGAAGCAACCGACCAACCAGGAATTCCCAAAAACATTATTTTCTCCCTACATTAACTGCACTTTAGGCAAACAATTGTAGCGTGATTTTTCGATTGCTCTTGCAAAAAAAATGGCTCTGAAGGGATAAGGTGGTTACGAAACGACACCA
>JAWXCK010000292.1:0-3483 GCA_034408855.1 Pirellulaceae bacterium
CCCTTCGGACATACTTGCCAGCACAGACGACAATCGATCGCTATTGGTCCGCAAGTCGATCTCGCGATTCTTGAGCTCGACCTGCATTTGATCAAATGCGTTTCCGAGCAGTCGCCATTCGCCTCGCCAGTGTGTTGGGCTCAAATGTTGTTCGTAGTCGCCTTTGGCGATGGACCGTGAAAAAGCGATGAGTTTTTGGAGCGGCGAAATCGCTGCTCGCGCGAAGATAATTATAAGCAGCGATGCCACTGCCGCCGAAGCGAGTGCGAAGCCAATAAAAGCGTGTGAAATGTCGCTCAATCGCTTTTGGATACGAGCGGTTGGCATCGCCAGACGCAATGTAGCTTGCAGCTCGCTTGACTGCTTCAGCGGAATGGCGAGATAATGGTATTCGGTCTTGGTCGATTCGCTCATTCGTGTTGCTTTGCCAATTTTACCATGGCTCGCTTGAATGACTTCTGCTCGATGCTGGTGATTGACCATGGTTCGAGCATCGGCGTCACTATCGGCGACGACGCTTCCATCTGGTCGGATAACGGTTACACGAATATCGGTTTTCGCGTTGAAAGTTTGAACAACTTTAGCAATTTCGACCGATCGATCCTGCTTCGTATCGTCCAGCATCGGCTCAATGGTCGGCTGCAATCCGCGGGCCGCAACGAGGAGTACTTCTTCGATCTCGACGGACGCCAACTGCCGATGTTGCGTTCTAGCAAAATAAATCAAGCCAAACGTCAAACCCGTCTGCAAAAGCAAATAGGCGATTACTAACTTTGATAGACTCGACGCAAATTTCACTAGGTTGCTGTTCAGCGAAAATTCTTGGTTACCCTACGTTTGACCGACACATTCGAACAGAATTAGATTAAAATTCTAGTCTTGTTTAACATTCCAACCTTTGCATCCCACTTTATTCAAAAGGTAGCCACATGTCACGTCCGTCTAATGATCGCCGAAGCTTTCTGGTCCATACTGCGGGTACAGCCGCCGCACTCAGCGTTCCTTACTATTTTTCTTCGCCAAGGACTTTGGCTGACGAGACCAAATCGAAGAACAATCGGCTTGCACTCGGCTTGATTGGAGCCGGCGGCATGGGGATGGGGAACATGGAAGCAGCTAAGGAATGGGTCGATGTAGTCGCCATCGCGGATGTCGATTCTACGCGCCGCGAATCGGCGAATGCCAAACTTAGCCAAGGTAAAGCCGATATGTATGGCGACTATCGAAAGATTCTCGAGCGCAAAGATATCGATGTCGTTCATATCGCAACGCCCGATCATTGGCACACGAAGCCGTTGATCGAGGCCATGTTGGCTGGCAAAGATGTCTATTGCGAAAAGCCGCTTACTTTAACAATCGACGAAGGCAAGCTGATTCGCAAAATCCAAAAACAAACTGGGCGAATCGTGCAGGTTGGCACGCAACAGCGAAGCTCGTTTAACTTGTTTGCCAAAGCCATGGCCATCGTCCAAGACGGCCGTCTTGGAAAGATTGTTCGAGTGCAAGCAGCTATCGGTGCGGCACCGACTAGTCCTTCGATTCCGATCGCCGATGTTCCAGCCAACCTTGACTGGGATCGTTGGTTAGGCCCCGCTCCCAAGGTGGACTATCGAACTTCTCAACCGCAGAGCAAAGAAGGTGTTAGCGAAAAGAAGAACGCCAAGAAGAACGCAAACAAGGACCCTCGACCGCTGACCAATGGACACTATGAATTCCGATGGTGGTACGAGTATTCGGGTGGTAAGTTGACTGACTGGGGAGCTCATCACGTCGATATTGCCACCTGGGCATTGCAGCTCAATGGCCAGACGGCTGGTCCATTGTCGGTGGGTGGTACTGCCGTGCATCCGGTCGAGTTCAAGGACGGGATGCCTGTGCTACGCGACCGATATAACACGGCGACGTCATTCTTATTCAATGTTGCGTTTCCTGGTGGAACCGAAATGGTGATCCGAAACGACACCGATAATGGCGTTTTGATAGAAGGAGAGAAAGGAAAGCTTTTTGTCAATCGCGGTAAGCTAACCGGGGCACCTGTCGACGCGTTGAAGGATTCGCCGTTGCCCGAGGATGCGATCCAACGAGTTTACAAAGGATTGCCGATGGAGAGTAACGACCGCAAGGCACACTGGGCTTGCTTCTTAAATTGCGTTCGATCGCGGAAAGAACCGATCTCGGACGTTCACTCGCATATGCAAATGTTGAACACTTGCCATCTCGCCGGCATTTCAGCTCGACTCGGTCGAACGGTCAAATGGGACGCGGCGAACGAGCAAATCGTCGGTGATGAACAAGCCAACGCGATGCTAAAGCGTCCGTATCGTGCGGGTTACGAAATCGAGATGTAGAGCTCTGAAGTTGTTTTCGACTTGTTCGTAACGACTCGAACGCAGTGGATCTAAGACTACGTTCAGTTCGGTAGCTAGCTATGCGAGCGTTTCAGAATTGTAGCTGGGGGCGTTTATCACCGCTAGAAATCCTCGGGGTTGCCAAGAGAATCACGCGATTCCATTTGGTACTATCCGATGCTTGGATTTTTGTCCCCGCTTCGATCGATACGATCGAACGACTGGTGTCCAAGGAAGCGCTTTGCGGCAATGCATCGCTTGTCAAAATGAGAACAGAACCGCATGCGATTGCTCGCGATAAAATTGCTACGCTGAACAACTTCGAGCTTATCTCACTCACGACACGTCGATAGCGAAGCAAGCTAACCGTACCAATCAATTGCACGACGGACGAATTGTAGAATCCGGCGAAATAACGATCGACAAGAAAGAAAGTGACGGTAGATGACGGACATTATTTTAGCGAGCTCCTCGCCGCGTCGTCGAGAACTATTGGATCGAGCTGGAATTGCATTTCGGATAATCGAACCGGACCCCAGCGCTGAGTGCGGGATATGTTCACGCGAGACGCCGCCCGAGATGGTCGCTCGTTTAGCCTATCAAAAGGCAGCCAACGTGATCGACAAGATATCCGATGGACTTGTCATCGCGTGTGATACGGTCGCCGAATGCATGGGGTTAATACTTGGCAAGCCGAATGATTGCGAACATGCTCGGCAGATGCTCAGTCGATTGCGAGGCCGACCGCATGCCGTTTATAGCGGTCTTTGCCTTTGGGATAAGGCGACGGCGCGACGCAGTATGCGCGTTGGCATTTCGCGATTGGCGATGCAGCCGATCAACGACTCTGAACTCGAAGCCTATCTTGATAGCGAGCAATGGATAGGCAAGGCAGGTGCGTTTGGCTTTCAGGACGGCCCGACTTGGATCGAATTAGTCGAAGGTTCGCCGACCAATGTCGTTGGTCTACCGATGGAACTGTTAGCCGAAATGCTTATCGAATTCGGACATGCGAAGGTTCTTAACCCCGTTCGCCACTTAAAAACGGAGCCATAATAACTTCGGTTTTTTCTAAATCGGGTGGCACGCCCTGAGTCTTCGAAGGACGTGATTAACGTGACCACGCCCTTCGAAG
>JAWXCK010000293.1:0-63784 GCA_034408855.1 Pirellulaceae bacterium
CATCGGAGTGATGCCTCAAAAATCCAATGCGAAACGGGTGTCCGTTGAAACTTCGGTTTTCTATTCGTAACGATAAATAGTTAATTTTGCCCCACAGATACTGCGGAAGAGCCGTATGTTTCGGGCGCATCATTCATACTGATGGCCACGACGGATCGTTGTGGACAGCCACCTTTTTGCTTTTCGAAAGCATAATGGCTTTTTAATATCCGTTGGAGGGCTCTTTCTAATCCGTTGCACCAAGATTCAATGATTAGGATCGGCTCAATCGTGGTGGTTCTGACAAGGGTGGTGTAGAATGGATTTGCTTGCTTCATCAAGAAGAATGGTATTTTATGGCTGCACATTTAGAACTCAATACACCTCTTGCACCTCCCCTAGAGTTACGCCGGTTTTCGGTCGAGCAGTATCATCAGCTTGGTGAAATGGGTGTCCTGACTTCAGATGACAATGTCGAGCTACTCGAAGGTTGGATTGTAAAAAAAATGAATCAACGGCCGATTCACGGATTTATTGTCGGCTTGTTAACCGAGTTATTCCAAAATCAGCTTCCGCCGGGTTTCAGCGTACGCTGCCAACTTCCTATCACCTCCGATCAAAGCGAGCCAGAACCGGATATTGCGATCGTGCATGGTTCGCATATTGACTTTCGCGACCAACACCCCAGCGGGTCCGATTGCCTCCTCGTGATCGAAGTAGCCGATACATCATTAGAAAAAGATCGTGCTAAGGCAAGCATTTACCGAACAGCAGGGGTTCAAGAGTATTGGATTGTCAACATAGCCGACAAGTGCTTGGAGCAGCACTCATTCGCTGAGCCACAATCGAACAGTCAGCACAAGTTGATTCCCAAGGATTCGAAGGTCACCATTCTCATCGGCGATTCAGAGCTCACCATGGAGCTGACACCTATTTTCGATTAGTTGCCGCAGAACCTCGGAACCAGTTAAACAGACTGTCGTTCTTCGTTGTTGTTCGCACTTAATTTTGCTAGTTCGACTGTACTAAGTTCGGTTATTAGACCCCAACCAGCTTGTCTGGTTGGTGAATAAGATTAGTAGCTAACGAGCGTAGGCGAATGTACCTCCCCCATTCCCTGCATCCCGCCGCCTCCGGCGGCGGGATGCAGGGAATGGGGGAGCGGCGTGGCTTTTGTTTTAGCTGCTAAGCTGCTTCACCCATGGCTCAAGGCCATGGGGGTCGAACTTACTACAGTCGAACTAGCGCAAAGGCACGTCGTCGCCGTACTCTTCGTAAACGTCGCGTTCGAGCGAGTCTGAAACGGCAAACACTTGGCGAAGTTGCGACGCTTCTATCAAAAATCGGGCGCAGGTATTCCATCGCAGAAGCGGGTTCGGATCGCTTTCGGGCGCAAGTTCCTCGGCTTTGGTAAAAGAACTCATCGCGCTTCGAATCCAGCTCTCAACCGACTCGGCTGGCAATCCCAATTTGTGTTGAGCGCGAGCCCATCGCTCGTCGATGATTCCCGAGTAATAGTGCTTTTTGAATTCATTAGAAAGCTGCTCTAACGCATTGTTAGCTTGGTCAAAAGCCAGCGATTTCTTATCGTCAAACTGATCGGTCAACGACAGCAGCAGCGTAACCCAAGCTTCTTCATGAGTCGCATCCACAGCGATAATGTCTCGACAGATACTTTCGGCCAACGCCGGTTCATTCAAAAGACGATAGTGTTGAGCTTGTTTCAACGCGGCACACACTGTGTCACGGCGGATTTTACGTGGTTCCAGCATACATCGCTCGCTTAAAATTCGTGCTGCACAGTGGTTTTTCGTTATGAAAGGTACACAGGATCTCAATTTAGCCAGCCGATGTAGGCGGCTTCTTTCTTTTCGGCATTATTTTGTAAAGAATCATTTTCACCGGATCATAAAAGCGGTCGACCACTCGCTCTTTTAACGGAATAATAGCGTTGTCGGTAATTGTAATGTTTTCTGGACAAACTTCGGTGCAGCATTTGGTAATATTGCAATAGCCGATTCCCATCTCTTGTTTGATCATCGGAATTCGATCGATGTCGTCGAGCGGATGCATTTCGAGACTCGCGGCTCTTACCAAAAATCGAGGTCCTGCGAACTGCTCTTTCAAATCGTGCTCGCGAACGACATGGCAGACATCCTGGCACAAGAAGCATTCGATACACTTGCGAAATTCCTGCACGCGATCAGCTTCCTCTTGCGTGAAACGCGGATCGGCCTGCGCCGAAGCTTTCATTTTAAAAGCCGGGATCTTTTTATTGACTCTATAATTCCACGAAACGTCGCAAACTAAATCCTTCATAACTGGGAAGGATTTCATTGGTCGAATCGAAATTGTCTCGCCGGGCGGATATTTGTCCAACCTATCCATACACATCAGCTTCGGGCGACCATTGACCTCGGCGCTGCACGAGCCACACTTTCCTGCCTTACAGTTCCACCGCACGGCTAAATCGTTGGCGTGCATCGCTTGGACTTTGTGGACAGCGTCCAGAATAACCATTCCTGGGTCAGCCGGGATCGTGTAATCGACCATTTCACCGACGCCGCTGCCATCGCTGCGGAAGATTTTCAGATGAATACTATCAGCCATGGTTGTGTGTTACTTTCCGAATGGTTTTTGATCGTTGCATTCACATTTTAAGTCGCGGGTTTGCTATCGACGAGAAGCTTTTTTAATTCGTCTGGCATTGGGGGAAGCTCTTTCTGTTCAACTTCAAATTCGTCGCCACGCTGTCGTACAATATTATTCTTGGTCCCCCAATTGGCTTCGTCCTTGTCGGGATAGTCGTCTCGAGTGTGTGCACCGCGGCTCTCTTGTCTGAGCAACGCCGACTTCGTGACGCAGTGACTGATGTCGAGCATGTTTGTAAGGTCGAGCGCCAGATGCCAACCTGGGTTGAATTGAATGTTGCCGCCAACTTTTACTTTGGCTGCTCGTTCTCGCAATTCTTCGATCCCTTTCAGAGCATGCACGAGATCTTCTTCGTTCCGAACAATGCCGACGTAAACCTGCATTAACTGCTGAAGGTCCGCGTGAACTTCGTACGGATTTTCGCCTTTGCTCGTATTAAACGGTGCTAGGCAAATCTCGGCTTGCCTCGCGACTTCATTGGAATCGACGGTACCGAAATCGGTTTCGGTCGCATACTGAGCCGCAAATTCACCGGCGCGCTTGCCGAAGACCAACAAATCCGAAAGTGAATTGCCGCCGAGTCGATTGGCTCCATGCAGACCACCCGCTACCTCGCCGCAAGCATACAAGCCTGTTACGGTCGATTGCTGTGTGTCCGGGTCAACATAAACACCGCCCATCATGTAGTGGCAAGTCGGACCGACTTCCATGGCTTCGGTTGTAATATCGACGTTCGCCAGCTCTTTGAATTGATGATACATGCTCGGCAATTTTTTCTTAATCTCTTCGGGAGTGCGCTGCGAAGCGATATCGAGATAAACGCCACCGTGCGGTGTGCCTCGACCTTCGCGGACTTCTTTTCGAATCGCTCGGGCAACGACATCGCGAGTGAGCAACTCGGGCGGGCGTCGTGCTTCAGGGCGACGCCTAGCCACGACCGCATCGACCCATTGCTTCGCTTCTTCCTCGGTCTCGGCAAACTCGCCTTGATAGAAATCGGGGACGTTATCAAACATGAATCGACGACCGTCTTTATCCTTCAGCACACCGCCTTCACCGCGGACACCTTCGGTTATAAGAGTTCCCTTGACGCTTGGCGGCCAGACCATGCCGGTTGGATGAAATTGAACGAACTCCATGTCGATCAAATCAGCTCCAGCCCAGACGGCCATCGCATGTCCGTCGGCGGTGTACTCCCATGAATTGCTGCTCACATCCCAGCATTTGCCGATTCCGCCGGTCGCTAAGACAACGGCCTTGCTGCGAAAAATCACAAAGCGACCCGTTTCGCGATAATACCCAAAGCAACCACTGACGCGGTCGCCATCCTTAAGGATGTGTCGCATCGTGACTTCCATGAAGACATCGATTCCCTGATGGACACCGCGATCCTGCAAGGTCCTAATCAGCTCTAATCCTGTTCGATCGCCGACGTGGGCGAGCCTTGGGTAAGTATGCCCGCCAAAATTTCGCTGTAGGATACGACCATCCTTCGTGCGATCGAATACAGCCCCCCATTGCTCTAACTCTCGAACTCGATCTGGGGCCTCTTGAGCATGAAGCTGCGCCATCCGCCACTGGTTTAGTTTCCAACCACCTTTTAGTGTATCTCGAAAGTGCGTTTGCCAACCATCTCGATCGTCGACATTTCCCAAGGCCGCCGCGACACCACCTTCGGCCATTACCGTATGGGCTTTGCCAAGCAACGATTTACAGATGATCGCAGTCTTGGCACCTCGAGCCGAGGCTTCGATGGCTGCGCGAAGTCCTGCTCCGCCAGCACCTACAATGATAACGTCGTAATCGTACGTTTGATACTTGTCCATATTGCAGATGTTTGCCGCTGAAAGGGTGCGATCAGAAAATTCGGAAGTCCGTCCAACGGCCCGATGAAACCATCCATACATACAGGTCGGAGAAACCAACCCAAAACAAGCTAAGCCAAGCGAACAGCATATGTCGCTGGTTCAAGATAGAAACACCTTTCCATGCACCGTAACGCTGCGAGCCAAATTTGGCGCACGAAAAACAATCCAAGTTTCCGCCGATCAAATGTCGAAAGGAATGGCATGAAAAGGTATACAAGCCAAGCAACGTTACGTTGAGCGACAATACGAGTGTTCCAACACTCACGCCAAACGTTGTCCCTCCGTCAGCCGTCGGCCACAACGCCGAATGTACCACATCGACCGAGAGCAGGGCCAGGAATATAATCGCAACGTATAAAAAATAACGATGCAGATTCTGAAAGAGAAACAGCCGCGTTTCTCCTTGGTACTTCTTACGACCCTCGCCTACCGCACATCCCGGCGGATCAGCAAAGAACGCTCGGTAATAGGCTTTGCGGTAGTAGTAGCAAGTCAGCCGAAAGCCACCTGGTGCCCATAAAATAAAAATCGCCGGCGATACCCACGCCGGCAAAAATGGGAAGACAATCAACGGCGAAAAAAAAGGTGAAAGCAGGTACGAATGCGTCGCGTCATTGTTGGGTGGCACAAAAGGTTCGATCGCACCGTGCCCATATTGAAAGTAGCCGACTGAATCGACGATCGTCGGATAGAACGCTCGGAATGTAGCATAGACGCCGAAACCACCCAGTCCGAGAGCGGTAAGAAGTGGACCGATCCACCATCGATCGGTTCGATGTGTTTGTCCGAGTCCGTCTGCCTTTGTCTCGCGTGGCGATGCAATCGTAGCCATTTTCGTTGTGACTCTTATGCGGCTGGATGAACGGGGCGTTCCGAAGTACGTCGCAATATACAGCCTTCATAGACCCGATGCAACATAACGACAAACTTGTGTCTGGCTAAACCTCTTTACTCGAACCGAAGGAGAAGGCGTTGCCCAACGAGTTGCGATAGGCCCCAAACAAGCTCGCAACAGGCCAAGACCGAGGCGAGCCAACACCGAAGTTTTCTGAGCTGAATTTTAGTTAGCATCGCGCGCAAGCGTTTCACCACGCAACTACTTCCAATAAACCAGCGTCGAAAGCGAATACTTTAAACCCTCAAACTCATAGTCAACTTCGCCGAACACCGCCAGTCGCTGCTTTCCGCTTCGCACAGCCGATCCGCTAAAACCAGATGGACTAGCTGTGAGCGGGTGTGCAATCCATTTCGAATCTCGGAAGTCGTTATCATCTGACGCTGCGACCCAAAGTCGAGATTCAACCGGGGATGGCTCAGAGTTTAACGACAGACCAACACTGGCTTCCGATACAGCGGGCTCCCACGAAAGGTTGGGTAGCGATTTGCTGGCGACCGCATGCCGATAGAAAACGCCGACGGTCCTCATCGCATGTTCACGACCGGCGTCCAAGCTATGCCCCGCATTGGGCACTCGCATAATATGCTTTGCACCGACCAACGTTGGCCAATAGTGACTCATCGCATCGACATTCCAATACGGATCGTTGGCGCCTACCACGAGCAATTTCGGAAGCGACAGTTGTAAGCGGTAGGTATACGGATCCATCATTTTCCACAGGTCACCTTCCGGACCACTGCGCGGCACTCCATCGTCGGTGACCAGTCCTTTGCTGGTATAGTCGGCGATCTGTTCGCTATAAAATCCCCAGTTCTCCATTTGCTTCTTCATTTGAACGGGGAAGTTCAACATGTCGATTACCATCGGGGCCGTCGCGATAATCCGCTTGTCGACAACCGGAGCCAACCAACTCGTCCAGCCACGCTTGGAGGCTCCCGAAATAACAAACCCCTTTAGCGGCTGATTGAATTCATCTTGCGAAAAACTTTCTAGCGCATCCATTGCCTTCACCGCACTTTTCACCATGGGAAACAAGAGCGGCCATGTTGCGTCCTTCGTCTCCAGAAACTTCAGCCACGTTTCGGTAATCAAATCGTCTTCCTTGCGTCCGTCCATCAACGGCTGATTGGGAACTTGATGCAATGTAGCAACACGAGCTCCGCAAAAATTCGCTAGCATGCTTCCCATAAGCAAATCTTTGGGTTGAAGCACCGAACCATTATTCCCGCCGGTGACGAACAGAAGCATGTGATCTTTGTGCTTAAGCTCGTTCGGTTCATAGACAACGAGCGAATGTTTCCAAACGTTGTTCTGCCAATTCTGCGACGTCAGCTCGATACGATAGATCTTTTGCCCGAATGGGGCAGTTGTTTCGGCGAGCTTCCAATCGAAATCAGGCTCTGGTCGAGCCATATAATCGAAAATCTGCTTCGGAATCTCGACGGACGATGGGATTGAAGATCGATCTTGCGAGAGCGCCTCGCGACCGAGACAAGATATCAACAAAACGCAGTAAAGACCGAGCGTTCGCACGAGCATGATAAAGACCTTTGTTGGAATACGTAAGCCAGCCAACACGCGAGTATAACAAGGGTGGCGATCTCGAACTACGCCACGCGTCGGTTGTCTTGCTGTTGTCTTCGTAAACGCTTTCGGTCGGCTTTGCTCAAATTGCGAGTGCTATCATCTTCGTAGTCCTCGTCGTCGCTCCCTTGAGGCTGACGATATTCTTGATTGGAGGAAGTAGGCTTGGACGGTTCGTTGCGCTGGGCGGCGGAGCTTGACGGAATCGCTGATCGACTCGTACTCACCGGCGTCGGCGACGATTTTGCCCCGCCTGCGGCCGGTGGTTTTAATTTCAAGTTATCGAGAAAGCCAAAAAGCTTTCGTTTCGGTTTGCCGCTTGCTTCGGTCGATTTTGACGGAGAGGCTTGATTGGCGGTATCTGCCGAACGCTTTTTGAACACTCCCCAATTCTTGCTCTTGGGCTTTGTCTCTGCGTCTGGTTGGAACGAAGTCGTAACACTAGAACGTCGGAACCATTGGCGTTTCTTCTCTGAGCCATCCTTGGACTTGGCTGCTGGTTTGCGTTCGGTCTTAGTCGATGGCGTTTTGGTTTTGGGAGTCCGTGACCACCATGACTTACGCTTTGTTCCCACTTCTTGGAAGTCAGGGACCGATTCGTCGCGATCGTAGTCATTCGATTGAACTGATCGACCGTTACTGTTGGTACCCGAAGAATGTTCACCCGAAGGAACATCCGTGGAATCGCGGCGTTTTCTCGAGAACCAGCCGCGTTTCTTTCCGAAAGGCGCTTCGAAGCCGTCGTCTCGTACACGTCGCTCGGCTGCAACATCGGAATAGTCATCGCCAAGCCGCGGATCAGATCGCCAGCGCGGCATTCGGAGCCAGGATCTCTTTTTGCTTTCGGAGCTACTCTCAGCCGCTTGTATCGTTTGCGACGGTCGACGTTCCGATTGCGATTCTATAGCATCCGTATCGTCATCGTCTCGTTGTTTCCGAGTAACCGGGCTCTTCCGCTTGGTTTCAACGGCAGCAATATTTTCACTTGCAACCGATTCACCGCGTCGCCAAGGCATTCGGAATTTTGAAAATACGGATTGTCGTTTTTTAGAATCGTGTCCGTCAGCGTCGTTCGCTTCGGAACTGGCGTCGAGCGTGTCGTCAACGCTATCGACGCGTCGTCTAAATCGCGGCATTTTCCATTCGGTACGTTGGCTTAGCAATCCATTTCTCAGAACAAAGCGTTTTTGTGCTTGGATGTACGTATGGCGCAGGAAAATCCCGGCCGCTAGGAAAACGGAGAGTATTCCACCTAGCCACGTTCCACCGACTACCATGTCGGTCGTTGTCTTGGACCATGGTGCGACCATCAAGCCTGTTCCGATGAGCGCGCTGACAGCCCACGAGAGGAGTCCGCCGAGCCAAAAAAGTAGGCTCATCGGTGCTGACTTGATTTCGCTGCAGATCCGCAAACCCAAAACGCCGACAAGGGCTGCGAAGGTCGCAAGGACTACCGACCAACCCGAATACCCAACTTCGCGTAGCGTCCAGGCGTCGATACTTTTTCCGAACAAATAAAGCCCAGAGCTTGACGCATCGAGGCTCGAAACTAACGCCGCGATGGCTAGAAATCCCCATACGCGATACTTTGCTCGATAGTCGTCTAGCTTGTGTTTTCGCAACTGAAATATCATCAGCGACGCGAGGGCCGTCAGCATCCACAACTGTCCGCCGAGCCAATGCGCGATACCATGTGCCGATCTCAAATGCACCAGATAGGCGATGGGTAACAATCCGGTGGATGCGACCGGTTTGACATGTACGAAATAGTGCGCCAACATCAGGACGGTCCAGAGCCCCCAAACACTGGTTATCATGAGTGCTAAACTGAGTCGTCGCACCGGGATGAGCTGCACGAGTCGTTGTTGGCAAGCTCGACGCACCGCTTGACTGTATCCAGGATCACGCACCGTATTGGACGGACTGCTATCGTCAGCGTCGCGCTGGCGAGAGCGTTGCCGCTGTTTTGCTCGGACGCTTTCTGCAGCCACGCCGGGATCCGAAGCGACAGCTTCACGCATCACTCTTCTTCGGCGATCGGTTCGAGCGGAACGTGAAAATGGCATTCGATGCGTTCCTTAAGCGGCGTGCTTTGGCTTTGCTGTACGGGTGGGTATAGAAATGACGTCGTGAGATTCCTGATCAACTGAACGCCCAAGAATTTCGCGGACTGTAAACGGTCGACGCGAGTCACGATTGTAGTAGAGTCGCGTGGTCGACTCGCCAATGAGTCCCACGCTCAAAGCTTGGATACTCATCAGGACAAGCATGATTCCCAGCAGTAAGAGCGGATTGCCTGTCATATCGAGACCCGCAAAGGCCTTCATTCCTACTACGGCGAAGAGCGAGCACATTCCCAAGCCGAGCAATCCTAATCCGATGCGACCAAATAACTTCATCGGGCTACTGTAATAATCGAGCATGTATTTGACCGTGATGAGATCCAAGACGACTCGAACGGTTCGAGATAGCCCGTACTTCGTCTTCCCGAATCGGCGCGGATGATGTCGCGCTTCTACTTCGATGCAGCGGGCGCCTCGCCAATAGGCTAGGATCGGAATGAATCGATGCATTTCGCCGTAGAGTTCAAGTTCGTCCGCAATCTCTCGACGCATGGCCTTGAGAGTGCATCCGAGATCGTGAATGGGGAATCCAGTAACGTAACTAATCAAACGATTCGCCAACAGCGAAGGAACTTTTCGCGTGATGAGGGTGTCTTGGCGGTGCTTGCGCCAGCCATGCACCAAGTCATAGCCTTGGCTGATCTTGTCGAGCATCATCGGAATATCAGCCGGCTCGTTTTGAAGGTCGCCATCCATCGTGACGATCACATCACCGCTGGCGTACTCTAGGCCAGCTTGCATCGCGGCCGTCTGACCATAGTTCCGACGAAATCGCACCACACAGACACGCTTGTCGGTAGCAACGATCTCAGCCAGTCGCTCAACGGTTGCATCCGAGGAACCGTCATCAACAAAGACCGCCTCGACGGGTCGCCCAAGGTTGTCCATGACGCTACGAAGTTGCTGGTATAGCGGTCGAATATTGTCTTGCTCGTTGTAGACGGGGATAACCAGCGACACACTCGAACTACGATTTGGCTTATCCATGCCTTTGTTCACCGAAACTCTCGAGGGAAGAAGCTAAATCCAATTGGCTCCGTTGCGAACTCTAGCGGGTATCTGAGGTCCGACGCAATCCAGGTTTTACAGCACAGTGCAAGGAACTTCGGTTTTTGCCCTGATGCAGAAACCCAATCTTTTTGAGGGTTCGCCAAGAGATCGGAAAAAAGTCTGGGCGAATTTTACGAGATTTGATTGTCGCGAAGCCTATCTGCGGGCCGAAACCTAGTTAGAATTGATCCACTGAGGACTCGGTTGATTACCGATCCGGAAAATCCCACTTTTGGTGGACGTAACTTTAGGTATCACTGGCAATCGAGCTGATGGCAAAACCTATCCAGGCTGATTCGCGAAAAGCTTCTGGATTATCGGATTGGGAGAATTTGACGTGGTTTTGGTATTCAGGAAGGATCGATATTACACAGAGAGGATTTTTGATCTAGCTAACGTCCCTGTCTAAGACGGAGGAACCTTATGAAAGAATTTCCATTTGAAATGCTTAAAGCCGTTCAGGCTTTAGGCATTCTCCATTCTGAAGAGCACGACACCAAGGTTGCGTATTACCGGCTGCTCAAGCTGCTCTACATTGCCGACCGAGAGTATCTCAAAGAAACAGGACGACCGATTGTGGGAGGGCGTGACGTGGCCATGAAAAAAGGCCCGCTTAGCAGCCCTGTGTATGACCTGATCAAAGGCGAACATCAAGACTCCAGCCAGTTCGCTCACTACTTCCGCAAACAATCTCGCCTTCTCGAAATGGTCAAAGACCCTGGCCGAGACGAACTTTCGAAACGAGAGATTCGAAAGCTGATCGAAGTTTCAACGCGGTTTTTAGACTGCGACGATGACGAGCTTGGCGAAATCACGCATGGTTTCGAAGAATATCGCAATCATTATATTGAGAACACGTCGACTCCAATCCCTTTGGAAAGCAAGATCGAAGCCCTCGGCATTTCGGAGCATCGCGAATCGATTCTAAGAGATTTTGAATCGATCAAGGCATGGAAGCAACTCGTAGGCTCGGCGCGCTAAATGGAAATCGGTGATGTATATCTGCCGACTGATCCTCGAATCGATAAGCATCCACGGGTTGTCATATCTGATCCGGACGCAAACCCTGAAGCCGTCGTTCTGGTAAACTTCACTGGTGCCGAAGATGAGTATCGCGATCATTCCTGCATCTTGGAAATTGGTGAGCATCCCTGGCTGAGGAAGCGAACGTGCATCTCCTATAAAGATGCGTCATTGATTGAGCAAGACTCGTTCGACAAGCTGCTCGCGAATAAGAAAATGACGAAACTCCAGCCTGTATCTAATGAAGTGCTCACTAAAATCCTTGAAGGAGCCGAGATTAACCGACGAGTTGCCCAATAAATGCCGCAAAATCCTTGCATTACAAGGACTAATCTCGTCATAATGACAACCGCTGTTTTTTTAATAGGCTTCAGGACTAAATGAGGCTCAAAGCCAAGAGCTGGCCGACCTCTACCCAGGTCGCCGGATCACGTGCCCCGTTGGACTACTGCCCCAGTCTGGCGGGGCTTTTTCGTCTAAGGCCGTGCTCAACAACGAGCCGTCGAAACCTGATAAACTGCGCATCTTTCAAACCGTCCAGACGGACATAACCAACAATTTCCTCAGGGGCGTTTCATGCCAGTTGAAGCAAAACCGCTCTTTCGACCCGATGTGCTCCGTTCTCACTTATCGGCCTTCAGGCTGCCAAGCATTGATTCTGCAATCCTGCGCCATTGGGCCGATGAGATAACTTCCGGGCGCGTCGATCGCTTTGGTGAACGAGAAATTCTGCCACACTTCCTGACAGATTTCTTCGTCACAATACTCGGCTACACAAGGCCGGCGGGGCAAGAAAAATATACCATCGGATTCGAGCGATATGTCGAAGTCGAAGGAGAGTTTGCGGATGCCGTGCTGGGCGAGTTCAACGGCCAGAGCCGATATGTTGTAGCGGTCGAAGGCAAAGGCCCGCGTGATCCATTGGACCGTCCGTTTGCGGGCCGACGTATGTCGGCAGTCGATCAAGGGTATCGCTACGCCATCAATCTCCAGTGCGATTGGATCATCGTTACCTCCGTTCGGCAGATTCGACTCTACCACAAGGGCTCCAACCAGCAGACTTACGAGCGCTTCGATGTGGCTGAGCTGGTCGAAAACGAAGCCATGCTCCGACGGTTCCTGTTCCTGCTGGGCGCAGAGCGAGTCGTACCTTCCGACGGCCAATGCCACTTCTACACCTTACTGGCCGAATCGGAGACGGTTGGCCGCGAACTGACCAAGGAGTTTTACGTACATTATGCCAACATTCGGCAAGATGCTTTCGAGCAGTTGAGCCGCGACAATCCCAGTGTCCTCCGGGCCGACGTTCTGACGCGAACGCAGAAGCTGTTGGACCGTGTATTGTTCATCGCCTTCAGTGAAGACCGGGGTTTACTCCCAAGAGAATCAATCCGAAAGGCTTTTGAGCACCGCGACCCATATCATCCGCGGCCAATCTGGGAGAACTTCCTTGGGCTATTCCGGTCGATCAACGTTGGGAATGCCGTCTTGGGTAAGCGATTTAGTGAACGAAGCGTATGGACTGACGCCCGATGACGTCGCATTGATGTGGAAGACCGCGCCACCTCGGATGCCTTTAGCTTAGAAACGCGTAGGTTTGGAAGTTTACTGAAGCCAAATTTGAATCGTATAACGGGGCTTAAACTCACAGATGGCGCACAGAATTATGTGTATAATAAGCGACCTGAGCCCCGCGGGCAGTTTCAATTCCGCAATTGGCGCCGATTCGCAATGAAGTACTTGATAAATTTCGCGAATGTTTTAAGCGCTAGATCCAATGGATGGACCGACGACTACGATTTTTGGCGGCCATGGCGCCGTATTTAGAGGATTAGCCCGATGGACGTAGATATTCGAGGACGAGTTGCCAATGTGAAGCTCAGCAAGAGTCGGTGTTTGCTACCCTTGTTTGAAGCGATTATGAACTCGCTACACGCAATCGATGAAGCCAAAGTTGTTGATGGCCGTATTGAGATTCGAATCGAGCGAGATAAATCACAGAAGTCGTTTGTGGAAGACGACCCTTCGATTTATCCCATTTCTGGATTTGCAATCATCGACAATGGAATCGGTTTTACCGACCATCACTTCCGATCGTTCTGCAAGTCAGACACGACAGAAAAATTCTCTCACGGCGGAAAAGGAGTCGGACGCTTCCTTTGGCTGAAGGCGTTCAAAAACGCGGACGTCAAAAGTGTATTTAAACACAACGGGCTGACAAAGCAGCGACAGTTCCATTTCGCGTTGTCCGATACTGGCGTTTGGCCGCTCAACCCCCCCGCCGAAGCAAGCGATAGTGACGTTGTTGAGACTCAGGTGAGGCTGTCCGGATTTCTGCCAGACTATCAAAAGCATTGTCCAAAAAGATCTGACATCATCGCGAACCGTATCGTCGAGCATTTTCTGGAACTCTTCATACTTCGAAAATGCCCGAGGTCGATGGTGTTGGTAGATCCGCTTGAGGAGACTCGCGTTGATCTCAATCGTCGCTATTCACAGGAAATGAAACTGGATTCAAAGAGCCAACCATTCCAAATTCGCGGAGAAAAATTCAAGATTACACATGTTCGTCTTGACGCTTCGCACGCTCAAAGCCACATGCTGAATTTTTGTGCGCACGGACGTGTTGTGCGAACGGAGCCATTGTCTAAGCTGCTTCCGTATCTTGATTCGTCGATTCCCGATGCAAATGATGGTCGTCAATTCGTCTATTCGGGATATGTTGCAGGCAACTTCCTCGACCAGAATGTAATGTCTGAACGAACGCAATTCGACATCTCTGAAGAGGCAACTGAACTTGATTTTCCCGATGAATTGAGCTGGTCTGAACTTCTTGCTTCATCAATTCCCAAGGCAAAGAGCTTCCTCGCACCATTTGCAGAACCATTGAATCTGGCTAAGCAGGAACGTATTCGCGAGTATATCCGCTCGAAGGCTCCTCAGTATCGCCACCTTCTCCAACAATGCAAAGCAGCGATTGGCGAGTTGCCGTCAAATCTAACGGACGAAAAATTGGATTTAGAGTTGTACAAGATTGACCAGCGGCACGACTCAGATCTTCGCACGAGGTACGAACGACTGCTTGAAGCAGGGGACAAAGCAACCTTGTCGCATGACGAGCAACGAAAGAAGTTTGAGCAATTCCTTCAGGACTGGAACGAAGCCGGGATGGCAAAACTTGCGCGCCACGTGTCGCACCGTAAAGCGACGCTCGCATTTTTGGAGCAACGGCTCGGTATTCAAGATGGAGCCAAATACGCACTTGAAGAGGCTATCCACGAAGTCATTTTTCCTCTGAAGGCGTCGTCTGATGACATCCGTTCAGATCAAATGAATCTGTGGATTTTGGACGAGAAGCTGGCTTTCCATTTTTACCTCGCATCTGATAAACGACTCGACCAATTGAGCGAGGTTGTTAATGTGGAAAGTGGAGATAGACCCGACCTCGCAATCTTCGGTCATCCATTCGCGTTTGCAGATTCTTCACCAGTCTTTGGTAGCGTGGTATTGGTCGAATTCAAACGACCTTCGCGAGATGACTATAGCGAAAAAGACGACAAAAACCCCATCCAGCAAGTCTACGGTTACGTGAATCAGATCAAAGCTGGAAAAGCAAAGGATCGGCACGGGCGCCAGATTACCATACCTGCAACGACGCCATTCTATGCTTACATCGTCTCCGATATTACACCTACATTGGAGCAACAAGCCGTCTATGCCCAACTTACTAAGACGCCGGATGGCTTGGGATACTTCGGTTACAATACGCAAGTCGGCGTGTACGTCGAGATAATTTCCTTTTCCAAACTCATTGGTGATGCAAGAAAGAGAAATACCGCATTTTTTGAGAAACTGGGTCTTGGACGATGATTTCAGGTATTGCAGTGGACCTCTTTCGCTTCGCCTATGTCTGGCCGTCTGCAAGCCCTCTTCAACGATCAGTTCACTCGCGAAAAACCAAAGGAAAAGGCTCGATCCAACTAGGATATATTGAGACCTAGGGTACGGAATAAGCCTAGGCGCTGCCATCTAGCTAATGTGAACGGCGGTTTGGTCACGAGTTCCGAAAATGGTCCACCGGTTCGCCGTCCAATAAAAAAGCTCACCTGATTACTTCAAGCGGAGCGTAGTTACCGATTAAGTTTTATTATTCGCGATTCGGTCATTGATCTCTTGCTCAACCCGCATCCGCCACCGAGTCAAATGGTCGGCGGCTTCATTCAATCCTCGGCGGCGCCCATCTATAAAATCGGAACTTTCATTAGTCGACCGCCCAGCGTTCTCTGACCACCATGTCTGCCCGGTCGAAATCTCGGTTACGATTTCCGACAGACCTTTGACGCTCTCCTTCGCGGCATGATCCGCTAGCGTCGACCAAATTTCTTTCGCAACGCAATTCAGCACGTGATGCCAATAAGCCTGATCTTGTTTCCGGACTTGCTCGGACGCCTGCACAGCGACTTCTTTCGTAACGCGATCAACCTCGTCCTTCGTGAACATGGGGGGCGGTATGGTAAAGCGTGTATGCGCAGTTTTAGACATTTCGATACGTCATTCCTGTAATAAGTTACTTTCGCGTCATCGTTCTCCCGTGCGTTTTAGTGCTTTCTCGTTCAGACTGAAACGCGGGCATAGAACCGTAAGGGGAGGTCGAAAAGTCAATCGCTGTCTGGTCGCTCCTCCGATCGTGAGTTCACTACGCTGGAAAACTACCGCTTTTGATGGACAACTGCCGACTAATTTCTATGTATAATATGCGACACTTGAGCCAGATGGGCATTCTCAATTCCGCAACGGGCGGCAACCCATCGGGCTGTGTTTTCAGGCGGGCGCATTCTTCGTGACCCGTCGTTAGGAGTTAGCGAATGATTCGTGCATTTCGTTTTTTCGTTCCGATGTCAGCTCGAAGGATCGTTAGTACTCGTCGATGGCTTCAAGCGTCTTCGGGCTGCTCGGACGCTCAAGGGAATCACCTCGCTCCAAGCTCGACGGCTCGAAGTCGATGAGCAGGCGGCCAAAGCAGCCATCTTCAATCTCAATCGCATCACTTTCTAAGCCCAATGATGCCATCCTTACCGAACACGAGTTCACAATCGCGATGGACGGCGCGGCGGTAGCTATCGGCGGTATAGCATGGCCCTCCATGTATCTTGCGGTTTCGCTTTGGTTTATTACCGCAGCTCATCGGCGTTACACGAGCGGCGGTTTTCTTGGCGAGTTGAATTTCAACGGATCGCTTCGGACTGAAGCAAAACAACTCAGGGTTTCCGTTCATGTAAACCGCCAAGACGGCTTGGGATTTCGATGCTAGGACGATTACACGAGTTTTGCCGTGATGTTGCGTCTTATGCTGGTATGGCGAATACAACCATACTCCATCGGCCTTGGTTACCGTCGCAGGGCCTAATCTGGCATACTTCCGATGGCCTCATCCCGGTTAGCCGTTGTAGCCGTACCATTGCCTTGACGATTTCGGGCAGCTTTGGCATTGTCGCGGCGACAACTTCAGAAGAAACGGCCTCGATAATCTTTTTAGCTTTGGCGTCGCTACGGCCTTGATGTTCACTTGAAACGGTTTCGATTCTACTGAGGATGGTTTCGCTTACAATCTCTTCGGATACGCCCTAACGAAACATATGCTTAATTCGTGCGATCGCATCGTTGACGGTTGAAATACTGAGTCCTTCAGCAATCAAACGTCGGATAATATCTTTGAATGCCAACGGGGTAAATTCCGAGACATACTTGGTGCCGTACCATTCCCGCAGACGTCGCATTACTGGAGCAATGTTTTCGGCTGTGCCGGTCGGCCTACCATCAGATGCCGGTAATACTTGTCGGCCCATTTTCGATAGGCATTCATCAAGTCGGTAAGTTTTGGCTCCTCGGATAATTCCGGGGATAAACCGTAGATAGGACTGCGATTACTGGCAATCCATTGGTTTATCAGCCGATCGTATTCGCGATGGCTGGCTTTGGTGCCGTGCGGGCCTAGATAATGATCGCGGCCGTTGATCGTGACCAACGCTTGGCCAGTGGCTCGATGCTTCCGATATTTCGGTACAGACGTAACTAATTTGGGCATAATGCGCCGACTCCTATTTAGCAAAGCGGTATTTACCGTTTTGCGCCTTTGGAAATCGCCGCACTTCCGAACATCGGAAGGTAACCTAAGTCTTTGTTTCGGCTGGGTTTACTAACAATAGGCGGTATTGGACTCGAACCAACGACCTCCACGATGTCAACGTGGCGCTCTAACCAACTGAGCTAACCGCCCGAGGGGTTTGGGTCGGGAATGTATCGCCTTGGTCAGCGGGTTTCCCCAGCCGATTAAGCCGATTCTTCTCTGACTGGCGTAGATATTCCCCTCTATTCCGCTAGCCGTCAAGTGGCGGTAATTTAGGAAGGACTTTTGGAAAAAGTCGAAAGCTCTGTTGACGTAATGCCTGCCGCTAGCGGATACTCTGGGGAATATAGGGCCACTTCGCGTCGTTGCTCGAAGTGGTTTTTTCAGGTTGCGCACAAGTCGGTCTAACTTCATGCAGCCTGCGTTGCGTTTCATTTCTAGAAAAGGGTTCACCAATCGATCGGATTCAGACTCGCGTTAATTCGCAAATTCGTATTTCTCCTATCCGCGTTATTGCACAAGATGGGGCTCAGCTCGGAGTGATCACTACCGATGAGGCGCTTAATCGGGCTCGAGATGTTGGGCTTGATTTAGTCGAAGTCGCCCCCAATGAGAAACCGCCTGTTTGCCGTATTATGGATTTCGGCAAGTACAAATACGAGAAGAGCAAAAAAGCTGGCGGTCAAAGTCATCAAACGAAGACCAAAGAAATTCGTTTGCGTCCAAAAACGGGCGACCATGATATCGATACCAAAGTCCGCCAAGCGATCGGATTCTTGCAACACAAAGACAAAGTTCAGGTCATGGTTATTTTCCACGGTCGCGAAATGGCGCATATCGACGAAGGTCGACGCGTGATGGAAAGTGTTCTTAAGACGCTTTCAGAATATGGAAAGCTCGAACAACAACCGCAGCAACAAGGCAAACGGATGTTGGCGATTCTCGGTCCTAAGTAAGCACGCAACATCAGCCGGTACGCACGCGTGCCGTTTTCTGAGCAATTCCAACGAACCGGTGTTAACGCACTTCGGGTGATGAGAAATCCAGGCTAGCGGCGTCGACCTGCGAAGTCGACGAGACATGGCAACCACCAAAGATTGCCGACAAGTCCGACTGCCATCGTGATCGCTGCCAAAACACCAAAAACAACGGTCGGCAGAAAATCACTCATCGCAAGTGATCCGAATCCGAGCACTAACGCCAAGGTAGAAATGACGACCGGCATACCGACATGGGATTGGCAATGCTCAAGTGCATCGAACCGAGTTCCACCGGCCTTTCGAATTCGCTGATATCCGATCAAGTAGTGAATCGACGAGTCGACCGACAACCCAATCGAGACGGCCGCAATCATCGCCGCCCCTATATTCATTCTCATTCCGAGTAGCCCGAGAACGGCAAGCGATCCGAGTGCTGGAAATGTATTCGGAACGAGCGCAACGAGGGCTAAACTCCAGTCTCCGATTGCTAAACGAAGCGCGATTAGAATGGATAGAGCCGCGACAATAAAGCAGATCCACTGATCGGCGACGACGCTTTGTACTAGATTCGATAACAGAACGAAGTAACCCGTCACTATCGGCTTTTCTATCGAAGTGCTTGGCTCGACATTCTCAAAGCACCGTTTCCAGTCATCGCTCTCCGTTGCCTCTTCGACACACTTTTTTGCAGCATCGATCAAATCTAGCTTTTCGTTTGCCGAACGCCGGTCGCTCGATCGCAACATCAATCGAAGCGTTCGGGTCGAAGTTTGATTGGTCGACGTGATCAGCGAATCATAGAAACGAGGCATCGAAGCCTTCATGCCGGCCAATCGGGCATCGATAGGAAGACTAGCCAACAACGGTGATTCCCGGGCAGCCGCCTCTGCGTCTGCTAAGCTGGTTACTTTCAGGATTTGTCCGTCCGAGATCATACGGAGTTTATTCTCTAGCTTCAAAACTTCGCTTAAGTATTCGTCTGTCAACCGCGCAGGGGCTGGCATCATAATATCCCAGACTCCTGCTCCTTCCAGTTGCTGCTCGACGATCGCATATCCTCGGGCGAGCGGCGAACTCGATCTAAAATTCTTTAGAAAGTCGGTTTCAACGACGAGTCTCGATGATCCAATGGCGACCAGGAGTAGCCAGGCAGCCAGGAAGGCAAAGGTGAACCATTTTGTGCGAAGAATCAATGGAAGGCTTTTCTTTAGTTGCCGGTCACTCCAGGTCATAGTTAAAAGACCGTTCGTCATTGGATCGGGTCGTTCGTCCGAGGGTCGTGATTTTTCCACCGAAAGACCGAGCGTAGCTAAGCCGGGACCCAGGAGAAGGATCGCGACGAGCGTAACGATCGATGCAACGGCCATCATCAAGCCGTAGTCGCGAACCGGCTCGATTCGGGCTGCCAATAACGCAGAGAAAGCGATGGCATCGGTAACGCACGACCAAAATACCGGTCGAATGACTCGTTGAAGCGATATTTCTAACGCCGATCGAGCTGAATGACCGGCTCGAAGATACCGTTGATAACCAAAGAGCCCGTGCATCGTCGTGGCGATGCCGATCACGGTGACGATCGCGACTAGCATTGACGATACCATCGTCAGCTCCCAGTTCGCCCAAACACAAATCGCGCGCGTCACTGTTAGCGACCAATGAACGATAAGCAACGTTAAGCATGTCCATCGGATGTTTCGATAAACAACCAACATCATCACGGCAAGAACGATCGATGAAATCCAGCCAAGGCGTTGGCCATCTCGTTCTATCAGCTCGAAGCCTTCTTCGACCATGACCGGCTCGCCGACTAGGTAAAACTCCCGATCCTTCCAGGCTCGATTGAGCTCTGCTCGGATATTCGCAATCGTCGCTGATCGCTTGGTGGTAGAATCGCCGCCGGGCTCTAAAAGACAAGCAATGGCAATGGTCGATTCACGAGCCGAATGAGTCGTTCCAACAAACAACTCACGCATCGCGGACGCCATTTTCGATCGGCTAAAAATTCCCGACTTACCACGCTCGGAGCCGAACAACTCGATTGGCTGTTCGATTCGCCGAATCAATTTATCGACCACCGAAAGGTCCATCAGATCGCCAACGCCATCGATCTTGGCGAGATTGTCGTGAAGTGCTGCGAGCTCCGAAAGACGAGTCCCGTTTTCATTCCAAAAGTCAGCGTCGGAGTAAACAACTAGAACAACTTCATTGCCGCCGAATCTTGATTGAAGCTGCTGATAATCCTTCAAAATCGGATTGTCGGCCTGAAACATCGATTCCATTTGACGATTCAGGACGAATCGCTGGCTGGTGTTCCACGAGATCAAAAAAACTGCGATTCCCAAACCTAGTCCGATATAACGATATCGAATAAGAGTACTGGCAATCGCCGCCCATCGCGGTTCGCAGGTTTTGTCGTTCATGGTATGCTTTGGAGATTACCACGAATGGAGACGACTGGAAATGCGGATTCTCGTAACGGGTGCGACAGGTTTACTCGGTAACAACCTTGTACGGCTTGCCATCGAAGATGGTCATCGCGTTGTGGCTATGATTCGAACGACGGATCGGCCGCCAGCGTTAATGGACCTTGACGTTGAACTTGCTAATGGCGATGTGACGGACAGGGAAAGTGTGTTTCGAGCAGCCGCCGGAGTTGATGCCATTTTGCATAGCGCGGCCCAACTCCATTTGGGCTGGCAGCAGCGCGACCTATCCCATCAAGTCAACGTCGAGGGAACGCGAGCAATCGTTGAGGCGGCTCAGCGTGAGGGAGCTCGATTGGTGCATGTTTCTACGGTCAATACGCTGGCGATCGGAAACCGCCAAGGCACCGTTGATGAAGACTCGCCGCACGATGGCCAAGTTCCGTGTACTTACGTACTTACCAAACGCGAGGCCGAGCAGGTAACGGTTCAAGCCGCCGAAGCTGGTCTGGAAGCTTGCATTGTCCATCCCGGATTTATGCTTGGCCCATGGGATTGGAAAAAGAGCAGCGGACGAATGGTGATCGAGGTCAGCAAACGCTGGACTCCTTTGGCACCTTCGGGCGGTTGCAGCGTCAGCGACGTTCGCGACGTCGCTCGAGGTGTCCTCTTAGCGATGGAACGCGGCAAGAATGGTCGGCACTATATTCTGGCTGGTGAGAATATGACATACTTTGATCTGTGGACACGAATAACCAAACTCTGCGGCAAGCAACCGCCACTTTCGATCATGCGATGGCCTGTTCGAATGGCTGTCGGGCTGGTTGGAGATCTTTTGGCGAAAACTCGTGGCTTTGAATCGGATATCAATTCCGCCGCACTTAAAATGAGCGGACAATTCCATTGCTATAGCAGCCAACGAGCCACTGACGAACTCGGCTACGTTTTTCGACCAGCCGATCAAGCGATCGCAGACGCTCGAAGTTGGTTTGTCGAGCATGGCGACATGTGACGTGACAACGACAAGCTGATCAAAATAGTGATGACGGTCGACGAACGCAACCATCTGGTTCCCAGGCTCTGCCTGCAGACATGACAATAGTTCGAGCGTGGCAACATACCATACACGAGGCGGAGCCTCCGAAGCAGTGCGTTCCTAGGCAAGAGACTGGGAACGAGCGTTTTAGCGATCAGCGAGAAGTGTCAAGAATTGCAACTTTTCAAAGCCGAACGATGAATTTGCTACCTTCACCAACCGTGGATGTCACTTCAATCGTTCCGCCATGAATCTCGACAATTCGATGACAAATCGCTAACCCGAGTCCGCTACCTCCGGTGTTCCGAGAACGGGCTTGATCCACGCGATAGAACCGCTCGAAGAGATGCGGGATATCCTTGGCGCTGATCCCCATTCCGCTGTCTTCGACGATAAGAACGGCCGATGATCCTTCGACTTTGGTTTCGATGTGCACATTGCCACCGGGACTGTTGTATTGGATCGCGTTCAATAGTAGATTCGAGATGACTTGATTCAGTAAATTCGCATGCCCTTGAACAACGCACGGCGAAAGGGCTGTATTGAATTGAATTTGTCGTTCGGAAGCAAGCGGTTTAATCCACTCGATGCATTCTTCGACTAGCTTGGATAAGTCGACGGAAGAAGTTGGTTCGGTCGACTGCTTTCCATCTAATCTCGCGAGAATCAGCAACGATTCAACGAGTTGATGCATGCGATTGGCAGATCGCTGACACGTTTCAAGCTGCATACGATATTCATTGGAACTACGTTCCTTCGATAGTGCCAATTCGGTGCTCGATAAGATCACGGACAACGGCGTTCGCATTTCATGGGAAGCATCGGCAACGAATCGCGTTTGCTGTTCGAACGATTCATTCAAGCGATCAAACATCGAGTTGAGTACCTTACCCAGTTGCGCAAACTCGGTATCAAAGCCGTTGATATCGATGCGGCGCGATAAAGTGCTCGATTGGATCTGTTCAGCCGTTAAACTCATGCGTTGAATTGACGACGTCGCTCGACGACTCAGCCACCAGCCACCGAACATTCCAATCATAAAGACGCTGGCGCCCGATAAGATCAAACTGAGCGTCAAGTGCTGGATTCGGCCTTGTTCGGCAACAATCGATCGACCGACACAGATGAGCGTTCGATGTGGGCCACGAATAAATACTTCATGGTACGGTCCGCGCTGCTGCCGAAGATATCGCTCGCGACGAAAGCGATCCTCAATATTATCTGGCATGTCTGGCCGCGAAGTTGGTACAGACGACTCTTTGAAAATCGAGCGATTCTCGCGCCAAATGATGAAATACGTAGGCCCTTCGCGGGTTCCGCTTTGCTGGAGCAAATCGCGTGGAAACGTTATCATCGCTTCCCACTTTTCCTGCGGAAGATCTTCGATTGCGCGTTCGATGTCGCGATCCCAAGGTATTTGAACGGCAGGTCGCATTCGATCTTCGGGACGAGGCGGCAGACTTTCCCCAACCGCTGAAATATCTCTGGGTGGAAAATCGCGTGGCGGTACGTCGCGATTCATAGGTGGTCGTCGATCTCGATTAGGTGGTCCACCGGGCCCGCTCGGAGCATTAGGTCCCCCCGGTCCGTTATGGCCCGGTCCATTAGGTCCGCCGAGACCTGGCGGCAATCTTGGGCCGCGCGGCTTGCCAAGATCTTTTGCAATACTATCGAGTATTGGCTGTGGAACGGTTCGAAGCGTCCCCTCCAAGATGCGGGCAGCACCGATCAATTCGTCCTCGACTCGCTCCCAATGTGAACGATGGATCTCTGAGTAAAGGAGCGTGCCGAACACCAGCAAGATCAGAAAAAGAATCACTGCGTACCACGCTAGGAGTCGCCCGCGAAGCGAGTGGAGAAAGCTAAACATTTAGGATATATCCTTGCCCACGCCGCGTCTCGATAATATCTTTGCCAAGCTTCTTTCTAAGATGAGAAACGTGAACGTCGACCAGATTGGAAAGACTATCATCGTTCTCATCGAAAATATGATCGTATATCATCGTTCGCGTTACCAATTGCCCTCGATGAATGGCCAATAACTCAAGAAGTGCATATTCGCGAGCGGTAAGCACAATGACTTCGTCGAGCATTTTGACGGTCTTGGTTTTTAAATCGACTTCCAGTTCGCCAATCACTAGCAAGTTCGAAGCGTTACCCGTCGACCGTCGGATGAGCGAGCGGACGCGTGCTTGCAGTTCCACAAGGCTGAATGGTTTAACAAGATAGTCGTCGGCCCCGCTATCCAAACCTAGAACACGATCACGAACCGCATCGCGAGCCGTTAATAATAAGACGGGCGTCTTTTTTTTAGCCGCTCGAAGTTGCCGGAGAAGGTCGAGCCCACTCAATTGCGGCAACATCCAATCGAGCACGATCGCGTCGTACTCCCAGACCGTTGCTTTGTGGAGTCCATCCCGTCCATTGTCGGCAATGTCGACAGCGTATCCATCTTCACGCAACGACTGCGCTAGCAACTGCAATAAATCTGGTTCGTCTTCGACAATTAATAATCGCATGAGTTCAACAATCTTGACCGGGCATTACCTTCCAACGCGACGGCGCTCGTCGGCTAGCTGCGCAAAGAGCGAATCGAATGCCGAGGCGTCTGGTGGTAGCGACAGCGGAGGAACACAATTTCGATCGTCGAATCTATTCCATCCGATCGGCGGTGTCGAAATCGCCTTGGGGACTGCAATCGGCAAGTCGACGTTTCTGGCATATTGGTTGCCACGTGTGATTTCAACCATTCGAACAACCGGACTGGACAAGGAAACTCCGCTCGGGTCCTTGGTGATTCGTATTTCATATCGGTCCGTACGAATGCCCGAGGCGACGTCGAATTGATAGCCGCCACTTCGGTTCGACAACTGCGTCGAAACCACAACGATATCCGACGAAACCAGTTCCACCGTCCAGCCCGCCAAACCCATTTCGAGACTCTCGCGTCTTGCGTTTCCGTTCAGGTCTGCAAAAACGCTACCCTCAATTCTTGAATCGAATATGAAAACGTTGCTTTGTAGGTTTGTGAGGGTGGTATTGCGTTTCAAAATATCCGATAGCTTGGTCGAATCTAGCTCGCGGAGCAACTGGCCTGAGAACTGGTTCTCATACCAGAATCGATCACCAGCTCGAATGCGTGAAAATTGGTCGGCAATGATTCGCGAGGCGGTCGGCCCGACACTCGAACCAGGCAAATGATCTTCGGCTAAGACACCTACCCAAAGGTCGATGTTATCGACTGAGCCGTAAAGCTGTTGCAGCTTTGCTTGCGTATCTTTATTGCGAGTAATATCTGCAAAGATACGAGCTCTAGGCAGTCCGATGGCAGCCCGTACATCATTGTAATCGGCCAAGGCATGATCGCGTCCTCGTTGAATATTCAAACTCGCGAGATCGAATCCGCCTTGTCCCGGTTGCCCAAAGAGAAAGTTGCGCACGCCGCCAACGATCTTGGTATCAAACTCCGACGAAGGATCGCTCGCCAAATACTTGAAGATCGAATCGATCGACTCCGTCTGAAATACCGTCGGGTTGAAAAACGCCTCGCTCAACGGAATTTCCTCAGCCACCGGTCGCCCATTATTGTCGAGAAACTCGACGTCATCGCCTAAGAGGCTATGACCAAATCGGAATGCGGCGGTTGAAAACTCATTGGAAAGTCCTGGGTTTACCTTCGGATTGTAGCCAGCATAACGTCGCATGGCATTCGGACCCAATACGGCTGGCAGCCATTCATTGAAAGTTATCGCTTGGATTTCCGCGATCACCATCGAACGAGCTCGGAAATAAATCTCTTCGTCGGTCGATTGGGGGTTCAGTTGAGCCAACCGATCGGCGAAACGATTATGCTCGCGTACAAAAACCGTTTGAAGGCTTGTAAGTTCGATGTTCTCGTTGGCACGAACATCGCCAGCCGCAAAGAGCTGATTATCGGGAACACGATGAGCATCATTGACTAATGAAACGGTACCGTTCGGAAAATTTTCAGCATTGTTGAGTGGCAACATTCCATCGGAACTCATTTTAAGCCTACCACCTTGCAACGTTCGCAACGCGAAAGCCGTTGCAGAATCGGAACCGTACACCATCGATGCATCGAGCCATGAGGTCAATGTATTGACCTGTTCACGCGGATTGGTGCTACTCGTACCAGTTGCTGCATCGAAAATGGAGCGCGCCGTTCGGATGGCTTTGCTCCCCGTGCCTTGAGGATCAAAATAAGGATCGCCGGTCGGTACGCTAATCGACATCGGCTCACTTGAACCGGTCGGCGTCAAACCAATATCGTGGTCGATAAACTGCCCCCAAACGTAGACAAAGGCCGAAAGATTTCGATCGCTGATAATATCTTCGGAACCCTGATCGGCCAAAACATTGCTTATCTCGCGCGGGCTGGGTCGATTTGTTCCGTTTGGCGATGATACGCCGTCGGAATACTCAGAAGCCGCCAGTCGAAGCAGCGTTTCATTAGTACTCCCCCATTCGGACTGGGCTAAATTGTTTCCCGTGCCATCGATGGAATAAGAACCCAACGGACTTGGCGGCAATGGTCTTGAAGGCATCAACCCAGTGAGATCCGCCGCCATCAATTCGCGCCGCTCTAGCGTCTCTAATCGAACTTTACGACCAAGACGGAGCGTAGTTTTCTTCATGTTTACGTAACCTTTCGATGAGAAGTACCGCGGAGTAGAAAAGGCGACTCAATGACAAAATGACTTATCCCAAGATCGCAACTTTAGACATTCGCCAATGAAATCATGCGTGAGTTTATACTTTCAAACCTGAATTTAAGATGAAGAGTATACGATTACTAAGAATCCTCGCTGTTCGCCACCGTTGTCAATTCGCGAGTTTCATCTTGGCCAAAGAAATCTGCATGCCACTCATTACGGAAAGCCCGAAAAATAATTATTTTTGGGCGATTCCTACACATGCCATGGTTCACGCATGGCTCGAGTTCTCATCCGATTGGCTGCTTCATCATCGATGAAGGTTTCGTTTACTGGGTCGAACTTGAGTTTGCGTTTGAGTACCCATGCAATCGCCGCCGCATGGCAAGCAATATGCGATTTTCTTGCAATGTCGGCATTGGCGGCTGGTTGCGAACGGCTTTTGACGCAATCGAAGAAATTTCGAACGTGGTTGGTCGGCATCGTTCCCGGTTCCCGAGGCGGAGGCAGGTCGTTCCGCAATGCATCGTTGGAAACAACGATGCGACCAGAGTCACCGGTCTCGACCCAACCCTCTTCGCCTTCGAATCGAACTGGACATGTCCCTAATCCCATCCAACCGTTTCGCCTCAATACGAGTTTTACTCCATTGGCATAGTAGCAATCTATCACGTTGTCGTCGATAATGTCGAGTCTGGGTTCAAACAGAATCGGCGTTTCTCCGTCGGCTTGGTTCGCAGCTTGACAAAGATCCAGCGTGTGAGCTCCCCAATCGAGCAGCTTGGCACCCGAATCAAAATCGTGAAATCCGCGCCATCCGCCATCGACGTAGGCTTGATTGAACGGTCGCCAGGCAACCGGCCCCAACCACATATTCCAGTCGATCTCTTCAGGATTCGGCTCCGGTTGAGCTGGCAGCCAATCATGTCGATCGATGAGCTCATAAATCGATGCATGAAGGGTATGCAGTTTTCCGAGCTTGCCTGACTGAGCCAATTCTATGGAATGGATAAAATTATTGATCGAACGTCGCTGAGTTCCTGCTTGAAAAATTCGGCCACAACGTCGAATCGTTTCGGCTAGTGTTTGGGCCAGTCCAATCGTGATCGCGCACGGCTTTTCAGAATAGACATCTTTGCCTGCTTCAGCCGCGTAGATCGACATCGGAGCATGCCATCGATCGCCGGTCGCGATAACCACTGCATCGATGTCTTTTCGTCCCAGCAATTCATGGAAATCTCGATACGTTTTGCAAGCTTGGTCGCCATTTTGAGTATCGGCAAGTTCCTTGACGGCGGCTCGAGAATCGGCGCGAGCATCGGCAATCGCTAGGAACTGAACATCCTTCTGAGCCAACATTTCCTTCAGCACGATGGTACCGCGACGCCGAATGCCGATCCCGCCAAGTGTGATTCGCTCGCTTGGTGCAACATGGCCATCGAGTCCCAATGCCCGACTTGGCACAATCGTCGGAACGGCAAAGGCGAGACTGGCGGCAGTCGATGATTGTAAAATCTGGCGTCGAGTCAAAGTGGACTTCGATAACGCGAGAGTTCTAGGCGAAGGATTCATGAATGTCGCTTCAAAAAAGTTGATTTCATTGAGGTGGGAAGAACTGCGTGGAAGCCAAATCGTATCAGTTCCAAGCATCCCGTGCAAACTTTGTTCATCGTCGCAAAATCATACTGCACAATTTACTAATAGAAACAACACGGATTAAATACTCACATTGTCATCTGTGCACTCTGGTTCCTCATGCCTATATTTAGATTCCCGTTCAGACGTCGTTCATAGAGAATTTGTCGTTTTACAGCAGGCAATCGCGATGATTATTGGTGTTCCCAAAGAGATCAAGGAAGATGAATATCGAGTAGCCATGCTACCCGTCGGCGTTGAAGAACTTGTTACGAACGGACATCGCGTCGTCATGCAAGCTGGGGCAGGTATCGGATCGGGTCTTGCCGATCATTCGTACCTTCAAGCCGGAGCGGAACTCGTCGCATCGCTTGAAGATGTTTTTGCCGCCGCCGATTTGATCGTCAAAGTCAAAGAGCCGATGCACAACGAATGGCCGCTGATTCGACCCGGTCAAACTATTTTCACCTATTTCCACCTTGCCGCATCGCGAGAACTGACCGACGCAATGATGCAAAGCGGTGCTACTTGCTTGGCTTACGAAACGCTTCGCGATCCTCAAGGTCGATTGCCGCTGTTGACGCCGATGAGCGAAGTTGCCGGACGCATGAGCGTGCAAGAAGGAGCCAAGTATCTCGAGCGGCCACAGATGGGTCGCGGAATTTTGCTCGGTGGCGTTCCCGGCGTGGCACCGGCACATATTACTATCTTAGGCGGCGGTGTCGTCGGTGCCAATGCGGCTCGAATCGCGGCCGGCTTTCAAGCCAGCGTCGCTATTCTCGAAGTCAATATGGATCGACTTCGATATCTCGACGATGTGATGCCGCCAAATGTGACGACGCTCTTCAGCGATCGACACAATATTCGCGATCAATTGCGGCTTGCCGATCTCGTTATCGGAGCGGTCTTGATTCCTGGTGCTAAGGCGCCGTTTCTCGTTCGCAAGGAGGATCTGGTCCTCATGAAACCGGGCAGCGTGATTATCGATGTCGCCATCGATCAAGGCGGTTGTATTGAAACTAGCCGACCAACGACCCATCGACAGCCAACGTACATGGTCGACGATGTCGTACACTACTGTGTAACCAATATGCCCGGAGCCGTTGGTAGAACCAGCACATACGCTCTATGCAACGTCACATTGCCATGGGTCGCGCTCCTGGCCAATAGCGGAATCGAACAAGCTATCTCCAATTCCCCCGCCTTGACCGCAGCTTTGAACATCAAAGACCATCGCATCACCAATGAAGCCGTCGCCAAGACGTTCGGGATCGTTTGACGCGATGAACGAAACGAGTACGCTTATGCTGGTATCAACTACCTAGCCGCCATTGGTTGTCTTTGTTCATGATGGCGGCTTAATGCTGGACTACCCTAAAGAAAGATCATCTTTTCCTACCGAGGTGGGCTAACTTAAGAAAACCCAATTCTTCACCCGTAGGCCGACCATAACCCAACGTGCGACAGAGTCGAATTAGTCCCGTACATTAAAGGTCAACTTCCAGCGTCCAGACTCTCTTGTGCCGATGCACCAGAGTTCGAACATGCCAAGTTCCGTGATTTTGCTCAGAAATCGGACGGGAATGATGCTCGATGGCGGACCGGAAGTAGCGACCGCTGCCCCAGTAGGGGCCGCTTCATTGTTCGGATCAACTGGACTGGCGTCCAAAAGGATCTCGATCGAGTCGGATTCGATCAATTCTTCATCGTCCCAGTTCCTTAGCACATTCCCGAACGTATCTTGGGACCGGCGATTACTGGAGAAGAAGCGGAATTTCGCGTGCTTGCCAACGACGAGTCCAAATTCTCGACCGGGAATGACAGACTCAGTCCCTTCCTCCATCCCCTGAGGAGCGACGCATACAGCTTGGACTGGTCTCGGCATGCCAGGCACTGCCGGACCCGTCGACTCGATACCGACATAGTAGCTGCACGGAGTCCCACCTCGAATTCGAACTCCGCCGTTTGCTTTCGACCAAGCATAGTAGGCAGCGCCACTAGCGACAGCCGAATCCAAGTCGTTGGGACCGCCCAGCATCTCAGGAACCGTGCCTTCATCGCTCCAGCTCGACAAGACTTCCATCATACGTTCACGAAGCATCGGCGACTTGAAAACGCCTCCATTAAAAAGCAATCGCGTCGGAAAATGAGAGGCGTTCGACGAAAGATTCGACTGCGAGGTTAATTCGCTAGGAAGATGATCTTGCAAAAATGAAGCAACGTGTCGAGTTACGGCAGTATCGCTTTCGTAAGGTAACCCTAGCTCTTGAAACCCACTGCTCGTCCCGCGATCCGGCCGATCGTTTCTATCGCAGCGAGGGAAAAATCCGTCGACGAGAATTCCTTCAATCTCTTCCTTTCGCATTTCGATGGAAACCGTCCCGCCGATCAACCGGCTTCCTCGACCGAGTACGGAAACGGTGTGCGACTGGAGTCCACTGCCTGACAGCAATGATTCTTTCGCATTTCGACAAGCATGCCACAGCCCGATCGATTGCCACGCATTAAGTTTGACGCCTTGGGCGGTAAAACGTTGGGCAGCATGGTGTGCGAGCGTAAGATCCATATTGTCGCCACCGATCAGCAAATGATTGCCCACGGCGATTCGACGCAAGTTGAGCTCGCCTGAATCTGCATCGACGACCAATAACGTAAGGTCGGTCGTGCCACCGCCACAATCGCAAACCAGTATCTGATCACCTTGCTGGACATGCTTTCGCCAGTCGTCGCCGATTGAACGAATCCAATGATACAGAGCCGCTTGCGGTTCTTCGAGCAGGATCATATCTTCCGGCAATCCCGCGAGTTTCGCGGCTACCATCGTCAATTCGCGGGCGACGATATCGAATGAAGCAGGAACGGTCAGCGTGATGCGCTGCTGTTCAATCGGGGCATCTGGGAAAGCCTTTTGCCATGTCTCGACAAGATGCTTCAGATAAGCAGTAGACGCATCGACCGGAGAAATCTGAGCTACTTCTTCAGGAGCTTGCCATGGCAAGATCGGACTTTGACGATCGACCTCACGATTGCAGAGCCAACTTTTGGCAGCAACTACCGACCGTTCTGGTTGTTCGGCTGAAATCTGTCTCGCATACGTTCCAACCACGCTATTGCCGAAAGAAGCGAGACCTCCGTCAGCCTGCTCCGACTCGCGCGGGAGATAAATGAACGAAGGGAGGCTCGGCAATGACTCGGTTTGAAATGGTGCGGTGACCTGAGGGATCGGCAATATTTGTACGTCAGGCGGTGTACAATCCAAAGGAGTAAAAGCCAAAACAGAATTGGTGGTACCCAGATCGATACCAATGCAATAGCGAGTCGTCATAAATGTCCGAGAAAGAGCGATGGTTTCATCTGTAAGCCGACCGAAATTCGGCACTTAGTAATGATCGATAAATACGTGTCCGGTACCTTTTGTGCAAAGCACCCGAAGGGCCGTTCCGGCAAAAGGTACCGGACACTTATTTATCGAACGATCCTTATAATTTTGCGTCTGTTATAGCAAGAATCGTCGACCCATTGCAGGACGTCACTCGAGGGGGGCAACCCATTCGCAAGCGTCGAGGAAGACTCGTCAGCTTAATGCAAAACGGGTTTCCAACCTGGAGTTACGATCGGGCGAATGTTCTTCAATAGGATTGCGTGTCGTTCGAGTTCTGCTTCTTGACCGCTTTGATTGGCAAGGTTCCGAGTCTCGTCTGGATCATTGCGGTGGTCGTAGAGTTCCCGATCGGTCGTTTTACCGGCTAACCAGTCGCGCCACTCGGTGTATCGATGCGTCGCTGAACGAATACTGTATCCCATCGATTCGGGAGCATTTTTGTAATAGGCCGGTCGCGGATGCTGTGTCAATGCGGCAGGCCGCACGGTCGCAGCAGAGTTTTCGAGAATCGGCATAAGACTTACACCATCAACGGCAGTCGGTTTAGGAAGTTGGCAAAGTTCCGCAAGTGTCGGGTAGAGATCCATGAGTTCAGCCAGTGAAGTTGTCGACTGTCCCGCTGTCGTCATTTTTGGCGCTGCGATAATGAGCGGAACTCGGGCATCGAGTTCGAAGTTGGATGTCTTTGCCCACAATGTCTGTTCGCCCAAGTGATATCCGTGATCAGACCAAAAAACAACAATCGTATTTTCGCTCAATTGTTGGATTTCCAGTTCATCGAGTACGCGACCGATCTGCGCGTCCATATAGCTGATATTGGCGAGGTATCCATGCCGGATTTCTCGGATGGCATCAGGCGTCAGTTCTCGCTGACCATCGCCACGTATCTCTCGACCATTGTGCCATGCAATCCTTGGCGCATCGCTCGGCCAATCGGGATTCTTAGGCATCGGAATCTCTTCGCGACGGTAGAGATCCCAATACTTTTTCGGTGCATTAAAAGGCGAATGCGGTTTCCAGAATCCGACCGCTAGGAAAAACGGCTGCTGCCTAGCTTTGCATTGTCGCAGCGCCTCGATGGCCAACTTGGCTACTCGACCATCGAAGTAGGCTTCGTCGGGTACGTCACGGCATTCACATTTTGAATCGAGCGCGGAACTTGTCGGCACATCACCATCGACGATCGCCAGATCGGAGCCGTGATTTGCAAAATGCATCACCGCCGGGACACTCCATGAATCGGGATCGCCTTGCACTTCGTGAATCCAATTGTGATAGATCTTTCCGATGTTCTGCGTGAAGTAGCCATTGCCTTTAAAATGCTCCGGTAGCGTTACGACATCGGCAGACTGCGTACGAAAATGCGTCGGCAGATCCCAGATCTGCAATCGATCGAGCCGTTGTCCGGTCATGATGGAGGCACGCGACGGATTGCAGACTGCTTGCTGGCAGTATGCATTATTAAAAATCAACCCGCAATTAGCTAACCGATCGAGGTTGGGGGTTTTCGCCAAAGGATGACCATAGCATCCCAAATCGTTTCGCAGATCGTCGGCTGCGATAAACAAAACATTTACTGGTCCAGCAGCGTTCGCATCGGCGAAAAGCGAAAAGGCTACAACGGCCAACACCAGAGTGAAGATGTTAGATAATCGTTTCATTCGCAAACATTCCCAATCAAAGGTATATTGAATTGCATCGGTTAGCACTGAAAAGGATAGCCCTGGTTACGCTACCTGTCGAGCTTGAGAATAAAACTAGTTTTGCATTTTCGGGGTGATTCGATACGATGGGATGCTCACTCTGCGTTTTAATAATGGAACTTCTCGGCGAACGCCACCATCTGGCATCGCGTTGGTGTGCGGGCTCTAGCCGCAACTATGCATATCGCCGGATCGAGGCGGAAGAGTCGCCTAAAGGCTATACACCCGCGCCATGATCGGCGACCAAGAACTTATTTCGCTGTTTTAGGTATAACGGAGAGGGCGGAGCCTAGGAACCAGATGTTGGCCTTCAACGAAGAGTCTCCTCTTAATTTTTATTTTTGTTATTTCATCCGAGAAATCGTTACCTATGTTGAATGCATTATTAGCTCGCCGTCAATTTCTTGCTTTGATTTCGGCTTCTTTAGGCAGCAGCGCACGTGGCGCAGGCTCGAAGCCTAAAACGATCATCCTTCAGTCGGCTTGGGATACGGTCAACATTGGCGACATTGGTCATACGCCTGGGACACTTCGCATCCTTGAAGAGCATTTGCCAAACGTTCAAGTGGTGCTGTGGGCGGCCAAACTAGACGAACGAGTAACGGCAATGCTCCGCAATCGGTTTCCGAACGTCACGATCCTCCAAGGGAGTCTGAGTGGGAAAAGCGAAGCGGACGAAAAACTCAAGGCCGCCATTGCAAGTTGCGATTTTTTCCTCCGGAATTCTGGAATGGGCCAGGATACAAGTTTCATGAGTTTTTGTAAGAAAGTCGGGAAGCCCTACGGACTTTATGGTCAATCGTATTTTCGAAATATGGTCGAGGGCGATGGCTCGGAAGAACGAAAGGAGTTGCTCAACAATGCCGCCTTCATTTACTGCCGCGAGAAAAAGACGCTAGATATTCTTCAAGCGGCCGGCGTGAGGCCGGCGGTGCTTGAATTCGGTCCTGACGGTTGCTTTGGAATCGACGTTCGAGATGAAGCAAAAGGTATCGCAACGATGAAGAAGTTGGGGCTGGAAGATCGCAAGTTCATCACGCTTCAATTGCGAACCAATACCGCCAAGCTACCCGGCGTCGACGATTCGCGAACTCCAAAATTAAATCCATTGCATCCGACGACCGAGCAGATTGCGGACGATGAGCGACGGGCGGCTATATATCGAGAATTGGTCGCGCGCTGGGTTCAGAAAACCGGTTACAAAGTCTTGATTGCTCCGGAAGTCAAAAAGGAAATGGAGCACAACAAGCGATTGATTCACGACCGACTACCCATCGAGATCCAGCGATCGGTTGTCAACCTCGATGAGTTTTGGAACGCGGATGAGGCCGCCTCGATTTTCGCTCGCGCCCATACGGTTGTTTGCCACGAGCCGCATTCGCCTATCATTGCTTTGGCCAACGGCTCTCCAATCATTCATACTTACTCGGAGTTTCATAGTCCGAAGTGTTGGATGTTTCGCGACATAGGGTTATCGGAATGGCTCCTCGAATTCGATTCAACGCCCGTTGAAAAGTTGACGGAAACACTTTTCTCGATCCATGCCGACTATTCGGGAGCTCTCGCTAAGGTTGATAAGGCGATGGGTTTTGTGAGGCAGCGGCAAGCGGAAACGATGAAGGTGCTCGAACGGGTTGTCGGAAGCTGATTGAATGCTACTCAGGGCGTGCCACCCAAATTTGCGGAAGTAATTTTTGGCCCTATCCTAACGCGGCTGAGCGAGAAGTTAAACAACAGCCACTTTGATGACAATCTTGTGGATGGGACCGGTTGCTGCGAGCGGGGAGTGGGCGTCTTCGGGAAAAAAGATCGTGAAGGATTTAGCTGGGACTTCAAACCAATTCAGCGGCCGATCGTTGAAGAAGCCGATGTCATTTTCGATATCATACGGTAGTCTTATGTCCCGACAGTCGCTCAACGGTCGCCACCCCATGACCTCGTTGCCACTTACGACGTACTGGATATCGATGTACTTGCGATGAAACTCAAGGAACGAGGATTCGCGTCCTCGACCTTGCTCCCGCGCGCAGATTGCGATAAGACGCTGGCCATCGATTTCATGCTTGCCGTCGGCCAACGCTTCCAGGTTCACACTTTCGAGGAAGTCGAAGCCTCTCTTTATACCGGGATGGCATGCCGCGTATTGAATCGATTTATCGAAAGTTGCGATGATCATCGGTTAGTGTTCGTTGATGCAAATTCTTACCGTCGACTGAACGCTGGGGGCAACTTTCGTATCCGGCGAGGCATCGCGAAGCTACGAATAGTTCGGAGTCGGTGGGCGATAGTGGGCTAAGTCGATCGATTTGAACCACTGAATCGTTTTCGTCAAGCCTTCACGCAACGGAATCTTGGGTTCCCAATCGAGATGCTTTTTCGCCAGCGCGATATCGGGACGACGGCGGGCTGGATCATCCTCGGGAAGTGGCTTGCTGACGAGTGAAACTTTGGCACCCGTCATTTCGATAACCAATTCCGCAAGTTCGCGAATCGTAAACTCGCCGGGATTTCCGATGTTGACGGGCCCGACAAACGAATCTTGCCCGTTCATCATCCGCACAAAACCTTCAACGAGATCATCGCGATAGCAGAACGATCGAGTCTGGTTGCCGTCGCCAAAGATCGTAATATCCTTGCCGGTGATGGCTTGGCGAATAAAATTCGAGACAACTCGGCCGTCATAGGGATGCATTCGAGGACCATACGTATTAAAAATGCGTACGATGCGAATATTGACTTTGTTCATCCGATGATAGTCCATGAACAGCGTTTCTGCAACGCGTTTTCCTTCGTCGTAGCAGGAACGAATACCGATCGTGTTGACATTGCCAAAATAAGATTCGGGTTGAGGATGGACGCTGGGATCTCCATAGATTTCGCTAGTACTCGCCAGAAGAATCTTCGCACCGCAGCGTTTTGCGACGCCTAACATATTGATCGAACCGAGCACCGATGTCTTGATGGTTTTGATCGGATTGAATTGATAGTGGCCAGGGGCAGCCGGACATGCGAGGTGATAAATTTGATCGACTTCGAGCAAGATCGGCTGAGTAATATCGTGTCGAATCAATTCAAAGTTCGACTTGTTCAGCAGGTGCTCGACGTTCGATTTCTGGCTCGTAAAAAAGTTGTCCAGGCAGATCACATCATGCCCTTCAGCCACGAGACGTTCGCAAAGATGAGAGCCGAGGAAACCTGCGCCTCCGGTGACCAGAATTCGTTCAACTGAACTCACGATAAGTCTTTCTCAATACAAATTGCTTGAATAGTAGTCCTGGCTTCCGCCGGAACATGGCGGCCTTGCGTACGTTAGCTCGGCCAATTTCCTGCCAGCCGTCACGACTATACACTTTATGGAACAATCGAACGGTTACAAGCCGAGATTGACTACAATTCTCTCTTGTTTCGCCGAGCGTACAACGATCCTATGCGCAAGAGTCGCTGGAAGCTAGCTTACTGCTTATAGCCTACCGCGTTCGAGTTTCGCTGACCTTCATGGCAAACCAAAAAGTTTGATTGTTGCGAACGACGTAGAATTTCGCGGATGGAACACTGGCAAATTCTTCGCTTTTCAAGACCCAGCTCAAAGCAGACATGCTGGGGGTTTGCCAGTTATGGATGCCGACGATCACATCGCCGGGCACAATTTTTTCACGAGCCGCGTCGGAACCAGGGCGGACTTCTAGAACTTTGAGCCCCCCGGAATACTTTTCACCTGCCGCTTGAAGTGCTTGCTTTGTGACCGGCGAAAGCCGAATGCCAAGCTTGTCCCAGGCTTCACGAACGAGTCGGTCTTGTGTCGTCGCGCCATTGGGTTTCACTTGCAAAGTACAATGATGCTTCTCGCCCGCTCGTTCGATTTCGATATCGAGTTGCTCACCTCGATCGCGTCCCAGAAGACATAGCTCGGAATCCAATCGATTCTGGATCTTGACACCGGCAATTGTCTTTACAATGTCGCCAGGATGTAATTCTTCGGAGTTGCCTGAGGACGCTGTCCTCACGACTTCAGAAACTCGAGCTTCGGTGCCTTGTTCGCAGTAGGCCGTCTGCAAAGTAAGTCCGTGAGTGACGCCATCGGAATTGCAGGCCGCAACTAAATCTGCCATCACTTCCATCGCTGCGTCGATGGGTATTGCGAATCCGATCCCCTGTGCGCCAACTCGGACGGCGACATTAATACCGATGACTTTTCCATCTATGTTTACTAGTGGTCCGCCGGAATTACCGGGATTGATGTCGGCATTGGTTTGGATCAAGTCTTTGTATTCTTGGGATCCATTTACTGGGATGTTGCGATGCAGGGCGCTGACAATGCCTTGAGTTGCCGTGTGCTGGTATCCAAAAGGATTTCCGATCGCGATCACCGTCTCGCCGCGCATAACGTCGTTGCTTGAACCCATCGGAATGACTGGAAGCAGGTGATCGACTTGGATACGAATGAGCGCCAAGTCGGTCTCGGGATCAAAGTTGAGCATCTTCGCTTCGGTAGTTGTTCCGTCAGCTAGCGTAACTTCGATCTTGGTGACGTCTTGAACTACGTGAAGATTCGTAATGATGTAACCGCGTGGGTCGATAACGACACCGGTCCCCATTCCGTTGACTTCTTGCTTGCCCGTTCCATTGGAGCCTGACACGGTTGTGCTGATTGTTTTGTTGCCTTGGATATTCACAACAGCCGGCTCGACGCTTCGAATCGCTCGAACAACCGGTGAAAGTCGATTGGATGCCGTTAACGTCGACTCGAGCTTGCTCGCTGGACTCGCAGTCATCAGCGCATCGGGTTCCGTCGCCAAGGCTGGCGAGCCGAGCATCAAGAGCGACGCCAAGAGCCAATGTTTTTTAAATGGCATTGGACGAGTCAGGTTGAAAATCGATCCAGGAACAATCGGGGCTTGGCTGCGCATGCTGGGTCATTCGGTTAGCGTCTGACGGCAAGCTTGCGAATCGACGGGAGACGCGCAAGCGAGGTTTCCTCACGTGCGGTTAGAATCGGTTATACCAAGCGGAACACATCAACTGCCGTTGCGATGCGGGCACAATTTACCTAGATTACCAAATGTCGCCTACGGATCGGGATACAAAGCTGGATGCGTTGGAATTGGATGGAACTTTGGATAAGGTGGTGCGTTCTTGGCATCGCGCTTGGCCACGACCCATTGCCCAAGTCGGGAGCTATACCAATATTCGGAAACTTTGTCGGAACATTGTGTGGCACCGCTGGAAATTCGCTCACCTTGCCAGCTAAGGTTCGATTTTATCAGTCCGAGTCGGTCGATTTCGCAGGCAGGTTCCGTCGAAACATCGATATCTTCACATCCGAGGTCATGGCGGTAATTCGAATCGTGTCGAATCAAAATTTGTCCGCAGCCGGAAACAAAGACGCTTAAAAATGCGATCGCCCATCTGAATTGCCTATTGTTATCACGCGCACAACGGCGAAGAACTCCGCTTAAGGCTCGCAATTCGGGAAGTCGAGTCAGCATTCGATGTTGCTTGTCATTGAATTGAACGATTCGATCGCTACTACACATTCCTTAAATCGGTTATTCTAATGAGTCAGCTTGAGGCGACTTTGAGGGCGGTCATAGAAAATTTCAAGCTAGTGTCCAGATTCCGCGTTTATTCGTCGATAGCCCGCGATTCGCAGCGAAACCGCGTAGATGACTTCAACTATTCAAAATAAGAACACGCCAATTCCTCGAATCGCTTTTCCGCCGTTAAAAATTGGTAGCGTCGAGATCGGTTTTCCGGTCGTACAGGCAGCATTGAGCGGCTATAGCGATTGGCCAATGCGATTGCTAGCTCGCGAATTCGGAGCTTCGTACTCACTGTGCGAAGTTTTGTTGGACCAGTTTTTGATCGAAATAAAGCAGCGAGAGCGGACCCGACACTTTCTTTACAACACCCCCCAAGAGCAACCCGTTGCGGGGCAGTTGATGGGTGCCGAGCCCGAGCAATTCGCCGCCGGTGCCCTGCGGTTGGTGCAAGCAGGCTTTGCCGTTATCGATATCAACTTCGGCTGCCCGGTCAAGAAAGTACTTGGGCGATGTCGAGGTGGTTTTCATCTCAGTCAACCTGACGTTGCCCTTGATATCGTTCGCCGAACGCGAGATATTGTCCCACCCGAGATTCCTGTTACGCTTAAAATGCGACGTGGCATCGACGATACCTCCGAAAGCCGAGACCATTTCTATAAAATTCTTGATGGAGCATTTGCGTTAGGGGCCGCCGCGATTACTGTCCACGGACGAACGGTACAACAGCGATATGTGGGGCCAAGCCGATGGTCGTTTCTGACTGAAGTAAAGAAACATGTTGGCAAAAAAACAATATTAGGAAGTGGCGACCTGTTTACGGCCGAAGATTGCTACCGAATGATGGAAGCGACCGGAATCGATGGCGTAACAGTAGCCCGAGGCGCGATCGGAAATCCTTGGATCTTTCAACAAGCTCGAGCTATTTTTTCCGGTCAAGCTTTGCCACCTCCTCCGACGCTTTTCCAACAAAGAGCAACGATTGAACGCCACTACGATCTTGCAGAAGAGCTCTACGGTGAAGCTCGCGTCGGTGTCACGATGCGAAAATTCGGCATTAAGTATTCGACATTGCACCCCGAACATCTCAACGTACGCGAGAGTTTCGTCCGAAGCGCCAATCGTGCCCAATGGATGGCGGTTTTAGATCAATGGTATCGCGAAGATCTACCTGGCCAATATCCAGACCCCAAGCTCCACGCCCAGACGCAAGAATGCGCTTGAACCCACCAGGCTAATCAGGTCCCATGGAACACATTGATCACAATATCGAGCGCCAACGTTGTCGGCGTCGTACGTTCGCGATTATTTCGCATCCCGATGCAGGTAAGACAACGCTTACGGAAAAGCTGTTGCTTTTCGGTGGCTCGATCGAAATTGCCGGTGCCGTTCGCGGACGAAAAACGCAGCGTGCTGCGACGTCAGATTGGATGGAGCTTGAAAAACAACGCGGTATCTCCGTCAGCTCGACGGTGCTGACGTTCGAGTACGACGGATGCCAAATCAATTTGCTCGATACGCCTGGTCACCATGATTTCAGCGAAGATACCTATCGGACGCTGATGGCGGCTGATGCAGCCGTCATGGTCATCGATTTGGCCAAGGGCGTTGAAGCGCAAACAGAAAAACTCTTTCGCGTTTGTGCGCTCCGCAAAATTCCAATCCTTACCTTTGTCAACAAAGTCGATCGGCCGGGGATGTCACCGCTCGATGTCATCGACGAGATCGAGCGCAAATTTGAAATCGAAGCCGTTCCGCAAACTTGGCCAATCGGTACCGGACGTGATTTTTGTGGCTTCGTGGATCTTGCGGACGAGCAAGTCCATTTGTTCAATGAACGCGACGGGCAACGACGGATTCAAAGTTCGGAATTATCGTGGTCCGAATTCGAGACTCAACAAGCGGCTGGCACACTTTTCCCGCGAGACTCAAAAGGGAATGGAACGCCTAGTCTTCCCGATGAACTGGTTGCGTCGGTTAAAGATGAAATCGATCTTGTTCAGACAGTCGGAGCGACCTTGGACAACGAGTTGTTTCTCAGTGGCCAGCAGACGCCAGTCTACTTTGGTAGCGCGCTGACGAATTTCGGCGTCGAGCATTTTCTGCGTGGGTTCTTACGGCTTTGTCCTCCGCCGAGCGATCGATTGAGCCATCTTGGAATGGTTCCTGCCAGTCGGTCTGACTTTGCCGGTTTCATTTTTAAGATCCAAGCGAACTTGGATCCACGACACCGCGACCGAGTTGCGTTCGTTCGAGTTTGTGCCGGGAAGTTCGAGCGTGATATGGAAGTAACGGTTGCGCGAAGCGGAAAGAAAATTCGCGTGCCTCGAGCATTAAAGATCTTCGGTCAGGATCGTCAAACCATGGACGAAGCTTTTCCAGGCGATATCATCGGTGTGATTTGCCCGGGCGAATTTCAGTTGGGCGACACGCTGTGTCAAGGTACTCCAGTGCACTATGAAGCGTTGCCGCAGTTTTCGCCCGAATTCTTTGCCGTACTCGATTGTCCTGATACTTCTCGGCGTAAACAATTCGATCGAGGTCTCGCTCAATTGGTTGAAGAAGGTGCCATCCAAGTCTTTTACGATGCTCGGGCGACGCGGCGTGAGATGATTCTGGCCGCGGTCGGTGAGTTGCAGTTTGACGTGGTGCGATTCCGCTTGGAAAATGAATATAACACGCCGACGACCATCAGCATGCGAGGTTTTAAACTTGCCCGTTGGATCACCGGCGCACCCGAGTTGGTGGCCGACTTAAAGCTGCCGTATGCCGCGAAACTTGTTCACGACCAGTACGGCCATTTGGCGGTTCTTTTGCAAACCGATTGGGACGCCGTCTACACGACACGGGAAAATCCCAAGGTGCGATTCGACGCCATCCGGCTTTCCAGCTTCGAGCTGAATGCTGAAAAAGTCAACGTTTGAGACGGCTATTTACGAATGCCGGTAATGCCATGAACTTACGTTCCCAGGCTGGAACATGGGAACGAGCATTTACTACGGTATTTTCCAAGGTAAAATAGCGCGCTGGTGGATTGTTCCTTGGCTTTAGCGTAAACTATAGTCATTGGCAATTTTTGGGTTGAAGGTTGCGACATGCAAAGCGTCCCACTACCGCCGACACAGACTTGTTTCTCTATTCTCGCCATTCGAATTCGATATAGGTGCCTCATGTTTCAGAGGTTGCGAATGAAATTCCGTTCCGATTCGCTTCGTTCAAGATTGCTCGCTGGGATTGTTGTCGCCTGCGGTGCGAGCTCGGTACCTGATATTCTTAAGCCCGCTTATGCTCAGGTAGCGGCTGCCGGGAAGGCAAAGCCAGCGGCGTATATCGAAATCAAAATGGGGGACGCGTTCACCGACGCCAGTGCCCGTCGAGAGAAACAGCAAACCAAGAGTAGCATGCTCAAAGGAACGATCTCCTATAACAAGAAGGAAGTCGAGGACTACTACAAGGGCGTCATCATCCCGCAGTTAACTTCGCTTAAGCATCCAGAAGATGCGAACGATGCGAGAAAGGAGATGGTTGAAGATTGCGACCGGGCCGAGAAGGCAAGTGACAGTGTCCTGAATGAATTCAACAACATGATATTCGGCTACATGTCCACGTTGGCAGAGGGCAATTTTCAGCCGTCCGCCACAATCAACGCAACGCTTGTAATAGGAAATCTTAATTCGAGCCGTGCCAAGGGAAGTGCTCCTCCAGTCCCATTTCGCAACGCTCAACCGCAGTTATTGAAGCTGTTTGCGGCTGGAAAAAACGACGGTATCCGTGCCGCAGCTCTACAGGGGCTCGATCGACATATCGAGCTAACCGGTGGTGCACAGGAGATTGCCGACCTGTTCTTAGCATTTTTGCGTTCGTCAAAGCCTGCCCAACGAAACTTGCGATCCGATGCGTGGATGCGTGGTCGAGTCGTTGAAATGCTCTTGAAGATCAAGTTGAAAAAAGAGTCACAGACCGAGCTTATCCAGTACGCCACGAAATCGCTAGCCAATCCAATTACGAACCCCTTGTTGCTCGAAAAGGCTTTGATGGTGGTTGGAAGCTTTCCTGCAACAGAACTTCCGCCCGATCCGTCTGGCCCGATGATCGGCAATTCGTTGCAGTACCTTTTGGTAAAAGCCAAGGACTGGCGAAATGAAGTCAATGAAGCACACGCATTCAAGGAGGGCGGAGGAGATGCGAGTGAAGACATGGCCGATCCTGTTGAGAGTGCTGAAGTCGAAGTGGGGAGCGAAGAAGAAGGAATGGCAGTTCGCAAGAAAAAGGAAAAACCAAAAGCTGCAGTTTCCTCGTATGGAAAACAATCAAACGACGTAAAGACAAAGCGGCGTTGGATGCACGAGCTACTTGAACCCATCCGACTCGGACTTGCCGGTTCGAAATTCGGTCCTCTACCTCCCGAATTTAAAAGCGGCTTAGCGGCAACGCTAGCCGAGAGCTACGCGAGTCAAGAAATGCACAAGTTCCTTAAAGCGATGAACGAACTTCAAGAAGCCTTGAATAGCTCCACAATTGCCGATCGCAGCGGTCTAGCCGCCGAAACGATTCCTAAAGTCGATGCGATGATATCGTCGGCGGAAATGCTTCAGAGAATTATCGCGATCCAGCCGGTGGAACCCAACGTTCCTGAACCAGTCGCCCCCACAACGCCAGCCCCAGCACCCGATTCGGTTACCGTCAATCCAACACCGCGATAATCGCTCGGTTAGGCTTTTGCAGTAGCTTGCTTTCGTGGCGTTTAACGCATTGCTTTTTACGTGTTATGCAGTGTGCAACACCGCCCGCTTGCTGGCGATGGCGGCCAACAATTGTTTTTGAGGCGTAGCAAACTTCGCAAGTCCTTCTTCCATCAAACCTTGTTCGAGCTGCTCAACGTTGACGGTGGCATCGAGTTCTTTAAGGATGGCGGCATCGGGAAGTTGGTCGACTTGATAACTAAATTGTTCCGAACTCGCCGCCACAACTTTGTTGGTATCAGGTGGATTGGTCTGAATATCGCTGCCGGCTAGTGCTGCCACGTATTTCCAAGGAGCATCTTTTGCACTCTTTGTGCCCGTACTGGCAAAAATGATTTCTTGCGAAAGCTTGGTTGAGTGCTTTTTCCAAAACGTCTGATTGGCCTGCCAAATGCGCTTTGCATTCACTATGCCATAAAGACCTTGAGCGCTTTCGGAAAGACTGGAATAGTTCTTAGCCGTAAACTGGTCGATTCGAGAAACAAAGATGCTGTAGACGCTTTTGAATTCATCTAGACTCTTGCGGCGCTGCGCACCAGCCCAAACGCGGTCGCGTGCGGCAACATACTGACGATCGGAAAAGATCAACGTAACATTCAGGGTAACACCATCGGCCGCAAGTGTTTCAACGGCTTCGATTCCAGCCGGTGTTGCTGGCACCTCGATCATCCGGTTGTCGTGTCCAGCCGACCATTTCCTGCCGAGCTCGATGTAGCGTTCGACACGATCGCGGTGCGGCATATCGAGCTCGATGTCTTCGATGAGCGGATCAAGTTCAAAACTTACCCAACCGGCATCGCCGAGAGTACGATTCCAAACGCCATGGAAAGCCTTCTGAGCATCGCGAACCAATTGATCGGTAACTTCCCAAGCAATCGTTTCATCGTCCTTCCCCTGATCGATGAGTTTCCGAATTTGGCTATCAAAGCGACCGGTGTCGATCAGTCCCGCGACGATAATTGGGTTGCTCGTTGCGCCGACGGCCCCCCAAGCCACATTCTGTTTGACCAATTCAGGATCGATGGAATCCAAGTAGAGTTTCGTGCCGCTGTCGATTAAGGATTGAATCGCTTGACTCATAATATCGCTTCCTTTGTTAGCCGAATTTTAAAAGCAGTTGGAACACTGAAGTCCCGGAAACGAATGATCATAGCGAATATGAAACTTCGATCCTATCGGAGTAGTTAGGAAAATGCGCCGTAAATCGACACTTCTCGACAATGACGCCTGAATTTTCTCGAAAATGAGTTCCGTTCACCCGCGTGGATACTGCCGACAATACTCGTAGACCGCCATCGTCGCTGCGGTCGCCACGTTGTAGCTAAAGGGTCGTCCGTAGACAGGGATTTCCACGACTTCGTCGAGCAATTCAAGTTCAGCAGGACTCAAACCTTCTCGCTCGCTGCCGACGATCAAGGCTACGTTTCGTGGGAATGCAAAGTCAAACAACGATTGCGAACCCGTCGTTTGCTCTAATCCGACACGAACGATGCCGTCGCTTCCCAACTGTTCGAGGACGGGTGCGAGTGAGTTGCGTTTGACAATTTCAACGACGTCAACGGCCTCCCGAGCAATCTCGCGATCGACCTTGCCCACCCCGCACTGAATGATACGAGCAATTCCAGCGCAGCCGCAAAGCCGAACGATACGGCTCAAGTTTATATTGCTTCGCATCGGAGCTAAGACGACCGTCAGTCCGCGAGGCTGCTCAAGTTCCGTAGGTGGCTTATGTCGAAGATGTTCGAAGCGAGGCATCGAGATTACTTGAAAGTTCTTAGATCACGTTTTAGCCGCTGACGATTGACCCAATCGATCGCCGGTCGGTGCAGTTTGAGAAGCTTAACAAGTTGTGAAGAAGTCACCAGCAGGCGATCGGCGGCATGATCCATCTGGAAATCGAAAGCGGCAATGCAATCCAACGCTTCGGCGAGCAACGCCGGGAAATCTTCGTGTTCTTCGGCGATTGCCAAGCGTTGTTTATGGACACGACTGGACCAGCATTGGCTTGCCTTCTGGCCATCGACGATCGGATGTCGAAGTTCGACCGCAAGGAGCAATCGAAGGCGAGTAAATGCGACACGTCGATTTGCAGCCTGGCTTCGCTTCTCGTTCGCCTCGCAACGCAAGCCCGTTGGCCTATGGAGCACGACAACGGCTGTTTCCGTTTTGTTGCGATGCTGGCCGCCTGGACCGCTTCGGCGAAGAAAAGTTAACTCGCAAGCCGCAAGCAACGTTTCATCGGAATCTGAAGCGGGGTGCGTCATGCTTGGTGTAGATTTGGACGACTCGCTAATAAGCTTCTTTCTTGCAAACAACCCAAAATGTTTTCATGAGGATTTTCAAGTCGAGCCACAATGACCACTCGCGAATATAACGATGATCAAGATCGATTCGCATCTGCATTTTTTCGACGGTATCCGTTTCGCCACGACTCCCTTCAACTTGGGCAAGCCCTGTTATACCAGGTTTCACTTTGTGACGAAGCATATATCCGCGAATCAATTTTCGAAAATGCTCATTGTGAGCGTTGGCGTGTGGACGCGGACCGACCAACGACATATTTCCAGCGATGACGTTAAACAACTGCGGGAGTTCATCGAGCGACGTACGTCGAAGAATGCGTCCGATCGGTGTAACTCGTGGATCATCTTTCGTGGCTTGTTTGACAATCGGACCATTGTCACACACCAACATCGAACGAAATTTCCAGACCAAAATTTCTCGTCCATCCAGACCATATCGCTTTTGTCGGAAGAAGATAGGACCTGGGCTGCTTAGTCGCACGAGTAGTCCACAAACCAGGAGGATTGGTAAAACAAAGATCAAACCAAGCGAAGCGATGAGCATGTCCAAACCGCGTTTGACAACGCCGTCGACACCGTACAACGGCGATTCGAAGACGCTGACAACCGGCAGTCCGCCAACGACGCTCCAGCGTGAATGCAACAGTTCGAATACAAAAAAGTCAGGCACGATATACACCGAAGCGGTCGTGTCGCTAAGTTCGTTCATAATCGACTGAATACGCTTTTCAGCTCGCATCGGCAAGGTGACCAAAACCGTGTCGATTTCTCCAGCCTTGACCATGGTGAGCATTTCGTCGATCGTGCCACGTAAACCAGGCTTGCCATCAGGTACTTTGGTAACTCGATGCGGTTCACGATCATCAAAGAAGCCAAGAATCTTCAAGCCGCATTCTGGATGCAACATCGAATTTTCCGCAACCTTTAATCCAAGCTCATTCAGGCCAGCAATCGCCGCTCGTTTAACGCCGATACCATTTCTGTGACATGTTTCGAGTATCGTTCGAAAAAACATTCTCGCCAACATCAATCCGAGGCCAGCCAACAGGAACCAAGCAATAACGCTGCTGCGAGAAAACGAATCGGCAATTCGTGTAAGAAAACCAATACCAAGGAGCGTCGTCATCGATAGCACCCAAGCCGTCGTGGTCGATACCAATTCGACGTCCGGCGATCGGCTTCGACTCATTCGGTACAATCCGAGTAATTCTCCATAGCTAAAAAATACGATTCCTGCCGCTAAACCGACCAGCCAAGTGCGATCATGCATAGGCTGCGATAAGAGATTTTGAGCGATCCAAAGTGTACTAGCAACGACGATTCCATCGAGGAACCGCTGAACGTGTGGTAGCCAAGCTCGAGTTGTTTTGATTGCGATGGCCGTCATAATAAGTGTCGAAGATGCCTTCTAGGTCGAACAGTCCGAATAATCGCTACAACCGTTAAAAGATCGTAACAAACTTCGGGTATAAGAGCACGCAACCGTAGGTTACAAAGCACGACACGGCGATTTTCTAAGTGGCTTTTTGTTCTTGGTCGCCGATCATGGCGCTGGTGTATAGCCTTTAGGCGACTCTTCCGCCTCGATCCGGCGATATACATAGTTGCGGCTAAAGCCTGAACACCAACGCTACGCAATAAATTGCTTGCCGCAACACTTGGGCTACCGATCTCGATGTGTATAACGAAGAGGGCTCTCGCCTGGGAACGCAACCTGCTCAATCGAGTTCTGGGGGGACGTTACCGTACGTCCACTGTTGGCCGGCGTACTCGAGAGCAGGTGGTGGGACAGGACTGATGCCTGGCCGCAACTGACGGCTGAGTTCAATACAGGTGTCGGCGATTTGCTGGCCTGCTTCTGGAATAAGATTGCTGTAGCTGGTTAATCGAGTTTCGTATCCGCCGCCGTGTGGACCGAGAGCTTCGGCCGTAGGAACGTATCCGATACAATCGTTGGCAAGCGAGACTGGAAAAGTGTATTGGAATGCACTTCGAGCTTTCATATCCAATCCGAACTGACAGAAATACTCGGCTGGATTTGCAAGAAAAACAGCCGGGCCAATCTGGATGGCTTGCACTTCGACATCCGCGATCGGTTCTCGCTTAATACGCGCATCGAGCAAGACAAGTTCTTTTGCAAAGGTCCATTGCGTCGCTTCCACGCTCGATGCATCGGCTCGAACAATCTCAAGACATTCTTCAACACGCTCCGCTCTCGGGACTCGACGCGCGATTTTGAGTATCTTTTGCTTCGATGCAACCGGTGTTAATTCGCCCGGCTCCATTCGCACGAGTATCTTGATTGCCTCTGCTCCGATCGTTCCGCCGACCAATCGCGATGATTGCTCACCCGCAGGCAGCTTGTAAGGACTCAAATTGTCTTGCTGTGTTACGTCGCCCGAAGCGCCATTAAGAAACACAACCACGACATGTTCGCCAAACATCCCTCGGATCGCCTGCTCGATGTAGTAAACATAGTCAGCAGAAATACCGCCAGGAGAGGTCGTGCAATGGCATGCAAAGTTAACGACGCATCCGGTGAGTTTGCCACTGGTATCCCAAGCTCCGATAACTCCGACTTCGGGATCGATAGGTCCGGCTGGCGAAACCATTTCCGGATTGCCTTGCCGAGGATGTGTTTGCGTTAATCCGCTTCGCATAAGAAAACGCCGATTGAATACAATCCCTTCGGCCAAACCTCGTCCAATGCCGCACTGCGTGACTTGGCGATTCTGATCTGCTTCGCATACAGCGTCTACAATCGCTTCTTCAACTTGTGTAAGAAAGACCGCATCTGCCATGCTCGATTTCTGGTATGCCAATTCTTGGACGAGGGAAGACGCATGATCGTATTCACCGGGTAAGATCATGCCGACCGGACCCGCTGAATGGCTATGCGACGCGCCAAGCATTACCGATTCACCAGGAATGCCGCAGCGTTCGGCGATTTTCCGACGTGCCGCTTGAACGACTGGCGATCGAATGAACAACGTATCCAAACCTACCAGGGCAACACGCGACGTACCGTCGCCAAAGACCGCCGCTCGAACCTTACACGCATCGTGGAGCTTTTGATGAAAGACTTTACCGTAACCGCCGGGACGCTCCATTCCGATTTTCGGCGTAATATCGCGTTCAGCGAATCCAACTTCCATGCCGTTTGATTCGATGCTGAATAACACGAAGGCTAATCCAACAGCTAGTAGCAAACGCAACTGCCGAGATACATCATTCATCATACCGATCCCTAATTTACAAACGCGGATTTCAAATCTTGAAATAGTGCGTGGAATAGCACTCTCAAAGAATAGACACCGAAACAAACAAATGGCAAATTGATTAAAGTCGCAATCCAAAGCCTCCGCCGATAGTCGGAACGAAGTGGCATATCGAGGAAAAAAGCTATTTCTTAGTATTAGAAACCAAAGCGTTTGCACCGGCCATCGCAACCTGCGCGTCCTGTGTCGATTGGACGCCAGAGACACCGATCGCTCCGACGATCTTTCCGTCAACGACGATAGGAACTCCGCCTTCTATCGGTAGTCCAGGAAGACTTAGCACTTTCAAGTTTGCACCACCTAACGTCAAGCGATCTTCAAATTCCTTGGTTGCTCGTCGGTATAACGCAGACGTTCGAGCCTTCTGGATCGAAACCTCGACACTGCCAAGTTGGGTGTTGTCGAGCTTCACAAAGGCGACCATAAACCCAGCCGTATCAACAATCGCAATCGCGACCGGCCAACCTTCTCGAGTTGCTTCTTTTTCGGCCGCGTCCAGCGCACGACGGGCTTCCATCAAATTGATCGATGGTCCGTATTGCATCGCTGGTGGCGTGGGAGTCGTCGCTGACGATTGGCTAAAAACTAGGGCTGGACAGATTAGTAAAAAGAAAAGCGTTGAAAAACCTCGCATGATAACTCCAGGTGAAAAGGCAATGATTCGCTAATGAAAAGATGCGAACTGAAAATGTTCACTACAATTTCGCATCGTGCCGCTCGCACGGGCAGCTCAGTTAGTATAACGACAGTATAGCGAAATGTGCTCAACAGCCATTTCCGTGAACTTCAAACAGCCGCTTTTTTCATGATCGTACTCGTAATATGTTTCGAAATAAATCTGCGCAGATAATCTTTCGCTACGCTAGCTTTCTCGAAAAACGCCCTCGTTCCACTTCAGTCGCAACTTTCGCCTTGCCAAATCCGCGTCTTGGGATGAAAAAGCGCCTCGATAGATCGTCCGTCGCCTCGTGCCGAATCATCCTTGCCGTATTAACTGCCGTATTGACTTGCGGTGCGCAATACACATTGTGGGGCGACGAGCAAAAGTCCAGTTTAAAAGTTGCGGACAAAGGTGATACGCTTCTAAACACCCGAAGTCTAGCGAATGCTGGCGACCTGTCAGAGCAGATGGTTGCTGGCATTCATCGATTTCTCGATCGTGAAATAGCCGCTTCGATTGCATTGCGAGAAACGCTTTGGAGTCGCGATTTCTCCGATCCTGCTGCTTATGAGCGCTCGATCGAACCGAACCGCCAGCGGTTCAAAGAAATACTCGGTGTCGTTGATTCGCGAATTGCAGGCGGATTCGAGAACACGAGCTTACAAAACTCTCATCACGATGCAATGGGTAAGGGAAGCTACACGATTCAAAATGTCCGTTGGCCAGTTTTCGACGGCGTCTACGGCGAAGGACTGCTACTGGAACCTCGCGACAAAATCATAGCCAATGTCGTAGCACTACCCGATGCGACATTGACGCCAGAAGATATCAGCGGACTCGGAATGGGATTGGATTCGAAGTATCATCTTGCGCGACGGTTGGCGGAAAATGGTTGTCGCGTAGTCGTACCAGTTTTACTAAGCCGTGATTCGTCATTCTCTGGAAGCACCGAGCAAAATCGTTGGACGAATTTATCGCATCGAGAATGGATATGGCGGATGGCCTTCGAAGTAGGACGAACACCGGTCGGCTTCGAGATCCAAAAAGTTTTAGCGGCCGTCGATTGTTTTAAAACCTTAGCCCAAAAGCCTGGAGCTGAAGTGAATCAGAGATTGCCGATTGGCGTTGCAGGATACGGCGACGGCGGTCGCATCGCACTGTATGCGGCTGCACTTGATTCTCGAATTCAAGCAGTGATGTCTAGTGGATACTTCGACGCTCGGCAACGGACATGGACGGAGCCGGTTGATCGCACCATCTGGAGCTTGCTCAAAGAATTTGGCGATGCGGAAGTCGCAACGCTGATTGCTCCTCGAACGCTGATCGTTGAATTCAATCCTGGGCCGATTGTTGACGCAGTTCAACTGCCGAAGCCGAATCAACGCTCGATTGCGGCCCCCGGAAAGCTCGTCGGCATCGATTTTCATTCCGCGAAAACGGAAGTAGATCGAGCGAGGGCCCTTCTAAAAGACTATCAATCGTGCTTGCACTTGGTTCATGGCGATTCGGAGGGCGCGTTATTACCGGGTTCTGATCCATCGCTTCACATCTTCCTCAATGCTCTAGGCTACGCGAATAACGAACTTAAAGAAAGTAAACCGACTCCGAATCTTAGCACCGCCTTCGATATAACCCAACGGCAACGACGGACCGTCAAGGAACTTGAAACGTTCACGCAGGGACTGGTCGCTCAAAGCGAACGAATTCGCGCAGACCAATTCTGGAGCAAGATCAACGACACCAACGCCGAGGAGTGGAAGAAATCGCAACGGAAGTTTCGGAAAGAGTTTGACGAGCAAGTGATTGGAAAATGGGAAGAGCCTAGACTACCGCTGAATCCGCAGAGTCATCCGGCTGTCGACTCGCTTGGCAAATCGATAACCTCATCGGAATCGAAATTTAAGGCTTGGGATGTGACGCTCGATGTTTTTCCCGATGTTTTTGCTTGGGGAATTCTATTGATCCCCAATGATCTCAAAGCGAACGAACGTCGCCCCGTTGTTGTTTGTCAGCATGGACTTGAAGGATTGCCCGAGCATTGTATTACGACCGATAGTTCGACGCGAGCTTGGAAAACCTACAAAGGATACGCCGGGCAACTTGTTGAACTCGGGTTTGTCGTTTTTGTACCGCACAACCCGTATCGTGGTGGCGATGAATTTCGCTTGATCCAGCGCAAGTCCTGGCTTCTCGGTCGCCATCTGTTTTCAGTCATCAACGCTCAGCATGAATGCATTTTGGACTGGTTATCAACTCTTGAGTTTGTCGATGCCAATCGCATCGCCTTTTATGGACTGAGTTACGGCGGAAAGTCGGCGATGCGAATACCCGCCATTCATGATCGCTATTGTTTAAGCATTTGTTCAGGCGATTTTAACGAGTGGGTGCGGAAGAACGCTGCGATTGACTACCCTTCAAGCTATCTTTATACGCCCGAATACGAAATCTTCGAATGGAATCTTGGTCACACCTACAACTATGCTGAGATGGCGGCGCTCATTGCGCCGCGTCCTTTCATGGTCGAGCACGGATTTCAAGATCGCGTTGCGACACCCGAATGGGCGTCTTACGAATACGCCAAGGTTCGACGATTCTATTCGCAGTTGGGGATTGCCGATCGAACGCAATATGAATTCTTCGATGGTCCGCATACGATCCACGGACAAGGAACGTTTCGATTCTTGCAGGAGCATCTCCGCTAGTTGGTCGTTCTGCGCACTACGGATTAGCGGCTACTTCCGCTCTAGCTTTATCGAGGACTTCCTTAAGAGTGACTTCAGCCCCTCCCCGCCGTTTGCTTTCGTCCGCCGCTTCCATAAAAGCATAGAGCTCCAGCGTCTCCGCTGCGCTGACAGGGACTTTGCCCGTGCGAAACATGTTCACAATCTCGAAGAGCAGAACGTCGTAGCCATCGTGGCTGCCGATGGCGGCCTCGCCTTTTTCACCCACCGCCGTACCTCCGTATCCTTTTCGATCGGATGTGTTCGCTTCGCGAAAGACTCCGGTTCGGTTCTTGGCCCACGTACCGACAACTTCGATCTTACCGTCTGCAGTCGTGCCTCGTTTAACGGAAAGGCAGCCCGTTCCCATGACGGCAAAGAGCGATTCACAACCATGAACACCGTACCAATATAAGTCGACATGCGTAGGCTCGATCGAAGCTGGGCTAAACGTTTCCGCCTTATGAACCGAGCCGATCGAACCGCTGCGCACCGCTTGTGTTGCTTTACCAAATCGCAAGGAAGACGAACAGAAGCACGGAACTTTCGCTTGTTTAATTGCATCGAGAATGCGCACGGTATCGGCAAGGCTACCTGCGATCGGTTTGTCGATGAAGACCGGTTTGCCAGCCGCCAAGACAGGCTTCAGTTGCTCTAGATGAACACGACCGTCATTGGATTCGAGAAATACAACATCGACTTGCGATAGCAGGGCATCGATGGAGTCAACAATCTCGATGTCGAGGGCTTTGATTTTCTCGATGTACTCCGGGACCCGTTGCGTGCTACTGACGATGTCGCGGCTCCCATGTGGATAAGCGGCTACGAAGACTACGCCAGACAGCTTCTCTTTGTCCTCAGGCTTTTTCGGGCCTTTGTTCAGTGCGTTGGCAAAGGCTATGGCATGCGAGGTATCGAGTCCTATGATGCCGGCTCGGAGCACTTTGGACTCCTGGGCAGCAAGTGGTTGTGTCGTCAAAAGAATGAAATTGACAGCGATCGAAAAATACCAATGCGTTTTCATGTCGAACCGTTTTATTGAAGGGGGAAGGGTGGGAAACGATTTCCGGCGAAGTTAGCCATACTATCTTGCACGATTGAACCCGGGTCTGCAACATGGCTATGTTTCACGAAGTATCCATCGAGTTTTTCGAACGTGGCGCAATTGGCTCTCACAACGTATACTATTGTCTCGCTCCGCATCTTCCTTCTGTCACTTTCGTCCTTTTCGTCCCTTCCGTCCTTTCCCACCCCGCACCAAGAAAGACAAACCATGATTTTTCCAACGCAATCCCAACGATCGCTGAATCGACGCGAGTTGGGTGGTTTACTTGCTGCAAGCGTTAGTCTCAGCGGCTTGCCTTCACTAACATTTGCCGAAACCGCCGTCGAACCGATTATCGATATCCATCAGCACACCAACTATCGCGAGCGGACCAATGCGACGCTCATCGCCCATCAAAAAGCCATGGGAGTGACCCATACAATACTACTGCCAGCGGGAAGCTCTGTTCAACGACCGTCGACCAATAATGGAAAATACAACGGCCTTGGTGGAGTTGGAGCAGGCGGAAATGAATCGGTTATGGAGCTAGCAAAGCAACTCGACAAAGCGTTTTCGTTTGGGGCTAACGAAGTCACCGATTTACCGGAAGCTCGTCAAGAAATCGAAAAGTATCTTAAACTTGGTGGCGTCCTTATTGGCGAACAAAAATTCTCGGTTCAATGCGACTCGCGAGAGAGTCAAATTCTTTATGGGCTGGCTGCCGAATACCAAGTCCCTATCCTCCTCCATTTCCAGCACAATACGTATAATCTCGGCTTCGAGCATTTCCATACGATGCTTGCGAAGTTTCCAAAGACAAATTTTATCGGCCATGCACAGACGTGGTGGGCAAACATCGATAAGAACCATACTGATCAAACAGTACTTTATCCCAAAGGCAGAGTAACCGCTGGCGGTCTCACCGATCGATACCTTGCTGACTACGCGAACATGTTTGCCGATATGTCGGCTGGTTCGGGACTCAACGCGCTGACCCGCGATGAAGAGCATGCCCGCGGCTTTCTGGATCGGCATCAAGACAAAATATTGTATGGGAGTGACTGCAATGACCACGTCGGCGTGGGATCACCCTGCTCGGGATCACAGACAATCGAGGCGATACGGACATTTGCTTCGCATAAAACCGTCGAGCGTAAAATCCTCTTTGACAACGCCAAGAAATTGTTTTCATTGTGAGCGCCATCGATCGCTATCGGACAGAGTTGTCAAATTGCGAAACACAGTTGCACCGCCAGCAATTGGTGACTCAGCGGTTGGTTTTCGTACGTATGGTCTTATTCCTGGCGGCAGCCTATTTTTTGTTGACGTACTATCTTCGCACAGACTGCCCGTCATGGTGGATGGTCGTCGGCTGGACGCTGGCGATTGCTTTTATAGTTGCTGCGGCTGTGCATGAAGCCATGCAGCAGTCGATGCAAGGCAATGTCGTGCGAAGCTGTTTGTATCGACGATTGCTTGGCCGCGCACATCGCAATTGGAAGGAGCTTCCCAAGATTTCGCCAGCCGACCTAGACGACGCGACGTCGATCACAGCCGACGACCTCGATATTGTCGGCGCACAAAGCCTCATGAGCTGGTGCTCCCTTGCGGGAACGAAAACTGGCCTAAAGATGTTGGCTCGACAATTGACGACATTCGCCGACGCAAACACCGTCGAGCAACGACGCATTGCAACTCAAGAGCTTGCGCCACAATTCGAAATGCGTCAGCGACTTATGTTACTGCTATGGGCGTTAGGTGTTTCTCAAGCATCATTGGAAGGATTCTCGCAGTGGGCAACCACGCCCGTTCCTAAAAGAAGATGGCTCGATTGGCTTACTTGGATTGGCCCACTTGCATTGTTGCTTGGTACCGCGATTGCGGTCATAAATTATCAACGCTTTCCGGGACCAGTCTTTTGGAGCGGAGTCGTGTTGGCTGGCGTTGGATTGCTAACCAATATCGTTCTCTTGCTGGGCTACATTGGGGTTATTTATAACGCCTTCAAGCAAATTGAAACGCATCGTGGTTTGGAAGCCACCTGTCAAGAATTGCTTAGATCGCTCATCGAGATGCGAACAAAGTCATCGCTCTTAATGGAATTGCGACAGTATCTTTGTGACGTTTCCAATCAAGATTCGGCGTTGGCGGCACTGGCGCAACTTCGATGGCCGATGCGATTGGCGGGCTTGCGGTTGAATCCAGTGCTGTTTGTCCCGTTCTTAATTTTTCAAGTGATCTTCCTTTGGGATTTTCGTGTTTACAATTGGATTGAGCGTTGGCGGACGCGATATTCGAATGCCGTTGCACGTTGGTTAGAGTGTATTGGACAACTAGAAGTAACTCTGTCGGCGGCCGCGATTCACGACGAATATCCCCATTGGGCCTTCGCGAAATCGGAGCTGTCAACCGAGTTATTGTTTCGTGCCGACAAGATGGGACACCCGTTGATCGATGATGAATGCCGTACGGTCAATGACGTTTGTATTCGACGCGATCATCCACTCCTTTTGGTGACGGGCTCGAATATGTCGGGCAAAAGCACTCTGATGCGATCGATTGGAGTTAACGTAGCGTTGTCGCGAATAGGCTCTCCGGTATGCGCTGTGTCGTTCCAGTGCCAACCGATGGAGTTGGCCACGAGTATCCGCGTCCGAGACTCGCTGGCCGAGGGCGTCTCGTTCTTTATGGCGGAACTCAATCGACTTAAACAAGTTGTCGATACCGTTCAGCAGAATTTTGAACAGCACCGACGAGCATCGCTCGTCATTCTCGACGAGATTTTACAGGGGACGAATTCACGCGAACGACAGATTGCGGTTGGTCATGTCGTCCAAAAGTTACTAGGTTTCCAAGCGGTCTTGATGGTGAGCACTCACGATTTGCAGTTAGCCGATGTCGAAGGTTTTCGCGAGCACTGCGGAATTGTTCATTTTCGTGAGCACTTTGAAGAGATCGATGGTCAGTTGCAAATGAAGTTCGACTACAAGATGCATCCCGGAATTGCCCCGACAACCAACGCCCTTAAATTGCTCGAATTGGTCGGACTAGGCAGTCCCAATGCTGGCCACGCACGCCATTAGCTACCGACATTACGCGCCTACGGGGAGAATTCCCGTGTCCCGGATGGCAACGCCGCCGTTGAATTTGATAATGACGCGGTCGAATGTCATGTTTGAAGCCTCGGTTATTGACGGCTAAAATACGTAATTAATCGCTTAACGCTTTCGCTTCTTTGAGGTTGCATAGAAATCCAAATCCGACATAACAGCGAATGCTTGATCGTGAAGCGAGGCGTTTGAGGTGTCACCTTCACCTCCTTCGATCGCCACCTTTCGTGATTGTCGATTCAACGAATTGATAGCGATTAGTACATCGATCGGCGACAAGAAATGATCGCCGTTCACATCGATGAAATCATTGGTTCCGCTGAAATCGAAATCTGCCTTTCGTGTTTTTTGATTGCGTTGGTTGATTATCGACAAAATATCTAGAGGCGAAACTATCCCATCCAAGTTTACGTCGGCAGGATTCCGCGTATTCTGGAATAGCGATATATCGACAGCTTCGCCTTCACTACTACTGATCCCAGACTCCACAGATCCAATCTGACTATTGTCCACCGGTGTACCGTTTACAAATTGAGCCGAAGCACCTCCAAGATCGATCAAGTTGATCAGTCGCGATTCGAAAGTTGACAGTCCTAACTGGTCAGTAACACGTACGAGGATCATATGTGAGGAAGCGGATTCATAGTCGAGCATAGAACCGTCGGCGACGACGATCGTATTTCCCGATATCGTAAAACGTCCTCCCGCACTGGCGAGCAAGCTAAACGTCGACGTACTGCCGACGTCTGGATCAGTCGCGTTGAGCGTTGAGACAAGCGTTCCGTTGGCTGCATTCTCGTCGACCGAACTTCCAACAAAATTGATATTGCGTGGCGGTTCGTTGACGTTTGTCAACGAAATCGGAAAGATTTTGCTGAACGTTAGCCCGCCGGAATCGGTGACCTGCACGGTAACGTTATGCGTTGTAGCAGCTTCAAAATCTAACCGTCTTGCATCCGCAACCAGGATTTGATTTCCCTGCACCGAGAATCGACCGCTGGCGCTATTACTTAGAGTATAAGTGAACGCATCGTTAGGATTAGGATCGGCCGTTGATAGCGTCCCTACGACCGAACCGATGGCAAGATTAAAACTATGTACAACTCCGAAATCTTGTCCATCCGAATCGTCGCCGAAAGAACTGACGACGAAAGTATCACCGGAAATAGCAACCGCCCGACCGAAATAGTTTAGGGGGGTCGGATTCGGATCGCGAAGTGTCGATTTCAAAGCACCCGTCGTTGCGTTGTAGACGTAGACTTGGCCCGAATCGACGGCCGATGTATCGCGTCTCGGTGCTCCAACGACCATAATATTCCCCGCGATGGCGACTTGGTCTCCGAATCCATCGTCCAGCACGCCACCAGGGCTAGTGATCGTCGCGAGTAAGTTACCAGTGACTTTATCATACGAGTAGACTTTTCCCGGGTTCACTTTCGGGTTGCTCGAATCCGTCGAGCTGACTACAAGCCGTGTGCTGCTGGCGGCGACGCTTGCACCAAAGACATCGAGCGGTACATTTGCTGGATTGTGGAACGCTCGCAAGGTCGATTCGGGAACGGTGCTGGTGCTCAGCGCAATATTCGTGGGTGGCTGATTGACGGTAGGATCGTCGATCACGTTGACCGTCAAGGCTTTGGAGAATGACAAGCCCGAACCATCGGTGACTTGAACAACGATCGTATGGGATTGGGCGACGTTGAAATTGATTAGCGAGCTGTTGGCGACGACCAATTGATCGCCCACGATTGAGAATCGACCACCGGCATTGTCCAGCAGTGAATAGGTGTACGTTGGTGTCGGTGTATCGTCGGCAACTCGGAATACGCTGGTCGGTTGCCCCGTGCTCGTATTGAAAATGCGAATAACGCCTCCACCACCCGGTTGGAATAGACACGCTTGCAATCCAAAATTCCCAAATTCTAGTTCACCCAGAAGCCCAGGCAGGCTAGAGGACGGAATGGTCAGTTCCAGTTCTCCTCCAAAAGTATCAAATAAATTGATCTCAGTTGAACCGGTCGAATTACCATTTCCAATCGCAACGCGACTGAAGCTCAAAGCACCGTTTATTCCAAAAAGTTCCTGAGCTCCTGGCGACGGGTTATTGAATGTTTCCAGGAGCGCGTACGAAGTTAGACTATACAAATAGGCGCGCCCGGTGTCAGTCGCACCTTCATCATCATACGGAGCGCCGATCAACACGCTCTGTTCATCGACGGCAATACTATGTCCAAAACTGTCTCCGATATTGGGATTGGGATTGTTAATCGTCGCAAGCAATGCTCCAGTGTTTTCGCTGTAGACATAAACACGACCTTCTGACGACGCAACGGCTGGATCAGCCACTACGATACGACCATTGTCGCTAATGGCGACAGAAGCTCCGAATTCGCCACCGGGTTGAGTTAGGTCGAATATCTGCGAACCTGAAACCGCGTTAAATACATAGGCATGTTGACCATGAAGTGTTCCTACAACCACGGTTTGGTTGCGGATGTCTACGGAAATTCCGAAGCGCAAATTCGGCAATTGGGAAGGAGGGCTGAACGTATGTAAGAGTGCACCGGTGGTCACGTCAAACACAAATGCCCGTCCCTTATCTTGCCCTAACGTGTCATCTCGCGAAGCACCGACGACCGCTAAATTGCCATCGATGGCAGCTGACGAAAGGAAAGTGTCGTTCGATGGAATATTGAATGTATGAAGAATCTCACCAGTTAGATCATTGCGAACAAAAATCCGACCATTGGTTGCGGTCGACCCTTGAAAATTGGTGCTCCCAATGATCGTTCGACTTCCGTCTGTATCGATTGAGGACCCGAAGTGACTGAGCGTTCTAGGAACCGGGCTGGTGACTAGCGCAACCTGAGTTCCGTAAACTGCTCCTTCCTGGATAGATGAATCGAGGAGACTTAAATCAGTGGGTGCCGTTTCTATGACGTCCAGCACTTGAATAGTGAGCATCTTATCAAGCGACAAACCTTGCGAATCGGTGACTCGCACCACCACATCATGCGAAGTCGCAGCCTCAAAATTAAGCAGCGATGAATTGGCGACGACGAGATTGTTACCAACCAATGCGAAGCGGCCACCAGCGTCATTGAGCAATTGATAGGTATGCGTTTCGTTTGGTTCGGGATCGATCGTTATGAAGCCATCGACGAGCAAACCGTTGACCGCTAGATAGGCATTGTACTGACCGTTTTCCGATACTCCGATCGAGGCGATAGAGCCGATAAAGAACTCATCATCCAAGTAAGCCGCCGAACTTCCGAAGCGACTGAAGTCTTGGCTGGGAGATTCGTCGATGACACGGATCAAGGCACCCGAGTTGATATCAAACAAATAGGCTCGACCTGCGAAATCACCCGACGAGTCGGCCTGAGACGCGAGCGCAAGGACTCGGTTACCGTCGGCGACAAGTCCCAAACCCATGCTACTGAATTCATCAGGCGTGGTTTGCGTAAGCGTTTGTAGCAAGTTTCCAGTGATCGCGTTGAAGACATAGACTTTGCCGGTTGCTTGCCCTCCCACATCTTCTCCTGCGGCACTGACGACCAAGCTGTTCGCCGTGACGGCCATGCGAATGCCGAAAAAATCGCTTGCGGTTGATGTCGCGTCTGGGTTGAGAATCGTTTGAATGAGATTGCCAGTTGAACGATTAAAAACGTGCACGCGCCCAGAAAACTGATTAAAGCGGCTGTCGCCAATGTAGATGCGCTGTGAATCGATCAGCACGGACGAAGCCGGAGCGGCCGCTCCAGGAATAGCAATCGTTTGCAGCAGTTGACCCGTTGCGATATTGAAGACATAGACATCGGAACTGCCACTTGCATTGCCGATGACCAGCGCGTTTCCGTTCACGCTCATCGTCGTTCCGAAGCCATTGCCAGCGGCTGGATTGGGCTGTGTAATGGTCCGCTCCAGCAATCCCGTCGTGCGGTTAAAGACGTATACAGCACCCGAATTGGTTGCCGCTGTGTCGTCACCCGTCGCAGCGACAATCACGCGCTCGTCGGTCGCGACGATGGTACTGCCAAAGCGGTCGTTAATGCTGGGCGTTGGATTGGGAATCGTCAGCAGTAGCTCGCCCGTCTTGGGACGGACGATTTGCACGCGTCCGCTTAGGCTATCGAACCCATCGCTACCGATGGCGAGAAACGCGTTGCTTCCGGTTCCCGCAGCAGCAATTTCTTGGCCAAAGAGAGTCGCACGAATGGGATTGTCGAGCGCGGCGATGAGTGTGCCGTTGGGCGAGTTCTCGACAACCTTGCTATTGCGAAGTGCTAAATCGGTCGGTGCCGTATCCGAAACGTTATTAACCTGTATCGTCAAAGTTTCTGTAAAAGTCAATCCGAGACTATCGGTGACTTGGACCAAGATCGTATGCGAAGTGGACGCTTCATAGTCGAGCAAACTTTCGTTGAGTACGCGAATGCTCGACCCAACTAAAGTAAACCGTCCACCGGCATTGTTGAGCAATACGAAAGACTGCACGTCTGGCGAATCGGGGTCGTTCGAAGTCAGGTTACCGATGAGCGTGTTATTGGGGGCATTTTCGGCAACGCTCGACGGGCTGAGAGTGATATCCGTCGGTGGTTCATTAACATTGGTAAGCAAAATCTGAAAAACTTCATCGTAAGTATTTCCGGCTGAGTCCGTTACACGAACTCCGATCGAATGGCTGGATTGAGTATCGAAGTCGAGCAAGCTACCGTTTGCGACTCGCAATTGAGTACCACTCAGCGAGAACCGTCCGCCGGCCGTATTCAATAAGCTGAAGGTCAACGTCTCGCCTGGCGTCGGATCGGTTGCCGATAGTGTCCCTACGTCGGTCGTATTGGCCGAATTCTCAGGGATTGTATTGTTGGATAGCGCGATGTCGGTCGGCGGCTGATTGACGGGGCCATTGAGCGAAAAGACATATACGCCAGATTCGTCATTTGGACCATCGGCCGCGACAGGTATCAACACGCGATCGTCGTGCATTGTCACAAACTTGACAGAAAAATGGAACGGCGGATCAAAGACGAATGATGGATTCATGCTTGCGGGTATACCAACTTCATTGTTTAGATTGCCAGTCGTGACGTCGTAGAGTCGGGTCAGATACGCGGTGTCACGTACGGTCGCGAGTTTACTTCCGTCCGAAGCAACACTTTGGACAGGGATCTGTCGGGAGAACGACCCGTCATCGGCATCGTAGATCCGAGTACTGGGAACGAACACGCTGTTCACAAAATGCGAGTTGTCCGCCACGAGCACATCGCCGTCGAGAGAGAGGACAGCGCCGAAGTTGCCATTCGGAGGTGGCGCAATCGTTTGCAGCGGAGGTCCACCTGCGACCACGTCAAAGACGTAAGCTAGCCCGGTGACAAAGTCGGGTGACGGAAGTAACATCCCGCCATTGATGACCACGCGGCCCTGAGAGAGCGAGACCGTTGTCCCAAAACCGTTCGCGCTGCTGACGTTTTCAATGCGGCGAATCAGGTTGCCGGTCGTACGATTAAAAACGTAAGCGTGACCAGGATCGTCGCTGTTCGCATCATTTTGTGGGGCAGGTTCAATCCCCGGTGCGCCGATGACGATGGTGTTACCCTCTATGTCGAGCGATTGGCCAAAGCCATCCAGATTTTGCGTTTGGTCTCTAAAGGTTGAGAAGTTGTCTTGGAACGTATGCAGCAAATTGCCCGTGTTCGCGTCGAACAAGTACGCACGCCCCGACAGATCGGGAAACGGAAGTACTTCCTGTTCTTCGCGCGGGTCAACGCCGCTCGCGCCGACCAAGACGTAATTCTGGTCGATTGCGATCGACGTTCCGAAACTGAAGCCAAGACTAGGTTCCGGATTAGCAATGGTCCTTAGTCGGACTCCCGTTTGGGCATCATGAATCTGAACCTCGCCAAGAAAACTGCCTAGCGGCTCGCCATAAACTGGTAAAGCTGGATTCCCTACGACATGAAATTGGTCGTTCGCGTCCGAAGCGGTGCCGAATAGATCGTCCGGCACACCCGGCCGCGCTCGAAGAGTGTAGAGAAGATCAGCCGCAAGGAGTTCCCTCGCTTCGAGTCGTTCTAGGCCAAGGGATCTTGAAAGAGCTCGACGACTCGTCATCTTTCTAAAAAAGTCTTGAAATCCGGTGCGATTCATCAATTTTTTGATCTTCGAACGACGGACTTTCTTGGAGAACATGGCAATAATAGACCTGAATGAGTTGTGATCAACGCTCGATAGGCAAAGCGATCGTGATGGGATAGACGATGAGTTGTCTCTACTCTTAATGCCCACAGCCGACCAAAGTGTTACGTCGACAGCCAAAAAATCAGCAGAAAGAATTAGACCCAGTCTGCAAAGACGCCAGCTTTTTCTAGCCTTTGTCGCAATCGTGTCCAGCGAACACGGATGGCGACTGGATTAATCCCTAATTCGTTGGCAACTTCGCCCGTTGTATAGCCTTCGAGCCGGCGTTGGAGCATCGTACGTTCGATGGAACTCAGTTGCGAATAGAGGTCATCGATGGAGGTATTGAATTCGGCCGCCTTGGCTGGGTTCATTTCGTGATTGCTCAGTGAATTCAGAGTCTGAACAAGCAAATTTCCAGTGCTAGTCGACTCGATTCGTACCTGCCGCCTATGCGTTCGCCAACTTCGCGCCACTTTGCGTCGGACCATGGTGCAAGCCAAAGCCACTAGTTTTTCGGGCGACGAAATGTCGAAGTTGCGATCCTTGAGTCCGGCCAGCAAGCTGCGATGCACTGATTAAAAGGAGATCTACCGTATCCAAATAAGGTCGTAGTTGAGGCCCTAAAATGACCCGTAAAACGATCCTGACCTGCCGCTCATAGCGCTCGCAGATATTCTGCTGGGCCGCGATATCGCCATTGCCTGCCCGCAGCATCAGGGCTGTAAATTCACTCACCTCCCCGTCATCGAATTTTTGATTTAGATTCGCGGTCGTTCAAGATTTTCTCACGTTAGCGGAAACACCGGATCAGGTACTTTCCACGTCGCAGCGTCTCTCTAAAACCGTTTTTCGGTAAATCTCTGTAACAAACCGGCGTGTTTCTGGCATAAGACTCTGGCTGGGTATGGCGTTCTTGATTCGGTAGCCGCATGTTTCCGAGGAAAGCTTGCAACAATTATGCTTAAAATAGTGGCTCTTCCGCAGAAACTGTGGGTGGTTTTCGCGATCCGCAATCGATTTTAGCAGTGAAATACAAGGAAAACACTGGACTGAGTGATTGCAAAAACCA
>JAWXCK010000294.1:0-113196 GCA_034408855.1 Pirellulaceae bacterium
CTCCTCCACCGCCTCCTCCACCATCTCGACCACCTCCGCCGCGATAACCACCACCACCGCCGCCGCGATGGCCACCGCTAGGTCGGTCTTCTCGTGGTTTTGCTTCGTTGCACGAAATACGTCGCCCTGCGACTTCTTGCTGGTTCAAACCATCCATAGCTGCTTTTGCCTCTTCCTCATTAGGCATTTCAATAAACGCGAAGCCTCTCGAGCGACCCGTTTCACGATCGATAACGATGCTAACTTTACTCACGTTACCGAACTGACTAAATGCTTGTCTCAAGTCATCTTCCGAAGCTTGATACGACAAATTCCCGACGTAGATATTCGTCACCTAACTCATCCCTTTACTAACATCTCCCGTGAGGGCAATCACAAAATCGGCTGGCACATCGATGCCAAGCAACCGACGGATTATCGAATTCTTCGTGGCTGCCGTCAACAATTTTTTAGCTTCTACGAAAAAAAGTTAAAAAGTTATTGGAGGACATTTGAACGTCGGGAACGAAAACGCTCTGCCTAGTGCTTAATTTCGAAGATCGCTTCGATTTCGACGGCCATTCCTGACGGGAGAGCGTTGGTGCCCAGCGCGCTGCGGACACCGACACCTAAGTCGCTTCCCCATAGATCAACGAACAATTGGCTACAGCCGTTCATGACGGCTGGCTGCTGGTCGAAAACCTCGGTACACCGAACTAAACCCAGCAACTTTATGACGCGAACAACTCGATCGAGCGAGCCGAGATTGGCGCGAAGCGTCGCCAACAATGCAAGTCCCGTTTGCCGGGCAGCTTCCTTGCCTTGCTCGGGCGTAATGTCGTCGCCGACTCGACCAAGATGCAATGTTCCGTCGCTATTGAGCGGCCCGTGTCCCGACAGGTAGGCTAGGTTGCCGACGATCAACATCGGTTTATAAAGGCCGGCGGGCTTTGGAGCGGGCGGAAGCGAAATACCTAACTCTTTCAATTTCAACTCGGCGGACATGCAAATTCCTTTTTAGAACGAATGGCTCTCAGCAGAAGCATATAAACAATAACTCGAACCGTTTTGTTATAACAGCTTTTAGAAACGAAGGTCGTTTAGCCGCCAGCGGTTACTGGCAAAAAAGTCTTCCACGATTCGTATCGAGGATCTTTTAGCGTCGCGACCATCCCAGGATTTGCGTGCGGACGAATCGGATGGTTAAGCAGTCGCATGTTCGCTTCAACCGGCGTACGGCCACCTTTTTTAGAATTGCAATGAGTGCAACTACAGACGACGTTTTCCCAGGTTGTTTTTCCGCCTTGCGAACGAGGGACTACGTGATCGAGACTCAGTTGACTCATCGGACGAGTTTGCCCGCAATACTGGCATCGATATCCGTCTCGAGCGAAAAGGTTTTTGCGGTTAAAGCGAACCGTCGATTTTGGAACCTTGTCAAATAAAATCAAGCGAACGATTCGAGGAACCTGAACTTCTTGGTGAGGTGTTCGAAGAAACTCTTCGCCATGCTGTTTTTCCATCGCGTGCAACTGCGACATTTCACACCAATTATCAAAGTCATAATTCGCGTACGAATCGTCCTCGATCGTAATGACTTCAGCACAGCCTCGATACAGAAGCGTCATGGCTCGACGAACGTCGACCACGCGAACCGCCATGTAGAAACGGTTCAAAACCAATACACTACAGTCCAACATCGAGCTCTCGCTCATCGGTCAGCTCCTCGAAAAGCGCAAATCTAGCCTAGGTGCAAGCCGGGTCACTTTACGAGTATTTTAACCATCTCAGGCGCAGCGAATACCGTCAAGAAGCGCGCTTTTTGAAACTAATCGCATTTTCTTTTGCTGTTCGGCCAAAATCCCAACCAAGACGAAAGGTATCAATGGAATCCCGAGATGCTGTAAGGCGACTGGGGCAAGAACGACGGCTCCCGTCAGGATTGCGTAGTAGAAGAGTCCTCTTTTGAGATCGATGGACAAGTACCAAAGCACCGGTATCAATAGGATCAAGAGATCGTAGTAGTAGGTATGCGGGCTCAATAAAAACGTCGCCGATAGAACGCACCATAAAATACCTGGATTTTCGACGTCTAAACTTTGGGATTCTACGAGTACCCAAAGTCCGTATAACGAAAGCGGCAGCACGACAAACCACTTCAGGACTGCGATATTGCGCTCTCCGATCGCGACGTACGAAAGGGCATTTAAGCTGCATGACCAGTCGAGGTGGTATCCTTGTATCCCAGTGTAGCTACTGCTCATTCGAAGCTTTTCAGCAAAGCCGCTCCATACTTCGATTGGAAGCAGCGCAAATGCTCCGCCCCAAAGCATGGCAACTGTTAGCGTTGCTCCGAAGAGAAATCGCCATCGCCCGTAACGGAGCATTACCAGCGGCAGCAGGAAAAACAGCGTCGGTTTGATCGAGAGCAACCCAAACACGATTCCTGCCCAACCATCCTTTTTATTTCGCAACAGAGCCCAGGTGACGGCGAAAATAAGCAACCAAAAAGGCCCTTTTTGTCCTACGATAAAGCAATAAACCGAGCACGGAAAAAGGACGATTCCGATCCAAGACCAGCGCTCGATAACGCGTCTTGTCAACGCATCACCCTGAAAGTCTTGAAATCGAACCAAGTGCTTGGCGGTTACCCAGCTACCGAGGCCCATCGACGCCATCAGAAGAGCGGACCAGGCGATCGTCGCGAAACGATACGGGATCCATGCAACCAATGTGGCTAAGCCATAGTGCGGGGGTGGATATACCGGTGGAAAGTAGCAAGCCCGAGACCATTGAATACCCGTGTAGGCCGGATCGTGCTGCCGCGCCTCGAAGGTTCGTGTGTGGTAAAGCTCTCGCGCCTCGCCCCCAAGAATCATTCGCCCGCCGACCCACTCTTGTAAAAAATCGTTTCCGTACGGAGCTTCGGTAACTGTGCTTGGATTCCAACAATGGCTCGGCGAAATGAAGACGAGAATTCCCATGAAGGCGGCCAGCGCCAACGAAAGTGCGATCGTCCAGGAACGATACGAGATGGGAGACTCAATTTTCATGCGGCGCATCGCAACGAATGGGGAATCGATCGTACTTACTTTATTTACCTTAGAAATCGCGCTGCGGTATAAAAAAACAATAAAAACCGCCCCTAGCGTTCAGCATACGATCCGTTAAAATGGGAGCTCTAGATAGGTTTGGGAGGATTGTGTTTCCTCAAACCTTTTTTGCTTTTTTGCGTCCATGGTGGGAATGAAATCACTCATCTCCAACCGTCGCAATGTTACGTAGCCGTTGAACCAAAATGAGAGCCTCGATAGAACGCTTCCAAAACTTAAACGATTTGATGGACTCGGTTCCTGAAGAAATCGTTCGTCGAATCCAGCAAGAATCCGAAACTGATCAAGCACCATTGACTGAAAGTAGTTCCATGACAAACGAGAAGAAGATTAGTAAATCCAAACGCATTCGCGACTATATTGAAGATCATGCCGAGGCGAAGCCTAAAGATATTGTCGAGGCTTTGTCGCAATACGGTGTCACTGTGTCGGATGTCGGTAACGTGCGTGCGAAGCTCAAGGGTGAAAAATCTGATCGCAAGAGCAGCGATAAGAATGCTGCCAGCAAGAATTCCCCGCGGCCCGTAGCTCAACCGTCTGCTGCTTCGGGAATCAATCTAAAAGCTCTCGAGCACGGAACGATGTTTCTTAAAGAAGCTGGTTCGCTAAGCAACGCTCGAGAGTTGTTGATCGTGATCGATCGAATCCGATCGGTCTAGCGTGGTCTTATATTGGTCGACAGTCGCTTTGCGGCTATGGAAAAATCACGTAGTTCAGTCTTTCTAAGACTGAAACCACCGCAAAGCTACGGGGTTTTTGCGTCTCGGAGAGACGCAGCTACCCGTCAGCAGAATGCATTCACAGGCTAGAAGTACATGCCTTGGAAGGCGAAGTATCCTAGGGCGGCGATGGTCATCGGAATCCCATACGGTAGTAAACGCATGGTTGGCTTTCGCTCGGCAGCTTTCTGATAGAGCGACTCGGTGTCGCGAGCTTGCCAAAATTCACGAAGGATCATCACGAATTGTTTGCTGTGGTGTTTCCACTGACCGCTCCAGCCAATCATCATCAGTGCCATCAAAGCACCGACAATGGTCGTCGCGATAAAGATATTCAAGGTGTGGTCGACGTAGACCCACGCACCGATGCCTGCTAGTAATTTAACGTCACCGGCTCCCATGCCACCGACACTGTAAAGGACGTACAGCAACATCAGTCCCACGACGGAACCGAGCAGGCTCCAGCCAAAACCCGTCAAGCCACCGGCGTAGGCGCTGTAGATCCAGCCCGTCAAGATCATCGGGAAGGTTATCCAATTGGGAACCTTGAGCATCCAGCCATCGATAACGGCTGCTACAACCAACGTCACCGAAACCAACCAAACTTGCCAGTGAGCGGTGAAAGCTTGTGATACCGAAACCCAATCCATGATCATTCCCTAATGTGTCTTGTAGTACTAATGAATGGTTTAAATAATGCGTCGTTAGCGAACAGGAAACATCCAAAACCAGGTGGCGGCTAACGTAGCCATGGCACATCCCAACATTTCCCAAAGTCCATGAATGGCTTCGATGGGCAAAAAATTTGTGTGCATCGTAGAAGGAACTTTCTGTAAGGCAAAAAGGCGACGAGCGCTCCAGCCAAAACTAGAATCGCTCGCCGCTTGCGTTGAAGCCATTTGCCAACTAGGCGCCTGGACCGCTGATTTGTTGAGCAACAGCGGTGAAGGTCGACGATGCGTTTGTTCCGATCGTCTTAACAGCACCCAAGCAAATGACAATGATCAGCGAGAGCATAACCGCGTACTCGACTGCTGTAGGTCCGTCTTCCGACTTCAGGAAGCGCTTAATCTTCTGTGCGAAATTCTTCATAGTATCCTCCGACTCCAATAGGCTTAGGCTTCAACACCGTTTGCCTGACTCTAACCACACTGCCTCGCGTCGACATTTGCACTGCATATCGCCATACGCAGCGTTCCAACATCGAGGACAATAAAAAGGCCCGTTTCCAGGCAACGACTCGAACGCGACTCGTCAAATGAAACTTAGGACAATTTAGGCAGGAGTCAAACTTTAACGGTTAACAAATCTCTAGCAATTACGGACATTTTCTCGCACCCGCGACGCGGTCAGTCCAACGACCGGTACGATCGTTATGATCGGAAGGTTTATTCGAGTCTGGAACGTTGCATGACTACTTCGCTCGTCCATTTTTCCGGATTGAAGCAAATGCTCCGATCGCTCGAACTTTGTAAGGCTTTCGGTTAGAATCGCTCCCTTGCGCGATGTCGCACTTCACCTTTCCCAATTCCTCCAAGCAGCGGACCGGACCCTATGAAATTGAATTTGATCATCGCATTTTTATTGCTAGGGTGTGGCACCGGTATCTCCGCCGAGACTCGACCAAACGTTCTATTTATCTTGACCGATGACCAGCGGTCGGATGCCGTCGGGCTGGCCGGTAATCCACACCTTAAAACCCCTAATATCGATCGGCTAGGTCATGAAGGCGTCTACTTCAAAAACGCCTTCTGTACGACTTCGCTTTGTTCGCCTAGCCGAGCCAGTATTCTGAGCGGACTCTACGCTCACAAACATGGCGTTGTCAACAACTTTACCGAGTACCCGACGGCTCTCAAGAACTTCCCAGTTCAACTTCACGCAATGGGTTACGACACTGCCTATATCGGTAAATGGCACATGGGCGAAGAAAACGATGAACCTCGGCCTGGTTTTAACTGGTTTGTAACGCACAAAGGACAAGGCAAGTATTTCGATACCGAATTTAATTTTAACGGCCAGAAACGCGAAGTGGTAAACGGTTACTACACAACCGTCGTCACCGATATGGCGGAGGAATGGTTAAATCGACCTCGCGACCAGAAACCTTGGTGTTTGATGATCGGGCACAAAGCGCCGCATAGTTTCTACTTCCCTGAACCCAAATATGAAAAGGCGTTTGATAACGTTCGGGTCAATTATCCCGAAACCGCTTTCATGCTCGCGGACAAGCCAACTTGGATCAAGGAACGATTGTATACCTGGCACGGCATTTACGGCCCGCTCTTTGAATGGCGAAAGCAGTTTCCCGACGATTCGCCGGAAGCCGTCAAAGATTTCCAAGCCATGACCCGAGCTTACTGGGGAACCTTGTTATCGGTCGACGATAGCATGGGGCGGCTTTATGAGTTCCTCAAGAAGCGCGGCGAACTCGATAATACGATTATCGTATTTATGAGCGACAACGGCATTTTGAATGGCGAGCATGGAATGGTTGATAAACGAACGGCTCATGAGCCAAGTATTCGCATCCTTCAGATCGTGCGATTTCCAGGCTTGACACAAACCAACCAACCCAAGACGATTGATCAGCAAGTGCTGACGCTGGATGTCGCTCCAAGCTTGCTTGAACTATGCCGCGCTCCGGCGCTAACTAACATCGACGGTCGCTCGTGGGTCAAGCTCGTCCAATCCGGCGATCCTCATTGGCGGAAATCATGGCTTTATCATTACAACTACGAAAAGCAGTTTCCATACACGCCGAACGTGCGAAGTGTTCGAACGGAATCATGGAAGTACACTCATTCACCGCACGGCGACGGCGGACCCGATCGGCACATGGCCGAACTCTACAACATCGAGTTTGATCCCGAGGAACGGCACAATCTGATTTCAAATCCGAAGTACGCCGACGTCGTAAATCAGATGAAGGACGAGTTGCTCAATGTAATGCAGGGTGTTGGCCTAACGCCAGACACTGATAAGATGCCGATCGACGATGGAATCAAACAAGAGCTTCCCGATCAAAAAATCCGCTGAACGAGTTCAAAAATATGTTGCGAATTGAAGATTCGGTTTTTTGGGCGTTGTGTCTGTTGATGGGTGTTTTTACGAACCAAGCCAAAGCAGACTCGGCGACCGACAGTGGGCTGAAACAACTTTTCTCCGACTATCACGAACAGTTCTTGATAATCTTTCCTTTGGAAGCCACGAGTTTTGGCGACTCGCGATACAACGATCAACTTCAAATCGATATCTCAGAGGAATTCTTAGCGAAGGAAAAGCGGTTCTATGAAAGTACGCTGAATCGACTCGAAAAGATCGACTCCGAGCTAGCGAGCGACACGTTGCGACTATCCGCTGAAATCTTGAGGTATGAGCTTCAAATTAGGCTAGCCGCATTTCCGTTCAAAGCTGAACGTATTCCGTTTACTCAATTTGAAGGACTACCGATCGGGCTAGCTCAAATGGGAAGTGGTACCGGAACGCACCCCTTTAAGTCGGTCAAAGATTACGAAGACTGGCTCAAACGTCTCGAAGCTTTCTCGACATGGTCGTTGGTTGCCATCGAGCGATTTCGCGAAGGGGCAACCGATGAGTTCGTGCTTCCCACGATTTTAGTCGAGCGAATGATCGAGCAACTCTTAGATAAGAGCATCGTTTCGGACGATCCAACGCAGAGCTTGTTCTATAAACCAATCGAGCGGATGCCGAAATCGTTTTCGACGCAAGACCAACAGAGATTGACAACCGCTTATCAGAGAGCGGTCGCCGAACTTGTAATACCTGCTTATCGAAGAATGGGTGTATTCTTGCGCGACGAGTACCTGCCGAAAACTCGAACGACCTCCGGTGTTTCGACATTGCCCAACGGCAAAGACTACTATCGATATTGTGTCCGCTATTGGACGACAACGACTTTGACGCCCGACGAAATCTATGCGATTGGCGAAAGAGAGGTTGCGCGAATTCGAAACGAAATGGAATTGGTGCGACAGCAGATGCGATTCGAAGGCGACTTGACGGAGTTCTTCGAAGACTTGAGGACCGACCCGCAATACAAACCATTCGAATCTCCCGAAGCGGTTCTTGCCTTCTTCGTAGCCATTCAGACAAAACTCGAACCGATGCTCGATAAAGCGTTCTCGAGTCGTCCGAAAACGCCCTTCGAGATTCGTCGAACAGAAACGTTCCGAGAAAAAACTGCGAGTGCCGAATACATGCCAGGCAACGCGGATGGTTCGCGACCGGGAATCTTTTACGTCCCAATTCCGGATGCTTTGGATTTTAATATCACCAGCGGCATGGAATCGTTATTCCTCCATGAAGCCTTGCCGGGGCATCATTATCAGATCTCACTCCAACAAGAGAACGAGTCGCTACCACCATTCGCGAGGTTCCTTTGGTATGGTGCCTATGGCGAGGGTTGGGCGCTCTACTGCGAGTCGATCGGGAGCGAGCTGGGGCTTTATAGCGATCCTAAGCAACGGATCGGTGCCTTGGGTGACGAGATGCATCGCGCGATTCGCTTAGTCGTCGATGTTGGGCTGCATTGGAAAGGATGGACGCGCGAGCAAGCTATCGAGTTTATGATGGCCAATGAGCCCTTATCGTTAGACGGTACAATTGCGGAGATCGAACGCTATATGGCGTATCCGGGGCAGGCGTTAAGTTATAAAATGGGGCAACTTAAGATTACGGAATTAAGGAAAAAATGCGAGCAACGACTGGGAGATCGGTTTTCGATTGCCGCTTTTCATGACCAGTTACTACGCAATGGTAGCATGCCGCTGGACGTTCTCGAACGTAGAATACAAGCTTGGGATCCCCAAGACCTGCGTTGACCCCAGGTTTCCTGTCGAGCTACTATATTATGGAATTGCTCAAAAATAACTTCCGGGTTTTTCCACAAAGCAACAATTTAATGTGAGCGGCACGGCGCTAGCCGCCGGTGCATTTGTAAAACCGGCGATCGGCAACCGCAATAGGATCAATTGAGATGATTGAGTCAGGAAAACCAAGAAGCCGATTGGCAAGGATTGCCTGCTGCTTTTTTGCTAGCATTCTGCTCGTTGGCAACGCGACAAACCTCTTTGCGCAAACCAATAAAAAGCCATCCTTGGGATCGGCGCTCGGTGGAAAGAAAGCCAGCTTAGGTGCGTTTGGCGGCTTTGGCATTGCAGAACCAAGCTCCGGTGCGCCTTACAAGTTTAGCGCTCTGTATGAAGCGGAATCAGGCGGCCAGCGAGGACGTGTCCATCTCATGGTGACGCTTGAACCTGAGCATACGATTTATTCTGTGACGCAACCCAAAGGCGGTCCGCTAGCGACCAAAATTGCAATTCTCACCAAGAACGTGAAACTCGAAGGTCCTTTTGTCGCGGAGAACGAACCCAAGGTCAGCACCAACGAATCGGGATTTGAAGGAGTGCGCGTCGAGAAGCATTTCGACCAGGTGTCGTGGACAGCACCGGTCTCTTTTGCAAAGCCAGTTGCCGAAGGTGCTTCCCCACTTCAGCTTTCCGTCGACGGCCAAGTTTGCAAGGATGCCTGCATTCCTATCGACGGCGAAGCTGTCGAAGCCGAGTTTGGTGGTTTTTATGAAGTTGCAAAACCGGCGTCCGATGGCAAGGCCTTTCTCGATAAGGGCGCAAGAACGAGTTGGGTTGTAAAATTGTCAAAAAGTTCCGCCAAGCCTGGTGAGACGGTCGATTTGATCCTGTCGTCAGATACCGATCCTAAATTCTATATCTATGCAGTCCGGCCAAAGGACCAACTTACCGAGTCAAGCACGATCATCGCATTGTCTAAGAAAAGCTCGCTGTTGGCGGGAGAGCCAAAACCGAACGAGCCGCCGATCACGAAGGAGTTGATTCCCGGTTCACTGAGCGTCTCATATCACAACGCAAAGACCCAATGGATCATCCCTCTTACGATACCGGCAGATAGCGTCGATGGGATTTATCCGATCGAAGGCTACGTCGGTTATCAAGCGTGCAATGTTGACGTTTGCGAAGAACCGTTGGGGATAAAATTCTCGGGCGAGCTTCACGTTGATAAAAAGGGCGATGCGCAGAATACACAGCAATTTGCCATCGAAAAAGTGCCGTACGCGACTGTCGTCAAATTGCCCTCGCGATTGACTTGGATCGATGAAGCTTCTGCCGACAAAGCGAGTGTTCGCCCTTTGGCAGCGGTACTAAGTTTACCGACCTTACTAAGCAAGTTTGCACTCGCGCTGCTCGGTGGTTTTATTTTGAACTTGATGCCATGCGTGCTCCCAGTCATCGGCTTGAAGGTGCTCAGCTTCGTCAACGAAGGCAAACAAGGTGGTTCGAGCGTGACGATGCTGAATATTTGGTACATCGCAGGAATACTCAGCGTTTTCATGGCACTCGCGTTTTTGACGATCGGGTTCCGCGCGATTACCGGCGAAAGTTTTGGCTGGGGCGAGCAATTCGGAAATTTTGGAATGCGGATTGGATTAACGATTCTCATGTTTGCGATGTCGCTCAGCTTTCTCGGTGTTTGGGAAATTCCCATCCCAGGTTTTGCAACGAGCCAAAATTCATCCGATCTAATGCGACGAGAAGGACCGATTGGAGCCTATTTCAAAGGCTTGCTGACGACCGTCCTCGCGACGCCTTGTGCCGCCCCCGGTCTCGGGGCCGTTTTTTCTGTTACCATCGATCAGCCCGCTTGGGTTATTCTCGCAATGTACTTCGGCGTCGGTTTAGGAATGAGTCTTCCTTACATCACTATCGCATGTTGGCCCAGCGCGATCGGTTTTTTGCCGAAGCCGGGCGCATGGATGCAAACGCTGAAGGAAGTTCTAGCGTTCCCTATGTTGTTATCGGTCGTCTGGTTTGTTTCACAGTTTACCGACGCCTATCGTATTGCGATCGTAACGATGCTGATCTTCGTCTGGATGGCTTGTTGGTGGATCGGTAAAGTCCCAGTGTGGTCGGAATGGAAAACAAAGTTCACACATTGGGGATTGGCCATTTCGTTCTGCACCATTGCGACAATGGCGTCGTTGCACTATCTCGGACCCAAAAAGCAAATCATCGACTGGGTTCCTTATTCATCGGCAGCGTTAGCCAAATATCAAGCCGAAGGCAAAACGGTGATGATCGACTTTACGGCCCAGTGGTGTGCCAATTGCAAGCTCAATTTGTGGGCGGTGATCGAGACTGCCGAGATCGCCAAAGTCATTGAAGAACAAAATATCGTACCGATGCTGGCCGACTGGACCGACCGATCGTTGGCAGTGAAGCAAAAATTGAATGAGCTTCGGAGCGCTTCGATTCCTGTCTTGGCGATCTACCCAGCCGGCAAACAAGATGAGCCAATTGTACTTCGCGATCAATTGACGATCTCCGGATTGAAGGCTGCACTTCTTAGAGCAGGACCAAGCCAAAGTAACGTAGACAACGGCAAGAAAATGACGCGAGTTCCTGTAAGCACCTTTAGCGAGCCTAGGCGATGAACCGATTATATGGTTATTGTTCACTCGTAGGCTGTGAAATTATCGATGCGCTTCGTCCCAACGTCGCCTTTCGCTCCGCGGAAGTGCGTATCGTTAACGCCACCTTCGCGGAGCGAAAGGCGACAATGATAAATTCAGAGCCTATCCGCGAAAAATCGTTGAAACTTTGGCAATGCATTTTGGCACTCGCCATTTGCTTGCTTGGTAATGTTCTTTTGTTCGCTGAAACGCCAGTCGATGGCGAGAAGCCTAAGCCGACGCTCACAGCGGAAGAGGAAGCCAAAGCTGCTCAAGAGAAACGAGCCCGAGAGTTAGCTAAACTCCGCGGCGAGATCACTTTTGATGATCTCAAGTTTGATATCGAGAAGGATGGGATCTTTGAAGATTCGATGCTGACCGATTCCATTCGTGCTCTTCACGAAAAGAAAGTTCGCATTCGTGGCTTCATGCTCCCGTCGTCGGTCTTTCAAACCAAAGGGATCAAGAATTTTGTGCTGGTACGTGATAACAAAGAATGCTGCTTCGGCCCTGGTGCGGCAATCTACGATTGCATCATGGTCGAAATGGCTCCCGGCAAAACAACCGACTACCAAGACTTACGCGTGATGACTGTCAGCGGTGTTTTGTCGATCGATACCGAGTCGTATCAATTTCCCGACGGCGGCCATTACGCGATCTTCAAACTGATAGCGACCGAGGCGAAATAGGTTGCTCGCTATTGAATAAAGTCAGCGTCATGTGGCTAGGTTTTACTCTTCCACGAGAATCCGAAGCATACGGCGCAGCGGCTCGGCGGCACCCCATAACAACTGATCGCCGACGATGAATGCAGAGAGGAACCGCCCTCGGTTATCGCTGCCCAATTCAAGCTTTCTTAAACGACCGACAGGACAATCCAGACCGCCAGTTACGGCTACCGGCGTGAGCTGCTTCAACGACGCTTCTTTCGTGTTGGGAACGACTTTGGCCCACGGATTGGCCTCTGCCAACATATTTTCAATTTCATTCAGCGGTACATTCTTCTTGAGACAAAGGGTAATCGCTTGTGAATGGCATCGCATGGCACCGATTCGAACGCAGAGTCCATCGACCGGAATCGTTCCCGGTGCCAAGCCGAGAATCTTATTCGTCTCCGTTGGTCCTTTCCATTCTTCTTTGCTTTGACCATGTTCAAGATCTTTATCGATCCAAGGAATCAAGCTTCCCGCTAACGGAACTCCGAAATTGTTGACCGGAAATGCGTCGTCTCGCAAGGTCTCTGCGACGGTTCGATCGATTTCAAGAATTGCCGAAGCAGGGTTGTCTAAGGCCTTAGCGACCGACGCATGGGCTGTTCCCATTTGCGTCAGCAATTCTCGCATATTCTGTGCTCCGGCTCCTGAAGCTGCTTGATAAGTCATGCTCGTAAGCCAATCAACTAAATCGTGCTTAAATAGTCCGTGCAGCGACATCAGCATCAGCGATACCGTGCAGTTGCCGCCGATATAATCTTTGATACCTCGTGAAACGCCGTCTCGAATCACATGATCGTTTACCGGATCAAGAATGATGATCGCATCGTCTTTCATTCTGAGCGTCGATGCGGCATCGATCCAGTAACCTTTCCACCCCTTGTCTCGCAGTTGCGGATAGACTTCGTTGGTATAATCACCGCCTTGGCAGGTAATCACGATGTCCATTTTCGAGAGGCTGGCGATATCCATCGCCGATAGCAAAGCCCCTGACTCTTGGCCGCCAAGTTTTGGTCCTTGGCCACCTGCGTTGGACGTGCTGAAAAAGACCGGTTCCACGACCGAAAAATCGTTCTCTTCGGTCATCCGCTGCATCAAAACAGACCCGACCATTCCTCGCCAACCGACAAAGCCAACCTTTTTCACGTTCAATCCAAATCAAAATAGAAAACCAATGAATTAAGACTCAGCCATACTCCTGGCGAGTCCAAAAAACAGCTCTCGCTTTATCCCACTATCCTAGCTTCTGGGCTCTTTCAAGAGAATCCGCGATCTCATGAGGTTCGCGAAATAGTGTCAGCGGAATGGCTCCCAAGCGTTTTATGAGCCGATCGTGACGGGTTCCATCGATCGGATGCTCATCCAGGTCGCGAATGAAGATGCCCAAAATCTGTTGCGGAAAGCGTTTGGCAACTTTGGCGTATATCTCGGGATCGCGTTCTCCCGAATCGCCGATCATCAGAAATTTTCGATACGGCATCCGTTTGAGCATCTGGGCAATAACTCCGGTTTTACTTTTTCGGCGAACGATACTCCATCGCTTAAAAACTTCGTCGCGGAGACGGAACCATTTCAGATGCATACTCCCCTTTGGAAAACCATGGTCATCGATAAACGCCGTCAGCGGTCGATAGATCTGCCAAGGACTACTCGAAACATAGTGAAACAACCCGCCGAGCTCTTCCCAATGACGGTAGACCTCTGCCATTCCAGCGATCGATTCAAACTCTTCGACAAAGGTCCGCGCCAGCATTCTGGAACGGCGAGTTACGTCGGTTTGTTTGATCGTATCGTCAATGTCCGTAATGATGCTCACACCCGAGAGACCGGCAAGAAAAACAGAACCCGATGAAGCGCCGCATTCGAGGCCTGTCATAATCGAGAGCGTTTGTGCGGCTGGAGCACTTACATCGACCAAAGGAAGACCGGCAACGGGCATATCAATGCGACCTTGAAAGAGCCCGCTGCGACGACTCCGCTGACGAATCCGATAGCTAAACGCGTCATGCTGGACGCGCATCCGTTGTCCTACTTTTGGCGTCATTAAAAATCCGCTGACTCGCGATCGAAAAATATCGCTTGCGGACTGCTCGGGCGTTAGATGTAAGGCTCGTGTAAGGCCACGCAGCAGAAGTCGCTTGGAAAAAGGGAGCGGACGGTCGATGTAGACCTGCCCTTGCACCTGAACTCGCCAAATCGGTCTCTTCGGATGCAAATACGCATAACTCGAATAGAGTTCGGACTGCAGTTCGGGTTCTGCGTAATTCTTGTCTTCGGGTGACATGACAAAATGCGTCGTAGACATCAAACCAGCGACACAGTCGCCCCTGTTGCTACATTGTTGGAACGCACCTCGTACGTACGATCCTCGTTACTACCATTTTTAAAATTCTGCAATGCAATCTGGTAAAGCTTCGTTCCGCAGGCCGTTGGATAATTGCCAGTGACACAAGCTTGGCAAAGATGTTCCGGCGGCATCTGAACCGCTCGAGCGATAGACGCTACCGGCAGGTAGCGAAGTGAGTCGCATCCCAATTGCGCCGCCATACGTTCCTCACTAGCTCGGGTAAGCTCGTTGTTTTCGAGGAATTTCGGGGCAAATAGTTCGTTGATCGTCGACATGTCAATGCCGTAGAAGCAGGGGGCGACAATCGGTGGGCACGCAACGCGAACATGTATTTCCTTCGCACCGCCCATTTCGCGAATTCGATGCAATAAGACCTTCATCGTAGTCGATCGCACGATCGAATCTTCCACGAGAAAGACTCGCTTGCCTTCTAAAACTTCGCGAAGTGGCGTGTACTTGCTCGAAGCCTTGGCATTTCGCGCCCGGCCACCTTCGATAAACGTTCGCCCGCTGTAACGATTGCGAATCAAGCCTTCGCGCGATGGTATTCCAAGTTGGAAGGCCATCGAGTCCGCCGCGGCTTTACTCGTGTCGGGAACCGGTACAACAATAGTGTCTTCGTCGATCACTACTTTGCCTTCGGCTCGTTCCATATTGGCTAGTTCGACCCCGAGCTGGGTACGAGACAGATAGACGCTTCGATCATCGAGCGTACTGGCGACGTTCGCAAAGTAAATCCATTCGAAAAAGCAATGCTTAGGTGGCAAGGGATCCGCGAAGCGTTCGACACGAAATCCGTCAGCGGATACGAATATGGCATGTCCAGGCGGTAAGGACTTGATCGATTCGCGAGGAAAGGACAGGTTTAGCAAGGCAACGCTCTCGCTGGCCGCGGCAAAGATAGGGCCATCTACGGCATAGCACATCGGTTTTATTCCAAGTGGATCTCGCGCGACTAGCATCTCGCCTTTGGCGTTCAGAAGGGCCAGCGAATAGGCTCCATCAAACTGTATCGAAGCGTCTTTAAAAACGTCGACCAGCGATCGACTACTGGATCCTACATCCGACAACTGCCGACCAAGCTCGTGCATGATGATTTCGGTATCGGTATCGCGAGCTAGATGATGTTCGCCATCCCGAGTTAGTCGCTCACGAAGTTCGTCGTAATTGGCAAGCTGTCCATTGAAACAAAAGCTAAACCATTTGTGTTTGTGGATATGCTGGCGTTCGAAAGGTTGAGCGTACGATTTATCATCTTGACCGCACGTTGCATATCGAACATGGCCGATCGCCGCGCATCCAGCATACTGTTGCATCAACGCTTCACTTTTTCCGCGATGAGACAAACGAAAGACTTCGCTGACCGAACCAACGTCTTTCATCGTATCGAGCAAAAGCGAACGGTCGGGATTGAACGTAGTCATCCCAGCGGCGAGCTGACCGCGGTTTTGAATGTCTTGCAGCATTCGCGGAAGCAACCGCGAAATTTCGTTGCGCTCATTTTCTGGAAAGATCGGGCTAATGCCGCCTTTAGCCATGTAGTAAATGGCCGCAACGCCGCACTCGTGGTGTAATTCGCTCATCATGATCCGTAAAATCGAGTTCAAAAAGCCGCCGGTGTCCCTAGATTGTATCTTGCATCGCCGTTTGAGCCAACCGCCGGAATATCCAGGCGAATCGTCAACCTCGATTGTTGCAGCCTTCAACCGACGTTAAAGTAAGTCGCCAACTAGAATGTTGAACGACGACCGCAATCGCCGAATTCCCTAGAATTTCATGACAATCTCAGCACAACGCCAACAAACGATCAATGCCGCCGAAGTCTGGGTCGTCAAAGTCGGCTCGCGTGCCTTGACGACTCCGGAAAGCCGATTGGACCGAGAGCAAATCGAGAATCTTAGCAGCCAGCTTGCGGAATTGGTGAAACGAGGAAAGCGCGTCGTACTGGTCAGCAGCGGTGCCGTTGCCTCGGGTGTGGGACGATTAGGGCTGACAAGTCGCCCGAAGGATTTAGCAACATTACAAGCCGTGGCAGCCGTTGGCCAAGCGGCCTTAATTCAAGCTTACGAGGAATGCCTCACACGACACGGTCATCATGCAGCCCAAGTTCTTCTGACGGCATCGGATCTCGATGATCGCGTTCGCTATCTGAACGTTCGCAATACACTATTGAGCCTTCACACGATCGGAGCGATCCCAATCATTAACGAAAATGATACGGTCGCTGTCGATGAATTGAAAACCACCTTTGGTGACAACGACCGATTGGCCGCTATGGTTGCGGGGCTTTTTTCAAAGCCGATGTTGGTCATCCTCAGCGATGTCAAAGGTCTTTACGATCGTGACCCGATCGATCCGGCAGCCCAGGTCCTGCATACGATTCCTGAAATCAATTCCTCCATCGAAGAACTTGTTCGCGACCGCAAGACTGGCGTTAGCAAAGGCGGGATGGCAAGCAAACTTGCAGCCGCGCGCTTTGTTACCGGGAGTGGTCAAAGTGTCATTATCGCTTGGGGCCGCGAGCCTCAAGTACTGCCACGATTGGCCGATGGGGAACTGATCGGCAGTCTTTTTCTTCCACAGCCTAAAGGCTTGACGCCTAAAAAGCGCTGGGTCGGATTCAGCGCTCAATGCGCTGGCCGCGTAGTCGTCGATGCCGGTGCCGCTCGAGCGATTGTCGAGCAAGGGAGCTCGTTGCTTGCCATCGGCATTCGCGCGATCTCGGGTATTTTCGAAAAAGGCGATCCGGTCGCCATCGTCGACGAGAACAATGTTGAACTGGCGCGAGGCCAGATCAACTACACGTCATCGCAGGTCGCCAAGATCATCGGTGTTCGCTCCGATGGCATCGAGAAAATACTCGGCGAGTGCCCCTACCAAGAGATCATTCACCGAGACAACTTGGCGCTGTCGCCGAAGAATCGATCGTAATTCCGACCCTTCCCGGCGATCACAATGCAAGCAACACTTGCTACTAGGCTCCCGCCTGTTGAAGGCCTCTTTTTGCCGAACAAAAAGCGACCTTTATTTCGCGGAAACAAAATCTAGAATTTCGGAGAGATGATTTCCCCAATCACCTTCGAGTTCCGACTTCGCCAAATACGCTACGATTTGATCGAGCGTGGTTACGCTTTTAGATTGGATACGAAGACTGCGAGTCGCGCTCGCTTTCGGATGCAGGCCATCACTTGCATACTCAGTAAAGTGAACGAAGCCCAAGGTACTGGTGTCGCTGCTTCGATAGGGAACATGTGCGCCATCTGAGGCCGATAAACTGTGCCATTCTGTTCGATTGTTCGCGGTAAGAACAACCGTAAACCGATTCGGTTCCAAGTCGCTACCGGAAACACGAACAAAAGCGTAGTCGTAATACGTCGACGGAATCGATTCAGCCATCCGAATACTTTTGAATAGCCAAACGGCCGTCTGTGCCATCGAAGTTTTTGTTTCGCCATGCCCGACCTCACGACGAATAACCCCAAGCCCTCGAATATCGGCGACCGTTTCGGTGATGGGACTCACAAAAGTGTGCGTCGAATGGCGGTTGCCATAGTGCGCCAAGGCAGCGATCGGACGATGATGCAAGTGCCACTGGTCGGTAAGCTCATCTTGAACAATCCAGGCTTGTAAGCTCACAAAATGCCCCTGAACAAAACTCACGACCGACGAGCGACTTAGCCAGGGAATCTGCCGGATGTCGGAGTCGTTGATATCGATACCGATCGAAAACACAGCCCGCCGAGTCGATAGCAAGGACGAGGCGCGCTTCGTCGGATCGTCTCGATATAACTCTCGGGCGAAATGCGTCATGAACAACGGTTCAGAAGCGGGCAACATGATTGCAGCGTCTGAACGTCGTTGGCGAAAGGCTGCTTCCATCGCTACCTTCGTTGTCGGTATTTGCTTGACATAGCGAATACCTATCTCTGGCGCGTACTGACTTTCATCTGTTGCGACGGCTGCCGTGATTTCATTTTCTTCTTCGATCTCGGCCTGTGATTTTACCGGCACGTGCGATCGTGATGAATGCTCGGTATGTTCCCAGCGTTGTGATCGCAACAAAGGCAAGCCGAAGAACATGGCGACGCAACCGATCAAACCTAAGATGGCTACAATATGCTTCCAATGGATGCGTGGCATCGAGGTCCTTCTAAATCGAGTTTGCGTGAACAGCCGAGTACCTCATTCAAGTACCTGCCAATCGAATAGGCTACACCGAACTATCGCTTGGGCAACTCAAAATCCTTCAAGAAGTCATCACCTTTTCGGTTTTCGTTCCGTTTGCGATCTTCTACATGAAGCAAAGTTTGCGTTGGGACTTTCTATGGGCGGCATTATGCATGGCTGCCGCCGTCTATTTTGTCTTTCGCGGCAATGCAACGTAATAGAAAACTCGCATTCGAACAGTCATTATTGCGATTCGGCTTTTTCCAAGAGCCGGACTCGAATTCGATTTCCAGCTTCCTGCGGAGTCCCTTCGTATTTGTACCATTCGATGGCATCGTGAACTTCGCCATCTTCTTCGCAGCAGCGTCCGAGAAGATATCTGGCGTGAGCTCGCCAGCGTTCGGTTCCCTCGATCTTAAGCAGCCGATTGTCGAGCCAATCTTTAGCGGCGTCGATATTTTCAAGATCGAATTGCAGAAACCCGAGAAAGGCGTTCGAATCGAGTTTCGCGGTTCGATAGAACTGCTGAGCGAGCTGTATTCGATACTGAAATGCTTCTTGCTTTTCGTTCATCCCTCGAATCACATGCAGTTGGCGCTGAATGTCGGAATCGTAGGCGAGTTTGGCAAGCGTCCCTTCGTCGGTTCGAATACTCATATACTTCGTCGGCGCTCCAACGACATCTAAATTCGTATCGAATTCGCCTCGAAAGTGCGCCATTCGAGCTTGTTGCACGAGGCTCTCGTTCATGTAGGCACCGTATTCACCAGCATATTTGAGCGAGAATGGCGATAGGTCGTGAATACGACTTCGGACGTTGCGATTGTACAACTGAGCTAACCAAGGAAGCGTCCAAAGTTGTACCGACAAATCAGGATCGATCGAATTGAGCTTCGCAACAATTTCATCGACGTTCATCGAAAGCTTCATTCGATACTCGCCAGTCAGTCGTTCTTCCAGAGCCTTCATGCCGACACCGAGCGCAAAGGGTTCCACGTCCAAGAGCGCGATCAGTCGCGGCAGATCGCTCGATGCGACGGGATAGTCAAACCACCCGGGCAACTTCGCGCGACGTAAAACCGAAGCGTTCGTCCGGGCTTCGCGAAGCGTTGAAACCTCGGCCTGATTGGCCGTTGGCAATGGCAAGCCGAATCGCATTTCAAAGAGGTAGATTTCGTTGGCGATCGGTACACCGATACACCACAGAAGTCGATCGGAACCGGTGGCACCGGTGGCTGGGTCTGGCAAGGCCAGTTGGATTGCCGGGATATCTTGCTGGAAGAGCAATTGCGAGAAGACGCGCGTTCGCTGAAGCGCGTCGCCTCGCCCGACCATCATCGTTTGCCACGGCAAAGCTCGATAGCCGACGCCGATATCCGTAATCGGTTGCAAAGGGTCACGGATCATCGCTTCGATGTCTTTGGCAGCCCCTTCGAGGGCGACATTTCGAACCGTCCAATCGAAAAGCTTCATTGTGTGCTCGAGTCGCGTTGCATCGACCCCCGAGAGCTTAGCCATCTGCTGCGTTAGCCAAGGGGCAAACAACGGATCGCGATAGGGTCGCTCTAAGACCCACTCTCCGACATCTTTCATCAACTTGCATTGCGACAAATACTCGCTTTCCAAATCCGCGAACTCGATTCGATCAAGTCGCTTGGCGATATCGGTTTCGAGCAACGTGGCAGGCAACTTATCTACCATCGACGAATGCTTCCAACCGGGCTGCATCGGCTGGGCCAAGGCCCAAGTGTTTACTTGATTGATAAAATCTCGAAGGATCGGGCCTCGATCAAAGCGCAACAGCATCGGCAGGAACGCCATCGCCTTGTCGATCGTATCGACGTGCTCTTCGTTTTCAACGGTTCGGGCTTCGCGACGACGAAGCTCTCGAGCGTCTTCGCGGTGCCAGCAGGATGGCAAGCTGGCCAAGAGAACAAACACGACTAAATAACGGAAAGGCTTCACGATCGATAAGTTGCTCTCTAACTTGAGATTTGAGATTTGAGATTTCTACGCCTTGAATTGATCGTTGGTTTCCCAAATTCGCAGGACTCGCTGAAAGACTTCGGCGAAATGGTCGAGATAGATCATATTAGGGCCGTCGCTTGGCGATTGCTCAGGATTGGGATGCACTTCAAAGAAAAAACCGTTGGCACCAAGAGCTGCCGCAGCTCGCGCCAGCGGTTCTACCATCGCGCGATTTCCACCTGTCGAGCCACCGAGCCCGCCCGGTTGCTGTACCGAATGGGTGGCGTCAAAAACGACCGGCACACCTAACGACTGCATAAGCGGAATGGCTTGCATGTCATTGACCAGTCGACCATAGCCGAAAAAAGTTCCGCGTTCACACAACATGACTCCGCTTTCGCTCGTCTCACGAATTTTTTCGACTACATACTGCATATCTAACGGCGCCATGAATTGCCCTTTCTTGACGTTGATCGCTCGACCTGTTTTGGCAGCGGCCACCAGTAAATCGGTTTGACGGGCAAGAAAGGCTGGAATCTGGAGAAGCGAACAAACTTCGGCAGTGGGTGCCGCTTGGTCTGGAAGGTGGATATCGGTCGTTACCGGACATCCTAGTTTTTTGGTGACCGACTCGAGGACTCTCAATCCCTCGTCGATTCCGAGCCCTCGAAAACTTTTATTGCTGGTTCGGTTGGCTTTATCAAACGAAGCTTTAAAAACCAACGGAACATTCAAGACGGAGGCGACCGATTCCAAATGCGCCGCGATCTTCATGGTGAGATCGTAAGATTCAATCACGCAAGGGCCCGCGATCAACAACGGACGATTCCCGTTTCCAACTGTAAAACTTCCTAAGTTGACATTTTGCATCATTGTATTTTTATGTCTTCTTTCTTAGGCATTTGGAAGCTGAATCCCCATCGCGGTCATCAGCATTTTCATGTCATCCCAGACGAGCTTCTTGGCGCTTTCAGTGCGCAAAAGATAAGCTGGATGGTACGTTACCAAGACTTGGGCTTTTCGATAACGATGAAATCGTCCACGAAGCCGACCGATCGGCTCGGTCGTTTGCAACACAGCTCGAACCGCGACGGCGCCTAAGCAAACGATGAACTCAGGCTGAAGCACATCGAGCTGGGCTTCAAAGAAAGAGCGGCAATTTTCAATTTCCGAATCGACGGGAGTTCGATTACCTGGTGGGCGGCATTTGAGCGAATTCAGGATATAGACCTCTTCGCGTTTCAAATGCGATGCCGCCATAATCTTGTTGAGCAACTGTCCAGCCGCCCCGACAAAGGGCTCGCCAAGTCGGTCTTCATCCGCCCCAGGGGCTTCACCAAAAAAGACGACTCGCGGCGAGATCGCTCCGACTCCGAATACGGTTTGCGTCCGGCTGCATGCCAATTCTTCGCACGTGCGGCATTCGGCTACTTTTTCGCGAAGCGTCTCGAAAATCTCCAGTCGCTCGGCATTGGGAAGCGATGGCCCGAGCCATTCTTCGCTCAGTATTTGCAAACCTTCGGTAGACACCTTCGCCGGTTGCGTCCCACGGGCAGCGGCATTTCTGGAAGCCGACTTGAGAGGAACCAAAGGCATTGGCGGCAGCGGTTCTCGAGTTGACGGTGACGCAGTTTTTTGGGGCGGAACTGCGACTTTCGTCAGACTGCTTTTTTCGTCCCCTAGACTGTTCGCGACTTCCGAAAGGGCAGTTGGGCTTTCGGACCAGGCGTCGACCCAGCGGTCGGTCCCGCGCGCGACCATACTGATCCCACAGCGTTGGTATTGCTGGAGCAACTGGATCGCCGCCCAGCGCAGATTGTCTTGAATCGGTTGCATAATAAAACTATCGCATGTTTCAGAGCGATTGACGATAGCCTTGACGAGTAACACCTAGGCGAACTTGTTCAAAAAACAACCCTTTATTTCAATATTATTGCGAATTTATGAAGGTTAGGGGTTCGGTTTTTTCAGCCCCAAGATTCGATATTATCGGAACTTGGGGCGATTCGGGGGGTTCAGAAAGAGACTTAGTTGACTAGTTTAAATAGTACTAGCCAGAACCTAGCCCCATGTTGAATTTCTTCCCCTTAAGCTGCTTTTCGTTCGGCGACGACTCTATGAAATCCTTTTGTTGGCCTAAGTCTGCCCTTATCCCCTGTAGTTTTTTCCTCGCGCTGGCTTTCCTGCCCCGCTTGGTTTTTGCCGCTGACCCTGAGTTGGTCGGTATCCTTGCGATGGCCGTACAGGCCGACGTTGCCAAGGAATTGCAGCTTACCGAGCAACAGCTCAGTGAACTCAATAAGCTCATTGCAGCTCAGGAAGCCAAGGCGTTAGACATCGGTGCCGAGATGCGCAAGCTTCCGCCTAGCTCGCGCGACGAGCAATTGCGAGAGCATGTTCGCAAGCTCGAGCAACAAGGCTTTCGGCTTCTCAGCATCCAGCAACGAGGTCGGCTTGAACGAATGCGGCTCTCGAAGCTCGGCCTTGTCAGTCTCGGTGAAACCGAAGTCGCCGAAACACTCGGATTGAGCCAAGGACAGGTCGAACAAATTAAACAGGTCGTTGAAAGCCGAAGTCCGTTGGTCGTCGAGCTTGGTCCGGATGCAGCACGCGTCGAAATTGAACGCCGGCTGCGCGCTGTGTTGACCGGCGGTCAATGGGCGACATGGCAGTCGATGGCTGGACAAGCCGCCAAGGCTCCGGCAGCCGTGCCTCAGGCTTCGGCAGTTGTTCAAAATCCAGTCGTTCAAAATCCAAGCAATCAAAATCCAAGCAATCAAAATCCAGCGGCCGAACTTCCTAAGAAAGAATCGGTTGAGCAAAAAGCCGAAGTTTCGACGGCAGCGAGCAACGCACAAGCGAAGCCGGTCGCGACTGCTGAGGTTCAACTGACTCTGAACTTCAAGAAGGCACCTTGGGAAGAAGTCCTCCAATGGATGGCGAAGGAAGCCGAACTGAGTCTTCAATACGACTCGTATCCCGTCGGAACGTTTACTTATCAAGACCCGTTCCGGACTTATACGATTGCCGAATCGCTCGACATCATGAATGGTGTTTTACTGAATAGGGCTTATCGACTCATTCGACGGCAGCGGTCGTTGATGGTCATTGATTTGGGTAACGGCGAGTCTCCGGATGTGGTGCGTGGTTTATTGCGAGAGTTAGCCGAACTCGTGCCACCCGAAGAGCTCGATAATCGCGGCGAGTACGAGTTGCTCAAGAGTTTGTTTGTCCTGTCTCGACTATCGCCGGAAGAAGCTCAACGTGAAATCGGCCTCTTGATGGGCCCCGAGGGCTCGGCAATTCCGCTTGGATCAGCCGGTCAGATCTTGGTTACGGAAACGGCTGGCAAGCTGCGGTTGATCCGCGACATGCTCAAACGCGTTGAAGATCCAGATAGCACACGCGGCTCGAAAGTTGTCACGATTGCTCTCAAGCACGTTTCTGCCGAAGAAGTCCTAAGTATCGCTCGTTCGCTATTGGGACTTGCTGAAGGTGCGAATCAATCGACCGATTTCAATGTCTCGACCGATACGTTTGGCAATACGATCTTTGCGACCGGCTCGATGGATAAACTTCAGTTGCTCAGAGACCTCGCAACGCAGATCGACGTCAAGCCAGGTGAGGGAGGTTCATCGGCGGTCGCGATCGAACAACCAAGCTTAGAAACGCACTCGATACAATCGTCCGATGCCGATACTGCCTATAACGTTTTGCAGACGCTGCTCGAAGGAAGCCCAGGCGTTAGAATATCGCTGGAACCCAAAACGAATAGTGTCGTCGCCTTGGCCACCAAAGCGGATCACAAGCTAATCGAAGAAACGTTGGCAAAGCTGGCGGGTATTTCCAGCAGTTTTACCGTGATTCCATTGCAGCGCATCGATGTTCAAGCTGCGATTACGACCTTAGAGAAGTTTTTTGGAAAGCCAAGCACGGCAACTGGGGCGAACGCAGCGGCGGTAACAGGTCCGATTTTCTTCGGCGATGCTATGACGAAAACGTTGATGGTAAAGGGATCGCCTCAAGAATTAGTGCAAGTGCGTGAATTGCTAACGAAACTCGAAGAAACCAGCCCTGACCTCGATTATATGGGCGGAAATGTCCGAGTCCTCCCGATGACGGGTAAGTCAGCCGATCGAGTGCTCGAACAAATTCAATATCTTTGGGACGTGCAGAAACGCAAGAATCGAATTCGCATCAAACTGCCTTCAGAATTGAAAAGCCAAGAAGTCGGTGGAACGGAGTCTTCTCGACGATTGAACCCTGACGAAAGTCGTGCAAAGACCTTAGACCCGTCGACAACCGATGTGTCACCAGTTCGAAGTGGCAGGTTTGTTCGAACGATCGCCGATGATTCCGCTTCGGAAAATTCGGGCCTCGGTTCGTCCAACGACACGTCGTCGGGAGCGAGTGACATTGTGATTTATCGAAGCCCAACGGGGCTAGTCGTGACTTGCGACGATCCCAAGGCCTTGGCCGAATTCGAGCAGCTTGCAAGGATCGTAACCGAACAGATTTTGAACGCTAGCAGCGAGCCGACCGTCTTTTACTTGAAGTACATCTCGGCCAAATCGGCCGACGAATTGATTCGAAGTATTTTGGCGGGCGAAGCGTCGAGCGGTGCTAGTAGCGGTGGTTCCGGAGGGTTGCTCGGCAGCATGCTCGGCGAAGTAGGTGGTGGTCTTGTCGGTGGACTTTTAGGCTTCGGTGGTGGAGGCGGTGCGACGAGCTCTACGCTTTCAGGAGGGATGGCGAGTGGCGAGATCAGCATTACTGCCGACCCGCGACTGAATTGTTTGTTGGTAAGCGCCAACGCGATGGATCTCGATCTCGTCGAACAACTCTTGACGATCGTCGACCGAGAAGACAGCCCGATTCGAATTGAAACGCAAGGCGTTCCACGCATTATTCCGATCATTCATCACGATGCCGACGAGATCGCCACGATCGTCAAGCAAGTTTTCTCCGCTCAAATTGCGCAATCGGCATCGTCCGGCGGCGGAGGAGGTAATAATCAACAAAGGCAACCTTCGCCTCAAGATTTCATCGAAGCTTTGCGTGGCGGCGGAGGTGGCGGACCTGGAGGAAGCAGTCGCGGCGGTCGCAGTTCGGCAACTGAATTGAAACCACAAACGATGTCGATCGGGACCGACAAGAAAAACAACGCTCTCATCGTTACGGCGTCCCAAAGTCTTTTCCTACAAGTCGAAGAATTGGTCAAGATGCTCGATGAAGGTAGTACGGCTACCGAAGAAAAAATTGAAATCGTGCAGTTGGGAGAATTTGTCAACGCAGAGATCGCGGGCAAAGCCCTTTCGAGCATGTTCGGTGCTAAGGCGAAAACGAACAGCACTACGGCAACCGGCGGTAGTAGTTCACAAGCATCCAATAGTTCTTCCGGAAGCTCAGGCGGTGGAAGTGGCTCGGATGCCGAATCTGCGCAACGTCGCGCCGAGTTCTTTCAAGCATTGCAAAGTCGTGGTGGCTTCGGAGGCGGAACTCCAGGCGGTGGCTTCGGTGGCGGACCGGGCGGAGGCACGCGAGGTGGATTTCCAGGGGGTGGTTTTGGCGGCGCACCGGGCGGTGGAACGCGCGGTGGCGGTGCTCCTGGCGGTGGCGGTGCTCCTGGCGGTGGAACTCGAGGCGGTGGAGGAACTCCACAAGGCGGCGGTCGCTAAAGAGACTATTCATCAGCCGACGTCCGCTGGCACACGGTTTCTGTGAATTGCTTGAAAATCGAAGGCTAGCGCGTACCGGCTGTTTTTATCCCAGCATTGCATCGGCGATTTTCCAATCGCAAATTTACATAGCAAGTTGAAGCAAGGTTTATCGAAAACTTATGATTACGGACGCTGGCGAACTTTTGGTTCGAAGAGGACTGATCAGTGAAGAGCAGCTTGTTCGCTCGCGCGCAAGCGCGGCTGGAACGAATATCGTCGATTCAGCAATTCAAAATGGATTTGTCACCGAAGAAGTCGCGCTTCGAGCACTTGCCGACGAAACCGGTTTAGATTTCATCGATTTGCGATCGGCTGAAGTTGACCTGAAACTGCTCGTCGATTTTCCGCAGAAACTTATCTACCGCCATTCGCTGTTCCCCATTCGTCGCGAACATGGAACGGTCGTGGTCGCCACGTCGAGTCCCTTTGATCTTTATCCGATCGACGAAGCGGCGGCCGCATTGCGTTGTCCCGTAACACCGATTTTGGCCGAACGCAACGAAATCGCCAAGCTTGTCAAAAAGCACCTTGGCGTCGGTAGTGAGACTGTTGAAGGCTTGCTGGCTGCGCGCGGCGAAAATGAAGACATTGAATTGCTTGAAGCGATCGAAGGTGACGGCAGCGAGCTGGCCGAAATGGCCCAAGAAGCTTCGGTGGTTCGCTTGGTCAACGAAATCCTCGTGGAAGCTGTCGATTCGCGAGCCAGTGACGTGCACGTTGAATCGCAATCGGCAGGATTGGTCGTTCGTTATCGTATCGACGGGATTTTGCACAACCAACCAGTACCGCCAGAAATCAATCGATTCCAAGCGGCGATTATCTCGCGGCTCAAGATTATGGCCAAGCTGAATATCGCCGAGAAGAGATTGCCGCAAGACGGAAGAATCAAGCTGCGAGTGCATGGTCGAGAAATCGATATTCGTGTGTCGGTCATTCCGATGATCCATGGCGAAAGCCTCGTTATGCGTATTCTCGACAAGGGTTCGATGAAATTCGACTTGCGAAATCTCGGCATGGATGAAGTGACCTATCGAATCTACAGCGAGCTGATTCGATTACCGCATGGAATTATTCTGGTCACCGGACCAACCGGTTCTGGAAAGACCACGACGCTCTACAGTTCGTTGCTTGAGATCAAATCGCCTGAAAACAAAATCATCACGACTGAAGACCCAGTTGAGTATCAACTGGACGGCATCAATCAGATTCAAGTCCACTCGAAAATTGGCTTGACGTTTGCGGCCTCGCTCCGGAGTATTTTGCGACACGACCCTGACATTGTTCTGGTCGGTGAAATTCGAGATGCGGAAACGGCTGAAAATGCCATTCAAGCATCGCTGACCGGTCACACGGTCTTTAGTACGTTGCACACCAACGATGCAGCCGGTGCTTATACGCGTATCGTCGACATGGGCATTGAGCCGTTCTTGGTGGCGAGTACCGTTGAAGGCGTTATGGCTCAGCGTCTGGTTCGGCGACTGTGTGTGAAATGTAAAGAAGCCTATCGACCTGGTCATGACGATATGCCATCGGATTTCCCGTGGGAAGCCCTCGGAGATTTACCCCTTTATCGTTCCGTCGGATGTCGCGACTGTCGCGGTGTCGGATACATTGGACGAATGGGAATTTACGAATTGATGGTAACGACCGAAGAAGTTCGACAGCTCGCTCACGATCGTGTGAGTAGTTTCGTCATCCGTAAAGCAGCGTTGAGAGCAGGCATGAAAACGCTGCGCGACGATGCTTGGCGAAAGACCATCGAAGGCAGCACCGCCGTGGAAGAAGTACTTCGAGCGACCAAGGGCGACAAGATCGGATAGCTTCCAATGCCAGAATTTGCCTACACCGCCCGCGATTTTAGCGGCAAAAAAATCACCGGAACCTTAACGGCCAACACCGAGCGTGAGGTAGCTGTCCAGCTTGGCGCGAAATCGCTTTTCCCAGTCACGATTGCAGCCGGCAAAGGAAATAGCCACACGGTTGCGACCGGTCGGGTCGGCGGTGCAAAGATGGCCGCCTTCTATTCGCAACTTGGAACTCTGTTGCGAAGTGGCGTGCCAATGCTGCGGGCTCTTACCGTTCTATCGCAGCAATCGGGGAACAAAACGCTGCAAGTCGCGTTGACCGATGTGAAAGCGCGAGTCGAAGAAGGGGAAGCTCTCGGCGATGCCTTTGGGCGATACCCGAGGATATTTAACGACATGGCCGTCAACATGGTTCGCGCAGGTAGCGAAGGTGGCTTTCTCGAAGATGCACTCGATCGAGTCGCGGTCTTTGTCGAGCTCCAGGAAGAACTTAAAGGCAAAACAATTGGTGCCCTGGCGTATCCATTGTTCATCACGGGAGTCGGCTCGATCATCGTGTCGGTGCTGTTGGTCTACTTTGTGCCTAAGTTCGATCCACTGTTCAATACGATGCGCGAACGCGGCAATTTGCCGGCAGCCACTGAGGTCCTCCTCGCGGTAAGCCGTGTTGCACAATCGTATTGGTGGGCAGTGCTTGGCGTTTTGGCTGCCATTACCATCTTCATTTATCAATACTTGAAGACCGAAAAAGGTAAGCGACGATTCGACTTGATTAAGATCAAAACGCCACTACTGGGAAGTGTCTTCTTGAATTTAGCAGTCTCGCGATTTTGCCGAGTCCTTGGAACGCTGCTTGCCAACGGCGTCCCGTTGCTCAAATCGATGGATATCAGTCGCATGGCGGCGGGTAATCGCATCCTTGCTGAATCGATTGCCCAAGCTGCCGACGAAGTAACGGCCGGTGCTCGATTGGCAAAGCCGTTGGATTCATGCGGCCACTTTCCTAAAACCGTCGTCGAGATGATTTCCGTTGCTGAAGAATCCAATACGCTCGACACTGTCCTGGTTCAGATCTCAGAAAATTTAGAGAAGCTAACGTTCCGAAGATTGGACGTCGTGGTCCGGTTGTTAGAACCGATCATGTTGCTCATCTTGGCTAGCATCGTCATGTTCGTGGTGTTAGCTTTGATGGTGCCCGTTCTCAATAGCTCAAGTACCTTTTAGTAAACCCGCCTCACTTACCCTCCGTATTAAGGAAATAGAAATGAATCGAAAGTTGCTCCGCCGCCGTCGCCGTCGTCAAGGTTTTACCTTGATTGAAATCCTCTTGGTCCTTGCGATTCTGGTGGTCGTGGCTGGACTGGTCGTCGTGAACGCGGTGGGTGTTTCGGACGAAGCCAACAAGAAGGCCGCCAAAACGCAGATTAGCTCCATCAGTAACCTGATAAACGTTTATCGCCTCAATGTTGGCCAACTACCGACAACCTTAGAGTCGTTGTCGACACAGCCTAGCGACGTCGATCCATCGAAATGGTCGGCCGTCACCGAGAAACCGGTTCCACCAGATCCGTGGGGCCGACCTTATGAGTTTAAGATCAACGGTTCGAAATTTGAGATCCGATGCACTGGGCCAGACGGCCAATCCAACACCGCTGACGATATTACGAATTAAATGAGACTTCGATGCGACGTGCTTTCACACTGATCGAGCTGCTCTTGGTGCTGTCCATTTTGGTCGTCGCCTTGTCGGTAGCAGTTCCGACGTATGAAAGCATGATTACCGCTCGCAAGATTTTTAATGCAGCCGAAAATGTCCGGCTAGAGCTTCAAAAAGCTCGCCTTGAAGCCATCAAGACCGGCCAGGCACAGGCCTTTCGCTGCCAGATCGGACAAACACAGTTTTCCGTCCAGTCTTGGCTCAAAGCTAGCGATAGCGTCGAGGCCAGCGCGGGTGCGACGATTGTTACCGAACTTGGACAAGCTTTCGATACCGAGTCGACATCCTCAGGCGTAGCTTCGGATAGCGTCGATCCGACAGCGGGCCAAAAAGCGATCGAAGAAGGTGTTGTCTTTGCTACTGCCGACATCTTGAACGATATGCGCGCAATGTCTGAACAAACGGTTTCTGATAGCCTACAGTCGAGCGTCTCGGGATGGTCCCAACCTATTCTGTTTTATCCCGATGGAAGTACTACTACGGCGCATGTTGTGTTACAGGATGTTCGCGGTCGCCGGATGGCCGTCCAAATTCGAGGCTTAACGGGTGAAGTAAAGATCCTCGAAGTCGCATCGGCGGGAGGATAATGATGCAACCTCAAAAAATGCGTGCCGGACTCTCGCTCCTAGAAGTAGTCTTAGCCCTTTCTATTCTTGGAATCGCTGTCGGAATTCTATCCACAATCCTTCAGCAGTCGGCCGACAACGGCCTTCGAGCTCGACGGATGACTCAAGCTCAAATGGTCTGCGAATCCAAAATGGCCGAAGCGATGGCCGGTGCACTGCCGCTGCAAAGTACACAATGGACGCCAGTAGCCAGCGTCGATAGTTCGACTTGGTATTATTCACTGGAGGTCATACAGGCCGAACAACCAAATTTGATCGGCGTCGTGATTCAAGTCAATGATGAACTTGCCATGACGGAATCCCAACGCCCGCTCTCCAGGTTAGTAGAATGGATCATTGATCCAAGTCTCGGCCTTGATACCAAGCCGGTCGAGACAGACGCGACGGGATCGAGTATTCAATGAACACGATTCTAATACAGAAAAAAGTAAGCACCCTGGCACAAGTTTCTAGGCATAACCACGTAGCAGCGTCTCTCCGAGACGCTGAAATTTGCGAGTCTCGGAGAGACTCGCCTACGTGGAGTTATGTCAATTTAGTTGTGACTAGGTGCTTTGGCCCAGCCAGTTTCATCGACTCCGTCAACCGTTCTGTCAATTCAAGACGTTCACGCGGCATTACGCTCATCGAGATTCTTCTTGCACTCGGACTAACCGTCTTAGTCACCGGCTTGATCGGCGGACTGATTCAGATTTATCAAGGGCACTTAGAGATCGCTCGCGACAATGTTCGCCAAGCACGATTGGCTCGTGCCGTTCTCACGATGATCGCCGACGATATTCGAGGAGTGCTCCGCGTACAATCCAACGATGACGCTAAGACTTTGGAAACGTTTTTGATGAGTTCTGCCGCGAGCAGTGTAATGGGCGGAAAGCAAGGCGGTGGCCAGCAAGGCGGCGGACAACAAGGTGGTGGGCAGCAAGGTGGTGGACAACAAGGTGGTGGACAACAAGGTGGTGGACAACAAAGTGGCGGCGGTGGTCAGCAAGGCGCTGCACCAGGAGGATCGACCGCAGCCCCGACAGATCCTGCGTTAGCGGACCCGACGACTGCTCCGTTACCGCCAGGCATATATGGTACCGACACGGCAATCGAGGTCGATATTTCGCGGCCGCCTCGACCCGACGAATACATTCCAGAGATGCAAAACCTGATGGAGAGCAAGGTGACGGATGTCCCAAGCGATACCAAGACAGTCTCCTATTACATTCAGTCGCCGCAATTAGGTGGCATTCAGGATGCGCTCAGCTCAGCCGTCGGTGTCGGGCCGATTTCAAGCGGTGGGCTGATTCGAAGATCGCTCGATCGAGCTGTGACGCGATGGGCGCTTGAACAAGGAAACATCGATCAGATTTCGAACACCGGTCACTTGCTCGCCTCTGAAATTATTGCGATCTCGTTTTCGTATTTTGATGGCCTTCAATGGACAACGACCTGGGACAGCAGTGTTCAAGGACTTCCATGGGCAATACAGATTACCATTGCGATGCAACACGCGAGACAAGCTCGTGAGAATCCATTGACTCCGGGCATGAGTTTAGAAAGCTTGATGGCGTTGCCAACGAGCGAAACCGGCATCGAAACATTTAGTACATTGGCTTTGGTTCCAGGAGCTCAGCTTCTGACGACCCCGGCCGAAAAAGCAGCGGCGGACAGTTCAACTTCGTCTCCTACAAGCAGTTCAGGGTTCTGATCATGATGAAACGTCGAGCATTTTTGCTATTGATGGTCTTGCTGGTTGTCAGCGGTGTTTCGTTAACCGCCGTTTCGCTCTCCGAATCGATGTTGATGAGCTACGAAGAAACGCTGCTCACCAATCGCGCGATTCAGGCTCGATGCGCCGCGGATTCAGGCGTAGCTGCCGTGCGTTTGTTCTTAGCGAATACCAAGCAAGGACGGATCGATTCAGGTGGTGTTTGGGACAACCCTACTTATTTTCAAGCAGCGAACATTGTGCCGGATGCTGATCCGCGTGAACTTTGCAATTTCTCTGTGATCGCCCCCAATATCGACGAACAAGGATACTATGCGAGCGCTCGATACGGCTTGCAAAATGAGTCGGCTCGATTGAATCTCAATGCTTTGATAACGATCGATAAAATCATGGGGGCGGCCAGCGGTCTGAGTGCCGCCATGGGCGCAGCATCGCCAAGCTTATCATCGCTGGGTATGCCTAGCGACCTTGCTGGTTCGGCCGAGTCGGCAGCCAGTTCGGGCGGCGTTGGCCAACAGCTCTTGATGGGTTTGCCTGGCATGACTGAAGATATCGCCGATGCGATTCTCGACTTTATGGACGAAGACGAGGAGCCACGAGCGTATGGGGCCGAAAGCGAATACTATTCGCAATTGCCAACTCCCTACTCGGCTACCAATGGCCCGCTTTTATCGGTCGATGAATTGCTATTGGTTCGCGGTGTTACTCCGCAACATTTATTCGGACTCGATCAGAATCGAAACGGTGTTCTTGATAGTTTCGAATTGGCTGCTCTAGGACCACTCGCGGCTGGTGCATCGACGCCCAACGGTTTTATCGATCCCAACACGCAGCAAGTTATGCCACAGCTTGGATGGGCTCAATATTTAACACTTTACAGCCGCGAGAAAAACGTCGATGCCGAAGGAGTTCCGCGGATCAACATCAACGGTACCGATCTCACACAGCTTCAAACCGATCTGACCAACGCACTCGGAAACGAAGATTGGGCCTCTTTTATTTTGGCCTATCGCGCGCTCGGCCCTGGTGATCCGAATGCTACGGGTGCCACCGCAGCAGGTGGCCAGGGCGGCCGTGGCGGCGGTCAAGGCGGCGGAGCCGATCAAGGTCGTGGTGGCCAGAACGGTGGACCTGGCGGACCTGGCAATGGTAAGGGTGGTGGACCCGGCGACGGTAGAGGCGGTGGACCCGGCGACGGTAAAGGTGGTGGACCTGGCGACGGTAGAGGCGGTGGACCTGGCGACGGTAGAGGCGGTGGACCCGGCGACGGTAAAGGCGGTGGACCTGGCGACGGTAGAGGCGGTGGACCCGGCGACGGTAAAGGCGGTGGACCCGGCGGACCTGGTCGAGGTGGCGCTGGTCCGGGTGGCGGCCAAGGCAATGGTGCTGGTCAAGGACAACAAAATCAAAATGGACCTCAACGAGGTGGCCAAGGTGGAGGTGCACGACCGGGTGGGCGAACAGGTAGCACAATAGATGCTGGCATCAGCGACTATGTTTATCTCGACCCATTCCAACGAATTCCAAGCGGATTCCTAGTTGCTTTCCAAGCGCCACGTGGAAATAACCAAGGCGGAAACAATAACCAAGGTAGAAGCAACCAAGGTGCAAATAACAACCAAGGAGGTGGGCAAGGTGGTGCTGGCGGAGGTGGCCCAGGTGGTGGTGGACCTGGAGGTGGCGGTGGAGGCAAAGGCGGACCTGGAGGTGGCGGACCTGGAGGCGGCGGACCTGGAGGTGGCGGAGCAGGCAAAGGTGGACCGGGAGGCGGGCCTGGCGGTGCAGGCAAAGGCGGACCTGGAGGCGGTGGACCTGGCGGCGGTGGCGGACCTGGCGGTGGAAAAGGTGGTGACGGTAAGGGGGGGGCTGGAGATGGTAAAGGTGGAAAAGGTGGCCCCGGCGATGGTAAAGGGGGCGATGGTAAAGGGGGCGATGGTAAAGGAGGCAAAGGCGGCCCTGGAGGAAATAATGGAGGAGGAGGTTCAGGAGGGAATAATGGTGGAGGCGGAGGTGGTAAAGGGGGAGTTGTTGGAGCTACCGGAGCCAAACAGGTCGCTTGGACGAGCGATGCCGTGAAGATCGACCTATCCGCTCAGCCCAAAGGACAATTCAATCAAATCCTCGATTTGATTGGTGCGACGATTACCGTGAATCAAGGAAATCAACCGGTCACTTACAAATCACCATTTCAAAACAATCCGCTTGAAATGGCGATGTTCCTTCCTCTTTTGATGGACAAACTTACGACAGTAGATGGTCCAATTATTCCAGGACGGATTAATATCAATGAAGCTCCTTTCGAGATCGTCTCGGGAATTCCTGGGATGACGCCAGAATTAGTAGAGCAATTGATGGCGGCACGCTCCGAACTGAACGACTCCGAGAATCGAAAGTTCGAAACGTGGCCAATGGTTGAGGGTTATGTAACACTTGAGCAGATGAGGTCGCTGTTGCCGCTGGTTACCGGTGGCGGCGACGTCTATCGGGCTCAGGTTGTCGGCTATTACGAACAAGGTGCCGCCTTTGCGAGAGTAGAAGTGGTGATCGATGCCGCGGAACAACTCCCGTTGGTAGTTTCTTATCGGAGAATGGATCACCTGGGTCGAGGCTTTTCGAACGCGACGCTCGGTCAACGTTCGATGGGGCTTCCGACGGCCGGACAATAGAAAGTTAAACAATCGGTTTCGACCGAATTCATTAAAAGGGAAAACCTGTGTCGCGTGTTGTAGCAATTGAATGGGATGGAAGCGAGATGCGAATGGTGGTCGGAACCGTCGGCAGCGGTTCCGTCGCCTTAGAGCATGTGCTTTCGCAAAGTATCACTGGCGATGGTGCCAATGATCAGATGGACTCGCAACAACTGACAAACGTCATTCGTGCCTTGGCATCGAAAGCCGGGGTGACGGGCGGAGAGATTCTGGTTGCGGTCGGTCGAAGTCGTGTCGAGCTTCGCAATATGATGTTGCCGATGGGAGATCCAGACGACCTTCCCGATATGGTTCGCTTCACCGCCATGCGACAATTTGCCAACGTTGGCGACACATGGCCGATCGACTTTGCACCGTTACCACAAACCGATCGCTCGGTCGTCGACGGTGCCGAGATGCAAGAAGTCGTTGCGATGACGATCAACCCATCGACGATTTCGCAAATTCGCAAAGTATGTTTGGATGCCGGCTTTACTGTAACGCAAATTGGGTTGCGACCGATGGCATCTGGAACGTTGGCCGACGCGGTCGCCAACAGTCCTGTCGGAAAGAATTCGACGGTATTGCTGATCGATATCCTGGCAGATGAAGCCGATATGGTCGTGCTTGAAAAAGGTCATGTTAGCTTTATGCGAACCGTTCGCATGGCAACCGATGACAACGGAGAACGCGGACCTTTGCCTATCGGCGAAATTCGGCGAACCATGATCGCTGCCATGAACGCTCGACCAGGACTTGAAATTGAGCGGATTGTACTCTGGAGCGACCCTGCCGCTGCTGACGCGTCTGTTCAAGCGTGGCGATCAGAGCTAGAAGTTCCCGTCGAGGCGATCAATCCCTTTTCTTTGATTGAACTTAAAAAATCGGTTGAGCCAACCAACGACACAGGTCGATTCGCACCACTGATCGGTTTGCTACTCCAACGAAAGCTCTCGCCGAAGTCGAAACCCGCTCCATCGTTTATCGATTTTCTTCATCCGCGACATCGCTCGGAGAAAAAGAAACCGATTCGCGAGTATATTTTGGCTGGCGCTGCAGCGACCATCCTGGTCGGCGGTGGATTATGGTGGTATCGATCGTCCCATCAGGCACTCGATGCTAAGATTGCAGAATTGACGAAGAATTTTTCAGAGATGGAACCGTCGCTCAAGCTTGCCGTGAAGAACAGCGATGATTGGAAAAAGGTCGAAGGCTTTCTTTCCGGCGACATACAATGGCTCGATGAATTGAGCTTTCTTTCCAAGCAAGCCTTGCCGCCAGATCAAATGGTGGTTCTCGATGCGAACATCGTTTTGAATGCGGTCACCAATAGTGGCGAAGTTAAAACGAAAGTTGCGATTACCGATCAGAAGCTGGGGCCGAAACTCGAAGAAGATTTCCGCGACCGAAAGCATCAAGTCGGCACGAAAGGTGTAAACAGGAACCCCGATCCTAAATCGGCCTACCGCTGGACAGTGGACCCGCTAGTCACGGTCGCCTCGATGACCGTCGTCGATCCAACAACACTTCCGCCGCAGCCTAAACTCGAGTCCAAAAATTCGGTACCGCCCACTACTATCAAGAGCAACGAGTCTCAACCAAGTGACTCGATACCAAACGACGCCGCACCAAACGACGCCGCACCAAACGACGCCGCACCAAACGACGCTGTGCCCGAAGGTGCCGTACCAAAAGATGCCGTTGAAAAAAACGATCCGCAGCCCTCCGCCAACGATGTAACGCCTGTGACCAATGAGGAGGCACCTCGAACATGACACCACGTGAAAGAATACTCGCAATCGGCGTAGGTGCCGTCGTCGCCTTGGCGGTCGGAAACTATTTTTGGACATCCATCCGAAAGGGAATAAGCGTCAAGCAAGATCGTATCGAACGACTCGAGTCGGACATTTCGAAACGCGAAACGTTGATCACCGACGGGTTGATGGATCGCAATAAGCTCACGGCGGTCACGCCGACGTCGCTGCCCCTCAATAGCGAACAAGCTGTCGCGCAGTATCATGAATGGCTCATCGGTTTAATCGAAGAAGCCGAGCTAACGTCGCCGCAGCAAAACATTGTCGGCGGTGAAACGACAGAGAAAGGCGTCTTCAAACGCTTTAAGTTCCAAATCTCCGGTCGGGGAACGATCGAAAACCTAACGAAATTGCTTTATGCATTTTACGAAACGAATTATCTTCATCGGATCATTCAATTAAAAATCTTGCCGGTCCAACGCGAAGCCTATCAATTAGAGATCAGTCTTGTCACCGAAGTGCTGGCCTTGAATATTGCTTCGGAGACGCAGCCTGCGCCGACTGGAAAATCGCCTCGGATAAAGAAATCGTTGGCGGAGTATTCCAACGAGATCGTTGGACGCAATCTCTTTTCGCCGGCCAACCATCCTCCGCGATGGTCCGAGACCGCTTCGACGGAAGCCGTTCGTGGATCGCCCTTCAGCTACGATCCGGGGGCGAAGGACGTCGATGCAGGACAAAGCGTTCACTACGAAATCGTGGGTGAAGCACCAGAAGGATTTCGAATTGGAAAAGATGGAGCTGAAATCGACTGGATGCCACAAAAGATCGGCACGTATGTCGTAACGCTTGCGGCGACTGATAACGGACTGCCGCGACAGACCTCCGAGCAAACATTGACGATCAAGGTCGTCGATCCTCCGCCAGTGGTCGAAGTGAAACCGGAACCGAAATTTGACATCGCTTCGCAAGCCGAAGTCACGGGATTCGTCGCCGGTCGCGACGGTGCTGAAGTTTGGGTCGGTTCACGACTTGAAGGAAAAACACTGCATCTCAAAGTCGGAGACAAACTAACTTTGGGAAGCGTCGAAGGTACAGTCATAGCAATCGGAGCTAACTACATGGAGCTAGAAACCGAAGGGAAGAAATGGTCGGTCGGACTCGATGAAAGCCTTGCCGACGCTTACCGACGATTGAAAGTGGACTGAAATTTGGTCATTGTCGCCTTTCGCTCCGCGAAAGTGCGCACCGTTAACGCCACTTTCGCGGAGCGAAAGGCGACATTGGGACGAAGTGCATCGATAATTTCACAGCCTAGGAGCGAGAAAGCCAACGACACTATGGCGTAAACGGTGATGCTCGGGGGATTAGAAAATCGTTGAGCTTGGTATAGTTTTCGGTACCAAGAAGATCAACGTTTTTGCCGCGCAAGGTTGTCCAAACGGCATCGACATCGGGCGTCGACCAAAATCGAATCAGTCGATTGCCGGCGTGGGCGCGACCGATAATCGACTTCAAGCGAAGTTCTTCGGTCTTGGTGATTTCTAATTTGCCAGACCAGCGAAAATGGGAGCCCCATCGAGCGCTGATCATCGGTATCAAATGGATCGGGCTGTCCGAATCGAGGTCAGAAATTCGTCCGTCGATTGCCACATAACGTGGGTTTTCATCCTCAATCATTTCGCGTGGACAGTTGCCTGAGATAATAATCGACACCGCGCCGGGTTCTACTTGCCCATCAACAACCTTGGTCAACATGCTTTTGTGCCTTTCCAAGAGCGAACGAATGACCCGATAAGTTTGCTCGGCGTCCGATTTGATATCGATCACCAATCGAATAGGTGTCTTTCCGTTCGTGACAAGTTCGCTCTGACTTTCAACGAGTTTGGCAAGCGGTGCAAGGTAAAGCTCCTCGAGTGTACCTTTGCTTTGCATATCCAGAATCGAGCCGCCGATAAGCAGTCGATCATCGATCAGAAACGTATCTGCTTCGATATGCCGAAAGCCGAGTTCGAGTGCGCTCGCCAATGGACGCTTTTGCATATAGTCGTTTTCGGCATAGGCGTTGTCGAGTGCCATCTGCTTTTCTGCCCGAACCGATTCCTCCGGCTGGGCCTGCGCAGTCAATGCAGCAAACATCGCAAAGAAACAAACGAACCATTTGAACCACTCGGTAGCGCTCAACCAGAATTCGCGACAAACTAGACGTTTCAAGGCGATGTTCCTTTTTCGATGGCGAAGTCGATTCTTTTACGCGAAAGATGCTGCGTCGGTTTTTCGGAAATAGAGATACGCCCACGTGTGAAGCGGTAAGCAAACCAAGACGATCATCATCGTATAGTTCAAAAGCAAGCCATGCGTTCCGTGGAAGGCACCACCGATCCAAACCGCGAAAGCTGTCGAAAGGTATCCAATGACCATGGTAATCATAAACGGTCTCCCGCGTCGCGAAAGAACATAATACGATTGTATTGCAATGAAATGATTGGCAATACAGCCGACAGCATAGATTCCGAGCTGCCACGGGGTGACAAATCGGTTTTCCAAACCACGCTCCAGGTAGGGTAATAGAAGTAGCCCGAAAACAAAGGCGGCAAAGGCAAGCGTCAAAATTGTCGTGGAAACGGCTGCCACTTTCCTCCAATGAATACCCGCCGCTTCGCGATTCCCAATCCCATGCTGAAGCGAAGTTGTCGAGAAATTCGTTTGAACCCATGCCAATGCAAACATCTGAATCGCACCGGCAATCGTCAGGGTCATGCCGAGCTGGCCAGCGGCAATGTCGGAATCGAAATACAAAACGATCAGGACAAAAAACTGAGTTGCGAGAAAATAGACCAAGCTGACAAAGGCCAGTCGCCATTGAAGCGGTACGATCTCGCGGAACCACGAAAAATCCGAAGTCCCTGACTTGGTCTTTTTGAAGCTCGAAAAAAAGTCGGCTTCATGAATATATCGAAGGTAGAGCAGCCATAATAATTGGACGCCCGTTGCGAGCGCAAGCGACCATATTTTCATGCCGGTTCCGAGGGCGAACCAAACAACCATGCTTCCGGTAATCGCTTGGTAAAACCGCAATCGATAGATCAACTCTCGTTTCCCAATCCCTTCGAGGATCGCTTGATAGGGGGCTAGTGCAAAGGAACAGGTAGCGAGCACAACCATCGTGACCAGCACGCTCTTCCATGCCAAGGGAGTATCGGTTCGGCTCAGCGTTACCCAACCGAAGGCCAACGCCGTGACGCAAAAAAGGAGACTTGTGCCTAAAAACCACCGCTCGGAGCCGCGAATAAGATCGGCCATTCTCGCAAACTGAATATCGCGATCGGAAGTCTCGGACGCATTCGACTGCCCAAGCTGAAGTCGATCGCTAAAATCCGAGCCCGCATGTGCGGCTCGACTAATTAGGATGTTGAGAAGTCCAAGGTCAAAAAAAACCTGAATGCCTACTACTGCTGAAAGACCATAGTAAATCCCGGCTTCTTTGGCCGATAGCGATGCGATGACCAAAGAGATCGTGATCGGACCCGATATGGCTTGCCAAATTCGAGCTGCTAGCGCATAGAATAGTGTCCGGTCGATCAAAAGCGTTTGTAGGATTCGTTGAAGCATAATGGGAAATGGAATAACGATTTCAAACGACGAGGATTTTGGATGATATCGAAAGGCTCAGCGATTGGATACGTATGATGGCTTCAAAGTGCAGCAATGGCAGGACTTTGTCGAGTTCGTATTAGAACAAACCAAGCTTCGTCGAGATTGGTTGAGTGACGGCAAGAATGCAAGCGCGATCGTTGCACATCAAAGCCGATTGCGAAATCGAGCAGCCAAAAAATTCTCTGATTCGGAGCGTTGGATTTGGACGGCTAAACTTCTCGAACAATCGAGCGACGAGAAGGTCGCGAAGATGATGGCTTCGGCTTTTCCTAAAAGCGTACCTGTCGTCGATTTCTGCTGTGGAGCTGGTGCGGATACTATCGCCTTGGCTCGTCGCGGTTTCGTCACCGCAGTCGATCGCTGCGAAGTCGCCTGTGCTTTAACACGCGCCAATCTCTTCATGCATGCGGCTTCCAATCAAACCGAGGTTGTCTGTTCGTCCGCAGAAGTTCACGATATTGGCTCAGTTGCTTGGGTCCATATCGACCCCGATCGTCGGCCCGATTCGTTTCGGACAACACAAGTCGACTATTTTCAGCCTAGTCTGGAATTCATTACCAAGTTGATCAGGCAATCATCGGGCGGCAGTATTAAACTCGCGCCAGCTACTAAGCTCGATACGTTCAGTTCATCGCTCGATGACGAAAATCGGCCAGCGCTCGCAGTGAATCCCTTGCCGATCGGTCGACAGTTTGTCAGTTGGGGTGGCTCGGTGCGTCAACAGCGATGGTGGTGGAACGTTGCTGCTTATCCGGCAGGAACCACGACCGTTTCAATGATGCTTCGATCGAGTGATTGGTATCACTGGACGGTGACTGATTCAGAAAGCGCACAGTGTGATCAGTGGTCGCGCGTTATCAACGGCCAGCAATCGATCGGCGGTTATATCGGCGATGCGGACGGTTGCGTGCGTGCAGCGGGTCTTCAAGGTGTCCTTGCAAATATGCTCGATGCTTCGTTGATCGGTAACCAATGGGGCTATCTGCTAGCGGAAAAGCTCCCGACATCTTCAACACCGTTGACAGATTGGTTTCAGATCGAGGCTTCGATGTCGTTTGATCGAAAGCGACTTCGATCCTACTTGCGAGAGAAGAACGTTGGTGTCCTCGAAATTAAAGTTCGCAATGTAGAAATTTCGCCCGAAGTTATTCGGCGAGAAATGAAGCTACACGGCACCGAGTCGGCGACGGTACTCATTACGAAGTGCGGGCCCAAGACCATCGCAATTGTAGGCAAGCGAGTCGATGCTACTCTGGAGGAAGTGGATACTTCAGAGCGTTCTTTGCCATTTTGAGTCTAAGGGCATCGTCAAGATCTATATCGAGAACGTTCGCCATGGCCAAGACATAGCTCAGCACGTCTGAGAGTTCTTCTGCGATCGGAGAGTCAGGTGCGGTGTTCGCCGCCTGGGATAGCGATTCTTCGGGCGTAAGCCATTGAAAATGTTCGCTCAATTCGGCTGCCTCGATCATGATCGAAGTTGCTAAGTTCTTGGGCGTGTGGAACTCTTTCCATCGACGTTGATTGACGAAGTGTCGGACAAGCTCTTTCAACTGCTCGACCGACGTCGTGGAATCAGCCACCGTGCTTATCGCCTTCCTAGCAAGCTAGCTACCGAACATTGGCTTCGGTCGAATCGCCGGAGAAGCTGGAGAAACGCGGAATGATCTTTTCCTGCAATCGAGCGCAGGCAATACACATCGTCGCATAAGGGACCGCTTGCAGCCTAGCCAGTGGAATCGGCTTATCGCAAGCATCGCAGTCACCGTAACGGCCCTCGCGAAGTCGCTGTAAGGCCTCTTCGATATGACCGAGCTCGCGGCTTTCAACTTCAGCCAATTGGCTGCTGATTTCGTCCTGTGCAGTATCCATCGCGACATCGACGACATCGCCTCCATCGTCTGCGAGTTGACGCAGCAAGCTCAAATCGCCCGCCAATGCTTTTCGCAAAGCTTCGCGTCGAACGAGTAAAATTTCTCGCAACTTGCTAAGGGCTTCTTTCCGTGACATGGTGGTACCGCCTTTGAGGCTGAGGACAACTTAAACTCGATTTATCGCGAAACCCACCCCCCGTAAGGGCTGTGCGAATTCGCATCTGTACTATAGGGCGATTTCAACAATCGGTCATTGAAAATCTGTAGTCAAAAAACGGGAATCAAGGAAAAAAGGGAAACTAGGGATCGAATAATCGCCATAAAGCGAACATATGGAATGCTTTACGATGAAAACTCAACTGCGGTTCGAAGGTTTGTCCGAAATCCTGAAGGAGTGAACACATGCTGGACATTTGTGAGGTCAAGTCGATATTCAATCCGATTTACCATGGCGTCGAAGCCACCAGCCCTCCCTAAAAACACTAGATATCCCAAGTTGCCGGTGCTATTCAAAAGAAACCGAGAAGTTTTTTTGATGTCTATGCAAGCGGACACTGCTTTTTGACCGATAGGAAGAAGTGCATTGTCAGATTCGGCAATGTTTCGTGCTTTGACGCCCCAAGACGGCGAGGAATCCGGCTTTAGAAAATGGAACCTACATCGACAGTCTCGGATAGATCAACGTCCAAGAACAGGGCAGCCAGTTCGATCGTCGGACAATTGGAGGCTTTGGATAGCGTTGGTTTGGTTTATCAAAACTGGAATGTTGTTCAGCCGCGATGCACCATCGGCTCGAACGCTGAAAGCTCAATTTGTATTGACGACAGCAGCTTAGCATCGGTGCATGCCCTCGTCATTTTTGGCAAAAACCATACGCTCATTCGCGCCATGGGGGGACAGGTTCGAATATCAGGTCGCAGCGTTCGCGAATGGCTGATCGACGAACCAACGATGATCCAGTGCGGGGCAACGCGGCTGGTCGTTTATCCGGCCGGCCATTTAAGTTCCGAACGCACGACAGGCCACCGCGTAACGCCTGGCAACATCGTCGATCAAGCATCGCGAATTCGCAATCCGCAGACGCAAGACGTAGGGCAATCGCTAACCCTAGACGGTCCGGTCGAAAACACCCGAAACATCGAGTCTTCCAGCGTCGACACAACGGCAGCTTTATCAGCGTCGGTAGCTCAGGACTTATTACCCAAGCCAGAACCCATCGACGTGAATGCTGTTATGGAACCGCTACAGCGCGCCGTTCAAGAAGCAAGCGATGGAATCAATGAGCTTTCCCGAAGAGCGATCGAGTCAGTTACGGAGCTCGATAAAATTCCGGTTATCAACCAAAACATTGTTGAAGTAACGCAAGCGATCGAGAACCTCGATGGCCGCATGTCGACGATCACTCAGTACTGCGAAAGCCTGATAGCAAACGTTTCCGAATCGATCGAAGGTCGACTGAGTCGCTTGGACGATGTCCTAGCCAGACTGATCGAGAATCCAAGCTTGTTCGAAACAAGGACCATCGCGACGAAGGAGTCGGTCGAGCCAGCGTTGAACTCGATGGATCAAGACACGCATCGTCAAGATACGTTTGCTGAAAATTTGTTCGGTGAGAACCCGTTCGCAAACGATTCTCATACTTCGAACTTGTTCGCTAACGATTCGTTTGCTGAAACAGCATATCGAGAAGAGCCAGTTATCGAGCATGCGGAAACTCGCGACGAAACTTCTCAAAACGCATTCGAGTATCCAGCTAACGACGATGTTCCTACCGGCTATCGGGCTCACGAAGCGGTTTCAATACCATCCGCTTCAGAGTCCACTTTACCAGCTTGGTTTACAGAGTCTGATTCGAATGCCTCGGAAGACGCGATCGAAAGCAACGATGTACCTGCTGTAGAATCGAGTTGGTCGGCTGCTCAACTGAACCCACTCTATGCCGAGGATACCAATGCTTGGCTTGAATCGATTGACGACGCAGTAGAACTTCCACAACATGAAGTGCCGTCGGGATTCACAAGAGAAGGTGATGCTTCAGAACATCTAGATATCGACGATCACCTATTGAGGATTTCAGACGCATCGTTTCAGGAACCCGAAGCCACGTTTATTCGAGACGAAGTGCCGATCGGCGACTCGAGCGAATCCACTTTTGATGAAACGCCTTCTTGCGAAGAAGTTCGCTATGAAGCGCCGGAAGTTGAAGCCCCACAAGCTGTAGAACAGGAAGAAGGTCGAGAAGAATCGATCGAAGACTACATGGCTCGGCTACTCCAGCGAGTCAAATGGACTCCCGATTCAGAAGTTTTGACGTCCGGTCCGGCAACGGCATCGTCCAAATCGAGGGAAACAACGCCTGCTCCAGTTTCGTCTACGACGATTCCTACCACCACCGAGAATAGCAGCTCGATAACCCCAGAAAACGGATTGGACAGTAGTTCGGGCGATCAATATGCCGAGCATCAGCCCGGGGAGTTTACCCGCCGAAAGGCCGCACCGGAGAATTCGAAGAATCTCGCCGCACTTCGAACACTGGCCAACGATACCGCTCGACAAGCGATTCAAAACAGCAGCCGGAAAAAAATTGAACTTGTTTTCTTAGGGAAGCTGTCTGTGTCAGCACTTGGAATTGGTGGAGCTCTCTTACTACTGGTCCTAAACGGATTTCATGCTAATGTAACCATGATCGGAATGATCGCTTCTTTCGTCGTTGGTATGTTATGGGGATACGAAGCGGTCACGCAATTCAGTCTCCTTAAAGCCGTGAAAGCAAAAGAAGCGAGTGAGATCGCAAACGCCTAAAATAGTTCGATTAGCCCTAGTGCAGATGGCCTGTAGCGACGATCCGAAGGCGAATGTAGAGCTTGCCATGGAGTCGGTCGCGAGGGCGGCAAAGGACGGAGCGAACGTTATTTGTCTGCAGGAGCTCTTTGCCGGTCGCTATCCGTGCCAATCCGAAGACTACGGTCAATTTGCTTTCGCGGAAGCGATTCCAGGACCAACATCGGATCAGATGGCGAAGGTCGCAAAGCAGCTTGGAGTGGTTGTTACGGGATCGATTTTCGAACGTCGTGCACACGGCCTATACCACAATACGGCAGTCGTCTTGGATGTCGACGGAACGATGACGGGAATGTATCGCAAGATGCACATCCCAGACGATCCGCTCTATTACGAAAAATTCTACTTCGCGCCCGGTGACACCGGTTTTACCGTCGCCAAAACTAAGTTCGCGACGATCGGTGTTGGCGTCTGTTGGGACCAATGGTATCCGGAAGCCGCGAGGCTTTTTGCGTTGCGTGGGGCAGAGATCTTGCTTTATCCGACAGCCATCGGTTGGAACGCCGATGACAAAGCGGCTTTTGGTGCTAGTCAGCATGCAGCTTGGGAAACGATGATGCGATCGCACGCCATCGCCAATGGTGTTTATGTCGCGGCTGCCAATCGCGTTGGTCACGAATCGCAGCTCGAGTTTTGGGGTGCTTCGTTTGCCTTCGATCCATATGGAAATCTGATGCATCGCGCTGCTAATGACCAAAGCGAAATTGTCATCGTCGATTGTGATTTGTCAGTCATCGATACCGCTCGAACACATTGGCCATTTCTTCGCGATCGCAGAATCGATGCCTATCAAGGTTTGACGCAACGTTGGATTGATCGATGAAAAACGTACATTCCGATCTGGCCAAAATGGGTACGTCGCCCTCGAATGACAACATGCCATTTCGATGGGTTGCCGAATGGCAGCCGCACGCTGCGACTTGGATTGCTTGGCCTCATAATCTTAATACATGGCCGAATCGTTTCGATTGCATTCCTGGAACGTTTGAACGGCTGATACGAATTTTAGCCGATGTCGAAACCGTCCATGTTCTCGGCGGCCCCTTGAATGCTTTTCAAATCGCGGTCGAATTGTTTGAAGCAAACCCGAAGATCCAAGTTCACGATGTTGTTACCGATGACTGTTGGATACGAGACTTCGGACCGACATTTGTCCTGAATCAGGATGGATCGGAACTTGCCGGAGTCGATTGGAATTTCAACGCATGGGGAGGGAAGTATCCGCCATTCGACAATGACGCGGCAAACGCTGAGCGGATATGCAAGATCGCCAATTGCAAACGCATGGCGTCGCGATTGACTTGCGAAGGTGGAGCACTCGAAACCGATGGAAACGGAACGTTGCTCACGACCAGCCGATGTTTGTTGTCGATGAGCCGCAATCCAGATTGGACGCGTTCGCAGGTCGAAGAAGAACTCAAGACTCAATTGGGGATACGCAAAGTGTTGTGGGTCGACGGCGGTGAACTTGCTGGCGACGACACGGATAGCCACATCGATCAACTCGTCCGATTTGTGCGTCCAGGTTTACTAGCGGCCGCCGTTTCTTATACGACAGACGACGAAAACGCCGCCAAGCTCGAGAGGCAGTTTGACAATCTCTCATCGATGCGCGATGCCGATGACGCTCGACTGGAAATTGTTCGGCTCGTAACTCCGCCACCGCGATTCATTCAGGGAGAACGTGTCCCTGAAAGCTACTGCAATTTTTATATCGCCAACGGCATTGTAATCGTACCAACGTTCGGTTTTCGCGAGACCGACGAAGCAGCCATACAGACGTTACGGGAACTGATGCCAGACCGAACCGTAGTGCCGTTGGATTCCAGCGACCTCGTCTGGGGACGCGGTGCTATTCATTGCGTAACCCAACAACAACCGGCGATAGCGCCATCAGCGTTGGAATGCTAATCGTGCATCTTATTCGGATGTAGAAGCGATTGCGCAAAAGCCGGCGCTTCTTCGCGGTGCTTATTGAGAGCATGTAAACAAATTTCGGCTTGCTCTTTATCGGAACAAGTTTGTTTATGGCAAGCGTTGGTCCATCGATCGTTGCCCCAGCCCGCCAACAGAATTTGATCGCCTGGTTCAGCGCTCCGTATTGCAAGTTCGATGGCGGCCGAGCGATCGGGAACAAGGTTGACTGCGGCTGGATGATCGCAACCATCGAGCACTTCCCACATCATTCTTTGTCCTTGTTTCGTCGAAGTTCTCGATTGAGTAAGAATCACTCGCGAGGCAGCGCGACTCAAGACTCGTCCATAGGCGGCTCGTTGATCTGCGTCGGCACATTCAGGAACTTCGGCAACGCAAGTGATGCGTCCGCCAAGCGGAGCCATGGCGTGCAAGGCGACAGCCAAACGATCAGCTTGATCGGCTGCATCGACGTAAACAGAAAAATCTTGACCGCAGGTTAAACTCTGCATACGTCCTGGAAGAGTTTTTAGTCGTTCAACTCCGCTGATGACCTCGAATAGCTCTAAGCCAAACGCGTAGCCGACAGCCACGGCGGCCAACTGATGACGTAAATGATGATTACCGATGAGGGGCGTCGACAAAGGCATGAGGGAATTGCCAGCCGAGATCATCATCGTCTGCATGCCCCGTTCGCGACTGATCGACTTGCCGCGAACCTGAGCGTCGGCGTCTAATCCATATCCAATCGCCGGAATTTGATGCCGATCGATCAAGCGATTGAGTCTCGCATCGTCAGCATTGAAAACAACCAGCCCATGCTCTTTGAGCTGTTCGATCGTCCGGAGAAGCCCTGTTTCGACACCGCGCGATTCCAGTCGATCATGTTTCTGAGACTTGCGAAAGCTCGGAATCACCAGGACATCGAATTCGATCCCCGAGGCAGTTCGGTCGACAAGCATTTCGTTGCTCAACTCGATCACGACGGCTGGCATTTTGGTTTTCGCGGCTTTGGCCATCCAGTTCGTCAGCGACTTGGCCGACGGATCGGAATTGCCTATCGCACCGTTAGTCAACTCAGGATTGGCTCCCAATGTCGTCCAGTAGGCGACGTTGCCTCCGATCTTCTTCAGCATCGAAGCGACCATCAGCGAAACGCTCGACTTTCCGTGCGTCCCCATGACGCCGATGGTCAGCATTTTTTGAGAAGGATTATCGAGCAACGCGTGGAGCAGTTTGGCGTAGGCCAGTCGCACATCGCCGACGAGGCATTGTGGGGCTGAAATGGGAAGCAAGCGTTCACTGAGGATTGCCGAAGCACCTCTGGCGATCGCGGAGGCCGCCGATTCGTCGTCGTTTTCCAAGGAATCAACCCCAGCAACAAAAAGATGATTGGCCGATTTGGGTTGTTTTGAATGGGGCGTTCGTGAGCAAGTCGATACTTGAATGTCGCATCCAGCCGTAAAAACAGCTTGTGGAAAGAGCGATTTGAGAGAAACCAACTGAGCAACGCGTGGCGAACTTGCCATAGGTCGAGGCCTCCTTGCCTAGCTATAAAATCGAGAAACTTCCATTTTTCAGAAACGCAGCTACCGCCCATTTTCCTTCCAAAAACTCGCTGGGTCGCGTGATTTTGTAGGGCGACAACGTCCGCCAGAGCATTCCTACGCTCCAGCATTACTCCAACTTGTCCCAAACATGGTGGACGCGTCAAGCCGAATTTTTTAGCTTCTTTCGCTTTAGAATAGGAAATATCTCGTTTTGTACCCCGCGTTACTCTTGCCGATTAGGCCCCTTGGCGGTTACACTTTGAAGCCCGCCGCAGAGCTTTGGAGTTGCCTGTCGAAACTCTTGGCTGCGTTGGCGGTACAAAATAGAGGCCAAAGTGGCGGAATCGGCAGACGCGCTGGACTCAAAATCCAGTGTCCGTAAAGGACGTGTGGGTTCAAGTCCCACCTTTGGTACTGAAACGCTAAAATCGAACGAAATTAGCTGCTAAACAATTCACTTCAATCGAGTTTTCCTTTTTCGTCCGGATCGAAATGCCGACTATCAACCAACTAGTTCGCCGCAACCGCGTCGTCCAAAAAACTATCACTAAGAGCCCAGTTCTCGAAAAATGCCCTCAGAAACAGGGTGTTTGTCTCTTGGTGCGAACCATGACGCCAAAGAAACCGAACTCGGCTCTTCGCAAAATTACCCGTGTGCGGCTCAGCAACGGCAAAGAAGTCACGGTCTACATTCCAGGTGAAGGGCATAACCTTCAGGAACACTCGATCGTTCTGATTCGCGGTGGTCGTGTTCGCGACTTGCCGGGAGTGCGTTACCAAGTTGTTCGCGGAAGCCGCGATACGCTCGGCGTCAATGGCCGCAAGCAATCACGCAGTCGTTATGGTGCCAAGAAGGCTTAATGCCATTTTTCGAATAACGTTTTAGACCCATTCTATTTTAAGTTGAATAACACGCCATGGGCAAGATTACTGCCTCCCGTACCACCCTCAAGCCTGATCCTAAGTTCAACTCGCTGTTGGCTGGTAAGTTCATCAATTGCCTGATGTACGATGGCAAGAAGTCGACTGCGCAAAACGTTTTCTATGACGCCCTCGATGCCATTGCAGCCAAAATTGACGATCGCCCATCGATCGAAGTTTTCGAAGCTGCCATCGAGAACATCAAGCCCTACATCGAAGTTCGCTCGAAGCGAGTCGGCGGTGCTTCATACCAAGTACCGATGCAAGTCAACCGTAATCGACAACAGTCGCTTGCCTTCCGATGGTTGCTAACGGCAGTTCGCGACAAGAAGGGGCGCGCAACGCACCTCAAGCTCGCCGATGAGTTGCTCGCCGCATACCGCAAAGAAGGTGCTGCGATCACCAAGCGAGAAAATACCCACCGCATGGCCGATGCCAATAAGGCATTTGCGCACTTTGCTTGGTAGTGTGCTTGCGTGCTAAGGTAAGTCCGTTAAGAATCGTACCGCTCATGGTATTAAACCAAAATTTACCTGGTGGAACGTCTCATGCCAAAACTGGATTGGATGTTAGTTGTTTTGTTGCTGATTTTTGTTGGCTGCAATAGCGAATCGACGACCAAGCTGGACGATCGTAAAAGTGGTTCATCCGAATTGAATCGCGATGCTTCTGTATCAAACGCTCTCGTCTCAAATGTCCCATCTCAGTTGTCGAATGAGGTCGCATCGTCGAACCAAGACCTCGCGGCTGTCAAACAACCGTCTTCTTCTATCGACCTACCAACGGTTGTTCCAAGCGTTGAAACGCCTTTTCCGGCATTGATCTTGTCACCCGACGCGGACGCCAAGCAAATCATTGGCTTTCTTGCGTCGATCGACAAAGCCATGCAAGAATTGTTGCAAAATGCCGCCGCATCGAGAATGACGCAAGAGGATGCTGAAAAGCTCGCTCGAGTTCTAAGCGATCGAAAGTTCGAAGCAGCCGAGCGTCTCGATATTGTTTCGGATATTCGCTTGCACAAAGAGCTTTCGTTGCTCGCCAAACTAGAAGCCCTTTCACATGCGGCCGGACTGGGCGACCCCAAATCTGCTGCTCAACTGCGAGAACTTGCATCGCAATCGTCGAACATCGAAAGCAAGCTCGTGGCGCATCAAGCGTCGATTGTGCTACTAGGCTTCGAGCTTTCAGATTTAGCGGCTGGTCTCACCGATGCAGTTCCAGTGCTGAACCAACTCGACGTTGTACTCAGCGACCCACCGACGTTGAAACTTCCCGATTTTCATGTTTGTGCTCAGACCCTTAAAGTTCTTCAACAACACGGACTCGACGAAGCCTACGAAAAAGCCAAAGAAAAAACGGTCGCCGCGTTCTCAGTACATGCCGACCCGCAACTTGCGATGCGGCTTTGGTATCTCGAAGTTGGAAGTACCCCCGAGTTTACCGCTCTGAATTCGGCTATGAATGATTCGACGATTTCGATCAGCGATTTTCAAGCCGCCTTAAAAGCCGTCGAGGATTTGTCCGAGACGCAGTGGACGATCGGGTATCTCATGCAAAACCTTACGAATATCGAGTTCAGTGGCCAGCTCGAAAAAGTTGGGGTGATCTCGGAGCTGATCGAGAAGCGGCTTGATTGGATTAAAACACCCGATCTAAAAGACGATGCATTAAAATTGATCGATGGCTTTAAAAAGCGAATCGCGACGATTGGGCAACCCTTCACGATGGCCGGTCTTTCGCGGATTCCAAACGAAGAAGCTTTTGATCTCGATGCGTTGAAAGGCAAAGTGGTTGTGGTCGATTTCTGGGCGAGTTGGTGTGGGCCGTGCCGAGCGGAATTTCCTAACCTTCGTGAGCTTTACGGAAAATACCGCGATCAGGGTTTCGAAATTGTCGGTGTGAATCTCGACGAGCGACTGGAAGATATGTCGGATTTCCTAGCCTCGGAATCATTGCCGTGGATTCATGTGCGTGCCACCGATACTAATCTGACGGGCTTCAAGAATCCGGTTGCAATCGATCTTGGATTGACCGGCATTCCGTTCTTGATGTTGATTGGACGCGACGGCAAGACGATCGCCATTCACACGCGCGGTCTAGCACTTGCCAATCACTTGTCAGAACTCTTTAAGTAGCCCGCGCACCGAGAGGCTTCGAACTCGATTGAGGGCCGCTGCTGCGAAGACGTAGGGGTACATTTGCTCGTGATACCAAAGTTTTGCGAAGTAAAATCCGATCGGTTGGCTCGTTTCGCAACCGCCGCTCTGAATTTTCTTAGTTAACCATGCGACCCCAAGCTGAAACGCATGATCGAATTCGTGGATGCGAATGTCGCTCGCGTTTTCTCTTTTCGTTGAAGTCCCTTCCAACAGCGTCCTGCACGCGGAAAGTCCTTCAATGACGACCGACGTTTCTTCGATCGTGCTTACAACTGAAACGCGATCGGAGTCGATGTTCTGCGCGACATTTGCGTAACGGATGCTCCGGCCACCTCCCCAGCCTCCATCGGCATTTTGACCTGAAATTAGGAATTTGATGCCTCGGCGTGCACGTTGGATATCATCTGAATGTAGTTCATTCCCTAGCCCTCGACGGTTTGACAGTTCACCTAACGCGACCAGCACACGACCCGTTCCGTATGACGGATTCGCTTCATCGAGTGCATCTTGATTTCCGAACCATAACGGCAGCCACGCACCGTCCGGACGCTGTTGTTTTCGGAGAAATCGCATTCCGCGTTCGATGGCTCGCTGAATCGTAGTCAGCGGAAGCGTCGGCTTGCTTGGTTGCGATCGAGTTGGATTATCAGACTCGATAGCCCATTTCGAAAGCGCTCGAATGGCGTGTGCTGTCAAGTCTGATCCGCTGCGATCAAACGGGAGTTTTCCCCATCCGCGACAAAAGGTTGGCCAACCCCCATCTCGATTTTGAAGCTTGAGCAACCATTGAACGCCCAATTCAACCGCCAAACAAATTTGGGGGGTAAGTTCGCCGCCGTTTCTCGATGTTGTCCATGAAGCTAATGCTAATAGGGCGGCCGGCGTATCATCCGCATCGGGAACCGCCCCGCTTAGATTCGTCCATCCCCACCCGCCAGGTTCGGCCCCCGTAAACGGATGTCGAATCCTATGTTGACAAGACAACAACCAATTAACGGTCGTATCATTCACACAACCCAATTCGCCCTCTCTTGCAACCGCATCTCCACTTTGATTTCTTCTCCTTCCGTCCCTTATGTCCCTTATGTCCCTTATGTCCTTTACATCCGACCCAGCCCCGCCATCGATCATCGCCCCCATGGCCAGCGACGTTACCCACGTCGCAAGATTGGTATCGATTGGCCAGCTACCATCGGCTTGGACGGAATCGACGATAAACTTTCGGCAAGCTACCGCGACATCGGAATCGACCAGTCCGATCGAGGCCCAATTCATCAATACGAAACTGGTAAGCGGCGTTGCTTCGAGATAGCCTCCGCTATCAGGCTGCATTTGGCGAAGGACACGCTGCGTGCGACGCAAAGCGGCTTTGCGTAAAATCCATAGAATCGGATTGCGGGTCGGAGCATGAATAAAACGAGCTTGTCCGATCGCCACTAACGCAGGAATCGCGTAACTTACCACCGGTATTTGAGCAAATCGATACCACGATTGTGGGAGGGCAGCAGCCTCAAAGGGCAATGGACTAACGACTCGCCACGACACCATGCCGGCCAACGCGCAGTTGCTTAAGATCGGAACGACAAAGGTTTTGTCCTTGCCATATCGGCGTCGAAGACCGTCCCAGCTTCCTTGGTTATCGACATACGCTTGCGCCCTTCGAATGCGGTCCTCGAACGTTGTTTGCTTACCTGCTAAACGCCAAGCAGCGATGGCAAGCAGAGTTGTAGCGATATTCGAATGCGATCGGTCGGTATCGCCGAATCCACCATCGGGATTCTGAGCCTGACAGAGATAGCTGCAACCCTTTTCGATCAGACGCTTCCAGCTATCAGGACACTCATTATCGATTGAGGACGCCGAAGATGGTGTCGAAGATGATGCCGAAGATGATGCCGACAATTTCGATGGTTGTTGCTGTCGTTCACCAAGACAGATCGCTAATGCACTCACAGCCGTGGCAGTCGATAGCGAAGAATTGGAAAGTCGGCCCGTCCAATAACCGTCTGGTCCTTGCAAATCACGCAAACGAGTCATTAGTATGTTGTAGGCTGCGTCGATTTCTTGAATTGTCAAGTTCACTCTCAAATTACGTAAAGTGCAGAACGGATCAATTGCCTTGAAAACCGACGAACGGTTGGTCGTGCTTGAAATCGTAGACCAGCCAACGGTCACCGACACGATAGAGTGTCAGTTCGACAAAGCGAGGGACTTTAAGTTTGTAACTACCAAATTGACCTTCGACGAAAACATTCATTTTGACTTGCGCTCGGCGCTCTGATTTAAGACCGCTGATTTTGATTTCATGGATCTTCTTGACGGCGGCAAAATCAAAACGATAGATTTCTTGCGCTAACAATTGTCGAGCTTCGAGAACTTCTTCCGTTGGGTTATCGTAAATAGCGGCGATGACTTCCGCTCGACGATTGTTTTGCAAGTCGCTGGCGGTTTGATGTATCATCGCTCGCAACGATTCTTGCTCCGTCTCGACCCACACACTGATCGCTACCAGGAGCAAGGTTAAAACCAGCGCGGCCGCAGCCGCCCAAAGTCCTCCCGGACGCCCTGAACTTAGCCCAAGATAGGCTGCGACGACGGTCAGGAGGGCACCGATAGCTCCGACTATCCACGGGCTTTCAAGAACGATTTCCAGCACAATTCGTTACTTTCGTTGCAAAAACAATAAAAATACTTGGCTTGGGCTCAAACTACGACCTAGTGTTCCACGATTCGTATTATCCGTCCCGGTATTTCCAAGCTAACCAAGCTCTAGAACCCCTACAAACATTATGATCGACACGATTCGCCGTTATTGGATCGGACTATTGGTCCTCGTCATGATCGGTTTGCATGCTGGAATTGTAGGAATGATTCGGATGCAAGCCAGTCAAGCCAAGGAGTCGCTTTCATGCGAAGTCGATCTTGGCAGTTTTTACGTAAGTCAAGGTCCAGACGAAGGCGTAGTTCATCTTAGAATACACGCTCTCGTCCCCGTCAACCACCGACTCCAAAGTCGGCAGTTGATCGAGCTCAATCAGTTCCAGGTTCGTCAGGCAGCCGAAGAATACTGCCGACAAGCTGACCCGACCCTCCTGAGTGACCCGCTGCTCACCGATTTTAAGAGCAATTTAATGGACACGTTAGTTCAGTCAGTAGGTGAAACGGCCGCTGAAGATGTCGTGATTACCGAGCTGCACACCACCAAAGAATTTGGTCCGTTAGCTTTACATGCATCGACCGGCGATCATAAAACCGCCAAGCGAATGGTGATTACTCGACAAGCTAAGGACCAACAGCGTAAGGCCGAACACGAAGCTAGTCACGCTGCCGAAGAAAAAGCCGACGCTCACGGCTCCGGCGGACACGGCTCCGATGCCCACGGCAAGGCCGATAAAAAAGGGCACTAAGTGCTGATCCAAGAATTGCGGTATGAGATATCGAGCGTCATCTAACGCCTTTGCTGAATCTCATACATATCCAACAGCATAAAGTCGCGATCGCTGCGCCAGCCAGAACGTCGCTTGGATAGTGAGCTTGCGAAACGATCCTTTGCAAGCACGCCATCAAGGCGAAGGTTGCAAAAAAATATTTGCCGCGCGGATAGACGATCGATAGCCCGATCGCCAGCGCCACAGCGGTTGCCGAATGTCCCGACGGAAAGCTTCGATGCGTCGAGTCCCAAAACGAGCCGTCGAAGATCGCCAACCAACTATCGACACCTGATATGGCCGTACCGGAATTTGGTCGGTACCGCGAAAAAGGATACTTCAAGACATTTGCGATCACGCTTGATAATAACGTCATCCCCATCGCAAACTGAATCAGGCGACGACGGTCGCGATCGATCCACCAAAGTGTCGCGAAGATGGCGATGACGCCCGATCCATGTGCAAAGACTTCGGCAAGCTGAACTGCTTTGTTGATATCACCGGGAAGTTGAAACTTCGCGACGCTCTGAGCGATCAATGTATCGCAAAAGAACGTGCAAGGAATAGCCGTCAAGCCAGCCGACAGTCCGATGACTAGCCACGCAAAGCTCTGCCGGTTACCGCTGGTTTGCATCACTGGGTCGATCTGCTGAGGATTCGAAATTCGATTCACGGTTTCGTCATTTCAATCGAAGCCAAGGCTAAAGACCTCGCGATGCAAAGCTTCAAAAAAATCAGGAACGCTCCCCAAAACATCTAAGCCGCCTAAGAGTTCGGATTCCTGCATCCAATGCACTTCGGATACTTCGTCAAGAAAGGGAACAGGGGCGGTGTCCAGCGCAAGGCGTTCAATATGCATCCATTCTAATTTAGTCCCCCAATGTGTTACTGAAGACCAAAGATGCTTTCGAACGCGAATCGACATCGACAACTCTTCCATCATCTCGCGAATGATCGCTTGTTCAAAGCTTTCGCCAGCTTCGATATGTCCACCAGGAAAGCAAAGCAGGCCCGGAGCCCGAACTTTCATCGATCTTCGGATGACTAAAAAGCGATTAGCTTCGTAAACTACACCGACAACTCCATGTCGAGGCGACGAAACGTTATCCTTTGCCATACAATTAAATCCTTGAAACATTCAGTCCGACAAGCCCAGCAAGCACTCTATGACCATCCGACTCGCATCCGATTCGCCGCAGCGACGTTTCGCTAAAAGTATCGTACAGCGAATTGTCGAGCAACATCATATCGCCTATTTTGCGGGCGGTTGCGTCCGCGACGATTTATTGGGCATTGAGCCATCGGATTATGACGTCGCGACATCAGCAACGCCCGAGCAAATTCGTGGCATTTTCGGAGCCCACCGGACACTATTCGTTGGAGCTGCCTTTGGTGTCGTTTGCGTACACCGACGAATCGATGGCGTCCTTCATCAAGTGGAAGTTGCGACGTTTCGCAGCGACGGTGACTATTCGGATGGTCGTCGACCCGACCGCGTGCAGTTTACAACTCCCGAAGGCGATGCTCAGCGGCGCGATTTTACGATCAATGGACTCTTTTACGATCCGATCGCAATAAAGGTGATCGACTTTGTCGATGGCCAGTATGATCTAAAGAATCGCATTGTCAGAGCGATCGGTGATCCGTTTGCCCGATTTTCAGAAGACAAACTCCGATTGCTGCGAGCCATCCGAATGTCGGCTCGATTCGATTTCGATATAGAATTGCAAACTCGATTGGCGATTGTCGATATGGCATCGACGATTTTAGTCGTCAGCCCCGAACGCATCGCCGCTGAAATGCAAAAAATGCTCGAGCACGAAAAACGATCGACGGCCATTCAATTGCTCGATGAACTCGGTCTGCTTGAAGCTGTCTTTCCCGAACTTTGGTTATCGTTCAAGGATCCCGTCTCCCGCCAAAAAACGTTGCAACGATTGTCGGCGATCGACGAAAGGAATTTTGTCGCATCGCTTGCCGTACTCGGCTATGCGATTGTCGAAAATGCATCGGCGCATGAATATGTTTCAATCGTCAAGCAGACAGTAGCGAAACTTCGATCGTCGTGGCGGCTATCCAACGAGGATGCGGCATCGCTTGGATTTTGCCTCGCCAACGCCCGGAACTTCTTGGCATCCGAGCAATTGCAATGGTCCTTTCTACAACCTTTGCTCATATCGAAACATGTCAACACGACGCTTTGTTTCATCAGAGCCGTGCTGATTCAAGCGTTTGGCGACTCGCGACTGCTCGACCGCTGTCGAACGGCCTTGAGCTTACCGGTAACTGAACTTAACCCACCGCTGCTGATAGACGGCGAAGTGTTGATGTCGTTAGGTATACCGTCTGGCCCAGAATACGCGCGACTGATAAAATTGGCCCGTACGGCTCAACTTGATTGCGAGATAGGCACTCGCGAAGAAGCCCTAGAATGGCTTCGTAAGCATTGGCAACCGTGAAGCCCGATTCGAGTAACTCGGCTGTCACAGCATTGGAAAATTATATGGTTCAACCTCGAAGCGTTATGCAATCATCACCTCCAATTTCTCGTACCGAAAGAAGCATCGTGAGTACCGATGCCACACTACCGAACTTCTTTCGCGTTCGTCAAAAATTCTCACGACCTTGTGTCGCCAGTATCGACGCAGCAGTCCAAAGAGCTGTCGAGCACGCCGGTCTAAGCCGCACAATCAAAACGGGACAAAGCGTTGCGATCACCGTTGGCTCTCGAGGTATCGCCAACATCGCGGCGATTACCAAGCAGCTTGTCAGTCAAGTCAAAGCTTTGGGGGGCCGACCCTTTATTGTTCCGGCGATGGGGTCGCATGGCGGTGGTACTGCCCAAGGGCAACTTCGTGTGCTAGAAAATTACGGAGTGACATCGGACTCGATGGGTTGCGAGATTCGATCGAGTATGGATACCGCCGTTGTATGCCAAGCCAAGGAAGGGTTTCCTGTTCATTTCGATACGCATGCCTTTGCTGCCGACCAGGTCATTGTCGTCAATCGCATCAAACCGCACACGCGATTCTTTGGTTCCGTCGAAAGCGGGCTAATGAAGATGATGTTAATCGGTCTGGGAAAACATGCCGGCGCGATCGTCTATCATCGAGTCATTCAGAACTACACGTTCGATCAGATCGTCCGAAGTGTTGCTAGAGAAGTGATCGCACGTTGCCATATCGCCGGCGGGATTGCGATACTCGAAAATGGTTATGAAGAGACGGCAGATATTGTCGGATTGCCTCCCGAAAGGATCGAAACGGAGGAACCGAATCTATTGAATCGAGTTCGCGACTTGCTGCCAAGGCTTCCGTTCGATTCCGCCGAACTCCTTATTCTCGATGCCATCGGGAAAAACTTTAGCGGTTCGGGAATGGACACCAATATCGTTGGCCGCAAGCACAACAATCGGAGCGCGATCGGCGACGAACGACCGGAGATCGAGCATATCTACGTTCGCTCGTTGAGCGAAGAAACCGAGGGAAACGCGGCTGGAATTGGCATAGCGGAATTATGTCACCGTCGCGTTATTGAGCAGATGGACCCGGTTAAGACGCGAATCAATTGTATAACCGCTGGCCACATTGCGGCGGCCATGGTTCCAGTTGACTTTCCAAACGATCGAACGGCCATCGAGACCGCGATGGGGCTCAGCGGATGGGGGCGGAACGAAGACTATCCCGCCATGTGGATCCCCAATACGCTTCATGTTGAAGAAGTCGAATGCAGCCAGGTGCTTCTGCAGAAGGCAAAAGATCATGCGACTCTCGAAATCATCGCAGAGCCTCGACCGTTGCAGTTTGATAGCGACAGCAATTTAGTCGATATGTTCTAACACCGTAGCGAGAACAACCACAAAACCGCATGCAACTGGCGTGACGGTTCATCGAGACATTCAAAGAAATGCTAGGAATTGCCTATGTCGCTAGACTGGCTCAATGATTTACTCCAAGAACGTCGAAACAATGGCTTGTCGCGCTCGACGCTGGTCGCCAAGCACCTCGATGCCACGACGATTGAAATCGATGGACAGAGACTCGTCAACTTTGGTGCCAATGACTACATGGGTTTAGCATGCCATCCCGATTTATTAGCTGCCGCGTTTTCGGAACCCGCGTTTTCGGAACCGGGGGCTAGCACTATCGGCTCACCATCAGAGAATTCCATCACGCCAGCCATGCGATGGGGAAGCGGAGCTAGTCCGCTGGTTTCCGGTTACGGACCCGATCATGCCGCCCTCGAAGCGGAGCTTGCCAAATTTGAAACGACAGAAGCTGCGATCATCTTCTCCTCCGGATTCGCAGCGAACGTCGGAACGGTTGCCGCTTTGGCGAGTGGCCGCGATATTATTTTTAGCGATGCCTTGAACCATGCGAGCTTGATCGACGGCTGCCGACTCTCTCGAGCCAAAATTTGTGTTTATCCCCATGCCGACATCGACCTGCTTCGAGTCTTGATTCGCCAGCATCGCGGGACGGCCGAGCGAGCTTTTATTGTCACCGATTCGCTCTTTAGTATGGATGGCGACATTGCACCGCTGCAGGCTATTGTCGAACTTGCCGAAGAATTCGAGATGGTTACGATCGTCGACGAAGCCCACGCGACAGGCATCTACGGCGACAATGGACTAGGCGTGTGCGAGAGTCTCGATCTTTTAACGCGAGTGCCCGTGCGGATCGGAACCTTGAGTAAAGCTCTTGGTGGCTTGGGAGGTTTCGTCGTCGGTTCGCACGTTCTCATCGAGTACCTTCGCAATTTTGCTCGTCCATATATCTACAGCACGGCCATGCCGTCAGGCATGGCTCGTGCGTCTCGAGCGGCACTCAAGCTCGTTCATTCGATGACCGAGCAGCGGCGGCTATTAAAACAAAAGAGCCTCACATTGCGAGAAGGCATTCATCAGCTCGGATTTGAAGTTGGTTCTGGAGACAGCCCGATCATTCCGATCTATCTCGGCGATGCGAAGGAAGTCGTTCGATATTCGCAAGAACTGCGTCGACATGGGCACTTTGTCCCGGCGATCCGACCTCCGACCGTGCCTCTCGATCGCTCGCTATTGCGGATAAGTCTTTCAGTGAAGCACACCGACGACCAGCTTCGGGCTTTGTTAAAAAGCATCGGTACGCTTCTTGAGAAATAGGTTTTGCGGGCCTATTGCCCTCAAGTTCTTTCGGCGGCAGCTCTGGCGTCGAAAATCTGATTTTTCCCGGTTGGAAAAAACGGGTCAATTTCGTATTGATTTGCTATGTGGCATAGAGAATAATGCCATGTGGCACAAACCGCAGTGGAGGACCCTATGGAATATCTTAAAGAATTGACGAAGTTTATGGGTGGCTCGTCGGTCGTTGGCTCGCCGTGTTCTGATTTTGAGTTTATTGAAATCATCCGGCTTGGTTTGCCTTCGAAAGTCATCCAGTGTGTCGTCAAATCGTCCTCTGTCAGTGAAGATGTGATTTGCAAATCGCTTCGTATTTCAAAACGCACTGCTGCGCGACGAAAGGCGAATGCATCGACGCTTAAGCCTTCTGAATCGGAGCTAATCTACCGTTTCAGTAAAGTCATAGTGACGGCAACGGACATTCTCGGCAATAGAGTCAAGGCGCGCGAGTGGCTGATGACCGGGAATCATGCGATGAATGGCGCGCGCCCGATCGACCTTCTAGATACAGGGATTGGGTTTGAAGATGTTATGAATCTACTACATCGAATCGAATTTGGCGTATACAGCTAATCATGGATGTTTGGCGTCTATGCCGTTCGAAGTATGAAACCACTGCCTTTAGTGGATACGGCGCAGAGAGAACAGGCGGGCGATGGAACTACAAAGGACATCCGATGGTATACGCGTCGGAAAATCTTTCGCTTGGCGCACTTGAATTGTTTGTCCATGTTGCGCCGGGCAATATCCCTGCGGATTTGATATCTATTCGAGGAAAACTCCCTGATTTGATTTCGACAAGTGAAATCGTTGAAATTCAACTTCCGAAAAACTGGCGTGAATATCCGGCACCGGTTGAGTTGCAGTCTATTGGAACGGATTGGCTTCGAGGACGAACGTCACTCGTTCTTATCGTTCCTTCCGCGATCAATTCGTTGGAAAAGAACCTACTTCTGAATCCACAGCATCCTCAATTCAAAAGACTCAAAGTAGAAATGGGGCAACCGTTTAGGTTTGACCCGAGAATGTTTCGCAAATAAGTCATAATGACATGCAGTCAATTAGAGCTCCGTTGCCGGAATATGACCGATCATTTCGACGAGTCGTTCTTCGAAGGCCTCTTGGCCAATGCGGATGGTCATTGCAATTTCTAGCATCCATAGCGGACGTTCGCCTAACACGCTGATGTCTATCTTCGCAAGATCCTTGCCGGTGCAGAGTACGCATTCGATATTAGGGTTCGACTTGACGGCGTCGCGTAAAAGCTGGACGTCCGAAGAGGTGAATGCGTGGTGATCTTGAAAGGCGTGGCTATCGACGATCACCGCTCCACATTTGCGGACTGTTTCAAGAAAGGCAGACGGATTACCTATCGCGGAAAAAACAAAGCACTTGCGATCTTCTAGCCATTCGATCGATTGTTCTTCGCCGGACGTATTCTTAAGTTTCGACGGGCGATGTTCCGTTTCTACCCAGACAATCTTGGGAGCGATGCGTTGAACTTGAGTTCGAATATCTGCTAGCCGCTGAGCGGCGACGATATCGCAGCGAGTGAGCATGACAATGTGAGCTCGTCGGAGTGAACGAATCCCTTCGCGAAGGAGGCCTCGCGGCAACAAAAAGCCATAGCCAAAGGGTTCCGACGCATCTAACAGAACCACATCTAGATTCCGCGCTAGCCGACGATGTTGGAACCCGTCATCCAAGAGCAGGATTTGCGTTGCAAGTTCCTCGCAGGCAATCGTTGCCGAAGCACATCGATCGGGGTCTTGAAGATGTGGGACGTCGTCAAGCTTCCCTTCAAGCTCTCGAGCTTCATCATTTCGCCCATCGGCACCGGCTCCATAGCCTCGCGAGAGAATAGCGACGCGAATATCGCGGCGACGAAACCACTGGGCAAGCATCGCAACAGTCGGTGTCTTTCCTGTCCCGCCAACCGTCAGGTTACCGATTGAAATGACTGGAACCGGAGCTACGAAGGCTTTTTTCCAGCCTCGATCGTAAAGCCAATTGCGAGACTTTACGACCAGAGCATAGAGTTGACTGGCAAGAAACAAAACCAATCGGATCGAGGACGGCCCTAATCCATTAGCTTTACCGCTGATAACGTCACGCCAATGCACGACAAATCGCCTCAGCCATCTCCCGTGTTCCAACCGCAGTCGGATCGTCGCGATTCGCTTTCAAGTCATAGGTAACGTGCTTGCCTTCGCGAATGACTTTGGCGACGGCCGCTTCCAATCGCTGGGATGCGTCGACTTCGCCAAGATGCTTCAGCATGAGAACTGCCGACAAGATCAAAGCCGTTGGGTTGACTTTGTTTTGTCCTTTGTACTTCGGAGCGCTACCATGTGTCGCTTCGAAGACAGCACCGTTCGGGCCGAGGTTGGCTCCTGGAGCGATCCCCAACCCGCCAATCAAACCGGCTCCAAGGTCGCTGATAATATCCCCATAAAGGTTCGGCAATACGAGAATGTCGTACAGTTCGGGTTTCTGCGTTAATTGCATACACATATTGTCGACGATACGATCTTCAAACTCAATGTCTGGAAATTGCTTGGCGACTTCGCGAGCGGTGTGAAGGTATAGTCCATCGCTATACTTCATGATGTTGGCTTTATGAACGGCGGTAACTTTGCGTCGATTGTTTTCGCGAGCGTATTCGAATGCACAGCGAACAATGCGTTCGGTCCCCGAAACGCTGATCGGTTTAATTGAGACGCCGGTCTCGGAAGCCTTCGTCTTGATTTTCTTGTCGCTCGGCAAGCCGTTTATAAAGTCGATCAATTGCGACGTTTCAGGCGTATTGGCTTCGAACTCGACGCCCGCATAGAGATCTTCGGTGTTTTCGCGAACGATTACTAAGTCGAGTCCCGTTTCTGAAAAGAACGTTCGAACGCCAGGGTAAAGTTTGCAGGGGCGAATGCACGCAAAGAGCCCTAGCTCTTGTCGCAAATATACGTTGATGCTTCGAAAGCCCGAGCCGACGGGGGTGGTAATCGGAGCTTTTAACGCACATCGAGTTCGCTTGACGCTGGCCAAAGTGCTCTCCGGAATCGGAGTGCCCAACCGTTCCATGACATCGACACCCGCTTCCTGAACATCCCAGTTGATTTTTATTCCAGTTGCATCGACGCATTTCCGAGCTGCCATTGCAAGCTCTGGTCCGGTACCATCGCCGGTGATTAATGTAACGTCGTAGGCCATCGAAAAACGGTATCCTCTACTGCGGTGCTTGGACTATAGAAGTTGGTTGTCATCAAGGACAATTAAGGTCCATGAGTATCCTTGCAACCATGCAACCCGTCAACGCGGCTGCGCCCAAAGGCGGAACTACGAGCAAAATTCGCCGGGGGAACTTTGTTTTATCTGCCGAGAATATTTCGACAAGCTTGGCTGCCGTTGGAGACAATGGAGTAGATGCCATCCGATAGATATTTGCTCGTGCCCCAGTTTTCTCCCCAGCCAGGAAGAATCAGAAACAGTGCGACGAGGCTCAGCCAGCCAGCGATGCCCAAAACCGGATCTTTAGAAGTTAACGAAATACTGCCGGTGAGGGCTGACTTCTTCTTTCGATTTCGCGATTTAGCAGCATCGTTATCGATTCGCTCCAATTGAAGTAAGAACTTCCCGTCCGTTTGGACTTCGTGACTCTTACAGTTCACAGCGTATTGATTTCCCTGAAAACTCAAGCTGCCACACTTTCCAAGCCATCGTTTACTGGAAATGGATGACGGGACTTCGATCGTGTATCCCGACCAGGAAAATTGTTTTACCGTCACAGGCGACTGAACGTTGCCAATGCGAAGGCTTCCATGTGACTGGTCAGCTTGTAGGTCGAACGAATAGGCTTTGGCGCGATCTTGAGTTTCATTCATTACAACTTTTCTCCATCACAACTCTGCTATCGAGGAAGACAGTGAGTCGTAAACTTGAGAAGAAAAGTAAATCAAAATCTCTTTTTAGCGTTCAACTGCGCTGTTCGTAGCGATTATTTCGATGGAACAAAATCGACCGGTTAGGAGTACGTTTTGCTATGTTTCGAGAGTTCTGGAGATACCAGTTCTCGCGGTCGATCGTGTAGTAGCGGTTGTCATCATCAACGGACGAGATCGAGTCTCGATCGGCAGGATTAGCCAGCATTTTATCTGACGAAGGAATCGATATGCTCGCAAGAATACTTTGCAAAGCAGCATTGAGTATCTGCGTTGTCGTAGCCGTCTCGCATTCCGCACTGCCTCAGGTTCCAGGCATTTGTAGTCCGCCAGTCGATGACGCATCTCGTGCGATCTATTCGACGGCTGAGAAAGCTAGCGATCGTGAGTTGCAAGCTTATCTCGTGAATCAAGGGAACAAAGGCCCGATGAAAGCACCGCATTCCCTTCCTGTTTCTCACCAAGGCCCATCCAAATACTATCTCGCCTCGAACGAAGACCCGTTGAGTTCCATGGGACCGAATGAAGCTGCAGAACGACAGAGACAAGAACGCAATCTGACAGAACAGGGCGAAAGCTATATGCAGCAGAAAGGCGTGGATCCGCACGCCGAAGTATTTGCCAACTCGATGTACCCTTCGGCAATTCAATGCGCCACGTGCCATCAAAAAATCTATGACGAATGGCGAGTATCCAGTCACGCTTATGCTGCCGTTTCCCCGATGTTCCAACGCTTCGAGCAAACGATCAACGACTTGACACGCGGCACAGTCGGTACGTTTTGCGTGCGATGCCATGCTCCGATCGCGACACAACTATGTTATCCACGGGAAGCGTCACTTTTGGATGGTCCGCATGTACTGCGAGAAGGGATAACGTGTGTTGCCTGCCATCGCGTCGTCGAACGCTACGGTCGCGTTAACGGTGAGCGACGCATCGAACCCGGTTCGCTTGTCGATCCGATCGTGGGCAATCTGGGTGGCGACGGAGTTCGAGCTGTCGTTGCCGACGCTGAAAAATGGAAAGTAACGATCGATCCTCATGATACGCGACCTCGACAAGCCATGCATCGCGATGCGATTCGATTCGAACAACTAGGTGACAGTTCCTTTTGTGCGGGCTGTCATCAAGTCGTTGTGCAGCCTGGAATCGCACTCGAAATCGTCTACCAGCAATATCGGTCTGGTCCCGCACACAAGAAAGGGATCTCATGCCAGGATTGTCATATGGGGCAAGTGCCGGGTATGCCGCTTGGCTATCCGACCGGCGCATGTGCTGAACTATCAGGTAAATCGATTCGCACCGATCGGAAGCACTCGAACCATACATTCTATGGCCCCGGTTATTCGATCGCTCATCCTGGGATTTTTCCACATAATGAAAAATCGCTTCGCTGGACCGCCAAGCAGTGGCTTGAATTCGATTGGCGCGCGGGATGGGGGACTGAAGAATTCGAGTCGGCAGTTGCGAGATCCCCCAATGACGCTCGCTTTCCAGAAACGTGGAAGAATTCGCAAGAACGACGAGATGCGAGAAAAGTAGTCGACTCCAATCGGCAGTTGATCGCGACGAAAAGACAATCGTCGCAACAGGTCCTTGAAAACGGTTCTCGAATCGAAGGCCCAGTTTTCAAAAATCAACCACGATTTGGCCAGGATCTCGTATTTCATTTCTTGGTTTGCAATACCAGCGAAGGCCATAACATGCCCAGCGGTTCGCTCGGTGCCCAGCCGCAATTGTGGCTGAACGTCGTGTTGATCGGACCCGATGGGCAGCGTGTCTGGGAGTCGGGCGACCTCGATAGTCTTGGTGACCTACGCGATCTCCACTCGGCCGACGTTCGCGCTAAGAGACTGCCTGCTGACAATCAATTGTTCAACTTGCAAACTAAGTTTTTGATAACCAACGTCAAAGGGACAGAACGCGAGATGTACTTGCCGTTCAATGTCGATATCGACCCCTTGCCGTATCTGCGACCAGGTGTCGTGCCGTACACCGTGTTGAATCACCCACCGTTTGTTCGGATGGAATCGCATAGTATTCCACCTGCCGATGGCTGGGAAGCAAAGTACCGCGTGCCGGCAAACTGCCTTCAGTTGCCTGGTCGCTATCGGCTAAGCGTGCGAATGCGTTCGCGAGTCGAACCGGCATACCTTATGAGATTCGTCGGTGGAACGCCGGACATGATTCGAGGAATGAACGAAGGAATATTCGACGTTCATCCTTATTCGACAGAATTCGTCGTTCGATAATCGCAACCTGTTTCCAATTAGCCGCATGTTTGGCATTTATCAAAATCTTTTGCATTTTTTCCAGACTGCCTTGCGAGTCAGTCTGTGGGGTAGCGCATTGACTGGGGTAATGCATCTTGCAAATGCTATCGCCGATGAAGATTTAATCCCGCGAGATCTAACGCCTGTCGCTCCTTCGAAAGTATGGGACAAAGCAACACTTGAAGAATCGACGAGCTTGCTCCCCGACACAGATCTGTTTCCGAACAATACGCCGCCACGATCCGCTTCTCCCCAATCGGTTGCGAAAGAACGCCCCAACTATCGAGAGCAGTTTGATTCGCTGCTCCCCGGTTCCTCTCCAAAATCCTCGACGCCAGTTTCAAGCGAGAGTGGTGCCCGAGTTCCCTATCAACCGACCGATTTTCTCGGCACGCCCGCTCCAGCCGAGCCATACAATCCGTGCTTAGACACAGCGACGTACTATGGAAAATACTTTGTTCCCGTCCAGCGACCGTGGGTGGAATGGTGGCGACCGTTTTATACCGGTGGGATCTACGATCCCGCGATTCCCGTATTTACCGAGGTGAATCCATTAACCCCTCATTTCTTGGTCTATGGTGATTATCGGGCAGCGGTAGGAGTTCATCGAAACAATGGAACGAATGTTCGATCGATCGCCAATCGGCTCAATCTCGATATGGATCTTCGGTTGACTGGAACCGAACGCATTCATGCATTCATGGGTCCGCTCGATCAAAACAATCGTTTTACGCGTCTCGATTTCAGCGATAGTCGCAACGTCCGATTCGAAGATGAATTCGATGCGAAATTTGATACGCTTTTTTTCGAAGGCGATCTCGGCGCGATCACCGGTGGCCTTATGGGAGTCGACGCGCCCTTTGATTTGCCATTCACTTTCGGCAAGGTTCCATTGCTGTATCAGAATGGTATTTGGATGGAAGACGCAATCAACGGTGCCGCTGTCGCGTTTCCTTGGAAGCAAAGTCAAAGGCTGAATTGGTCCAATTTTGATGCGACGTTTTTTATGGGTTTTGACCAAGTCACGTCGCCAGCATTCGGTAACGACAATGGCGCCGCCGATGTTTTTGGAACGGCTTGGTTTATTGAAGCCTACGACGGTTACATCGAAGCCGATTACGCATTTCTCGACGATCGTCGAGGCTTAGATCGTTCGTACCATAATATGGCCTTCGCCTACACGCGCCGATATTGGTCGCGAGTTTCGAACTCAATTCGAGCAATTGGGAACATTGGTCAATCAGGACCGCGCGACACACGTACTGCCGACGGTTTGTTGTTGTTGTGGGAGAATTCGCTGATCTCGGAATCGCCAAGTAACGTTGTTCCGTACTACAATGCGTTCTTTGGGTATGGACGAACTCAATCGGTGGCTCGAGCGGCAGACGCCGGTGGAATCCTGCGAAACACGGGGATCAATTTTGAATCGGACAACTTGACCGGTTATCCAACGCTCGATGCTACCGGCTCGAATGCGTATGGCGGAGCGATTGGAATCAATATTTTGAGCCAAGATTTTCGTCGGCAACTGGCTTTCGAATTTGCCGCCTTGGATACCTACGGCGAGGATCGCCTGAGCTCGGCGCCTGGCGCTCAATACGGCTTGGGAACGCGATGGCAAAAAGCCCTTAACAATTGGTCGCTGGTACGCGTTGATCTGATGCACGGTTGGTTAGACAATGCGCCTGATATTTTTGGTACGCGTGCCGAATTCCGTTGGAAGTTTTAGAATTATGACTATTGTCGTTTTTGAAGATCAACTTTGCGATGCTCTTGCGCCCATCACCACAGGACGCTTGGCTGCCACGATCACTTGCGGAAGCTATCGATTGCTCGATTTGGTTTCTACCCTCGGAGTCGAAATATACGGGCTTTCTCGACGGTACATGGAACCGATCCAAGCGATCGACTTTCCTGAGTTGAAGGTTCTCAACGAAGTATCGATGAGCGTTCCTGGCCAAGGATCGAACATCAAGTTAATGCTAAATGCTCGGGTCATTCCCAATGAAGCTAATCGCATGGCCATCCAGAAGATGGTTAGCGATTCCGGTACGCAACCGTGTGTCGTTCGCGATCGAGATTCGATAGCGGCAATCGTGAACCCACCTTGGACTCTCGAAGATGTCGCGAGGTTAGAGCAATCGGAACTCCAAGTTCCCTTGCATACGATCACGGTGGACATGCAAACGTCCGAACTCATGCTGGCCACCTTCGCAGCACCGCACGAAGTGATCGCCGCCAACATGCAATTTCTGGCTTCGAATTTAGAGCGTCGGATCCGAGAAAACCCGTATCAACAAAGGGAAGATGGAGTCTTTGTCGGCGAAGGAGCGTCCATCGGGCAATACGTTATATGCGAAACCAATAATGGCCCGATCGTCATCGACGAGGGAGCCAAAATCGGCCCCTATTCATTGCTGCGTGGGCCGCTCTATATCGGTAAAAAATGTAAGATCCTAGAACATTCAGCCATTAAAGATAATGTTTCGCTCGGCCATACCACCAAAATCGGCGGCGAAGTCGAAGCGTCGGTGGTAGAGCCCTTCACCAACAAGCAGCATCATGGTTTTCTTGGGCATAGCTATCTCGGGAGCTGGATCAATCTAGGGGCTGGGACTTGCAATAGCGATTTGAAGAATACGTACGGTGCGGTCAACATGGAATATCCGCGAGGGAAAGCTGCGACGGGAATGCAATTCCTCGGTTGTATCATGGGCGACTATTCGAAATCGGCGATCAACACCGGTATCTTTACCGGCAAGGTGATCGGCGTTTGCAGCATGATGTACGGTTTTATTACCAGCAACGTCCCAAGCTTCGTCAATTATGCTCGACTCTTTGGCCAAGTATCGACGTTGCCTGCCGAAGTCATGATCGCGACCCAGTTGCGAATGTTCGCCAGACGTCAAGTCGTCCAGCGTTCTTGCGATATCCAACTTATCCTAGATATGTATAGCACGACGCAGTACGAACGCGATCAATCGCGAGATATTACGGACTAGTTTGGTAGCTTGCCCTGAGCAATTTCTTCTTCCCACTGCTCCATCAAGGGCCAGTCGATGGCGCAAGTCCCAAAATCAGAAAGATGCAGATAGCCCTTGAGACGATTGATCGATTGATCGATCATTTTTTTGTCGTGTTTGAAGTACGGACCATGGCTAGGCAGCAACCATTGAAGATCGTCGTTGCGAATGCGTTCGAGCGATCGAATAAAGTCTTCGATGTTGCTGCCATGATGGGCGTCTATCGCTCCGACGCCACCATCTCGGTAGATATTGTCGCCACTGAACAGCAAGTCTCCTAAGCGAAACGCCAACTGGCTATCGGCGTGTCCCGGCGTCGACCAAACGTGAAGCTCGATATTGCCCACCTTAATAATATCGCCATCAGTGACGAGATTTTCGCACTGGACCGGCGGCATCTCTTCCGAAATTCCTTGAGCCACGATCTCGGCAAACGTTTGAAGTCTATCACCTTCTTCGAGCAACTTCGCGGCCCGAGGATGAGCAGTCACGGTTGTCTTCAGCATTTGCTTGGCCAATGCAAGTCCTTGTCCATGATCGACGTCGGCGTGCGTCGCAATAATGGTTTTGCATTGCGACAAGGGAAAATCTAGTTCTCGAATTAGGTTGACTAATTCTTCGACATGATCTTTGTAGCCGATATCGATCAACACCCATTCGTCAGCGTCGTAAACTAGGTAAACATTACATCCGATGAGATGCCCGGCTTGAATATTGAGTTCGATAACATTCGGGAAGATGGGTTTACGAACGAGCATACGTATCGAGATTTCAAAAGAATCGAAGCAAAGCTGGAATATGGCTGGATTATAGCGTTAACTCGATTTTTGTCACCCGATCAAAGCGATCTTTCGCCCGACGAACTCGCTAACTTCGAGAATCTGCCGCTTTGTTCCAATTTAAATCGTGGGTGGGACGCCCGCGCACCAAATAAATGGCAGCTTGTTCGAACGCAATTTCTGGAAAGCGAGTGTAAAAACATCGCTGGATGTGTTAATCTGATGGAATTACGTTCCCGCCAAGCGCCGCAATACCCCTCCCCTTCATTTTCCAAAGGTAGTTGATCATGAGAATTTGTCTGTATAGCCGAGCAGTTGCCATCGCTCTTTTTCTGTCTGCTGTTTCGTCGCTCGCGATAGCCGAACTTCCTAAAGTTGGCGATACGGCCCCTGCCTTTGAAATGCAAGGCAGCGATGGAAAGACCTACGCTGCAAAGGATTTTGTCGGCAAGCAAGCGGTCATCATCGCCTGGTTTCCCAAAGCCTTCACCGGTGGCTGCACCAAAGAATGCAAATCGCTAAAAGAAGACGGTGCGTTGCTCAAGAAATTTGATGTTGCCTATTTCACAGCCAGTACCGATACGGTTGAGAAGAACGCTGAATTCGCCAAGAGCCTTGAACTCGACTATCCGATTCTTTGCGATCCGAAAGGAAAAAACGCAGCCATGTTCGGCGTTTTGAAGAGCACGGCAATGGTCGCCGATCGGATTAGCTTTATCATCGGTAAGGACGGCAAGATCTTAGCAGTCGACTCCGAAAAGAACACCGATGGCCACGGCAAGGATCTCGCTGAGCAGCTTGAAAAACTTGCTGTCGCGAAGAAGAGTAAGTAGTATTGACGCTTTTCAGCAAAATCCATGCAACGGCTATTTTTGGATGCAGTAGAGTATCGGATCAGTTCTCAAGAGCAATGCGTTTGTTGCGATGGCCATCGACGCCATCACTTCGCCAAATAATTGATTCTTTGCAAGCTCCGTATACTGATGGCCCGGTTGTATGACGGTGGTTAGTCCCGCTTGATTGGTTACATAAAGTTTCCGATCAGCATAGATTGGGCTTGCAGCATAACTACCCTCTAATCGATGTTGCCATCGCAAGCTACCATCGCTCGTATCTAGACAACTTAAAACGCCAAGGGATGAAACGAAATAGATCGCATCGTCGACGATGATCGGCGAGGCGATTTCGGGAGCTTGACGGCTATGAGTCCAAGCAACATGCGATGAAGAAACATCGCCTAACCCGTCTGCGCGAATCGCCCAAAGTTCCGGTTTCATATACCCAGTGCAGACAAAGACGTGACCATTGTGAAAGGCAGGTTGTGGAACGACGCTATATCCAGCCGCCGTTCGACATCGCCACCACTCGGCACCAGTCTCTGGATCATACGAAACGAGCCACTGAGCAGCCGCTGCTAGCAATTGTGTTCGACCTTCGTGCGCGATGACCAGCGGAGTGCTGAACGCTCGTCGAAGAAAATTTTCTTTGGCTTCGATGGGAGGACGATCGGTTTTCCAAAGCACTTCGCCAGTCCGTTTATCGAGCCCAACCACAAACTGTTCATCTGCCCCATCGCAAACCAAAATCAATCGATCACTAACAAGGACCGGCGAACTTCCTGAGCCTGTCATGTCATCGACGGCGAAGGCTTTTTTCCATACGATCGATCCCGAGACTAACTCGACGGCAACGGTTCCCAACGAACCGAAATGGCAATAGAGCCGTTCACCATCGCTTATCGGAGTCGGCGAAGCGTAGCTGTTGTTCGAATGGATCGGAGGCGGATGATCGACGGTGAAGAGCTCGAGCTTTCGTAAGAGCTTGCCGCTCGCGACGTCGACTTCGATTGCATAAAGGGTTACTGACTGATGCGTTTGATAGTCGGTGATCCCTTGGCCGTTGTCGACGAGCTTTTGGACTACTTTCGATTCAGGAAGGGCAGTTGTTTCCGCCGTTGTTAACCAGATGCGATTGCTGACCACAATCGGCGACGACCATCCTTGCCCCGGAATCGAAACTTGCCATTTGTACGGTTCGAGAAAACTCCCCCACGTCGTGGGCAAATCGTTGGCTGTCGCATGACCAGAAGCAAACGGCCCTCGGAACTGCCTCCATTCAGTAGTCGCTGGCTCGACCGCCGCTGCGATTCGGATGATAGAGAGTATGGCAATCATCCGAATGAGAATTCGCATTAAAAATCTCGCGAGGAATACAACCAAAAGGTTCGCAGGAACCGCCTACCGAATCGTCGCAAAACAAACTCTGCATTGAATCAACACGCGGCGGAGCCTCGGTGGCAGTGCGTTCCCAGACAAGAGCCTAGGAACGCGCGGACATCGTGCCGATTACCAAATCTTAGTATCGATAGTGATCGGGCTTGTAAGGGCCGTTTTGATCTACCGAAAGATACTCGGCTTGGGCTGGCGTTAACTTGGTAAGTTTCACACCGAGTTTTTCCAAGTGCAGTCGGGCGACTTCTTCGTCGAGGTGCTTCGGTAGGACGTATACTTTGTTTTCGTACTTGCTGCTTGCGCGCTCTTTCCAAAGTTCCAATTGTGCCAAGACTTGGTTGGTGAAACTGGTGCTCATCACAAAGCTTGGATGACCCGTAGCACAACCAAGGTTCATCAGACGTCCTTCGGCAAGTACCAAGACCGATCGCTTGGTATCTTTGAAGCTCCACTGATCGAACTGCGGCTTGATATTCATTCGTTCGACTTTGCCGTCTTTAGCAAGTTTCTCGAGGCTGGCCATGTCGATTTCATTATCGAAGTGACCAATGTTGCAGACGATGGCTTTATCTTTCATCTTCGCCATGTGAGCGACCGTCAAAACGTCTTTGTTGCCGGTAGCGGTCACGAAGATATCGGCGATGCCGACGACGTCTTCCAACGTGTTGACTTCGTAACCTTCCATCGCAGCTTGTAGTGCGCAGATAGGATCGATTTCAGTAACAATCACGCGGCAACCTTGACCACGCAGCGATTGGCATGAGCCTTTACCGACTTCACCGAAGCCGCAGACAACGGCAATTTTTCCACCGAGCATGACGTCGGTAGCTCGATTGAGTCCGTCGACCAACGAATGTCGGCAGCCGTAGATGTTATCGAACTTCGTTTTTGTCACACTGTCATTGACGTTGATCGCTGGGAAGAGCAACAGCCCCTTCTTCTGCATTTCGTACAGTCGATGGACACCGGTGGTGGTCTCTTCCGAGACACCTTGAAGACGTTCAGCCATCTTCGTGTACTTGCCGGGATGCTTTTCCAATTCGCTTCGCAGCAACTTGAGGATTACGCCCCATTCTTCCGGTTCGTTGGCTGCATCAAAAGCCGGAATCTTACCAGCCTTTTCATACTCGGCTCCCTTGTGAACGAGCAGCGTTGCATCGCCGCCGTCGTCGACGATCAAGTCGGCACCTTCACCATCGGGCCAAGTCATCGCTTGCTCGGTACACCACCAATATTCTTCAAGCGTTTCGCCTTTCCAAGCGTAGACGGGTGTACCCTTTGGATTTTCCATGGTCCCGCCACGACCGACGACAACGGCAGCGGCCGCTGAATCCTGGGTCGAGAAAATATTGCAGCTCACCCAGCGAACGTCGGCACCCAGATCGACAAGTGTTTCGATCAAGACTGCGGTTTGAACGGTCATGTGAAGTGAACCCATAATGCGGGCACCGCTGAGCGGCTTTGTCTTGCCGTGCCGTTGACGCAAAATCATCAAACCTGGCATTTCGTCTTCAGCTAACGTAATTTCTTTTCTTCCAAGAGCAGCCAATTCCTGTGCTTCGGCGACTCGGCCTTGTTCCAAATAGTCAAAGGCCTTGACCTTGTAAGCGGGACGACTGGAATTGCTCGAAGCTTTGCTTGGAGCCTTAGGGGCGATTGTGGACATACTTTTCTAACTCCTACACGTAAAAGGATGTGAAGCCATCATGCGATACGCTTCACGTCAAACACAAACTCAAAAATCAAACCCGACGCGCTGCCCAGCCAATCCTTCAGGATGAAAATCTAGGCCAATAGCCAAACAGCACGTGGGGTTCAATTTCGTTCAATCAATTCAATCTCTTCGCTTTTTCCAAGGACACTATCCGACGGATCTTTTCTTGTTGCCGTAACCGCAAACAAACCTGGCCCCTTCGCTTCGGAATCGGGTGGCAATTCAACGTATCGCAACAAGTGCCAACCGGTAGCCGTAAGCCAATCCTCGATTTCATTCCGCGTAAAACCCAACCAAGTGTGCCCAAGTTCTTCTCGATACTCTGCCCGCTGATGACTCTGCATATCGACAATCACCAAGCGACCACCACTGCGAGTTGCGCGAGCGGCTTCGGCGAGTATCTTGACCGGTTGCTCCGCATACGGAAGGACGAGAATCAATAGCGCAAGCGATAGCTCGCCACTCGCGACCGGCATCGACGTGAGCTCGCCGCGTCGAAGGTCGATGTTGGTAGGTTCTTTGATTCGTCGCTTTGCCGCTTGTAACATGGCGGCTGACGAATCGATACCTACGACACGCTGAACCCATGGTGCAATTGTTTGAGCAATCGAGCCAGTACCACAGCCAAGATCGCCAACAATTGCCGTTGGGTCGAGCATCGCTGCCAACGCCCAGCTATCGACGCGACCACCAAAAAGTTCGGTTCTCAATCGATCCCATTGTCCAGCCGCACTCGAAAAAAATGCCTGGCTTCGAGAACGTCGTTCGACCAGAACCTGCTCCAAACGAGCATCGTCTTGTGACATGATGATGGCATTGATCGCTTGCTCGCGAACCAAGTTCCACAATCGACGTCGACTCGCTTCAAGCTGATCGCCTGACATTCGGTAAAAATTGTTCGTTCCATCGCGTCTGGACGTTAACCACCCGTCATCGATAAGAACTTTGAGATGGCGGCTTACCGTACTCTGCGGGAGCTGCACGACCGAACACAACTCGGCAACCGTAAGCTCGGCTCGCTCGACAAGGCGAAGAAGCCTCCCCCGGGTCTGATCCGAAAGGCTCTGCATCCATAGTACGATTGGGGGAGAAGTCGTCATTTTCCGCTGAAATTCCGATTTTGAAACCATCCGTTCATCCGGATGTATGATATCCGATGCTCGCGGAATGTCAAGGTTAAAACAAACTCAGAGCGTGCCACCCTAAAACGCTGGACCTGCGGCTCTCGCCGTCGGCTCACTCTTAATGACGCCGAGTTGCTAAAAAGGTGCCGATAGCATCGTTGCGGGGTGCTTAATGGTCCACTATCGTTTATTATTCCGTCGGCATTGAATCGATAGCTACCCCAATTAAGTCTTGGATCATATTGATGAAAACGCGAATCTTAACGTTACTAGCGGTTTTAAGTCTGGTCGTCTCTCCAGCTTTGGGCCAGCAAAAGCTAAAGGCTTTGATCATCGACGGTCAGAACAATCATGCGGCCTGGCCGAAGACGACCATGATGATGAAGCGCTACTTGGAAGCGAGTGGACTTTACGAAGTCGATATCGCGAGAACTAAGTTTACCTGGAACGGCGACGAATACTTGCCGAAATATCCGCTTAACGACGGCGTCCTACGAACGCATCTCAAGAAAGCTCAAGCCGATCCTGATTTCAAGCCAAACTTTGATCAATACAAAGTAGTCATTTCTAATTTTGGAAACGCGGCTGAACCGTGGCCTGACGAAACGAAAGTTGCGTTTGAGAAATATGTCGCAGGTGGTGGCGGTCTAGTCGTCGTTCACGCTGCCGATAATGCGTTCGGCGATTGGGACGCTTATAATCGCATGATCGGTTTAGGTGGTTGGGGCGGAAGGAACGAAAAGAGTGGCTTCAATATTTTTCTGGATAGCGATGGGAAGACGGTGAAAGACGATGGTCCGGGCAAAAGCGGAAGTCACGGTTCGCAGCATGAATTCGAAGTCGTGATTCGCGATGCAGAACATCCCATCACCAAGGGGATTCCTCGATCATTTTTGCATACTCAAGATGAACTATACGATCGCTTGAGAGGCCCCGGAGAAGGAATGAAGATCCTCGCAACGGCCTACTCGAGTCCTGACCATAAAGGTTCAGGACGTCATGAACCGATGTTGATGACAATCGATTATGGGAAGGGACGCGTCTTTCACAACCCGATGGGCCACGCAGATTACTCGATGGAGTGCGTTGGGTTTATCACTCTTTTCTTGCGTGGTACTGAATGGGCAGCAACCGGCAAGGTGACTCAGACGGAAGTTCCTGCCGACTTTCCAACCGCCGATAAGTCATCCAAACGATCGTTCGAGTGATAGAGCGAACGGCTAGCTTCGGGCAGTTCTACTAACGGCGTAGCGATTCCATTGCTATCGATTTGCCAAGGAACCCAAACGAGCGCGAGCAGCTTGACGCGAGTGTCGGTTTTTCGAGCTGGTACCTCGATCGTTTCGAGAGCCAGGTTTTCTGCGCTAAATTCTTCGGTGATCTTATCGACGTCGGCTTGGCAATCGATTTCCATTTGCAACTTCATCTCCAAGATTTCTTGAAGAGCTTCTTCGGCTCGAGCGACATCGCCTCGAGCACCGGTGGCTTGTCCGATTTTCTTGGCGGCCGATGTCATTTGGGTCATGTTGGTTTTCGTCGCGATCTTGTTCCCCAAAACGGCACCTAAAACCGAGGTTGCAACGTTGAGAATCGAGTTCATCCACTGCGACTTTTCGTCGGCTTTTTCTTTTTGAATCTTCTGCTCGGCAGCCGCGATTTTGGCTTGCAACGATTTGAGTTTTTCTTCGGTCTTCTCCTTGAGTTTCTTCACGGCCAGATCGCGAGCCTCGCGAGCGGCTTGCGAAAGTTCTATTCTCGCATCCGCTTCTAGTTGACTTGGCAAGCTGTTTCTCTTCAGGGCTTTGCTGTTGTAGATCGTCACTTGATGGTTTCGAAAAAGATACTCCTTCAAGTCCTTGTCCCAGTCTTTAAAATTCTTGGCGGACGAAAAAGCCGAAGGTAGATTGGCAAAGAGAAAATCCGATTCGGGGCTCGATCCGAGTTCAAGAACACCCGCAGGTATGGTGGTTGCCGAACTCCAGAACGGATCGGGGACCCCGTCGGCGATCGCAACCATCAAACTGGTATCGTCCCAATAGTCGATGTTGTTGGTAGCGCGAACAAAATGCATGGCTGCCTGGCCGAGTATGGCTGGTCGATAGATTAGCTTGGCACCTGAGCGCGGCGATTTCGAATACTGCAAAAACTTTTCGTCGATATCGGCAGGCACGATCGGTCGAGCACTTGCTCCCGATTTCTTGTCGCCACTCGAAAGGCTTCCAGCAAACTTGGTCGCAGTCGCGGCTGCTGCCGATCGCTTGCCGCTCATCAAGCTTTGGATATGTTCTCTGGACAGTGGACCTCGCAGGAAGGACAGCGCCCATCGAGATTGAAAAATCTCGGGATTGTCTTCGTGAACGTTGTTCAATAGAAAAACGCGAGAGCCCAGAGCCGAGAGTGTTCGTTCCATTTCTGCTCGATTAAATCCTTTACCGCTTTGGGCGGCTGCTCCTTCGAGTCCATCGAGGACTCGATCCTTATCGCGTTGCGTTTGCAAGCGACCGAGGAACCAGGTTCCCATGTTCGAGAGCCCTTTGTAGTCCAAGTCAACTGGATTTTGGGTCGCCAATACGATGCCCAGTCCAAATGCCCGAGCTTGTTTCAAGAGCGTTAGCATCGGCGGCTTGGAGGGTGGCTTGGCCGTCGGTGGAAAGTAGCCGTAGACTTCGTCCATATAGAATAGGGCACGCAATGAACCGGTCCCAGGTTGAGCTCGCATCCATGAAAGGAGTTCGCCAAGGAAGATCGTTACGAAGAACATTCGTTCAGCATCGTTGAGATGCGCGATCGAGATAATCGATAAACGCGGCTTGCCATCGGCAGAATACAGCAAGTTTTTGATGCTCAGCGGTTCGCCTTCAAGCCAACCCGCAAAGGAGGGAGCCGCTAATAGATTGTTGAGATTCATCGCCAATTTGATGCGGTCGGAAGTCGACATGAATGTCTCGAGGTCGATGACTCCGACGCGATCGATGGGCGGAGTTTGGATCTCGCGAATCAATTCACCCAGATCGAGATTCTGTTTGTTCTTCCAAGCATGATCGAAAATCATCGATAGAAGAATATGCTCGCGGCTAGTCAACGGGTCGGCTTCCAGACCAAGCAAAGTCAACAAACCCGAAGCCGAACTCGACACGCGTTCGCGAAGTGTTTCTGGGTCATCGAGCGTTGATTGCGGAGGTACATCGAAACTTTTGAGGACCGTGAGCGGCAATCCGATCGTGCTCCCCGGCGTATAAATGTTGACGTCCACCGCATCGCGAAATCGTTGGATACGTTCTCCATCTTGGTCCCATTTGGCCAAGCCAGCTTTCCATGCATTCGCCGATTCTTCCGCGAGTTGGTCGATGGAAATGTTCTTTCGACTCGCTTCGCCTGGATCAACCCAGGGACGAAAATCGCTCGGTGACAGCTCCGGAAAAGTTAAAAGCAGGTTTCCAAGGTCCCCTTTCGGATCGATGCAGATCGCCGGAATACCGTCGATGACAGCTTCTTCGAGCAGCGAAAGGCAGAGTCCTGTCTTTCCGCTGCCAGTCATGCCGACACACAGGGCATGTGTCACAAGATCCTTCGAATCGTATAACAAATTCGTCTCGCTTAGCTGGCGAGCTGTTAAATCATAGTTCCGACCGAGGTAGAATTTCCCAAGCAATTCATAAGACGGCAACGAGCTCATTCAATGGATTCCATTGCGAGTGCATTATGTTGAGGAGGCACGAGAGCTCATTGTAAAGTATTTTATAATTCTTCAGGGCAAGCCCCATGCATAGCCGGGAAGAAAAATGCTTTCTCGCCAATCGCTCCAAGCCGACGAAAACTAGGTACAATCGAAAGCGATGAACCGGAACTCTTTTTACCTAATCGCATTATGGGCCACTGGCAAATAGGCTTTGAATACCCGATGTACTGGGGTTTGATATTGCTCGTGCCCTGGATTTGGTGGCTCGGCCAGCAGTCGCTTGCTGGACTGGGGGCAACGCGTCAGTGGATCGCGATTCTACTGCGATGTGCGGTTTTAATCTTAGTCATCGCGGCATTGGCGGGTGTTCATTGGATTTGGATCAGCGATCGTACTTCGGTCATCTACTTATTAGACCAAAGCGATAGCATTCCGGCGGCCAAGCGGCAGTTGATGTTGCGGTACGCGATCGAGAGCACCAAGCAACACCGCCGCGCCAATCGCCAAGATCGAGCAGGAATGATTATTTTTAGTCGCGAAGCCTCGATCGAGTTCGCGCCGCTCGATGAAAATCTGCCACCGATTAGCCAGCCCGAAAGTTATCTCGGCGAAAGCGACGCCACCAATATCGAATCGGCAATGAAACTCGCACAAGCTAGCTTTCCAGAAAACTCGGCGCGACGCATTGTGATTCTGACCGACGGCAACGAGACGTTAGGGACAGCGAGCGCCACGGCAAAGCGACTTAGCGAAAATGGGATCGGCATCGACATTATACCGATTCACTTGGATAGCACATCGGAGGTGCTGATCGAAAAAATCGATATTCCTGGCCAGGTCCGGCAAGGACAACCGGTCGAAGCTCGCGTCGTCATCCAACGCTACACCGAAGGACCACACGCGAAGGATGTCGAAGGTCGATTGCGTGTCACGCGACGCGTTGGCAATCAAACCGAAACCGTTGCCGATGGTCCTGTTACTTTGGATCAAGAGGTCAATGTCATCCCGATACCTCATCGCGTTGACCAACCGGCAGGCTATACCTACGAAGCGGAATTCATTCCCGATTCTCCAAGTGCCGACTCGATCCCGCAAAACAATCGAACGACTGCCTTTACGTATGCACGAGGCAAAGGTCGAGTCATGCTGATCGAGAATTCCAACAACGTCGGGCGATACGATCCGATGGTCGACGCCTTGCGACGGAGCGATATCGAAGTTGAAGTTCGCGATACGAGCAATCTTTTTACGAGCCTCATCGAATTGCAAGGATACGATAGCGTCATTCTGGCGGGCGTCGCGAGAACGGTCGGCGACGACGCATCGAACTTGCAATCATTCTCCGACGATCAGATCGAATCGCTGGTGCAAAGCGTCCAGCAATTCGGTACCGGTCTTCTGATGTTGGGTGGGCCGGAAGCGTTTGGTGCGGGCGGATGGTCCAACACGAGACTCGAAGAAGCGATGCCCGTTGACTTTCAGATCAAGAATGCCAAGATCAATGCCGTCGGGGCACTCGCGATGGTGATGCACGCTTCGGAAATGGCGCAAGGTAACTATTGGCAAAAATCGATTGCTCGATCGGCATTGAATGCGCTCGGTCCGATGGACTATTGCGGAGTTGTCCAGTACGACATGTCCGGAAATTCATGGATGTGGGGAGGGCGGACGGGAATGGTTCAAGTTGGTCCGAATCGGAGTATCATGCAGGCTCGAATGAGCCGTATGACACCTGGCGACATGCCCGACTTCGATTCGTCTCTCAACATGGCTTTAAATTCACTCAAAGTGACTCCGGCGTCGATCAAGCACATGATTGTGATTAGCGATGGTGATCCAACACCGCCCAGCCGAGGTCTGCTCAACGGATATCGAAGTGAAGGAATTAAAATATCGACGGTGGCTGTAGGAACGCACGGTCCGGCTGGCTCGAATTTGCTTCAGTCCATCGCTACCGATACGGGCGGCAACTACTACGTTGCTTCGAATCCGAAAGTCTTACCGCAGATTTTCATGAAGGAAGCTCGACGCGTTGCACGTCCATTGATATTCGAGCCCGAAGGTGGTGTGCAACCGGAGATTACGTTCTCTCACGAAGCGATGACGGGTATTGCCAGTTTCCCGCCATTAAAAGGCTTTGTTTTAACGCAGCGCAAAGAGAACCCGCTGGTCGAAGTTCCACTGCTGTCACCGGCGCCGAACGAACCGATCAATGCAAGTATTCTTGCCACGTGGACGTATGGACTCGGAAGGACTGCCGTTTTCACAAGTGACGGAACGAAACTTTGGACTCCCGATTGGGTCAGTTGGCCACAATACGATCAATTCTTTTCTCAGCTTGTTCGGTGGACGATGCGACCGACCGTCGATGACGGGAAATATCAAGTCGCAACACAAACACGCGATGGCAAGGTTCAGGTCATTGTCACAGCGATGGATCAAGAGGATCGCTTGGTGAACTTTCTCGAAATGTCAGGCGTCGCAATCGGACCCGATCTCAAGCCGCATTCGCTTTCGCTGAAACAGAAAGCCCCTGGTCGCTATGTCGGAGAATTCGATATCGTCGCTTCCGGAGCTTATATTCTAAATATTATCCCGGCTCCAGGCAAAGCCCCTCTCACTTCGGGCGTGACGGTACCGTTCTCGGATGAGTATCGCGTCCGACATACCAATCGTCGATTATTAGAAGAGCTTGCGGGTTTGACGCCTGTTGGCGGCACGACCGGTCGTGTGATGGAACCGCTGGAAAACGAATCACTTAAACAGCTCGTAAGCGACGATCCCTTTCGGAGCGATTTGCAAAAAGCGAGATCGCTTGAAGACGTTTGGCCACTCGCCATTTTGTTAGGTGCGATCCTTTTCTTTAGCGATGTGTTCGTTCGGCGTGTCTCGCTCGATGCGATGCTGCCTATTCGATGGATATTCACTAAATTTAGCAACCGAGAGACGGCCGCCGATTCCGAACGCCGAACGCGTTTGGAACGTTTGCGTTCGAGCAAGTCCGATGTGGCTGACGAATTGGATAGACAAAAAGCATCGGCAACTTTTGCTCCGACCGACGACGCGCTGCTCGCGACTCAATCCGCAGTCGAGCAATTTTCCGCCGCCGCTCCACCATCGAATACTGATTTACGCCCTGATATGCCTTTGAATTTATCGAGTCCCGATAAAGACGAGGTATCGTATACTGCCCGTTTATTGGAAGCCAAGCGACGAGCACAATCCAAGAAAGAACCATGAGAATATGAGTGATGCCGCATCGATGCAGGCTCAGGCCGAACAATTTCGTCAACGTTACTCGGCCGTCCGCGATCAGATTGGTCGAGTCATTGTTGGTCATGAAGACATCGTTCAAGGCGTTTTGACGGCAATGTTTGTCGGCGGTCATTGCTTGCTCGAAGGTGTTCCCGGTCTGGGAAAGACGATGTTGATTCGTACGCTTTCCGAGACGATGGACCTCGACTTCAATCGCATTCAATTCACCCCCGACTTGATGCCCTCAGATATCTTGGGTACCAACATGATTGTCGAAAACGCTGAAGGGCGTCGAGCCTTCGAGTTCCAAAAAGGCCCAATCTTCACGCAGATTTGTCTGGCTGATGAAATCAATCGCGCAACTCCCAAAACGCAATCGGCACTTTTAGAGACGATGCAAGAAGGGACGGTTACCGTTGCCGGCAAACGCTACGAACTTAAAAAGCCGTTCTTTGTTCTTGCGACGCAGAATCCAATCGAACAAGAAGGAACCTATCCACTCCCGGAGGCCCAACTCGACCGCTTTCTATTCAAGTTAGTTGTCGGTTACTCGGGACGGGAAGAGCTCAACACCATTATCGATCGGACGACCAAAGGCACGGTTATCGTTCCGGAAAAAGTGATGGACAGCAGTGAGATTATCCAATGGCAACAATTGGTTCGGCAAGTCATCCTCGCTCCGCACGTTCAAGATTATATCGCTCGACTTGTTCTGGCCACGCATCCTGAAGGTCCGTTTGCCGCCAAAGTAACCAACCAGTTTGTACGCTGGGGGGCGAGCCCGCGCGGTGCTCAGACGATCGCCCTTGCATCCAAAGTTCGAGCACTACTCGATAGTCGTTTCAATGTCAGCTTTGAAGATGTCCGTCGAGTTTTCCTACCGGCCCTGCGCCATCGTGTCGTGCTCAATTTCGAAGCTCAATCGGAAGGCTTAGCGACCGACAAAGTACTGTTGGATATCCTCGAATCGACTTCCGAAAAAGCCGACGGCTAGCTCGATGTTCCCTCGCACAGTGGAATACTTGGATTGCGTTCATCGAGGAGTTCGGCGAGCGTCGTGGCTGCAAAGGCACTCTCCATACTCTTGAGCGATTCATCCATGCGGCTATGTAGCGAACACAAACGCGTCCCATGAGACCTAAGTTCCAGTGGACAAGTTTTGATCCGCTGGATCGGTTCGACCGAATTGACGATATCTAAGATCGTTAACTGGGAAGGTTCATGGACAAGCGACACGCCGCCACCCGCTCCGCGCTGCAAATGAACAATCTTTTTTGCCCGTAGCCCTTGAAGAACTTTGGACAGATAGGCCATCGGCACCTGCGTTGCCTCTGCAATTTCCGCCGTCGTCTGAGGATTCGGAGACTTGCTCGCTAAATGGACAGCCGCTCGCAAGGCATACTCGACAGTCTGTGAAAACATTTAAGCAACTCCATGAAACAGCATGTTGACAGCTCGATTCTGACGCGGTATTCTCGAATTGGACATAAGGATCCTGTTTGGCGATAGGTCATTTATTTAAGGAGCGTAATTTTGAAACGTAAATTTTCTGCGAGATTCGTTATATTTTCAGGCCTAATTTTGGCTGGAGGCATGATCGTGACGGCTATCGGTATGGCTGCCGACCAACCTCAGAATAGTCGAGCCATCGAGCGAACGCGGCGCGAAATTAGAATGCTGGATGATATTTACAAGACGAGCATTGTGCTGATCACAACGCATTATGTCGATGACAAAAACGCGCTTCCAGCCGGAAGTGCTTTTAAAGCATTATTCGAGGCGGTCAAGAAAAAAGGGTGGCACGAAGTTCGATTGCTCGATGCAACAGGCGACCCATACGAGCCAGCCAACGCGCCGAAAGAAGGTTTTGAAAAGCGGGCGATCGAAAAGATTGTGGCTGGGCAAGCGTACTATGACGAAGTGGTTACCGAAGACGGGAAGCAATTCCTATTGGGTGCAACGGCCATTCCAGTTGTCATGGAAAAATGCACGCTGTGTCACGACAACTATAAGAACCTTCCGCCCGGCAAAGCTATCGGAGCACTTGGTTACAAAGTACCGATTCTCGACTAACGATCCAAGGTTGCTAGCGATGCGACGATCGTTGTGTCGCTAGGTAACTTTGCATTCGCGGCTGCGGTAAGAAATACTCGAGCCCTTGAAGGCTGTCCATCCAATGCAAGGAGTGCCGACAAGGCTGTGTATTCAGCGGTTGGCTTGGCATTTTTCAGTGCGGACTGAGCCAGTCGATTCATCGCATCGTCGATCGATGCATTCTTGGTAGACTTAACATAGGCTCGCAAAGAACCACCAGGCAATTGTCGAACACTAAAGCGATCACCCGATTTTTCGGCACGGTCAATAAAGGCGACGATTTGGTTTGCCTCTCGACCGCTCACGGCTGCCAGTAGGGCGGCCCGCCAATAGATTTCACTTGGCAGTTGATCGCGAACTTGGATTAGATGTTCGCAAGCTTTCAGCCCTTCGTCGACACCTCCCTGCTGAACCATCAAGTCGATCAATTCGACAGCAGATGCTAACCAAGGAGCCTGTTTGGATGGCACTGCAACCGTGGAAATCTGTTGAGGCTGACTGGTAGCGCAGAAAGGGACTCTCGGTAGCGGACCGAAGATTGGCGAGACTCGCGGAACAGAATAAAAGACCGGAGTTGGATTTACAGGCCGGTAAAAAATCGGTGGATAATACGTACTGGAATAGATCGGCGGGCAGTAGTATGACGAGTAAAAAGAAGGAGCGTAGAACGAGCTATAAAAACTCGGTGTAAAGTTTACGAACGTTGACCGATAACTTAGACACCTTGGATTTGCAAAGCCAAACGACGGAGCAAAGCTTGAAGCGTAAAAAGAACCGCCATAGTTTCCAAAGCCGCTGGTTCTAAATCCGCCCCCCATGCCGTACGCCCCCCAACTCGAAAAACCACCATGGCCAAACGAGTGACAATGATGGCTCCACGCCTGAACGTCGCTTGGCTTTGAGAGCATCGCTGCCAATGCGAGAACTAGGCCCGCTAGCGTCTTATTGGAACGATGTATGGTTGAACAAGAACGAAGCATGGTTCGGTCCCCCGAAAAAAATGTCCGGCAAAAAACAAAACGACTTGATGGTGCTAAGCGTTTTTCAGATCTTCGTTCCTTATTCTACCCCATTCCACATGGTAGAGTACGCCGTCGGCTCAAATTTCAACGGTCGTTTTAGGCCCTATCGATATTGACTAGGAAATATGAAGAACGATTCAAATCACGCCAAAATGATTGCAATCGACGCCCAAGCGAGTCACGTTTGGATGGTGCGCGCATTTCTCAAGCACAGCGACGAAGCCGTTGACGACGAAGAGCTAGCAGAAGTCCATCGAGATTTATACGATTTTATGTTGGCAGTCGGGCCAGCGATCGAAGCCGACGATCCAGCTCAGTATCTGCATCTGGCGAATAAGAAATTCTCAAAGCTTCGCAAAGCTGCTAAGTTATTTGCCGAGATCCAACCCGAGGTTTCTGGTCATACGAATTTTCGAATGGCCGCGAAATCCTTGACGGCAGCCGTCCAAGTGATCAGCGAGATCCTCGCTTCCGATTAAACATTTGATTGATCGGTTCGCGAACGTGGCTTCCAGCTTGCGAACCTCATTCATCGGCACCGAGTGTCACAGGAACATCAACCTGACGACCTTGGCGAATAACGGTAACTCGCACTACGTCGCCTGCCTTCTTCGATTCGATTACATTTAAGAAATCATCGGCGGTCTTCACCGGTGATCCGTCGACACCGATGATAAGGTCCGCCGAACTTTGATCGATCGAGTATTGTTCGAATACCAATGGGCCACGTTGGATTCGGCGAGGTGTGACTTTTACCCCTTGCAATCCAGCTTTTTCGGCTGGTCCGCCTGGGGTAGTGCGGCGAATCAGCAATCCTTGTCGCGATTCAAAGGCTTCGATAATCCCTATCGTCGGTCTCGATACTTTTCCGTTCTGAATCAGTTGTGGAACCACACGCGCGATCGTGTTTGAAGGGATTGCAAATCCAATCCCCGCATTGTCGCCGGTGCTCGTCGCGATCGCTGTATTGATACCGATCAATTGGCCTCGAGAATTGAGCAAAGGACCGCCTGAATTGCCTTGATTCAATGCCGCGTCAATCTGAATGATCGACTTCATTTTTCGTCGGGTCTTCGACGTGATCAATCGATTGAGGCTCGATATAATCCCAGTGCTCATCGTTCGGTCGTAGCCAAACGGATTCCCGATCGCGATGATGTGCTGGCCAACTCGCAGCGACGAAGAGTCACCAAATGCGATCGGAAAAAGTGACTCTTCAGGCGCAGAAATCCGGAGTACGGCTATGTCATTGTCGGCATCATGACCGACGAGAATAGCTGGGTAGGAATCGCCGGTAAACAATGTCACGTTAATCTCACGCGCACCGTCGATGACATGGAAGTTCGTGGCAATGTGCCCCAAGCGATCGATAATGGCCCCGCTCCCACTCCCTTCGACGGCGGATTCGGTAAAGAACGAAGTCTGACGAATCAGCTTGGTCGATATATTCACAACGCCTCGATTGCATAATTCGTAGACGTTGATGTTGATGATTTCTTCCGGTGACTGCTCCGGCCAAGCAACCGGGCTAGTGGGATTCGCCGCGCTATTGGGCACTACCGCCGCAAAAGGCGAGACAGACGCAGGCGACGGTGCAAGCTGGCCGAATACTCCGATAGGTTGAGTCTGCGAGTGAAAAAGCCAACCGATAAGAACGCCTGCGTTGAGCAACGCAAGTGCGATAATCGCACGTCGAATCATCAATACCATCCAAAAAACGAGGAACTATTCAATGGGAAGGATTCCATCAATGGAATATTTGTGGTCACAGATCAACGCTTCTGTTGTACTATGACGTTTCTGCTATGTGTCCATTGTACCGCGAAATCGATTTTGGTTAGTGTTTAGAACCAAGCGATTTTTTACTCATCGAGTTTGCTAGCTGATGTGGGAAAGATTTAAAGCATTGCAATGTGGACTCTTGGTCGTTGGACATGGTACGCGACTTGCCAGCGGTGCGCGTCAGCTATTGGATCTTGCAACGCAAATTCGCCAGCTTGTTCCTGAGGTTCCCGTCGAAGCAAGCTTTCTCGAACTTTGTGAGCCAACCATTTTGGATGGCGTAGTAAGTTTGCAAAGGCAAGGTGTTCGTCAGTTGATGGTGATACCGGTTCTACTCTTCGAAGCCGCTCACGCGCAGTCCGACATTCCCGACGCAGTAAGGAAGGCGGTAACAGAACGGGGAATGACGGTGATCTGTCAGACGACGCCACTGGGAAATAACGCCGCAACGATCGATTTATCCGAACGCAGATTCATGGAAGCATTGCGATGCCAGCAGTCGAAAGGTTGTCTCGAAGCAGGAGCATGTCCACAAGTCGCCGAATGCTTTGAAAATCACGATGAAAGTCGAAAACTGGGGAACTCCGAAATAATCGGCGGAAAAATTGGACTCGCTATGATCGGTCGCGGATCGAGCGACCCATTTGCCATCGCTCAAATGAAATCTTTTACGGCTCATCGATTGGCACAAAGCAAGGTTCCCATCGCATGGGCCGAAACCGGCTTTTTTGCAGGCAGTGACTTGACCGTCGATGAGATTTTGCTGCACGCTTTAGGCTCTGGTTGCGAGACGATCGTTGTCCAACCGCACCTGCTGTTCGAAGGCGAACTCGTGCAGCAACTCCGACAAAAAGTCGCGGAGTATCAACAATCCAGCCCGAAACAGCGATGGTTGGTGCCTCCGACACTAGGCGCCGATCCGCACTTAGCCAAAGCTTTTTACCTGTTAGCCAATGAAGCGATCAGGGAATTTTGCTTGACCGGTGACAAACTACATTAAGTGTCGTAAGCTTCCAGATTCCGATCCTCACCCATTCCCAGTTCCCAGTTCCAGATGCAAGGTAAGCTGGAAACGATCTCCACCTGAATTACCACGGTGACTTTGAGCACTCATGTTGCTACCGACGGGGAGAAGTCGTACGATAAGGGTACAAATTGCCTTGGAGGATTATTTCGCCCAGGCTACTTAAATTAATGTAAATTCGAACCTGCGGCTCCTTTCATTACAATCGTCAGGGAACAAGCGATGGCATGCATTGAAGATAGACCTTTTTCATTGAGATTCTCTAGCATTTTCGGATGTGTCTTAGGGTGTTGGCTTTCGCTTCATAGCTCTTTGGTGCTCGCAGAACAACTCCCCCGAGTCGCAGCAGCCAATGGGCCACGTGCCGAAGACAGGATGATCACGAAGGCCGTCCGCGAAAACGTTGCTGGCCTTCACATTACCCATCGCCCTTTCGACGACGAGCTTTCCCAACGCGGCTTTGACCACTTCTTTAAAGAGCTCGATCCGATGAAGCAGTATTTTTTGCAAGCGGACATCGATGAGTTTCAGCCATTTCGAAAAAAGCTCGATGACAATCTACTGAAAAACGACATCCAATTTGCTTATGACGTCTACAAACGCTTGCTAGAACGTATGGAGAAAATCATTCCCGTCATTCACAAGCTGATCGATATGCCGCATGACTTTACCATCGATGAATCGATCGTCGTCGATCGCAAGTCGGTGGAGTATGCCAAGAACTTTCAGGAATCCGAAGAGCGGTGGCGCAAGCAGATCAAGTATTTCCTCTTGGCCTTGAAAGCTGACGAAAAGACCGACGAACAAGCCCGAGAGCAATTACATCGTCGCTATCGAACGATCGAAAAATATCGGAAGGACATGGACGTCTACGAGTTGTTGGAATTGTTTTTGAGCAGCATGACCGAATCGCTCGACCCGCACACCAATTACATGGCCCCTCGGGCTCAGGATAATTTCAAGATTCAACTGGGACTCAAGTTGGACGGAATTGGTGCGCAGTTGAAGTCGGAAGACGGAACAACGGTCATTTCAAGTACGGTACCTGGCGGCGCGGCAGATAGAGACGGTCGACTCAAACCAGGCGATCAGATTATCGGCGTAGGTCAGGAAGGAAGTGATGAAATGGTCGATGTTGTCGATATGAAGCTAGACGACGTAGTTTCAATGATTCGTGGTCCTGCCGGTACCAAAGTTCGACTCAAAGTACAGCCGAAAGTCGGCACCGAAACGCTTACCTACGACATTACTCGCGCAAAAATTGAACTTACCGACAGTGCCGCACGCGGCGAAATCTTGGAACGAGGAATGCGACCGGACGGCAAGCCCTATCAAGTTGGCTATATTGAACTTCCAAGTTTCTATCTCGATATGGAAGCTTCCCGACAAGGTGCGGCCAATGTGCGAAGCACGACTGCGGACGTTCAAGCAATTCTAGAACGATTCCAACAAGCCCACGTCGATGTCGTGGTATTGGATCTCAGTCGAAATGGTGGCGGTTCACTCCAGGAAGCGATAAGTTGTACTGGACTGTTTATCACCAGTGGACCGGTCGTTCAAGTAAAGAATTATAACGGCGAAGTGAACAGCTACGACGATGATAATTCAAGCGTCGCTTGGGACGGTCCTTTGGTGATCATGACGAGCAAGTTGAGCGCTAGTGCCAGCGAGATTTTTGCCGGTGCCATCAAGGACTACAATCGAGGTATCGTGGTTGGTGATCCAACGTCACACGGCAAAGGCACCGTGCAGACCTTGGTCGATGTAGGCGAATTGATTTTCAAAAACGCGGCCAAGCCCTACGGAGCGCTTAAGCTCACCATTCAACAGTTCTATCTCCCAGATGGACGCAGCACTCAGCTTGAAGGCGTCGCAGCGGATGTCGTGTTGCCTTCGATGACTGCAAATATTGAGGGACTTTCAGAATCGGATTTGGATTTCGCTTTGCCGATGGACAAGGTGACCAAGCAACCTCACGATAACTACGGCTTAATCGATAGCGCGGTTCGCGCAGAGCTTGCGAAACAGTCGAGCGAACGCGTGAGCAATTCAGAGGACTTTGCTAAACTCAACCGCCGAATTGCTTTTTACTTGAAGCAGAAAAACGAGAAAACCGCTTCGGTGAAAGAATCGGAATTCATGGCTAAACGAGCTGAATTTGATTCAGAAAAGGAAGAGGAAGATCTGATGAAGAAGCAAGAAGCAAGCAAGGAAAAGATCTTCGACGATTCGTTTTACAATGAAGAAGTTCTCAATATTTCGATCGACTATACGAAAGCCTTGAGTCTGCGAAAGCTTGCAAAAGCAAGATGACGCGATTTTTGTGGGACGACGCGGGTTTTGAGCCCGATCCACGGACCCCTAAGACCAAGCGACAGGAATCTGCCGCCCCCAAACCGCCGGCGCCTGGATCTGATCCGGGAACGCCGGTAACCGTTACGCAGTTGAATACTTGGATTGCGGCTGCAATCGACGAGAAGATCAAGAAAATTTGGATTGCGGGTGAGATTTCCGATTATTCGCAACCGAGAAGCGGGCATATCTACTTGACGCTCAAGGATGAAACATCGCAGATTCGCGCCGTAATCTGGCGTTCGGCTGCGGAGCGACTCAAATTTCAGTTAGAGGACGGCCAATCGGTTATCGGCTACGGTCGCGTCGACGTTTACTCGCCACGTGGCTCCTACCAAATCGTACTCGACAAAGTTGAACCGCAGGGAATCGGAGCATTGCAGTTAGCCTTTCGGCAATTGCACGATCGAATGGCGAAGCAAGGATTCTTCGATCTAGAAAAGAAACGGCCGCTCCCTGCTTTTCCGCGACGACTTGGTTTCGTAACGAGCCCAAGTGGTGCGGCACTTCAAGATTTCTTAGAGGTTGCGAAACGGCGTTGGCCTGGTATCGAAATCATTGTCATTCCATCGCGTGTTCAGGGAGAGGGAGCTGCCGACGAAATTGCCAAAGGCATTGAAATCGCTCAGCGACTTCGACCGAAGCTTGATGTCTTGGTCGTGGGTCGCGGTGGCGGCTCGATGGAGGATCTATGGTGCTTCAACGAAGAAGTCGTCGTGAGGGCAATTGCGTCGAGCAAGATTCCTACCGTATCGGCCGTTGGTCACGAAATCGACGTGACGTTGTGCGATCTTGCAGCCGACCTCCGAGCCTTAACACCGAGCGAAGCAGCCGAACGCATTTTGCCTAGCCAAGAAGAGCTGCACGGTGTACTTGCTAATTTCCAGGGCCGCATGGCTCGAGCGATGCTGTCGATGATTGAGCATTATCGGATTCGACTCGATGGCTTGCGTCATCGACCGGTGCTGATGCGCCCCGACGAAACGATCCAGCGTCGAATTCAACGATTAGACGAACTAAATCTTCGACTCGATCAAGCGGTGGATCGGCGGCTGGTCGAGTTAAGGCATCGTCTTGCCACGCAAGCGGCAACTTTGGAAGCGCTAAGCCCAATTCGTACGCTGCATCGAGGTTACAGTATAAGCCGTGACCTTGAATCGGGTCGAATTATTCGAGATGCTTCGATGGTCAAAGCAGGCCAGACTATCGAAACGCAGATCGAGGACTCACTCATCGAAAGTGTCGTTTCGAAGGTTCGTAAATGAAGTGAATATGCCGCTCAAATTCGCGTTTTTGGAGTCGATTTTGTAGCGGTGCGGCGCAAGCCGCCCGGTGTGCATCTAATGTTATCGTCGCTTTCACCGGACGGCTCGCGCCGTGCCGCTTACAATTTCATCGAGAAAATCTACGATTGAATGCGGAGTCGCTTTTGGATATCGGTTTCAAGCACGCCAAAGACGGATTCATGGCGTTGTACCGACATCTGCAATGCAGCCAACAGTCGCTTGGCAGTGTAGAAATTCAAAATGATGCGTTGCTGAACAACAATCGGATCCTTTGGAATTCCGACCGGTTGTGGATTGAGTCCAAAATCGACGATCAATTCTTCTGGCGATCCAGTCACGCGGCAAAAATTCGCGTAGCACGAAATTGCATTGTCGTCCTTTACTTGAACTTGGATGTTCTGCTGCTGAGCTTGTCGCGCAGCCGCTTGGCTTGCCAGTGCCGAATCATCGGTACTGGTCGTTGTTTCTTCGCTGGACATAAATGCTGTCTCCTAAATTGGAAATTGGAAAATTAATTGACGGTAGACTATCTTTTTATCACGCGGAACGTGGCATGCCATCCACGAACACCAAATCTTATCAATAAATCGCTAAGTTTTATACATGAGAACTGGTACGATACGACTAAAAATCAAAGTTAAAGGTCTTCATGCAGAAACGGTAGAATCGCCATCCAAGCGATCGCCATTCTAAGTGGACTCGTGCCTTACCTCGATAGCTCGATCGGAACGGTACATGCTTGGGTTCCAACGGTACGGTGGCTTGGTAAGAGGTACTGATTGGTCGGACTTTTCCGGATTCATCTTGGGCAGTATTGAGTTGTCCACCCGCCTGAATGGCTAAGTTCTCAGGACTCTCTTTCATTTGTGATTTAGATATGGAAAGGATCTTACCCGTCACGCTGTTCAAACGAGCCGAGTCGAGCATCAGTTCAACTTCGTCGCCTTCTTCGATCAAGTCAACATCGGATTGATCCACAACGATGATTGCTTCCATCAACGCTGGCTCGCCTACAACGCACAGGACATCGCCTTCGGAAAAAAACGCTTGGCTATTGGCAGGCGCAAACGGATTGCCCGCCCAACCTGGCAACTGATCTTCAGCGATCGCGGCTTTCGAAACCGGCTTGCTGGTAGGCTCGACAATGACCCCTGCTCTTGGGCTGACTACCAACAATTGAGCGCGTTTCGCTCGGACTTGATTCAGGAGCTTGCCGGCTGAAGCAACAACGTCTTCTTGAGCTGGAATCATTGCGCTTTGTTTCGGATCTAAATAAACCTGCCGCTTCATCAAGTCCAAACGAACCTTTGCCAATTCGTACTCGTTTAGGTATTTGGTCTCCTGAACTGCCAAGTCGATATTGTCCAGTTTTGCAATTACTTCGCCGCGTTGGACAGGCTCGCCAGGCCGCTTATTCCAAGCCACCAAGTGACCTGGCACCATCGTTCGAACTTGGAGCGCCCCTTGAGGCTGAATCTCAAAAGCGCACTTGACGCTGAAGGGGAGCGGGAACCAGCCGATGAACGCTACGATACTGCCGACGATTGCAAGGCTGGTAAGGATATTTCGTCGCTTCATTTTGGCGGCTCTTCCTGGGGTTTTGAAAAACTTGTAGGTCTGGAAAATCGGTTGGAAGATCATGCCTGCGACCCCCGCAATCGCGAACATCTGTCCAATGGCCTCTAGCCCATAAGGCTTGAGTACCTGATGCAAAAACCAAATGATTCCGAAGACTACGACCCATCGATAGATCGAGGCGACGATCGTAAAAAGCCCAAACCAGAATAGTTTACGGCGTGGCAAGAACGGGTTGTCTTGCAACTCAAGCCCCAAACAATTCGACTGAAACCATCGCTTGAGAACTTCTGTACTTTTCTGCCGGAGATTGGGAATCTCGAGGATGTCCATCAAAATATAGTAGCCGTCAAATCGCAGCAACGGATTTCCGTTAAACACGACCGTGCTGACCGAACAAATAAACATGACCGAAAGGCACAGGAAATTGAACATACCGGGCGTGCTAAACCACCATAGGAATGTTGCAATGGAGGCGATGATCAGTTCGATATACATCCCTGCTGCACCGATAAAAACGCGCTGCCATTTATTGCGAAGCATCCACGAATCGGACACGTTGCAATAAAGGCATGGCGTGAAGACCAAGAACATCAGCCCCATCTCGTGGCACTCGCCGCCAAATTTCTTGCAGCTCAAACCGTGACCAAATTCGTGCATGACCTTTACCGCTGCCATGGTTAGGCCAAGAAAAATCCAATTGTCGGCCGCGAAAAACTGCTCAAAGGTAGGCAGTTTCGCTTGGAATTTATCCCACTGCACAAACACCAGCGTCAAGGCTGCCAACCCGAAGACCAAAGCACAGAGTAGGCACCAAGTACTAAAGAGCCATCCAAAATACGGAAGAAGCCGATTTAAAATCCGCTCTGGATCGATTCCTCGAAATCGAACCGCGAAGATGTTCGTTGCCTTCCCCATGAGCTCGCGTTTGCGCTTCTGATCGCCACGCCGACGAAGCTGTCTCCCCTGGCCGGGCGCTTGCGATATCACCAGTCCGCTGCGATGCAACATTCCGATAAATTGCTGGAGATCTTGCAGCGTAATGCGCTGCGGCGCAAACTTCGCTTGGAATGCCTCGCGTATCGACTGCAAGCTTGTCTTTCCATCCAGCATGGTAAGGATGGCGTATTCTTCTTCATGAAAGCGAAAATAGTTTAAACCAACCGGTTCCTTCACGACCCAATAGGTTCGGCCATCGTAACTATTTCGACTTGCGATCAAGTCCGCCCGCTTGCGCAGCGCGAGCGGTCGCATCGCGCTGTTGACAAGTGAGTCGGCCATCGTCGGCATGGAAGGGATCGTTTTCTAAAAAGCGAAGACACTAAGGGGATGGAAAGGACATCAGGGACATAAAGGACAAAAGAAAAGAGATTTTATGTTGGTTGCGATCAATCGATCGCGATTTAGGTCCCTTTGGATTTTTTGTCTCTTTGCACTGACAAATTATTTCGTGGATATCTCGATCTTGGCAGGCATTCCTTCGCGGAAGATCCACTGATTGTTCGATTTTTGATTGGGGATCTGAATCCAAATTTTGTAAGCCCCGGACGATTCCATCACGGGCGATACAAAGCCAACTTTAGAAGTGATACGTTCAACTCGACCAGGAAAAAGTTCGACGTCAATCGTTGCTGGCGCACCGACCAACTCGTGCGGAGCTGCCGATAATTGCGAAACTCGCACTTGACCCTGCACTCGCATCTGTTCCATTGAAACCAATCGCAAAATCACATCGCCGACCCGAACCCAGTCGTATCGTTCCTTAACTTTTTCTGCAACAATTCCTTCAAATGGGGCGACAATTTTTCGCATCTGCACGTGAACTTCCGCAGCCCCCTGTTTGGCTTTGGATACTTCCGCCGCCGATAGATCCTGCTTGTTTTTTACTTCGGCAACAACGATTGCCAACTGAGCTCGTTTGTATTCCAGCCATTTTTTGCTTAGCTCGGTTGCGGTTCCGACGCCCTTTTCGTCGATCTCAAGTGCTATCTTGTATTCCTCGCCAGCCACTTCGTGCGAAGCTTTGGAGTATTGGATTTCCGAATCATCCTTGGCTTTTTCAACGGCCGCCTGGTACTCCTTTCGCGTTACTTCTAGCTCAGAATTGGCTAGTCGATCATCTATTTGAACCATCAGTGTATTGGCGGCTAAGACATCCCCTTCCTCGCATTCCATCTGCATAATCAGTCCATCGGCTTGAGCAGCAATGGGTAGATCGTTGACGAATTTCAAATGCGCGGTTTCGATGCGAATCTTTCCGTCGTGGGAAGGCTCGGCTTTCTCCGAAACGGTGCCTTGGAAGGAATTCCTCGAATCAACATTGTTAGGCGTCGAGGCGAATACGTTCGATCCAAAGCTCGAACTGCTATTTTGTAACGTAGGAGTTGCGATTTCTGACGACAGCTCTTGAGCATTCGCCGGCATCACAAACGAGCTGGGGACGGTAATATCCAATGGACCATCGCCCGACTTCGCGTCTGAATCGCCCGCGACTAAAACGCCGGTCTCGGCATTATTTCCAGAAGGTCCAACTGGAGTGAGTGTCGGTGCATTCGGATCGGGTTGCCCAAAAACTGTTTCTTTAAGTTGATCGCAACCGGAGAACGCGAAGCAGACGCATCCAAGAACAACAGCAATAATTTTTTTTGAAGGCTTCATGGTCATTTTGGAATTAGAAAAAGAGATAAGTTCGGATGACTTCGATCGGCTGATACAACCATACCCATGCGAAGCTACGTTTGCCGCACTTCACGTCGGCGATGACTTCGGCACCCGGTCGGCGGCTGATGCCCTCCATCGAATCGGGGATGACTCGAAGTTTGACCGCCACACCGTCTTCGCCATGGACTTCAGCGCGTTGATGCACCGAGTCTCGGGAAAGTTTGCCGGTTCGCTTATTTTCGGGATCTGTTTTTAAAATAAACTCGCAAGGCAAATAGTCTTCGTCGGTTTCTTTGAAAGCGGCGTCAAGATGCTTCATCCGCTTCTCTGGCATATAGACTTCGACTTCCCACTCCTTAGAAAAATCGGCGACGTTCATCAGTAACTGCCCAGTAACGACCGGTCGCGCCGCCAGTCTTTTTTCGACTTCCCAAGTCGTCACGACACCGGTAATCGGGCTCACACGAATCAACTTGGAATCCTTTTGCATCAAGACTACCAATTGGCGTTCGTAATTGCGAAGTTGTTGTTCAACCTCGGCTTTTTCGCTTTGCAGTTGAAGCCGCTCAGTCTCACTGCCGATTCCTTTATTGATTGAATACTCGATGCTATTGAGCCGACTGACCGCTTGAGCTTGTTGGCCACGAATGTTCAATATCTCGACTTCCAGATCGCGGTTCTTCATTTTGACGACCGGCTGGCCTTCTTGGACCATCATCCCTTGGGTGACATAGACTTCTTCGATTTCACCGTCGACATGCGCAAAAATATCTTTTTGGGAAATCGGCTGCAGTTGTCCGTTCCCCTTGAGATCGAAATCGATCGGAACTAGGAAGGCAGCGACGACCGCAGCCGCAATCAAACCAAGAATGGCCAGCGTTTTCGGCAGGGCCGATCCGCGAAACATCCACGTCGCACGATCGAGGAACTTCCAAAGCGGCATCAAGAACAGGTTGCTGTGCGTCATCGAATTTGACAGCGCTCGACAACTGTGTTCATACACTAAGTCGACGCGGCTTTGCAACGCCGCACGATCGAGTTGCGTTTCAATCTGTTCGACTATCAAGGCACCGATGGCGGGACCACGATGACGGCTTTCGGGTGAAACATTCCGCGCCGTGAGAACGTCGCCCTCGATCGTTTTTTCAGGACGGTAAATCGGCAACACCGCAATGGTTCGTCCATGCGATTGATCGACATAGTCCTCGACCGCTTCTTCAATTTGTGGCGGTAAATCCTCGGTTGTTCCGTCATACCAGAGCGGCTCGCCCGAACGGATGACGCGCGTTGCAAGATTATTGAGGGCAGATACGATATTCGATCGGTTCTCGATCGTGTCCTGACCACTGATCGCTTTGATACGAGCCTTTCGGCCCTTGGCGACGGCAACGCTTACTCGATCGCATTCGATGAGCCGCCGCCCTTCGTTGGCGATCGTGTACGCCGTGTCTCGCAAGTCGAGATTGTCATGGACAAGTCTCGCGAATTGATCGGCGCTGGTCAGCAGTCCATGTCGATCGGAAACTTTGAGCAACGATTGGCCTTTCAACCATTCGCTGATTATTTTTCCCATGTGCTCGATAAAGCGAAGGTAACCGCGCTGTGCATCTGGCTGCGCGTCACCTCGCTGAAAAATCTCCATCACGCCCGAGGGTTGCTTGCCACCTAATAACGGCGTCATCACCAGCAGATAGGGAGTCGGATTGGCGAATTCATGCTGGTCGCCAAAACTGGAATTCGGCGGAATCAACTCTGCTCGACCCTGGCTCATGACTCGCCCCAGCAATCGACCGTGCCGCAATGCATCTTCATTGTTTCCATCGGTTAACGACGGATCAATTTGGATCTGATACGAAAGCCGCATCGCTCCGTCTTGATCGAGCAACCAAATCGCTCCACCGACAGCGGCAAGGGCTGTCACAATCCGCTGCAGAACGCTCGGATAAAACTCACTTGCCTCGATATCTGACTTGGAGAGTTCCGATATTTCATTGACCAAGCTTCGAATCTGCTGCTTGGTTCGTTCTACACTCTCTTCGGTTGGTGTGGACGACATAGGTCACTTATCAACGGCTTCGGATGGTCATGGGAAAATGGACGACTTTGAAAATAAGCGATGCTTCGATCCAATCAACGGCTAAAACGATTCATCTCGCGACTATTACGGAATCAGCTCGTTCTCTCTGTCGGTTGTATCGAAGACGCAAAATTTTCCTGACAGGCCTGGAAACGGCAACCCTTTTTGTTTATACCAAATGTATAAACAAAATCTAGTACGGTTTTCGAATTAGGATCTTATTTTGAAACACGGATGGCGGACCCTACTTTCAGGCCTTTCTCACCCCTCCTGGCGTCCCCAACCAGACGGGGGGGGTGAGTCGTCGCCATTTTCCTTTCATAAAAGCGGAGATCGGCGCATTCCGACGGAAGAGACTTTGGAGCGGCTCGGTATTGGACTAGTCGGTCGATGGATTCGATGGTGGGACGCCCCGTCGAAAAAACCAATTTCGCTGGTCGGCGACTGGGAAAAGGCAGGAATCGAGGCCGTTAAAGAGCTTTCACATCAAGCTCCGACGCCTTCCGAGAAACTTCAGCGACTGGTTCAATTGGCGATCGACCAGCAGCATCCACTGTGGGTCGAAGGGGACCCAGTACTAGCGGAACCTTACGAAGTTGCCGGCAGTCACGTTCGTGGACCACGGATGTTTATTTGGCTCGAGCTCTCAAAAAATGACCGAAATGTCCTTGAAATCGGTCTCGATTTCGATCGAAATCGGATCGATTCGATCGATCGAGAGATCTATTTGAAAGCGTTAGAGGCGCTTCGGATCGAATTGAAGAAAAGCTATCAACGCAAAAGTGCATGGCTGCAAACAAGCATAGAAATAGTAGACCCGATCGCCGCGCATCCGAATTCGACGCAATCGGTCGAAACGTCAATGGCGTGCATTGCAGAACTTGCATCGGTTTTAGACGCAGCTCGCTTAGCAACCATGAAACACATCGAATCGCGTCTCTCGTTTCTTGAAGGCGTTCGTCTCGATTCGTTGCAAGGAAACCAAATGCTGGCCAAGAGCCTCCATACACTCCTCGATAGGCATGGCTTACGTTTCCGATGCCCCGAGTGCGGCGAACCGGCTATTATGAGATGTCTTCGATCTGGGAATTCCTCAACCGGTTCCTTCGTCTTTGATCACTATTTGTCGCAGAACCGAACTTTTCATGGCGGACGCAGTTCGCTTCCCAAGTTGGTTGTCGTTGGAAAACCGGCTCGGCAAACTTCGGCGACTGGATAGTTGATTGGGTTAGTCTTTTAGAATTGATCCAGTTAGACTAGAAACCGACTGAAGTTGACTCATGAACGCAGGTTGAAACCTTGGTGAATTTGACTCCCCCTAATAAATCGCTATCGCAACCCAAAACAACCGAGTCTTCCACCAAGAATTGGTTCTTCGGCAGTCTACTCCCCATTTTAATTGTCTTGCTGGGTATTGGGATTATCGCCGCAATGGGGAAAAGCCGCCCCATTCGAGTTGACGATGACGATGGTACACCCGAGGCGCGTCTAGCAAAATTAGCGACGGTCTACGCTAGCCCCGTCGTGCCATTTGACGGAAACAAATATCTCGATATCGACGCAACCGGAGTCGTCGTTCCGTTTCGTCAGGTAACACTGGCGGCCGAAGTAGGTGGTCGCGTTGCATTTAAGAGTGATGCTTGTCGAATTGGAAAATTCGTGGAAGCCGGTGAGTTGCTCTTTAAATTGGACGCGACCGATTATCAGCTCGAAGTCGAACGACTCGCCGCCCTTCGAGACTCGGAATACGCACAGCAAAAAGAACTGGACCAAGAGGTTTCGAATGCTCAGCGTTCACTCGAGCTTTCTGAGCAAGATGTCGAGCTGCAAGAAAAAGAGCTTCAGCGATTAGAAAAGCTCCCGGCTGGTTTCGCCAGTGCCACCGAACTTGACCAAGCCCGGCGAATGCAATTGGCTGCGTCGACGCAGCGTCTGACAATTCAGAACCAGTTAGAACTGCTCGAATCGCGCCGCACGCGAATCCTGCTCGGCGAACGACTAGCCGCAACACAACTTTCGCAAGCCAAAGTCAACTTAAATAGAACGCAGATTACCGCACCGATCTCCGGCGTCATCGTTTCTGAAATGGTCGAACAGTCGTCGTACATCCAGAAAGGAGCCACCCTATGCTTGATCCACGACACCCAACAAGTTGAAGTGTCCTGCAATCTTCGCTCCGATCAACTGATGCTTGTATTGGATCACAAACAAGCTATGTCGCCCGTTGACTCAACGCCGCGAGCATCAGCCGAAAGCTATGAATTGCCGCCAACGCCGGTGACGGTCGAGTATCGCGTTGCCGGACGAGATGAATCGGTCTATCGATGGCAAGGAAAACTTAGTCGATATGAAGGAATCGGATTAACTGCCCAAAGCCGGACTGTTCCCATTCGCATCACGGTTGATGATCCTCGGCGAATGCAACGTAGCGAGCAATCGACCGACAACAAAACCAACAGCCGTTCGCCACCTGCTCTCCTGCAAGGGATGTTCGTCGATTGCAAGATCCATACATCTCCACATCGCCCGCTGATATTAGTCCCAAAACTTGCGCTGCGACCAGGCAATCAGGTTTGGAAATTCGTGGATGATCCTTCGATTATTGCCAGTCCCAAAATGGACGAGTCGAATCCAACAAAAAAGCCGGCCGATGAAAAACCCAAGCCGACCACGGCCACTGCTTCAAAACCAACAACACTCAAAATCAATCTCGAAGAATGGTCGGCAGGAACGGTGCGCGTCATTTCGAATCTACAAACGATTCGTTCGATTCGATGGCCCGACAATGCCGGTGACGAGTATTGGGTAGCGGTCGCCCATCCGGAGCTCGAATTCGGTTCGCTTACGATCGTCTCGCCCGTCGCAAACCTGATTGGTGACGGCACCGATAAAGTTCGGTTGCAACTCAGTCCGCCAGCCGAAGCGATGCCTGAAGCGAACCGTGTGAAAAGCGGGCCGAATCCATGAGAAGGGCTATTGAATGGGCTACCCGAAACGGGGCCGGCGTTAACTTCCTGCTCGCGATCGTTCTCATCGGTGGATTTCTATCGTTCTTTGGAATGCGACGTGAAACTTTTCCTGAATTTCAGTTAGATGTAATTCTGGTTTCTGTACCTTATCCGGGGGCAACGCCGGACGAAGTCGAAAGTGGGATTTGTCAGAAGATTGAAGAAGCCGTCCAATCGATTTCCGGGATAAAAAAGCTGACCAGCATTTGTCGAGAAAGCGGAGGCTATACGCTGGCACAGCTTGAGTCGTCCGTCAAAGATCCACAGCGGACGTTGTCAGAGATTCGATCGGCCGTCGATCGCGTGTCGGTCTTCTTTCCCGAACGCAGTGAAAAATCGACTGTCGAACAAATCGTTTTTCGATTGCCGGCAATTCGAGTCGCCGCCATTGGTCCGAACGATCGTTCGACAGAATCGGAATCGAGGCTTCGGACGTTTGTCGAAGGCATTCGCGAGCGGTTGCTCGAATTGCCGTCGGTATCACAAGCACGGATTTTGAATGCAAAATCGTACCAAATCGATGTTGAAATCGAAGAAGAGTCGCTTCGCAAGTACGGACTGACACTGGCGCAGATCGCGCAATTGATCCGGCGGGAAAACATGGAGCTTCCAAGCGGACAGCTAAAAACCGACGGTCAAGAAATTCTGCTTCGCGGCAAAAACAAACGAAATCTTGGCGAGGAAATCGCCAAAATCCCACTGATTTCAGAAGCTAACGGAATCGTCCTTCAGGTTGGTGATATCGGTACGGTCCGCGATGAATTTGAAGATGTCGCGGCGATCAATGAAATCAATGGCCAGCCAGCGATGGTCATCAGCATCGATCGAACAAGCTCCGAAGATCTGCTCAATATCTCCGATGAAGTCAAAGCATTCGTCGAGAATGCCAAAATTCCTGACGGTTATGGGCTAAAGATTTGGGGCGATGAAAGTGTCGACGTCCGCGATCGAATTCGCATGCTCCGCAGCAATGGACTCCAAGGCGGACTTTGGGTCTTCCTGCTACTGGCGATCTTCCTGAATTTAAGATTGGCGTTCTGGGTCGCGCTAGGAATCCCGGTCAGCCTCTTCGGTGCCGGTGCCGTGCTCCTTTATATGGGCGATACGCTCAATATGTTAACCATGTTCGCATTTCTTATGGCAGTTGGAATCGTCGTCGATGACGGAATCGTTATCGGAGAAAATATCTTCGAGCACCGGCGACTCGGTAAAACGAGTTTACAAGCCTCGATTGACGGCGTTTGCGAAGTCCTTCCGAGTGTTACATCAAGTGTCGCGACAACCATCATTGCATTTTTACCGTTGTTCTATGTTTCGGGAGTGATGGGAAAATTTATTGCCGTGATGCCGCTCGCGATAATCTCGATGCTCCTGATCTCGTTGGCAGAAGTTACCTTCGCTCTTCCCGGACATCTTGCCCATGAAAAACGCGAGCCTAGGACCGTTCTCCAGAGAATTGGCCACGCATTCTCGCAAGCACTCGTTCCCCTCGAGAATTTCTTTGAACGAATATCGGTCGTTACCAATGCGGCGCTCGATCGATTTGGAGAAAGGCTCTATCTGCCATGCCTAAAATTTTGCTTTCGCTATCCAGCGATGCCGGCTGCGGCCACCATTTTTCTGGTTTTGATGGCTTACGGGTTAATCCGATCAGGCAAAGTACCGTTCGAGTTCTTCCCAGATGTCGACGGGCGAATGTTGATCGGACAAATTATCTACCCAGATGGTACGCCTCTTTCGATCACCAAGGAAGCTGCCCATCGAATGGAATCGGCAGCTAGACGGGTGAGCGAACGTATTGCGGCCAAAGAGCTCGAAGACGGTACTTCGCTTACTCCGCCGCCAGAGTCGCCTAACTCGCCACGTGGACCGGTTATTATGACCTACTTACAAGTAGGATCGGCGGCTCAGGGGGATCCGGTTGCTGGCGATAGGATCAACGGGTCGCATGTCGCACAGGTTCAAGTGGAATTGCATGAAGCCACGGTTCGAAATGTAACCAGCAAAGAGATACTAAGTATGTGGCGCGAAGAAGCCGGCGAATTCGCTGGCACTGAACGCGTCAGTTATCAAAGCGCCGATATTGGCCCCGGTGGTCGACCGCTTGAATTCAAGATTCTGGCCCCACGCGAAGATGTTGCCGCACTAGAAGCAGCGGTCGAAGAATCGAAAACCGCATTGCGCAGTTTCGCGGGTGTTTACGACATTAGCGACGATTCGAATCCCGGAAAATTTGAATTCAATTTCAGAATCAAAGAATCCGCACAGTCGCTTAAACTCTCCAACGCCGATTTATCCGAGACGGTACGCAATGCTTTCTACGGTGCCGAGGCGATGCGGCTGCAACGTGGACGGCACGAAGTAAAATTGATGGTGCGATACCCGCTCGATAAACGTAAATCGATAGCCGATCTCGATGAACTTCGGGTGCGAGGCCCCGACGGCATTGAGAGACCATTGAACGAACTTGCCGAGATCACGCCGTCTCGCGGATACTCTGAGATCAATCGAATGGACCAGTTGCGATCGATAACCATCAGTGCTGAAATCGATACCGCGCAAGGCAATGCCGAGCTGGTCGCGTCCAAGTTGCGTGAAACGCTAATACCGGAGTTGCTTGCCAAATATCCGACGCTGCGTTTTCGCTGGGAAGGGCAACAGCAAGAGACTGGCGAATCGTTTAATAGCCTTGCCATCGGCTTTGGTATCGCCATCATGTCGATGTACATGCTGCTTGTCTTCGAATTCAATTCGTATCTTCAGCCGTTGATCATTTTGGCCATTATCCCCTTTAGCATTGTGGCTGCGATCTTCGGCCATGCCCTAATGCATCTGCCGCTCACCCTATTTAGCATGTTTGGGCTAGTAACATTGGCTGGAGTTGTCGTAAACGATTCGATCGTTCTCGTCGACTATATCAATCAATGTTTAGAGAAGAAAATGCCGGTACGCGAAGCATTGCTAGCCGCCGGTTCACGTCGGCTGCGGGCTGTTTTCCTGACAAGTGTTACCACGGTAGCTGGGCTTTCGCCAATGCTGCTTGAAAAATCTTTTCAAGCTCAGGTCTTAATTCCGATGGCGACGAGCTTGGTCTTTGGGCTGATCGGCGCGACGGCCTTGATCCTGTTGATGGTGCCGCTGCTATACTATCTTTACGTCGTCCTAGCAACGGAACTAAAATGGGAGGAATGATCACAAAAACCATGCAAAATCTTATTGCAGTCGTTCTGGCGTTGTTCATATTGAACACGTCGAATGCTCAGGACATTTTAAAGGATCGCCTAGGGGCGTCGCTACTTCATCGCATCGCTCCTGCCACTCCATCGGCGATGCAGGAGCTTTTCCAACCAACCAGCCAACCGCTCCCGGTCGTAAGCGCGCATCGGGGAGGGCCAGACACTGGTTTTCCTGAAAATTGCATTGCGACGTTTGAGAACACACTCAAACATACCTTCGCATTGCTTGAAATCGATCCTCGTTATGCCAAGGATGGCGAGATCGTGGTCCATCATGACGCGACGTTAGAACGCACTTCATCCGGCCAAGGTCGTGTGATCGATCATACGCTGTCCGAGTTGAAGGCATTGAAATTGAAGGATGTCGATGGCAAGGAGACTCCATTTCAAATCCCGACGCTTAATGAGCTGATCGAATGGGCACGCGGAAAGACTATTCTGGTGTTGGATCAGAAAGATGTTCCAGCGACTGAACGCGTCCGACAGATCACGAAGCATCACGCCGAAGCTTACTGCATGGTAATCGTTAATAGCTTTAACGACGTGAAGGCATGTTACGCGATCAACCCCAGTGTGATGATGGAGGTTATGATTCCGAACATCGATAAAGCCAAGCAGTTTGACCAGCTTGGCATTCCATGGCGAAATGTGATCGCGTTTGTCGGACACACACCTCCCGAAGATTTAGAGCTCTACCAATTTATTCGTAGCCGCGGCGCAAGTTGTATGGTTGGTACCTCGCGAAATCTGGACCGCAAAATTATTACGCGGCAGGTGACCGAAATTAAGGAACTCGAAGCAGACTACCGAGCATTCCTTGATCGCGGCGCAAATATTTTGGAAACGGATATTCCATCGAAGCTGGGGCCGCTTCTCTACCAATCCGCGGCGAATTCAAGCGAAAAATGGAATTGCCTTCAAGTGCCCTAACGTCGCTTCTTAGGTCGCGAACTGCTTGATTTGGGTTTACCAAACGAAAATCCGTAGGCTTTCTTAGCCTTGGATTTTACCGTTTTAACTTTCCCACTAATCGAACGTTTTCGCTGTGGCTCGGCGGCCTTTTCATTCTTTGTAGCCGTCGCCGATTTCTTCATGCCGTCACGAACATCATGACGCGACGACGTCGAGTTTTTAGAGCTCCGCGATCGGTCTCGCGTTCCTTGAGAAGGGCGTCGAGGACCTTTGGATGTTGGTCGACTATTGGCAACGCGCAGTGTTTCGTCTTCTGCGATTGCTAAATGAAACCCATGGTTGCGATCGATCGGAATCTTCTTTCCAATCTCTTTTTCAATGTCTTGTAGACTTGGTACTTCGTCGCAATCGCAAAAAGAGATGCTTTCACCTGTCTCACCGGCTCGTGCGGTTCTTCCGATTCGATGGACGTAGCCATCGGCTTCGATGGGAATATCAAAGTTGATGACGTGCGATATTCCCTCGACGTCGATTCCCCGAGCGGCAACGTCGGTTGCCACCAATACGCGGAGCTTGCCGGTCTTGAGTTCACCCAGAACTCGTTGTCGAGCGTTCTGAGATTTGTTCCCATGAATTGCATCGATGGCTAAACCGGCTGTCTTGAGTTGCTTGGCTAAGCGATCGGCACCGTACTTCGTTCGAGTAAAAACAAGAACTTTGCTCAAGGCATTGTCCTTCAAAAGTTTCTCAAGCAAGTAGCGCTTGTCCTCCTTGGCAACAAACATCACTCGCTGTTGAACGCGCTGCGCAGTCGTGGCCGGCGGAGCAACCATGACCGTGACATGGTTATGCAATAGCTGACCTGCCAGTTCTTCGATTGGAGGCGGCATTGTCGCCGAAAGGAAAATCGATTGTCTTTGCCTAGGCAATTCACGAATGATTCGCTTGATGCTTGGCATAAACCCCATATCAAGCATACGATCGGCTTCATCAAGAACGAAATACTCCAATCGATCGAGTTGGATATAGCCTTGCTCCATCAGGTCGAGCAACCGGCCTGGCGTTGCAACGAGGACATGCACGCCACGCTCCATGGCTGCAACTTGCTTTCCTTGTCCCACACCGCCAAAAACCGAGGTGACCCGTAGCCGAAGGGATTTTCCGTAGGTTTCGAAACTTTCGTGGATTTGAACTGCCAATTCGCGAGTCGGAGCCAAAATCAAAGCTCTTGGCGCTTTGGGAATCGCTTTTCGGCTGGCTTCGTGCAGGTGCTGAAGAATGGGGATCGCGAAAGCTGCCGTTTTTCCGGTACCGGTTTGTGCGCAACCCAATAGGTCGCGCTTTTCTAAGAGAGGCGGTATCGCCGCTGCCTGGATCGGGGTGGGAATTGTATATCCCTCGGAACGGATCGCAGATTGGATCGATTCAATAATAGGAAGGTCAGCGAACGAAGTAGCCATGAGGGTTTCCGAAATCCTCAGGCACGCAAAGCCGCTGCAAGGGATCCAACAATAAGGGGGGAAAGTAGTTACGAAGCTACTATGCTACTCTATGGTAGGCCATTCGATAAGGTCAAAAATGAATGCAATCCCTTGTCGGACTAGGCAATGTGCCAACATTTTGGGGCGGTAAAACCTTAGGAATGCCTTCGTTTCGAGCCTTGTGTCAAGTTGTTTTAGATTGTCGTTGACGAAGGCGGTGCTGTAGTTCATCGAGCAACCGCTGTTGCTCGGAAAGTGACTGTTTCGACAATTCCTGAAGTCCCATTTCCGGATCGCCCAGTAACTGTTGTACCAATTGGACCTTGCCCGCGAGAATACCTTGCTCGATACCTTGTTCGATGCCTTGTTCGATGCCTTGTTCGATGCCTTGTTCGATGCCTTCTTGGCGTCCTTTATTAAAGCCCTCTTCCATTGCTAAACGTTCCACTGAAGTTATGTATGGCATGAGTTTTTCCTTTTCAATGGTTTCAAGATCATTTCGAAACACCAACTGTAGGTCCTCTGGAAGATCCATCATCCAATCGATTACTCGAAATAGCTTTCTGACTCGTTCGGCGTCCCAACCGCGATCATATAAACCCTTTACTAGCTTTACTTTCCATCGGTATCGATCCGAACCCAAGGTATTAATGGAACCCATATGAGCCAAGATGACTGCGGCGAACGGATTGCACGATTGTTCTAACGACCCGATATCGGCTGTAAAATCTAGCAGTTTCGCTATCGGAAACTGGAAATCGACACGGCAGCCGAAGGTTTCCTCCGAATAACTGTCAGGTCTCCAATTCGGATTCGAATCTCCCAAAACCGCCAAACTTACGACTCGCTTATTATACTTGTCGCTGATGCGATAGAAACAGACGAATAATCGCTCAGCAAACTCTTTTTTGCTTGCGTCAGGATTTCGATGTGAACGAGTATCCATTCTTTTGTGCCCGAGATGAGTTGAACTTCCACTAATTTATCGACGACGCGGACGCCTATTTCACTCTCGGGAGCGATTTGCTGAAGTTCTTTGTCGAGCATCTTTGGATCGGTTTGCCAATCGATCCTCGCGTGAATTGGAGGAAAGCAAATGGCCATAAAGGATTCGAAGAATTCATCGATAGCCTCTTTCCAAGGACTGTCGTACTCGGTCATGCGCCACCCTCTAGTCTCGTTGAATCCTGCTCATCTTCCTAAGCCTCTCGCCCCGCAAAGGCGCGAGAGGTTCATAGCCTCACGCTCGGTGTTAACTGCAACCGAGGCTATTTCCGCAGTTGTAGCAGAGGTAACAATTGCCAGCCCGAACGGTAATCGCACCGCAATTATCGCAGCACGGACCATCGGATTGAAAGCTTGCGACTTGATGCTCGGCTACCTCTGGCTTCTTAGCGATAGTGCTGACGGCAAACCCGCTAACGACTCGTCCAGAGACACCGCTCGCATCGGCTCTAGCCGACAATTCCACGCCGTTCGCTCCTCGCAGGCCACTATTTGTCTTCGAATCTGTGGCTTCGTCGCCGACGGAAAATTGCGGTGTGACCATCGTTGGATTTGGAATCGCACGCGCACCGATATTCACTCGAGCGGCCGAAGCGGGTGGCACATCCGAATCGTATTCCGTCGCCATTGCCCCTTCCGCAGGAAGGAACGTATTGCCTAGCCAACGGAAGATATAGTCGACGACGCTCTTAGCAATGCGAATCTCAGGATTTGTCGTATGTCCCATCGGTTCGAACCGAGTGTGACTAAATTTATTGACCAAGACTTCTAGCGGCACACCGTACTGGAGCGAAATCGAGGTTGCGGTACCGAAGCTATCCATCAAACCGCCGATGGTGCTTCCTTCCTTTGCCATTGTGATAAAGACCTCGCCTGGTCGACCATCCGGGAATAGCCCGACACTTAAATAGCCTTCATGGCCGGCGATGTTGAACTTATGCGTCAACGATTGCCGAGTATCAGGTAGCCGTTCACGTCGAGGTTTGTAAACAACCTTTTCAACGATCTTGTCTTTCTCCTTCTGGCTTTCTGATCTCGTCGAGAGCGGCTGGGATTGCTTCGAGCCATCGCGATAAATAGCGATCGCCTTCAGTCCGAGCTCCCAACCCCAGAAATAGGCGTCGGCAATATCCTTGACCGTCGACTCGGCAGGCATATTGACGGTCTTGCTGATCGCACCTGAAAGGAATGGTTGCGCCGCAGCCATCATCTTGCAATGGGCTCGCCATTCGATACTTCGCACGCCCTTGGCTGGTTTGAAGGCACAATCAAAAACGCTCAAGTGCTCATCCTTCAAATCGGCTGCACCTTCGATCGTGTCGTGCTCTTTAATATGGTCGACGATGCGTTGGGTTTGCGCATCGTCGTATCCGAGGGTCTGGAGTCCAAGACTGACGCTGCGATTGATGATCTTCATCATTCCGCCACCCGCTAATTGCTTGTACTTGACCAATGCGATATCCGGTTCGATTCCGGTCGTATCGCAATCCATCATGAAACTGATCGTACCTGTCGGTGCGAGTACCGTCGCCTGAGCATTTCGGAAACCTTGCTGGCGACCGTTTTCGAGAACTTTGTCCCAAATCACACGAGCGGCATTCTTCAAGTAATCGGGGCCGTTGTTGTCGATTTGCTCGACCGCATTGCGATGCATTTGCATCACTCGCATCATTTCTTCACGATTGTTTTCATACTCGGTAAAGGGACCGACGACTCCCGCCATTTCTGCACTGGTAAGATTCGCCGCGCCATGCAGTAGAGCCGTAATCGAACCGCAAAGACCTTGTGCCGCTTCGGAGTTATAAGCAATTCCAGTTGTCATCGCCAACGAGCCTAAGTTGGAATAGCCAAGGCCAAGCGGGCGGAAGAGGTGACTGTTGTGCGCAATCCGATCGGTTGGATAGCTGGCGTGATCGACCAAGATTTCTTGAGCAATTAAAAAGATTCGACATGCGGACGTAAAGCCGTCGACGTCAAATGTTCCGTCCTCATTGCGATACTTCATCAAGTTAATCGACGACAGGTTGCAGGCGGTATCGTCGAGGAACATGTATTCCGAGCAAGGATTGCTGGCGTTGATCCGACCGCTGTTTGGACAGGTGTGCCATTTGTTGATCGTCGTATCGTACTGGACGCCCGGATCGCCGCAGTGCCAAGCGCAATCGGCCATCCGATCTAGAATCGCCTTCGCTTCATAGGTCGGTGCGTCGCCTTCGCTACGGTCGCTTACCCACCGAGTCTTCCACGGTTTGTTCTGCTTGACCGCCTCCATGAATTCATCGGTCACGCGGACCGAGAGATTCGCGTTCTGGAACATTACCGACGAATAAGCTTCACCGTTGAAATTCGACTCGTATCCTTCGCGGATCAAGGCATGAGCCTTTTGCTCTTCCTTCCATTTGCACTCGATGAACTCCATCACATCTGGATGCCAAACTTTGATCGATTGCATCTTGGCGGCCCGCCGAGTTTTCCCGCCCGATTTAACGACGGCAGCGATCTGGTCATACACTCGCATAAACGATAGCGGACCACTTGGTTTGCCGCCGCCAGAAAGTTTTTCGCGGCTACTGCGAATCATCGATAGATCGGTGCCGGTTCCTGAACCGAATTTGAAGAGCATTGCTTCGCTGGTTGCCAGCCGCATGATTTCTTCCATGTTATCTTGACAACTCTGAATGAAACACGCCGAGCCCTGCGGGAATTCATACGGATTCTCAGGTTGTTCGACCTGGTTCTTTTCGACGTTGTATCGCCAATTGCACTTTGTACCTTGAACGCCGTATTGATTGAAAAGTCCGACGTTGAACCAAACTGGAGAATTAAACGCTCCATGCTGATGCAAACATAGCCATGTTAATTCTCGATAGAAGCGCTCGCCGTCTTCTTTGGTATCGAAGTATCCATCGGCAATTCCCCAATCGCTGATCGTTCGCGAGACGCGATGAATTAACTGCCGAACACTCTTCTCGCGTTCAGGCTTGTTCGGATCGCCGTAGAAGTACTTGCTGACGACGACGTTGATAGCCAATGGCGACCAGTTGGACGGAACTTCGCAATCATTCTGTTCGAATAAGGCACTACCGCTCTCGTCTTTAATGGTCGCTTTGCGCTTCTCCCATTGGACGGTATCGAACGGATCATTCACATTCGAAGGGCAAAATCGAGCGGCGATTTTTAATCCAGCGCGATTGCCGCGTACTTCTTGGGTGGTTTTGCTGCGAATTCGTCGCTCACGTCCCATTTCCATAGTAGCCATAACTTCGTATTACTCCTTGCAAAAGCTTCGTCGAGGGAATTTCAGAGCGCTCGGCGGCGATTCAATCGATGACCAAAAACCCAGCACTCTAGTATACAGAAAGCCATTATGCTCACTCAAGGGTTTCGTACCCGTAAAAGATTCCTTGGGCGAACTATTCTGGCCTATTTCACGAGCAATCGTCGCTCGTTCGTCAAGTTGCACCGGAACGACAGCAATACCACCTATAGTACATTGTCGTTTTGACAGTACTAGCCGTCGCGTCCAGGAAGCGTAATGTAGCAACCTTTACCGCCGTGTCAAACTTTATTAACTGAAAGCCCTAACTCTAGAATCCACCGTGCTTTGGGCGATTTGCCGACAAGTTACCCACATTGCGCGCTACTGCATGTTTGTGATCCTAAGTCGTGGATTACCAAGAGGTTTCCGTGAATTTCCATCGATCGAATATGATCGCGATGGAGCGATAAAAAAGTCGGAAAAAAACGGAAGAAGTTTTGCGGCAATTAAGGGTGGGATTCCCGCCAGTTGTCATTGGAGTCGCCGTGAAGCGTTTAGCAATAGTTTGTAAAGAGGTGTTCTACTTGGAGAAAATTGCGATTTCGCCAATCCGTTTTATAGACGTCAAAGAATTCAAGTACGGTTAGCGTCGCGACGCTTTCGAACTCCCTTACTAAATCATTTCGACGCTGCACCCCCTTGCTTACGACTAGATCGCGCTGGGCCTTCGTAACACAAAACATCGCCGAATGTGGATTGGTTGGCTTGTCGAATACGATAGACTGGTCACCATACTTCAGCTCCAACGCGTTCAGTTCCAGTGTTTGAAATTTGTCTAATAGGCCACGGTATATGCTACCATCAATATACGCCCGCTCGATATCGGGCAATTCAGGGTTCTCAAATCGATGTGGCATGAGCACGCCTAGCTGCTTTGAGCATTCGGCGAACCAAGCAATTCTCTCAAAGAAATTCGGGGGCGAAAAACCTATGTCGTCTTCACAGTATACGAACAAGTCGTAGTCGCAATCGGTGCTGTCCAATAAATCTTCTCTCGCTTCGAACACCAGATTCCTTGAATCTTCCAGTCGTACTTCGTGAACCTCTATGTAGTCTCGATATAGTCCAAGAACCCTCTCGCTGATGTTGTATCCATCAATGGTGACGCGTATCGAAATTTCATGCTGTTGAATTGGCTCCTCGATACGGACGAATCTGTCGCCTAGCAAGTCGTGAACGACGTATTGATTCAACATGGCCGAATGCACGAGCGACCATAGGCATCGCTGGAACGAACGCTCTCGTTTCTCTATATTACCCCGTGCCGAACCCGGCACCCAATCGGCTGGCAAGTTAAAGTCATGCTTTTCTTTTTTCTCTTTCCCAAGAAAATGGGGGATCGCAACTTTGATTTTCATTGTCGGCTGCTACCTGATTGAATGGAACTCCGTAGCTCTAAGGGAGCGCGATCTACCAAGGCTTCATTTCCGACAATGATGTGTTCACCAAGTTGATTCAATTGATGCTCACCGCGCTTTTCAATAACGCACATGGAATTATAAAAAGTCACACTCATGATCTGAGAAAATAAATCGGCATTAAGATGCTGGGGCCCTGGAAAAAAACTAGCGAATAACGATTGGGGGGCGAGCTGAGATTGCCAGTGGTCCACGTTGAGCATGTCGCATAGCATTTTGAAGAAATTCATCGAGGACACCGCATTGACTATTCCACCGCCATGCGACGCCCAATAGGCGCAATGCAAATCTTCTACGACATAAATTCCGCCAGGTTTGAGGAATCGAAAGTAGTTGATAAAGCTCATTATGATATCCTGAGACCGATGCGAACCATCATCGATAAAGATGTCCCAAGATGGCGTTATCGAGAAGATAGCGTGGCAGCATGCATCGGTGTTTAAATCGCCATGAACGAAAGAAATTCGCGAATCCGTGAAACGAAGCAGCAAGCACTGCGAATCGATGTCGCACCCGACAAATGCAACTCCGTTCGCAAAGTAACTCGGCCAAATCTCTAGCGACCCTCCGTTTTGTACTCCTATTTCGACTAACGCGATCGGTCGATGTCGAAACGGCAAAAATATACGGTCGTAGATATCCAAGTAAAGTTCCCACTTATAAGAAACCTTCCCTTGATGTTCGTTGTATAAATTGCGAAGCGATTTCATAAGAAAGACACGATCCTCCTAGTCCTCAATCAAGCGAAGCTTGATTGAGATTCTTTGATAGTTTCGTAAAAACACCTGAAACCTCCAGGCGTTTTTGCGGTTTAACGTAGTAACGACAAAACGATTAAGCCACACACACGGAGGGTTTCAGGAGAAGACAAGTTTCGCAAATCGTATCGA
>JAWXCK010000295.1:0-16142 GCA_034408855.1 Pirellulaceae bacterium
TGCCCGTTTCGCATTGGATTTTTGAGGCATCACTCCGATGTCCAAAGTTGAAGAAAAACAACCCACCAGACGATCAGACCGGCGGGTTGCCGAGCGGCTGTGGACATCGGAGCCATCCCTTGTAAATCCATCCGCCGAACTTATTGCACCATCCAAACCATGGCAATTTTTTGGGTAAGCATTTCCGGTCAGAAAGCGAACCTTGGTTTTTGCAATCACTCAGTCCAGTGTTTTCCGTGGATTTCACTGCTAAAATCGATTGCGGATCACGAAAACCACCCACGGTTTCTACCGGAAGAGCCAAATTTAAATTATGAGAATTCAACCCCAATCGTTTGTCGATCTAAGCACTTCCTTTGGAACGATGCGAACTCATCTCTTTCGTCCGGTAGGTGAAGGCAAATTCCCGGCGGTTATTCTCTATTCCGAGATCTATCAAATGACAGGCCCAATCGCGAGAACTGCGGCTTTGGTTGCCGGGCAAGGTTATCTGGTAGCCGTTCCTGAGGTCTACCACGAATTTGTCACGCCCGGTGAAGTTTTTGCCTACGATAAAGTTGGAACCGATCGCGGGAATGCTTTGAAGACGACGAAAGAACTCCGAAGCTACGATGAAGACTCGCGTACGTTAATCGGCTTCCTCCAAAGCGATGCGGCTTGTACAGGACGAATCGGTACGATCGGAATTTGTTTAGGAGGGCACTTGGCATTTCGAACCGCGATGAACGCAGAAGTAGAAGCAGGCGTCTGTTTCTACGCGACCGATATCCATAAGCGAAGTTTAGGAAAAGGCCTTTGTGATAATACGCTTGATCGCATGAATGAGATTCGCGGAGAAATGATGATGATTTGGGGACGTCAAGATCCTCATATTCCAGCCGAAGGGCGACGACTTATTTATGACGCGATGACGCAAGCCAATGTCAATTTTTCTTGGCATGAATTGAATGGCGAACATGCCTTTTTGCGAGATGAAGGGCATCGATACGATCCCGCCATGGCGCATCTGTTGCATGGAATGGTCTTTGAACTCCTTGGGCGGAAGTTGAAAACATAGTGTTGCAAATCAGCCGGAACGCGTTAGCGTCCGGTTTCCCAGCAATTCGAGCGAACCGGTGCTAACGCACTTCGGCTGATGCATTATCCAGGCCACATTTCCATCAGCTTTTGCGAACATAGTCTACGTAAGCAATTCATCGAGCTGCTGGACGAGCTGGCTGAAATAGGTCAAGGCGGTATCGACGGGTTCTGGGCTCGTCATGTCGACGCCGGCGTCTTTCAAGAGATCGAGCGGATCTTTTGAACAGCCGCTTTGCAAAAATCGGAGGTAGTCCTTTAGCTCCGAAGCTCCACCTTCGAGGACTCGACGCGAAAGAGCAATCGCCGCCGCAAGGCCTGTCGCATACTTGTAGACATAAAAAGCGCGATAGAAATGCGGGATACGCATACACTCCAAACTCAGTGCGTCGTCGATGACGAACTTGGGACCAAAGTAGGCATCGAGCAAATTGCGATACGTCGACTTGATCGTCGCGACCGTCATCGGCTCACCCGCTTCGGCCATCGCATGAAGGTTCTTTTCGAATTCGGCAAACATCGTTTGGCGAACGATTGTCGCGCGAATCGAATCGACTTCGTGATTGATGAATGCGGCTAAAGCCTCCTTCCTCTTAGACTTCTTCATTAAATGATGAGCCAACAATTGTTCGTTGAAGGTACTGGCGACTTCGGCGACGAAGATCGAATAGTTGTAGTACATGAACGGCTGGTGCTTGGCCGAGTAGTAGCTGTGCATCGAATGACCAGCTTCATGGGTAAGCGTGAAGACGTCGTTCAAGACCGTTGGCTTATAGTTCATCAAGATGAACGGATCGGCACTGAAGGAGCCACAGCTAAAGGCCCCGCTTTGTTTACCTTGGTTGGGGTAGCGATCGCACCAACGACCGCGAAGCCCTTTGCTGAGAACTTGGCAGTAATCGCTCCCTAGCGGTGTCAGCGACTCCAATACAACATTGACCGCTTCATCCCAGGTGTGCTTGTGTTGCTGGTCTGCCAAAATGGGAACGTAGGTATCGTAATGATGGATGTCCGACAGTTTCATCTTTCGACGTCGCAAATCAAAGTATTGATGCACGGCGGGCAAGTGTTTGCGAACAGCCGCGATCAAATTGTCGTAGACCGTCGAAGGGACATTGTCGGGGAAGAGGGCTGCGTCGAGCGCCGATTTGTAACCGCGAGCTTTCGCGTAGTAGACATCCGCATGAACACTGCCGCTGAGTGTTGCGGCCAACGTATTCTCGTGCGACTGAAAAACTTCGTAGTATTGATGGAAGGCGGCTTTTCGAACGCTACGTTTGGGCGACAAAAGCAAGGAGGAAAGCGTGGCGTGCGAGAGTTCGACCGATTGCCCCTGCTCGTTTTTGACAGTGCCAAATTTAAGGTCGGCATCATTGAGTTGACGAAAGGTATGACTGGAGGTCTGAGCCATCTCGCTTTGCATGGCGATTAACTGCTCTTCTTTTCGAGAGAGCGTATGTTTTTTGTAGCGAACGATTCGATCGAGAACTAACAAATAAGGCTTGAGGGAGTCGGCCTTGAGGAATTCATCCATTTGGGCTTTGGGGATCGCAAGTATTTCTGGGCGGATATAGCTTGCCAGTTGCGATGCATTCGACGCCAAGTTATGAAAGCGCGCTACCAAACCTTGGTAGTTACTATTGGATTGATCTTCGGCCGTTTTCAGAAAGGCATAGGTTCCCAAGCGTTCCGCCAAACGATCCATTTTGGTGTCGAACTTGAGGCATTCAAGAATGGTCTCTGCCGAGTCGCGTAGTTTGCCTTCGAAAGCGGCGTAGCCCAAGGTTTCCTTTTCATACTTCTTGAAATCCTTCTCCCATTCTGCGTCGTCCTGATACAGCGTCGACAAGTCCCATGTATCACCGCTCGCGACCTCCTTACGGGTAGGAGTCTTCTGGACGGTGAATTTCTTTTTCACGTCGGATTTTTTCAAAAGTGGCTTTTTCACGAGGGACATCAATGTTTTCTCAATTTAAAAGGGTAGCGAACGAATTCGAGTCCATATTGAACCCTATTTTTTTATCTAGGATCGCAATTTGGTCCAGGGCAGGCAAGATCGGCTTGCGAAAGTCATTCTTGAATGGGTACAACGTAGTAATTGAAAACGCTGCTTGATAAGGGGAAACAATCGCAATGCCTGCCAAAAATGTACTCGGTGAACCACTTGAAATTTGCGGAAAGGATCCGGTAACGGGTTTTTATCGGGATGGCTGCTGCAACACCGGGCAAGATGATACCGGTTTGCACTTGGTTTGCTCGGTGATGACCGACGAATTCCTCGAGTTTTCACAAAGCCGCGGGAATGATCTTTCGACGCCGATACCCGAGTACGGATTTCCAGGTTTGGTTCAAGGAGATCGATGGTGTCTTTGCGTATTGCGATGGAAAGAAGCCTTTCAAGCCGGTGCGGCGCCTCAAGTTGTGTTGGCGGCAACGCATATATCAACGCTCGAGTTTGTCGATCTGAGCGATTTATCGAATCACGCCGTCGATGTCGAGTAACGGCATTTTTTTGCGAGAGCCCTCATGAAAAACAGACGTGGTGTTCAACGAATCGAGTCCGAAGAACCGGTCGAGGAGATGGATGTGCTCGCTGCGATCGACTCTGAAAATGAATTATCGCTCGAAGAATTGAGTGCCGCATATTCGAAGTTGCTTGGCGAATCGACGCCTTCCAGTCTAGAAGTTGACGATCAAAAAACAAAGACACGTACCGAAGAGGATCTCGATGCCGACGACCCGATATCGGAACTCGATAAGGATACCAACCCTGAAGAGGTCGATGCCTGTTCCATTACCGGAAAAAGTATCCTCGAAGCGATCCTTTTCGTCGGGCATGCCGGTAACGAAGGCGTGCGATCCGAATCTGTTTCGGCGATGATGCGAGGTGTTCACCCTAGCGAGATCGACGAATGGATCGTCGAATTGAATCAACAGTATGCTGAGCAAGACAATGCGATGCGGATCGTCCATGATGAAGGCGGTTACCGGATGCAGTTGCCTCCCGAACTGCATTCGGTCCGGGATTCGATGTACGGAAAACTTCGCGAAACGCAGCTCAACCAAGCAGCCATCGACTGTCTGTCGCTCGTCGCGTATCGCCCCGGTGCGACTCGAGAAGAAATTGAGCAGCTATGGGGGCGACCAGCCGTAAGCGTGCTCAGTCTGTTGGTCCGGCGTGAATTAGCGCGTGTGGAACGCGAAGGGAAAGGGAAACAACCGATAACGCGATATTATCCGACCGAGCGCTTTCTCAATTTACTAGGCATCGCGTCCCTCGATGATTTGCCGGTGGCTGAAAGCGAGTTCTAGCAACGCATGCCCAAAGCAACGCCTGCGAAGTCCGACTCTTCGCCCTGCCATCAACTCGAAGTTCGGCGATTCCTGATGGCGTGTCAGTTCGAAGTATTGCTCAATGCTGGACGGCCAATCAATGCTGGCGATGCTGCCATGGCTGCGCTCGATCGAATCGAATGGCTCGAACAAACCTTGAGCGCCTATATTCCGGAGAGCGAACTGAGTCGATTAAATGCGGCGAGCGTCGGAAGTTTGAATGAGATTTCTAACGATGTTGTCGAACTACTTAAAATTGGAATCGATGTTTTTCATAAGACCGAAGGTGCCTTTGATATTACGGCGGCCAGTCTCAGTGAAGCTTGGGGATTTGCGCGTCGCCAGGGATGTATGCCGTCACTGGAACAAATCGAGCAAGCGCTGAGCCAAGTCGGAACAAAACATCTGATTCTCGACGAGCAGGCTAAGACATTGCAGTGCCAGTGCCCGGGCCTGAAAATAAATTCAGGCGGTATCGGAAAAGGTTACGCATTGGATCGAGCTTCGCAAATCATGCGATCGCAGGGCGTTGACCATTTCCTCATTCATGGCGGTAAGAGCAGCGTACTAGCCTGCGGTGATCGACACGATATCGACTCGCAATCGGGTTGGCGGATCGCGATTTCGCATCCCGAGCAGCCGCGAATTCGATTGGGCGACTTAACATTGTTTAATAGCGCGATCGGCACGAGCGGGCCCGCCAATCAATTTTTCTATTACAACGGCGTGCGATATGGCCATATTGTCGATCCTCGGACCGGTTGGCCGGCAAGTGGGATGCTCAGCATCACCGTGCTCCATCCGTCTGCCGCTTATGCCGATGCCTTAGCCACCGGTTTATTTGTCATGGGAATCGACGCGGCCATTCAATACTGCGAAACGCATTGCGATACTGGTATCATCGCGATTCTACCAACCAAGCGTTCTGGCACTGTCGAAGTCGTCACCAGCAACCTTGGTCGGCAAATTTGGCGACAAGCTGTTTAGAAACGGACGAAAATAAGTGTCCGGTACCTTTTATGCAAAGCACCCGAAGGGGCGTTCCGGCAAAAGGTACCGGACACTTATTTATCGATCGAACCTAGAATTCGAACGACTCGATGCTACCCGAATACGGAGTTGGGCATGCTGCACCGATTACCATCACGCCGAGAGAAAGCGTATGCAGTAGCCAACTCGGATCGTCGACCATAACCGTTCTCAATGTTCCGCCAGCGACCAGCAACAGGAGCGCAAAAAAAGCGCGTTGCGTCCACAATCGCCATAGTTGGTTAGAGCTGAGCCTAGCTAGCCAAAGACCAATGGCTGCCGAAATAGGGATGAACCAAACAAAGCAATCAGCGATCTGCTCGATCCATTCCATGATCAACCTTTATCTGCTAGTCAGAATAAAAAGGAGCGATCATCCATGATCGAACCTTGGGACACTGTATCGCCGATTTCCCAAAACAGATCAAGAGCGAAATGCTTCGAGAACCAATTTCCTAGCCGTAAAATTTGCGTTCGTTTCGAAGCATCGTGGGCTAGCCCGAGCGTCCCGCTTAGAAAACCTCGCTCACGCTTCGGGTTATGATTGTTTTATGCAGGACGCACTCTAGTGTATTTCGGCTGATGCGTAATTCTGTCGAGGTCCGTAGATATCTCGATAGAGCACGTAATAGGCTCCCATCATAATGGGCATGAGAAGCAACAATGGAATGTAGCAGAGGATGGCGGCAACAAACGAAATGACCATCATTACCAGCAAGAAAAGGATGATTCCGACAAGATTGGTCTTCACACCTTGCCAGCTCTCTCGAACAGCTTGTCCTGCCTGGTAACCTCGGTCTGCAATCAATTGAAAAGTAAATAAGAACGGTATGTAGACTAAAATAGATGCAAAAATGATTGTGGCATATCCTCCAAAAACGATCAGAAAGAACGCAACTCCGGGTTCACCGCCGCGTTGGCCGGCAAGAACGGCGAACATCAGGACCATAAAGACGATGGCCAACGGGATAATCACCAAGAGCGAAATGCCGATCATGATCAGCATGGCAACGAGCGCATTCATAAAAAAATCGAAGCCTTTGAAGAGCGTTGCAAATTCGACTCGCTGCCCTTGTTCCCGTTGAATAAAACATAAGTAGATCCCAACGAGAAACGGTCCGACCAGAATTCCCATCGGGACAAGCGAACCGAGGAAAAGCCCGACAAGCACAATACCGAGAAACAGCCAATACTGGTCGCCGATCAGCGCGTACGATCGCTTCAGAAGTTCGATCGGTTGAATCGATACTTGCCGCACCCGCGCCTCTCCCAAAGGAGCGTTTTGCATTGGTGAATAGGGATTGATATTGCTCATCGATCTCGGTCCTTTTCTTTAATTTGTGACGACAAATTGAATCGGTATGGTTTTGGGGTCGATTTTTTAGCGGTGCGGCGCTAGCGGGTTGTTGGTTTAATCGCTAGCAGCGAGGATTTCGTTTAACCGTCAGCCGTAGGCGTACGTGAAAGGCAACGAGTACGCCTTCGGCTGACTGTTAAACGATTAAATCAACAGCCCGCTCGCGCCGTACCGCTTGTCGCACCTATTTTGCTTGACGAACCTCGGCTTTTTCAGCTTCGGGCTTTTCGTTTGGAAAACCTTCTTTAAGCAGTACTTGATATCCTTGTTTCAGTGCTCGCAACTGTAGCTTTCGACCTTCGAGCATCTCAGCAACATCCAGGCACCGGTATCCGCCCGCACAGTAAAGATAGAGCACTTTGTCAGCGGGGAGGAGTTCGAGAAGTTGCTCATCGGTTAACTTCCCTTTGAGTTTGCTCATCGGTACGAACTTCGCCCCTTGAATGTGACCAGCGTCCCATTCGACTTTTTCCCGAACGTCAATCAAAACGGCTTTCTTTGCTGCGACAAGCTCGCCTACTTTATCGAGCGAGTCTTTCGTATGATCGGCAGCCAAGGCGGGACCGGCAATGTTTAACCAAACCATGCTAAACAAGACGATGCTGAACGCAAAGACTACAATGAGCGAACCTCGAAAACGATTCATCTGATTCTCCTGCGAGGCATTTAATGGAGTGGTTGGAATAAATTGCGAGAAAGACCCGACGGCGGTCCTCTCATTACTTCAATTCTATCGGATTATTTCATGGCCATCGAACGTCGCAACATTTTTTTGGCGGTCTTAGCGACATTTCTCGGAACGTATTTTGCCGAAACAGCCAAGTCACAGGATCGAACGAGTCAGCAGCGAGAACTCGTTACCGAGTCGATGAAGCGAGCGGCGACTTACTATCGCGATCAAGTTTCAGGTCGCGGTGGCTATGTTTATCACTATACGCTCGATCTTAAGACGCGATGGGGCGAAGGCTTGGCCAGCAAGGACCAAATCTGGGTTCAACCGCCAGCCACGCCGACTGTCGGGATGGCTTACTTGCAAGCCTATGAAGCGACCGGCGACCGATTCTATCTCGATGCTGCCAAAGCAGCGGCGGAAGCCTTGGTCTATGGTCAAGTCAAGTCAGGTGGCTGGCGGAACGCGATCGACTTCGATCCCAAAGGGACCAATGCGGCTCAATATCGAAATGGAAAAGGGAACAACAAGGGTTCGAATAGCTCATCGCTCGATGACGGCCAAACGCAATCGGCCCTCCAGTTCCTCACGCTCGCCGACAAAGCCTTGGGGTTCGAGAACGCCACGATCCACGAATCGGTTGCGATCGGTTTCAGAGCTTTGCTGGAAGCACAGTTTAGCAACGGCGGCTTCCCTCAAGTCTGGACTGGGCCGGTTACTTCACAGAAACCCACCCAAGCTAACTATCCCGAGTATGACTGGCGCACCGAAGGACGCATCAAAAACTATTGGGATATGTACACCCTGAATGATAACACGACCGGCTATATCGCGCAGGCATTGGTCGAAGCGTCGCACGTCTATCAAGATGCGAAATATAAAGAGGCATTGAAGCGCTTGGGCGATTTTATAATCCTGGCCCAGATGCCCGACCCACAACCAGGTTGGGCACAGCAATACAACTTTGCTATGCAGCCTATCTGGGCGAGAAAGTTCGAGCCGCCTGGCGTTTCGGGCGATGAAACTCAGGAAGCGATCGAAACGCTGATGCTTATCTATCGCGAAACTAACGACGCCAGATACCTAGCTCCGATCCCCAAAGCGTTGCAATGGTTGCGCAAGAGTATGCTGCCGGGGAATTTATTAGCTCGCTACTACGAATTAAAAACAAATCGGCCACTCTACATGGAACGCGTTGGCGAAAAGTATTCGTTGACATACGACGATCAACGACTGCCAGAGCATTACCGATGGAAGACCGAGTCGAGAGTCGAGTTGCTTGAAAAACGCCTTCAGCAGTGTAAGGCAGGAAAAATCGAAGAAGCGAAACCTTCGCAAGCTGAACTAACACGACAAGCGGCATCGATCGTCAAACAACTCGACGTCGATGGTCGGTGGGTCACTACTTTTTCCGGAGAGCGGCTCGTTGGGCAACCCAAGTTTACCGCAGGCGACCGCTATCTATCGAGCCAAATATTTAGTAAAAACCTGACTGCCTTGGCCGAGTTTCTCCAAGCCACGAAGTAGCCTATTTCTATGGAAATGATTATACATGCTTAAACACCAATTGATTCACCCTGAAATCAATCAGATTATCGGTAGCGCCGGCCATCACGCAAAAATTCTGATCGCTGATGGCAACTATCCCGCGTCATCGAAAATTGGTCCCAAAGCCCGATTGATTCACATGAACTTGATGCCAGGCGTCGTGACTTGCGATCAAGTGCTCCAGGCTGTCTTGTCAGCCGTACCGATCGAGATAGTCAATACAATGATGTACGAGCAAACGGGGCAATATGCACTCACCGAAGATCCGCCTGTTTGGGAGGACTATCGCAAAACCATTAAAGCGTCTGGACTAACAGTCGAACTCGAGCCGATCGAAAAATGGGCCTTTTATGAAGCCGTAGCGACCGTCGATCATGTACTGACCATTCAAACGGCCGATCAACAACGGTTCGCCAACGTCCTACTGACGATTGGCGTTAGGATGTAGATTAGGTCATCTTAAGAATCCGAAGTGGTTCGTCGTCAGCTCGCATCGGGCTTGTCCCGACGCGAGCTTGTTTGAGGGGTTTTGTCGAAGTAATTTCGCATCGATTCGAATTCTCATCAGGGAGGCTGGCGTGGGCAGGTGTTTTCCGAGTAAAATCTGAGGACCCGCCTGCCTTTACACAATCTCGAGGGAGATTGTCCAATCCCTTCTTCTTTTAACTCAGTCTCGTGACTCAATCTCGCTAGCGATTGATTTTTCGTTCGGAAGCTTTCCATGAAACAGAAATCCATACAAAAGACGCTTCTTATCATTGCATTGCTTTGGGCGACGAGCAGTTGGTCGCTCGCCATCGATTCCAATTGGCCGCAGTTTCGCGGACCAACCGGCGACGGCATGACAAGCACCAACGGACTTCCCACCGTTTTTAGCGATTCCGAATCCGTTCGCTGGAAGACACCGATTCACGGCAAAGCATGGTCTTCGCCGGTTATCTGGGGTTCGCAAGTTTGGATGACGACGGCCAACGAAGAAGGAACTGAACTAAGTATTGTTTGCGTCGATAAAGAAAGCGGAAAGATCCTTCGAGATGAAATCCTCTTTCGCGTCGAGTCGCCGCAGTTCTGTCATAAATTCAATAGCTACGCATCGCCTACGCCGGTCATCGAAGAAGGACGCATCTACGTGACGTTTGGATCACCTGGTACCTGTTGTCTCGACACGGCGACCGGTGAAAAAATCTGGGAGCGAACCGACTTTGTTTGCAATCACTTCCGGGCCGCAGGCTCATCACCGGTTTTGTGGAACAATCTTTTGATCATGAATTTCGATGGCAGTGATTTCCAGTTCATGGTGGCTTTGGATAAGTCGACTGGCAATACCGTTTGGCGAACTGATCGCTCTGTCGACTTTCAGGATCTCGATAGCGATGGCAAGCCGAAAGCTGAAGGCGACTATCGAAAAGGATTTTCGACGCCGCACGTTTCGGAGAACAATGGACAACCGGTCTTGATCAGCAGCGGCGCGAAGGCTCACTATGCTTATGATCCAGCAACCGGAAAAGAGCTTTGGCGACTGGAAGATCTGAGTTCCCATTCACCTTGCACACGACCGGTCATCGGACATGGAATGGCTTTTATTCCAACCGGGCACGGTAAAGCCGGACTGGTTGCCGTGAAGCTCGGCGGATTAGGCGTTCTCGATGAATCGAATGTCGCTTGGCGTATGACGAAAACGTTTCCCAATAAGCCGAGTGTTACTTTGGTCGATGATATGCTTTTCGTGATCAATGATCTCGGCATCGCTTCGTGCCTCGATGCAAAAACTGGGAATGTAGAATGGAGTCAGCGGTTGGGTGGGAATTTTAGCAGCTCGCCCATCTATTCCAATGGCCTTCTCTACGTTGGCAATGAAGATGGCAAACTCTTTGTCTTTGAAGCGAATCGCAAGTTTAAGTTGATCTCCGAGAATGAGTTCGCCGACGGATTCATGGCGTCGCCAGCGGTCTCGGGGGACTCTCTTTTTCTCCGAACGAAGTCACAGCTCTATCGGATAGCGAAATGACATTTTCAAAAAATCGCGATCGCCTACGACCATACTTTTATACAATGGCAATCGCAGAAGATAATTTTTCAAGAAGGAATTTTTCTTAATGAACAAAATACGCAGCTTGGTCTTCGCGGGAGTAATCCTGTCGATGGTCGCGCGGACCACAACTTACGCAGCGGACGCAATTTCAACAAAGCGTCCGAATATTTTGTTTATCTACGCGGACGATCAATCGTACAAAACATTGAGTTGCTATGACGGAGCACCCGATTGGGTTAAGACGCCCAATATCGATCGCTTAGCGTCGAAGGGTGTGCGATTCGAACGGACTTATATGGGTGCTTGGTGCATGCCTTCGCGAGCGTCGTTGCTTACTGGTCGACTTCAACATGGTGTTATGTCGATGACGATGGAAGGCGAATATCCGGGCAGCAAATACGATCCGAAGCAATGCCCTTTTGTTCCGGCACAATTTCGAGCTAACGGATATCAAACGGCTCAAATCGGCAAGTGGCATACGGGGACCGACACCGGATTTGGTCGCGATTGGGACTATCAAATCGTCTGGAATCGACCTGGCAAACCTGATAACGCTGGAAACTATTATGTCGACCAACAGCTTACCTTCAACGGAGTCGACCAACCGAGCGACGGCTATTCGACGGACAACTACACGAAATGGGCGGCCGAATACATCAGCGGTCAGCATCGCGACCCGAATAAGCCTTGGTATCTATGGCTTTGCTATGGTGCCATCCATGGTCCGACGACACCGGCCGATCGCCACCTTGGAACTTTGAAAGGGAAGACGGCACCTGTCCCGAAAGATATCGTTGGCCCGTGGCCTGATAAGCCAGCTTATCTCGAAGACACCCAAGCTTGGATGCTCGATGAGAATGGTCGACCGGCGATGGCAAGGAAGGCAAAGAAGAAAGGGAACTTTGATTCGAGCGTTCCTGGAAAAGACTACGACTCTTGGGTCCAACAAGTCAACGAGTGCATGATGGCCGTAGATGAAGGCGTCGGAAAAGTGCTCGCAGCACTCGAAGCCTCGGGGCAATTGGAAAACACTTTGATCGTTTACACTGCCGATCAAGGGTATGGACTCGGTGAGCACGGCTTCAATCAGAAAGTCGCCCCGTACGATGCAACCGTTGCATCGCCATTGATTGTTCGATGGGTCAATAAAGTTCCCGAGGGCAAAGTCTGCAAGCATCCGATTAACGCTCCCGATCTTATCGATTTCTTCTGTCGAACGGCTAACGTGACGGTACCGTGGAAGACTCATGGTCGCGATATTCGTCCGTTGCTCGAAAATCCAGAACGTACCGATTGGAGTTCCCCCGTCCTGATGACCCACATGTCGCGAAACTATGGCTCTGAAACAGACGTCATTCCAATCGACGAATCGTTGACGTCCTCGAGCGGCGTACCGTGGTATGCGTTGCTTCGCGATGGGAAGTACAAGTACATTCGGAATTTTGTCGCTGGCGAAACCGAGGAACTATACAATTTGGAGGCCGACCCGGAAGAGCTAACCAATCTTGCTAGTCGACCCGAAGAAGGCAAACGATTGATCGAACTGCGACAGAAGGCTATCGACGAATTGCTTCGTACCGATGCAAGATTCGTGAACGCCTTACCAAAGACCAAAGCCGAACTCGTCGGCAAGTAAGCTTTATAACCATTGAAAGAAAAATGTATGCGAATTCAAAACGTCCTTTGTGCGATCCTTATTAGCGTATGTGCGTACGGCCCCTCTTCACAACTTACGAATGCCGCCGCGCCAGCCTTCTCGTTGAGTAAGTCGGATACGCGAGTCGTTATCAAGGTTGGTGACCAGGTTTTTGCCGAGTATATTTTCGATGACCCGGCGACGAATAAGACGTATCTGTGGCCCGTTCACGGCCCGACCGGTAAATCGATGACACGAAGCTATCCGATGAAGGATATCGAAGGCGAAGTCAAGGATCATTATCACCATCGTGGACTATGGTTTGGCCATCAAGATATCGGTGGCTTCAACTCTTGGGCTGAAGCGAAGAGTTTTGGTAAGGATGAAAAGTCCCAACTGAAGAATCAAGATCGCCTGAAAACCATTGGAAAACAAAAGCATCGGAGCTTTACCGAGATGACCGCTAACGCCAATGAAGCGGTCATTGTTAGCGAACTCGATTATTTAAGTTCCGACGACAAGAAAAATCTTAGCGAAGTGCGAACGATGATTTTCAGAGTCGATGGCGAGACTCGCATCATCGACTTCAATCAAATCTTTATCGCTACCGACGGCGAGGTGACCTTTGGCGACGAGAAAGATGCAGGCCTTTGCATTCGCGTTCCGACGACTATGTCAGTCGATAGCAAAAAAGGTGGGAAGATCATCAACAGCGAAGGTGTCACGGATAAAGAAGCTTGGGGCAAGCGCGCCAAATGGTGTGACTATATCGGACCGGTCGAAGATGAAATACTTGGCGTTGCGATTTTAAATCACCCAAAAAGTTTCCGGCATCCGACGACCTGGCATGTGCGAACGTATGGACTCTTTACCGCAAACCCTTTCGGGACACTCGATCCAGACTCGCCCAATGGCCCTCACACACTAAAGGCGGGTGAAAAACTCGAGTTGCGTCATCGATTTATCTTTCACAATGCCGACTTCAATACTGCCAAGATCGAAGCCGCTTACCAACGTTACATCGGGGGAAACTAGCGGTGCAAAACTCCTCGCAACTTGCCGATTCGTCGATGCGAGAAGACCGCAGTCAGAATGATCGCGGGCTGACACACGCCGAACTTCTTCAATTCAAACGATGGAATACGCCGACCATTTACAATGGTTGGGAGCAGATCACCAAGCACGATTATTGCGCCGACGCTTTTAATATCGAAGAAACCCGCGATTTCATGCCGCAGATGGGGCCGATGATCGGCTATGCGGTTACCGTCCGAATCGAACCGAGCAATCGATCGCATCGAAAATCGAAACCGAATGCATGGAGCGAATATCGCCGGTACGTTGCGAGCGTACCAGGCCCGAAAATAGTCGTCGTGCAGGATCTCGACAAGCCTCGAGTGATCGGATCGTTTTGGGGAGAGGTCAACGCAAATACCCATCGGTCGCTGGGATGTGTCGGCACCATAACCGACGGTGCCATTCGCGATCTCGACGAGATGACCGACGCCGGTTTCAAAGCGATCGCTCGAAGACTTTGCGTCGGGCACGCCGCAGTGCAGCCGATCGAATGGGGTGTCGATATCGAAGTGTTTGGACGCCGCATCCAACCGGGCCAACTCATTCACGCCGACAAACATGGCTTCCTCGCGATCCCGTTCGGCGAAGAAGTAGGGTTGCTTGAAGCCGCCAAATTCATGGATACCAACGAGTGCAATACGGTCATCGCCGCCGCGCGTGGTGGTCACGGAATTTCATCGCAAGAACTTTTGCAGAATCTCGACAACGCCGGTAAAGCCTTTCGCGACGCCGCCGGAAAGCAATTTGGCAAACCTGGCGAATGGTAATACAACTGACCATTCCAATCGAACATCAAAGGATTTCGATTCCGATAGATTCCGGACGATGAATACGGATTTCCCGATCAACAGCCATGATTATAATCCTTCAAAAATTCGTTCTCGCTTTGCTTATTGTTTGTGTCGTGAACGGGACTACGAGCTGTGTGGGTTTGCAACTCAATAATTTCGCATATGACGCCACTATGAAGAGTTTTCCTCGCAATACGCTCACACATTTCGTCGTCAACAAATTAACGGACTTCTGCTACTACACTCGTTATCCATTTTTCTGGCTGTCAAGACAACCTTACTTTAATTTACACCGACCGTTGTGTTGGGTCTGCGTGATACTTTTCGAGTCGACTCTATTGACCGGCGTCATTTCAGCTATTCCCTGGGGCGAAAACGGAGCTAAGGACAGTCGTCGAGATTTTTAAGGCTTTCTCGCGCCGTGAATGCGAACAAGGCTTCGGTTTTAGGTTCAAAGGGGCTCGAAGCGGCAGAAAAAAAGTATTCCCACTTCTCAACCCCGACAACGTTATCTGTGGGTGAGAACTAGCCAGCACGTGAGTCAGGGTCAAGTCGTTGGCAATCGCAGGCTTGCAATGGTAAATGGAATTCGATCCTGCTCTTCGCGAAAGCCTTGTCGCAAGATGATGCTATCGATTCCGCAATGGTTTCGAGCTTCCTTGACCGTCAAGTTTTTTAGCTCCTTGAGCGGTTCTTGGTACAAATTTTTGCGGCCTGTTTGAATGCCGCAGCGCATTCCAATATCGAAGGCGGGCAGCAAGAAGCTAGGGATCCGATACGGCTCGGGATACAGATGGACCATGACCCATTTGAAGACATAATATTGAAAGCGACTGACCTTCTTCGCGGTTCCCATCGCAAAACCAAGCACGAAAGCTTCGTCTTGATCTTGCAAACCGCGTCCAAGCAAAACATGAAGGACATCGTGATCGGCAAGATGAATGGCACCGCGAAAGCGAAACCAGCTATCTGGATTTTCGAAGAAGCGTATCAGCCACGGAATCGCCGTTTCCGGAACTTTCGGCAGGGTAGCCAAGATTTCACCGATGGTCGCGGTTTCATTATTGAGCCCTGGATACCAAGCCAACCACGAATCGGTCTTCGTATAGGAATCGCGGCGTCTGCCGTCGGAGTCATATAACCACGCGCTGGTATCGAACAATTGAAGAGCCGAATCTTCGGATTGAGAATTCGTCGCCACAACGGCGGCGGCCGATGCAACGCGATTGAAATGGTCCAGCAACGTGCTTTCAGCTTCCGATCGCTTTAACGCTCCTATTGATCCTAACGACGCGATATGAAACTTCTGCCGGCAAACCCTCTCCAAAGCTTGTGCTATAGCCTCCGTTGAAGTTGCCCCACTTCCATCGCACGTTACAGTTGCTTTGGAACGACCTCGAACGATAAGTTGGCATCGAAAATTCGGCTGCGGTATACTCGGCGACGATATATTCGGCGTCGACGTTTGCTTCAATTCGCCATGCAACAAATTTGGCTCTTCCGGTAGAAACTGTGGGTGGTTTTCGTGATCCGCAATCGATTTTAGCCGTGAAATACAAGGAAAACACTGGACTGAGTGATTGCAAAAACCA
>JAWXCK010000296.1:0-73356 GCA_034408855.1 Pirellulaceae bacterium
CGGGTGTCCGTTGAAACTTCGGTTTTCTATTCGTAACGCTAAATAGTCAATTTTGCCCCACAGATTCTGCGGAAGAGCCAAATGCTATTGGTCATAGCGTGCCTACGAAAGTAAAGTCTTAAACTTTTCAAGATTTCTTGGTCGCCCCTGCGATGCGATCGAAAGTTTCGTTAGCTGTGTGATTGGCGTGATGTGTTGGATAATTCCAATCGTATATAGGGCGTCAGAATGTGCAAAGCAGGAACCTGATTCGTCGCATTCGGCATGAAACCGCTGGGCTTGGTTCGTTGTTATGCGAGGAGCCATTGTTCGAGGCTCTCGAACAATAACGAAGATTTGCGGCGATTTTCCGCAACCATCTGTGGCTTGTTGCGACAACCGAATTGAAGCGGGATTTTTATCGATCGATGTAGATCAGCATTCCTAACGGTTAGGCCGCTCAATACTGTCTATTCATCGATATCAGTTCATAGTTACGAACTGAATTCGATCAAGAACGTCAATTATGACGGGGAAGAATCGGAGCCAATGTCAGTCGTACTCGAATCGCCCCATTGGGCTGCAAACGCGCGCCTCCAAAGCGCTGCCAACAATAATCCGTCGATGCCGGCGTCGCTGGTCGCGAGGTTCTGGGCGCGCTGGATTTGCCGCTGCGAGGCTGGAAGCCGCCGGTGAGCACTGATTGGGGTGGGCAACTTGCCAAGACCATTGCGCCACTGGCTCAGTTGAAAGTCGTCGCAGCACAGCGGGCGCTCAGCGATATTCGGGCGATGCTGTCATTCGGCAAGTTCGACTTCGTGACCGTCGACGGCGTGACATTAACGGCGCGGAAGACGCACTTCAAACTTGTTTCGCCGGGCGGAACGAAGCTCGCGAACGAGGAGTTCATTACGCTCGCCACGATCGACCCGCTGATCAACAATTATCGCGGCATCCATCGGACGCTGGGGAACCCGAAGATGTTTCGGCACACTATCTATACCGGTGGGGATACCACGGATGGTCTCAGTACGGCTGCCGAGTGTCCGCTCGGCGGGCCGATCGCGTTCGGACCTCCTTTTTCGAATTTCACATTCGATCCGTTCAACATCAGCCACAATATCGCGAAGACAGGGCGCAATTCGCTCGCCGCGATGGTGATCCATGAAGCGACACATGCCATCGACGGTCGGTCGGGCTTCACGGAATCCGAAAATTTGACAACGCATATTTCGGAAACGGAGCCTCCATACGAAACTCAGGCAGCGCGATTTGCCCGACACAACCCGAGCGCCTACGCGACGTTTGCCGCTCATATCCATGACAAGGCTGACCGGCCTCGAACTCAGCGGTTTGGACTTGGAGGCGCATTGAACCCCAATGGCGGTCGGCCTCTTTAAACTCGATACGGTTCATCTTTCATCGGGACAAGGGAGACGACGCTCAATTCTAAATTCGCCGAGCTGGAATCGATGAATGCAGTTGCGTTTTCCCCGGCGGAGCGGATAGGTTGGGAAAATCGATAAAATTTGTTGTCGAATGCAGCTTGCGTCGACATCTTAGTGCGACATTCTCGTCGTTCACGAAAATTTTAGGTAGACTATTCCGTTTTTGATACACTAAATAGTCATCGTTAATCTTCGTGCTATCTGGCTTCAGAATCGTACATGAATCAAAAATCTGCCCGCGAAAATAGTCTGGTGTCGGTGACCAACGGGAGCGAATTCCTGCTGATCCCCTACGCCGAACTCGATCAGGTACAGGCGGAAGGTTACTACCGACCATCGGAACGCGGGCTCACGATCGTTTCCGATGGCAAGCAACTACTCGAAGTCCCGATCGCTAAAGTCGAAGCAACAGAACACCCTGACTTTAGCGATGTCCTCGCCCGCGAACGATCGGTTACCGCACAGCCTGACGATAGGCTTGCTCCGCGCAAGCCCGAGGCCGCGTCGACCAAGGTGCAGCGAAGCCAAGCTCCTGCGGACCGAGAACCGGCCTCGGACACTCTCAAAACTAAAGCTGGTTCATCGAAACCAGTTTCTTCCGCGACGATCCTCGAGTCCAAAGCAACTTCATCAGTCGTTGCATTAAAATTCGTTGCATCGAATGCTGTTGCAATCGATCGGCCAGAGCAAGAATGGAAGTACCGGTTTTCGATCAACGAATACATTGAAAGATCCGTACAAGAAGCCGAGTTGGCTCGACTGGAGCGGGAACGGAAAATCGACGAGCTTACCGGCTGGAATCAATTTGTATTCATCGTCAAGCTCTGGTTTCAGGATCAACGTGCCCATTTTTGGAGGAAGATCAGAACGGGCGGCATCAGCGCAGCCATCCATCTCGCGATGCTATTGATCCTGGCAAGTTTCTTTATTGTGAATCGGCCGCCAAACGTATTTTCGATTGTTGCTTCTATCAACGACAGCGCAGACCTCGTCGAAGAAGCTACACTCGAACTCCAACCGACCGAAATAACCGAGCCTTCGGAAAGCAGTGCCGCCGAAGCAGCACCTGCCGAAGAGAGCGCAACGGAGATACTCCAACCTACGACGACGCCAAACTTTATGGCAGCGGTCAGCCGCCCGTCGATCCAGACTCCGGCCGTAAGCGGTAAGGGGATCGACGGAACGGCTAAGACGATGGGAAAGCCGACCGTTTTTGGAAGCAATTTATCGGGTACGAACTTTGTCTTCGTAATCGACAATTCAAACAGCATGACCGGTGGTCGTTTCGAAACGGCTTTATTGCAATTGATATTGACGGTCAATCAGCTCACCCCCAAACAACGATTCTACGTCATCTTTTATAGCGACACTGCCTATGGAATGCTGCATCCGAATACTGTACGAACCCTTGCGCCAGCCACTCCGCAAAATAAAAATACACTAGGGCGATGGCTCAATACCGTACCGTTATGTCTCAAAACCAATGGCAAGGAAGCAATTGAGAAAGCGATTATGCTGAACCCAGATGTGATTTACGTCCTAGGCGATGGGGCGTTCACCGACAAAGCGGCTGAGTATTTTTCTAGAAAGCCGCATCCGACGATTGTGATTCATACTCGAGGTATGGAAGTTAAAAAAACGGATGCGGACGGATTCAAGAAATTAGCTGAGTCGCATCGCGGGACGTACAAAGACGTCGGGGTAATGCCAGAAGGCGCGGCGATGGCAAAAGAGTTTCCGAGGCCGCGCAATAACACGCGGGGAACGATTTGGGGCATCACACTGCCGCTCGAGAAGAAAAAGTGAACGAAAATTCTTCGTTGGCTGATTCGTCGAAACTCGAAGGGTATTGCCCGGTCTGTTTGTTAGCGCATCGATATGACGCGCAGAGCACGTCCGAAGTTCGATGCGATTGTGGAGCGGCGTTGTTTGTTACCGCCAAAGGTAGATTGGCCACTAAAGTCGGGCCACAGGACGTCGCGGTTTCCTCGTCCTCGACAGCCGTCGATTCCGCTGCCAAGGTCTCGATTTTGGCTGAGAGCGTTCTCGATATCAAAACAGATAAGGCCGCAAAGAGTCGTGCCGAACCATCGAAATCGAGCGACGAGCCGAAGCGAAAGAGATCTTTGCTTACACCGATAGGTGGCGGTTTTGTAGCGATGCTATTGTTGTTTTCGATGGTCCTGTTTTTCCGACGCAATATGCCAAACCACGCCTCGCCGATCGAACCGACGAGCATAACGGAATCGGCAACGGTCGAAGTAAAGGAAATCGCTAGCGCAGTGATCCCGGCGGGAACGTTTGCTCGTTTGGCCGCCTTGGCACCCGATCCCGCCGCCTCGGACACGCGTGCGATGGATCTCCAAAACGATGCCGACGCTCAAGAAGTTATAAAAAGCAAAAGCTCGACGAACACATCCGCAACCAAGCCTTCCGCAAAGCAATCGCAAACCATCGCGCCAGCATTGTCACTTCCAGCAGCAACGAAGGCTCGTCCTCAAATTCCGTATCTCTCGGTCGATGTGCGCGAGCAGGTATTTGGGAATATACACGATCAGGTTTACGAGAGCTATGAAGCGTTGATGGCCGTAGACAAAAGCGATCTCGATACCGAATCATATCGCCTTCAAATGGCCGAAACGCTTGCCTTGACGAAAAAAGCTTATGCGTTGGCTTTGCGATCGGGGAACGCCGAACAACGCGATGAACTCCTTTGCTTGCTTACCTTCCTATCGTTCAAGGGTGGGCATTTAATGGAAGCCGCGGTTTATGGTGAAGCGGTAATACGGCTCGGAGAAGCGTCCAAAGATTCGACGCATGACTCAGCGTTGATGGCCCTAGCTGCCGCTCAAGAGGCGTCGTCGATTCACTGGGGGAATCCCTCCGCCGTAGGTGAACTCCATCAGATGCGAACCATTGCAGAGTTGATCGAAACGAAGTGGCCCGACGATTCTCAACGCGATACGATTTGGATCAGCCTCGCCCAGCGATTTGCCGCGTTTGGACAGCTCGATGAATCGGTCGAGGCATTCAAGAAGATAAAACCAAAGTCGGCTGACTTTGCCGATGCACAGCTTGGCATCGGTTCCGCATATTGGCTTGTTTCACTCGACGATACGAGTGCCGGAAAGCCGAAATCGCGAGAAAACCTTTCGCGGCTAAAGTTGGCATCCAAGCATTTCGAAGCCGGTGTCGTTGCGAAAGAAGAAAGAGAGTCGAAGCCTGACCTTCCGTTGCTTACCGCCAAACTGACGCTTGCTAAGCTTGCCAAACGACTCGATGATCCTAAGGCGATCAAACACTGGCTCACCGGCGGCAAATTTCCTTTGATCGAATCCCTTGCGACCTCAGCGCGTCATCAACCCAAGCAGATCGTTGTAACCGTCGACTTTGCCAAGATCGCTTTCGACGTTTTCTACCAGTCGATGATTGATGACAACGATGCTGCGGGGGCGGCGCAAGCCCTCGATTTTCTCGACAAGGTCGTTGGCCGGACCGAAGCGGGTGAAGTCAAGTCGATGGTGCTTTCGTCTCTCAAGCAACAATTCCGCCAATTGCTCGATCAGCATTCGGCGAACGAAGAAGAGATTAAGATTCTCGATAATTTGCATGCCATGGTAACCACACAGCAATCGTCGATGCATTTCAACGAAATGCTATGGATCGCCAAATCGTGGGCTGACATCGCAAAAATTTCCTCCAGCGACTCGCTCGCCGCAACGTGCTACCAACAGGCCGCCAAAACCTGCACGATTGCGATGGAGCTGAAATCATTCCCCGAGGCTTCGCGATTAGCGACAAAACGCCAGCAAGCAGAGTGGCTACGGCTGGCAGGAAAAAAAGAAGGCTCATTGGCGATCCTCGTTGAACGACTGAAGCTCGAACCCAATGTGATCGACCTGCAGATGCTTGCCTCGCAAAATCTCGAAGACATTGCCATCGCAAACGATTCGGTAAGTGAACTGCAAAATGCGTTGAATGGCCCCGCTGAAAAAGACGAATCGTCGCCGATTTGGGGTTGGGCAAAACTAACGGCGACCTTGCATAATCTACGGCATAGTGACCGAGGCAATGAAATACATGCTCGTCTCCTGCTTCAATCCCATTTTCACATGGCACGTTGTCGGTGGATGTTGGCCAACGTAACGACGGACGACGCGGAGCGTACGACACTTGTTAACAAAATTCGAATTCAAACGACGAGCTTGGGACTGTTCACTGATCAAACCGATGCTAACTTACAGTCGTGGCAAGATGCGTTCTCCCGATTGAAAATCGCCGGCAGTTCTAGCGAAGTTCTTTAGTATCGTACGAAAGGTGAATGAGGCAGTGTCGTATTCCATTGACAAGCATTTCCAGCAATTGCGATCCTGGCTGGATATGGAATCGGAAGCCGAGCGAGCTCGAATGCAGGAGCGTCGTAAGAATCGATCTCAAGCCAATGCCGAGGCTCGCGGCGAAACGCTTGTCGACCTGGTCGTCGCAGACGAGCGAACGGGATTGGGCGGTCGATCGTTGATCACGTTTGTCAAACGCAACCGAACGCTCTCGTTGCCATGGCATCGTTTCCGGGTTGGATCACCGGTGATCGCATCGGATGAGCTGAACGAACGCGATTGTGGTTACGGTATCGTCTGCCGCCGATCGGCCGGCTCGCTCGAAGTCGCATTCGATGAACAGCCCGAAGGAGAGCGATTCCGATTGGATCTTTCGACTGACGAGATTACTCGAAACCGTCAGTTGGCTGCGCTTAAGGCAATCGAAAATTCACGCGGCAGAGTTGCTCAATTACGAGACGTTTTGCTCGGTGCACGTGAATTGCAATCGGATAATGCGGTCGCGATCGACATCGATCCGAAGTTTAACGCTTCTCAACAACAAGCGATTCAATTTGCTCTCTCGGCTCGCGATGTGGCGATCATTCATGGACCGCCTGGTACTGGCAAGACGACGACGGTGGTCGAGTTCATTCGTCAGGCAATTGCGAGAGGGCAGAAGGTATTGGCTTGTGCTCCCAGCAATACTGGCGTTGATAATTTATTAGAGAAGCTAGTCGGCAATCGGGTACGTGTGGTGCGCGTCGGCCATCCTGCGCGCGTTCAGGAACAACTGCAAAGCTATACGCTGGATGCACTGGTCGAAGCTGATCCTGGTATGAAGATCGTTGCCGACATGCATCGCGAGGCCGCGAAGATCGTTCGAAAAGCTGGTAAGTTCACGCGTGCCAAACCATTGCCGGGGATGCGAGGCGATATGCGGCAAGAAGCTCGTCGGCTGCGCGAAGACGCGAAACTTTACGAGCGGCAAATCATCGCCAATGTGCTTGATCGAGCAGATGTGATCTGCGCGACGACTAATTTTGATCCGGAGATTCTAGGCGATCGGCAGTTTGATACAGTCGTCATCGACGAGGCTTGCCAAAGCACCGAAGCTGGATGCTGGCCAGCCATCTTGAAGGCCGAGCGAATGGTGCTCGCAGGTGATCATTGCCAGCTACCGCCCACGATTCTTTCGGCCGAAGCCGCCAAGCAAGGTTGTGCAGTCAGCTTGATGGAGCGCCTGGTCGAGCTATATGGCGCGGCAATCATGCGGCAATTGACGGTGCAGTATCGAATGCACGAACAGATCATGAACTACTCGTCAAACTGTTTCTACCAAGGGAGCTTGATCGCGGACGAATCCGTTCGGACGCATCTGCTGAGCGATTTAGTCGCTCAGCCGCATTCCACCATCGTTCAGTCGCCAGCAACCTTTATCGACACGGCCGGAGCGGGCTGGGAAGAGCAAATCGAACCGGATGGCGAGAGTCGATTGAACCCGCAAGAAGGGGCATGGATCTTGCGACAAGTAGAAGAACTTTGCAACATTGGAATCCGTCCGAAGGACATTGCGGTCATCGCCCCCTACGCAGCTCAAGTGCGCTGGCTTCGTCAACGATGTGCATTCCAAGCCGTCGAGATCGATACTGTCGATGGCTTTCAAGGCCGGGAGAAAGAAGCGATCTTGATTACACTCGTTCGATCGAATCCGAACGGCGAAATCGGCTTTCTCGGCGATACGCGGAGGATGAACGTCGCTTTGACGCGGGCAAGAAGAAAGCTGATCGTCATAGGCGACAGTGCGACGCTGGCCGGTCATGAGTTCTATGCCAAGATGATCGCTTACTTTGAAAGTATCGGCGGCTATCAGTCGATCTGGGAGTCGAGCTACCTGGAGTAGTATTTCGTGCCATGTTTGACGATACGTGAGCAGCACGCAACTAGCCTGGATTACTCATCAGCCGGAGTGCGTTAGCACCGGTTCGCTCGAATCGCTGGGAAACCGGACGCTAGCGGGTACCGGCTGATTCGTAGCGTTGGTGTACAGGCTTTAGCCGCAACGATGCAAATCGCCGGATCGAGGCGGAAGAGTCGCCTAAAGGCTATACACCAGCGCACGCCACTCTCGAACAATTGTCATGTCTGCAGGCAGAGGTTGCGTCACAGTGGGTTCCGAGGCAGAGCCTGGGAACCAAATGGTGGTTAGCGCCGAGAAGTGACGATTTTTTTGAGATTTTGCGCCCGGAATGTTAAACTGATGGCACTATATCTTCGCTTTTCACGGTCACGCTTTTCGGTAAATGTTGTCGCATGAAATTGTCGATAAATTCGGATCTTGATGTCACACCCAGGCAGCCCGATTTGGGCCTGCTCGCTGAAGATAACGAGTTGCTCGGCATCTTTATCGCAACGAAAAGTCGTGCGGCGGCCGAGCAGCTTATTGAACGACATGGGCCAATGGTTGCGGGAGTTATCCGCCGTATGATCTGCGATTCCAAAGACGCTGAGGATGCATACCAAGCTACGTTTCTCATCTTTCTGCAATCAGCGAAAAAAATTCGGAACCAAACATCGTTGGCTGCATGGCTGTACGGAGTTGCCTATCGAACTGCATACCGCGTGCGACGGCGTTCACAACGATTGCGTGCCGCTTCGCTAAGCGACGCGACGTGCGAACCGACTCAGATCAACAATCCGCTTGAAAAAATTGCTCGCGAAATGGAACTGGAGCTTCTCGATCGCGAATTGAATGCATTGCATCCACCACTGCGAGAAGCTTTAATCGAACATTATGTACTTGGATTCAGTGCGCCTCAAATCGCGGACCGATTGGATATCAGTTTATCAGCCGTCGAAGGTCGTCTGCGTCGAGGTCGTTCCTCACTTCGTCAGCGACTTGCTCGCCGAGGTATTAGCTTTACCGTTTCCTTGGCCGCGGCGGCCGTCTATCAATCGAATTGTGTTGCGGCGGTGGCTCAAACTTGGCAGCAAGGTTTCTTGCAATCGGATCTTTTCTCACATGCCGTCTCGGCAAACTCACCATCGATACCCCTAAATCTACAGCAACTCGTTCAAGGAGAAATCGCTATGAAATCGTTGTCGTTCAAAGTGGCTACACTGACTGCGATGGCGGCAAGCCTAATCGTGTCCGTCAGCGGTCTCCCCTATCTACTTATAGGCGACGGGAATAAACCCAGTCAATCGTTGATCGTCTCTTCAGCGTTCGGCGAACAATTGGCGACCGCTGAAGCAACCTTGCTCCTTGCTGACGCTCCACCGGCAGCAAGCACTCCGACGGATGCGAACAAATTTGCAAGCGACCCATTTAGCGATCCGTTTAATGACAGCCCAATCTCTGGGAAGACTAGACTGAATTCAAAAAATGCGACGTCACAAGTTGTCGATCCGAAACTCGCTTTGGCGCAGTCGACGACCACGTTTACCATGCCGACTGGACCGGCTCCCAATTGGATGACCGATGGTGGAACGCTTGCACAAGAAGAAGCGCAGCTTCGGGAGCGAGTCCGATCTGCGATTCGCAAAAAAGTCAAACCAGATTTCAATAACACGCCGCTGAGAAGCGTGCTTGAAACCTTTGCTTTAGAACTTAATTTGGCAATACTCATCGATACGGTGGCGCTCGAGCTTGACGGCACGGCTTCTCCTGAAGATCCGGTCACGCTTCAAGGTGTACCGGAAATGTCGCTGCAGCGAGCTCTACATCTCATTCTCGATCCCAAGGAATTGACAATCCTCGTCGAGCCAGACTACGTAATGGTTACGACTAAGAGCAGCGGTTCAGGGAATACTCTTCGATATTACGATCTTGCACACTTTCTTCCAAACATTGAAAAGGTGCCTGAAATCATTCGTCTCATTGAAACAATGATTCAGGCTGACTGGGTTACCACTGGCGGCGAGTGCGTCATCCAATGCTTTGGATCGGTACTTGTCGTAAGTTGCCCAGAGTACGCGCATCGCGACATCGAGGGATTGCTGTACGAGCTATCAAAAATGGACCCCGCAAACCTAAAAGCAGTAAGCAATAACGGCATAGGGTTCGGCGGCCAACAAAGCGGTGGCATGGGAGGAGGAGGAATGGGTGGCATGGGCAGTGGTAGCATGAAAGGTCCGCAAGGCGGCGGAATGTTTTGAGGTGCGAAGTTAAGGATTTTGTGCCGTTTGAAAAGTAGTGAGTAGATGTGTCGAGTTTTCTCCGGCAGTGCGGTGGGGGAACATAGGCAGGATGCCATTTTTTACACCACAAGTCATTTTGATGTTGAGTTGATCCGAATAACTCTTCGGCCCAACGGGCCATCTGTTTACCTAGCCCAGGCCAGCGGCCTGGGAACTAGATACAATATCGATACTTAGGGCCAAGGGCCCGGCGGTTTGTGTCGATAGTTGGAGATTGTTATGCCCCAATCACTTGCTCAAGTTTGGCTCCACCTAGTCTTCTCGACCAAAAATCGGCGTCCGTTCATTCGAGTGGAGACATTTCGAGACGAAATGTTCCGCATGTTGTCCCATCACGTCAAGGAATCGAACTGTGTCAGTGTATCTGTCGGTGGTCACGTCGACCATGTTCACATTCTTGTTGGTCTATCAAGAACGATAGCGATTGCAAAACTCGTCGAGAATATCAAGACGGAAACATCCAAGTGGGCAAAAAATACCCAAGGCGGCACGCCTACGTTCTCATGGCAAACGGGTTACGGAGTCTTTTCAGTCAGCCATTCCAATCTTGCTGTCGTTGACGCTTACATCCGGGGCCAAGCCAAACATCACGAACGGATAACATTCCAAGATGAGTTTCGAGTTATTTGCAAAAGACATGAAATTGCAATCGACGAGCGATATGTTTGGGACTGAAGGCAACAAACGGTCGGGCCTTTGGCCCTAATCGGTTTTTAGGCCGTGATTTCCTGGGCCGTTGGCCCAGGCTAGGCAAATAAATGGCCCTTTGGGCCGGAAAATCTCGCCATTGCAACTCTCATATAGTTGTGGGCTAGAGGCCAAATTACGTCGTAGTAGGATTGTTCAACCTGCCCGTTGATTGCAACTCTCATATAGTTGTGGGGCATAAAAAGGCTAGAAGACTATGCCACGCTAGGAACACAGCAGGATGTTTATGCCACAAGGTTGAAAATTTTTTGATAGGGCGTGAACTCTTGCGGCTCGTCTGCGTCTAGATCGCTCGTAGGATATTTTTGTATCAATCGAAAGCGGGAGGTTTAGTGTTCGACGGAATTTGGCAGTACTTACAAACTCAGCTTCAGCATAACCAGCTTTTTAGCGGCGATTGTCCCTTTAGAATTTCCTGCTCACGGCGATTCGTTTGCGAGGTAAGTCGATTTCGAGAACCTTTACTTTGACCACGTTGCCGACGGCTACAACTTCGTTCGGGTCTTTAACAAAGGTGTTTGAAAGTTGCGAAATGTGAATCAATGCGTCGTGATGGACGCCAAGATCGACGAAAGCACCGAAGTGCGTGACGTTCGTAATCACGCCTTCGAGTACCATTCCGGCCTTGAGATCTTCTATCGTTTTGACGTCGTCGGAAAACTGGGCGGCTCGGAATTCCTTGCGGGGATCGCGGCCTGGCTTGGCAAGTTCTTCAAGGATATCGACGACCGTCAGCAAGCCAAATTGCTCTTCGACAAATTCTTCGGGTTTCAGCTTTTGGGAAAGCGCGGCGTTCCCGACAAGCGATTCCGTACGGACGTTCAGCTTTTTTGCCATACGTTCGACTAGCGGATAGCACTCGGGATGCACGGCCGAGTTGTCGAGTGGCTGTTCGCCATTGCGAATGCGGAGAAAGCCGGCTGCTTGCTCAAACGCTTTCGCGCCTAGCTTGGGTACTTTCGTCAACTGCTGTCGTTTGTCGAATCGGCCGTTTTCATTGCGGTAGCTGACGATATTTTCGGCAAGTTTTGGTCCGATGCCGGATACGTAGGACAAGAGCGATGCGCTGGCCATGTTCAAATCGACACCGACGCTACTGACGCACGATTCTACTTCACGCTCTAAGGATTTTCTCAGTTGACTCTGATTGACGTCGTGTTGATATTGCCCCACACCGATCGACTTAGGATCTGTTTTAACAAGTTCGGCTAATGGATCTTGCAAGCGATGAGCAATACTGATGGCTCCGCGAACTGTTACGTCGAGATTCGGATACTCGCTAGCAGCTAGTTCACTTGCCGAGTAGATCGACGCTCCGGCTTCACTCACCATTACTTTTGTGACGTTCAGATTGTTGTTGCGAATCAAGTCCGAAACAAAGGCATCGGTTTCTCGCGAAGCTGTTCCGTTCCCAATTGCGATCAGTTCGACATCGTACTTCGCAATGAGCTCGAGCATCGTCTTGCCAGCCGACTGAACATCGCTGGTCGGAGGCGTCGGATAGATCGTCGTGTGGGCAAGATATTTTCCAGTACCATCGACGACGGCTAATTTGCATCCGGTACGAAAGCCTGGATCGACACCAAGCGTCACTTTCGGTCCGGCTGGTGGAGCTAGCAAAAGTTCACGCAAATTTTTTCCGAAGACAGCAATGGCTTCTTCGTCTGCGCGTTCCTTCAACCTTTGAAACACCGTCGACTCGGTTGCCGGTAGCAGAAGTCGCTCGAAGCAATCCTTGACGGTTTGAAGCAAGTCGCGATGAAACTCAAATTGCGGGTTATCGACAAAATAGGTTTGCATTTGACCGACAACGCGATCGCTTTCGAGTTCCAGGCCGATTCGCAGAACCCCTTCGTCCTCGCCGCGTTTCATCGCTAAGAAGCGATGGGATGGAATACGAGCCACCGATTCTTGATGGTCGACGTACATCTCGAACTTGTCGGCTTCTTCTTTTTTGCCACGCTTTACTTGAGAAACGATCCGGCCGTTCTTGAAAGATTGATCCGTCAACCAAACGCGAGTTTCAACGTCTTCAGACCATTGCTCGGCGACGATATCTAAGGCTCCTTGAAGGGCTGCATCTTCGTCGGGAACTTCGGCATCCGGCTTGACGTAGTTTTTCAGCAATTCGCTTTTCGAGGACTTCAACGTTACCTGTTTGAGCAGAATATCGGCGAGCCCTTGAAGGCCGCGTTCGCGTGCGATGGTAGCGCGTGTACGTCGTTTGGGTTTATAGGGTAGATAGATTGCTTCGAGCGTCGGCATGTCGCCGCAATCCAAGATTTGCTGGCGAAGTGCGTCGGTAAGCAACCCTTGTTCCTCGATCGATTTGAGAACCGTCGTTTTGCGAGCGAAGAGTTCTCTGGCCTTTCCGATCGAGTCTTCGATCGTCCGCAAGGCTATTTCGTCGAGCCCGCGGGTCGCCTCTTTCCGATAGCGAGCGATGAAAGGTATCGTGTTGCCGGCGTCGAGCAATAGAATTGCCGATTCCACTTGGCGAGGGTCGACTGCCAGAGCTTTGGCGATCTCAAAGATCGTTCTCGTCAAGTCGCCTTCAGTCGTCGATTTAATGGCCATATTGCTTCTGTTTGTCACGCCGCGCATTGGTCGCGAATGACCTATAGTCGACACTAGGAAAGTATTAGTTCTTCGAATGACTCGATGCGTGGACCGCTGTAGGATTCGGGCAAGGCGACGTTGGCTGGCCGAACGACGGCGATGGCGTGCATGCCAGCGGCTGTCGCTGCTTCGAGCTCGCCAGCAACATCGCTGAGGAAAAGAATCTGGTCGGGCGCGAAGCCAAATTCGACCGCGATTCGCGCGTAGCTGGCACTATCTCGTTTGGGGCCAATGGTCGTATCGTAGTGACGATTGAAGTAGGGTCGCAAGTCGCCTTGAGGCGTATGGCCGAAGAAAAGCTTTTGTGCCACGATACTTCCGGACGAGTAGATCCCGATCGCTTTGGATTGACGAGACCAACGTTCGAGCGACGGCCATACGTCTTCAAAGAGATGCGACCGTAGCTCGCCGCTTTCGAAGCCCGATTGCCATATTAAGCCTTGCAACGCTTTGAGGCCCGTCGATTTGCTATCGGAGTCCATGAGCGATAGCGTATGCTCGGCCAAAAAGGAATGGCTAGGTTGTGCATTCGATTCGTTGCTTGATTTATCACTCGATGCAGTCGCAACCGACCAAGCTTGAGTGTTTGCGTAGCCGGCATCGATCGCGAGTTGTTCGATGGCTTCTTGAACATTGGGACGCTGTCGGTTTGATTTCAAAAACTCAAGAACATGTTGTCGGGCGAACGGAAACATCACGTCGTAAACAAACGCAATGCTCGAGGTCGTCCCTTCGATGTCCAGCAAGATGGCTTGGACGGTCAGGGGATTCATAGATCGATCACGGATTGGACGCGAGTTTGACCGTTGACGTACTGCGGGCCAAAGCAAACGGGGGCATAGTCTTCGTGGATACCAGATTCGACATAGTGTGGAGTCCAGCCGCTTATATCCTGAAACAATCGAATGCAGCGGATGTGGCGATCATCGCAGAGATTAAACCAGTGTTTCATTCCGTTGGGAACGCTGATCAGATCACCGCTTTCGACGGTCACAGCGCAGACAGGTCCGCCCTCGGGGTGTAAATGAAAGACGCCGCGCCCGGAAACGGTGAATCGGACTTCGTCTTCGCTATGCGTATGCTCCTTGTTGAATTTCTGGAGCATTGTATCCAAGCCAGTCGTGTCGGCGTTTACGTTGATCACGTCGGCCGTAACAAAGTTGCCTTGTTCCTTGAGTCGCTCAATCTCGGGAGCGTAGGTTTCCAGGATCATTTCGTTGGTGGGGTTTTCGGGCAATCGACCAGCGACCTCCCATTGCTCATACCAGACGCCAAAGGGCGCAAGGAAACTGCGAATCTCGCTCGGGTCGTCAAGTGTGCGGTCTTGATCAGGAATCGATACGCTGGCCATTTTTTTCTTCCTGTTACAACTAAAATCAATGCGACTATGGTAACGCAATCGTTCGACCGACGCACTCCAATAGGAACTCGATCACTTCGACGTGTCTGGAAGCTTCGGAAAGATTGCTTCCCCAAGTGTACATTCCATGCCGTCGGATGAGATAGCCCCAACAGGGTCGGTCTGGGTTCTCTTTCCACATTTGTTCGACTTGTTCGCGGAGCTTGGGGATGTCCTGCGTATTCTCGAAAATCGGGAGCCAGACACGACTCTCATGCGACTTAATTCCTTCAAGACCCTTGAGCATCTCGAAACCTTCGAGGGTGATCCCGCCCAGTTGTGCAAAATGATCGGAAAGAATCGTGCCCCAGACGCTATGGGTATGCAGCACAGCACCGGCCCCGCGTCGTTCGGCGATCGAGCAATGCAGCAGCGTCTCGGCGCTCGAAGCGGGCTGTTCCGCCGGCGTGCGTTGGCCGATATTGTCGACGATCACAAAGTCGTTTGGTCCCAAATGCCCTTTGTCCTTACCGCTGGCGGTAATCAAGAGCCGCAGTGGCTGGCGATCGACGACGACGCTGTAGTTGCTGCTGGTGCCAAGCGACCAACCTCGTGTCCAAAAATGGTGACCTACTTCTTGAAGGCCTTGAATAGGTTCATGAAACGGTTCCAGCAATCCGGCAGGCGAATTCAAAATAAAATCCTTTACTTGAGTGGCTCGACGACATCGATATTCTCTACCGATTCGATTTTAGCGTTTTTCTCGTTCTCTTCCGCCCAATATTGGTCGGCACCGGAGCGTTCGTATTGTTTCCATGCGAAGACGATCGCGAGGGCGGCGAAGCAAAGAAAAGTAACGGCAACGCCGATTCGAAAAAACGGGTTGGTAATCGGTTCAATGGATGGTTCGTTCACAATTCGTATCCTCAATTTGGTAAGAGGCGGAGCCTCCAAAACAGTGCGTTGCTAGGCAGGAGCCTGGTAACGAATCAAACGCTATTCTATCTCGGATCGAAAATCATTTTAGTCTCTGGCATCGCGATGCGTAATTCTTTCGCTTGCGATGGCTGCAGGCAACCGGCTACCAAAAGCACTTCAAGTCCCTCCAACAACTCTAATTCTAACAAGGCGCCTTCTTCCAGGAACGCGTTTTGAAGATCTAGGACTTGAAGTTGCCGCGTCTTTGCCATTTGAGATATCGTTTCCTTTTCAATCGTGCGATTGCGTGCGATCAGACATCGAACGCCGACAAGCTCATGTGGCACTATCTTTGCAATCGATTTCGCTCCTTCGGACCCTTCGGAGATATTGAGGATCTCACGGCGAACGATTGGACGAACGATAAATACTCCGTCGACGTCCGACCACGAAAACGCTCCCCCTTTTTTTCGACCTATCGAGAATTGGCTTAGAAGAAACATCCCGCCAAAGCCTAACAACATTACTCCCATACCAATTTCATGGGTGATCATCCCGACTTTTTCTAGCCAATCGTCGTTCGACGATCGCAGCACGGCTCCGACAATAGCGATGCACGTTCCGAAAAGGCAAAGTGCAATGAGAGCTTTGGTTTCGGTGCGCACTGTTTAGGCTTCGATAGCAAGTTTGCGCAAGACGGTCGGAAGGATTCCTCCGTTGCGATAGTAATCGATTTCAACCGGCGTATCGATCCGCACGACTGCCGAAAAGGATTTCTTGGTTCCATCAGGTGCTACGGCGTTGACTTCGATCGTACTTCGCGGCTTAAGATTATCGTCGAGAGAATCAAAGCTGAAGGTTTCATCGCCGGTTAGGCCGAGCGATTGAGCCGACTGGCCTTGAAAAAATTGTAGCGGCAGAACACCCATACCGACAAGATTGCTTCGGTGAATGCGTTCGTACGAGACCGCAATGACAGCTCGAACTCCAAGTAGGAGCGTTCCCTTAGCCGCCCAGTCGCGGCTGCTACCGGTTCCATATTCGGCACCGGCCAAGATAACCAGCGGCGTTTTATCGGATTTATATCGGATGGCAGCGTCGTAGATCGACATCGTTTCACCGGTTGGAAGGTAGCGGGTTACACCACCTTCAATACCTGGCGTCATCATGTTGCGGATGCGGATATTGGCAAAGGTTCCACGGACCATCACACGATCGTTGCCGCGTCGGGCACCATAGCTATTGAAATCGCGGGCCGAGACACCTTGCTCCTGCAAGTACCGACCAGCCGGTCCATCTTTGGCAATCGAACCGGCCGGTGAAATATGATCGGTCGTCACCGAATCACCGAGTACCGCTAGTACACGTGCAGCTCGGATCGGTGCAATCGGTCGAACTTCTTTGGTGAGTCCTTCGAGAAACGGTGGCCGTTGAATGTAGGTGCTCTTTCCATTCCACTGGTAAAGTTCGCCCGGCGTGATCGGAATACTATTCCAAGCTTCGTTATCGGTGAATGCGCTCTTATATTGGTGAACGAACATTTCTGGTTGAACAGCCATATCGATGGCTTGCTGGACTTCGGCGTGCGTTGGCCAAATCTCGCGGAAGTAAACCGGTTTGCCTTTGGTGTCCGTTCCGATCGGGTCTTTCTCGAAATCGATATCGACGGTGCCGGCAATTGCATACGCGACACACAAGGCGGGGCTCGCGAGATAGTTTGCTCGCGTCAGTGGATTGACTCGTCCTTCAAAGTTTCGATTGCCGCTGAGCACCGCCGCCGCAACCAAGTTGCCAGTATTGATGGCAGCCGCTACTGACTCGGGTAACGGCCCAGAGTTTCCAATGCAAGTCGTACAACCATATCCAACAACGTGGAAACCGAGATCGGCTAATGAATCAAGGACGCCAGCTTTTTGTAGATAATCGGTGACAACTCGCGAGCCAGGCGCCAGCGAAGTTTTTACGTACGGCTTAACCTTTAAGCCTCGAGCGCTAGCTTTCTTGGCTAACAAACCTGCTCCCAGCATGACCGACGGATTGCTCGTGTTGGTACACGACGTAATCGCTGCAATGACAACGGCACCGTGGCTGATATCGACGGTGTCACCGTTATTGTGAACGGTCGCCGTACTGGTAAGTTGTTCGGATGTTAATCCAAAGCCTCGATCGGCGATTGGGGCCGATAGCGATTTACTGAACGATTGCTGCAACGATTTGAGCGGCACGCGATCTTGCGGGCGTTTCGGTCCAGCCAGCGAAGGCTCGATGGTCGATAGATCGAGTTTCATAGTCTTGGAGTAAACAATATTCGAAGGTTCATTGGTGCGGAATAAACCTTGTTCTTTCATGTAGCGTTCTACGAGACTAACCAACGATGCGCTGCGACCGGTTCGTCGCATGTAGTTGAGCGTTTCGTTGTCGACAGGAAAGAATCCCATTGTCGCTCCATATTCGGGAGCCATGTTGGCGATGGTTGCTCGATCGGCTAGCGGCATACCTAATATTCCGCTGCCGAAGAACTCGACAAATTTATTGACGACCCCTTCTTTGCGAAGAATCTCAGTCACGCGAAGGACCATATCGGTTGCCGTCGCGCCGGCTGGCAATTGACCGGTCAATTCGAATCCGACAACTTCGGGCATCAGCATGTAGAGCGGCTGTCCCAGCATGTTGGCTTCGGCTTCGATCCCTCCGACCCCCCAACCTAAAACACCGAGCCCATTAATCATCGTCGTGTGACTATCGGTGCCGACGAGTGAGTCAGGATAAGCGACTGGTCCGATTGCATCTTTTCCAGTGAAGACAACGTTGGCTAGGAACTCGAGGTTGACTTGATGGACAATACCGGTATTGGGAGGGACAACGCGGAAATTGTCGAGGGCTTGCTGTCCCCATCGCAGAAATTCGTAGCGTTCCTTGTTGCGTTCGAATTCAATTTCGACGTTTCGAGCCAAAGAATCGTTGCTTCCAAAGTAATCGACTTGGACCGAATGATCGATAACCAGATCGACTGGGATCAACGGATTGATCTTCTTGGGATCGCCGCCGAGAGTCCGCATTCCGTCGCGCATGGCGGCCAAGTCGACGACGCAGGGAACGCCGGTAAAATCCTGAAGGACGACCCGGGCAGGTTTGAACGGAATTTCAAGCTCGGCTGGCTTGGCCGCTTGCCATCGAGCGAGATTCGTCACATCGTCTTGCGTGACTTCGTATCCATCGCACGATCGCAGCACGGCTTCCAAGAGAATTCGAATGGAATACGGCAGTTTTGAAATCGCAGCGATTCCTTGATCTTCAAGGCGGCTTAAGCGATAGATCCCAAGATTGCCATCGGGCGTAGCAAGCGTATCGCGGGCACCGAACGGATTGGAAAGGCGATTGACTGTCGACATGGGGGGGGCTTTTGCGTGAAAAAACTGTGAAGCACCTTAAAACTTCTGAGGATTGTAACTCCTCTGGTTGCCGTTGTCAGGCGACGTTGCCCCAATGTTCAAATAGGTGGACTTGGGGGTTTATTCTAGATAATCCGAAAGCTCTGCGGATTACGGTCGTGTCGGTTCGATCAACTATTCTGTTCGAACAAAATATTCCTACAAAGTTCCGACTATGGATTTACGACAAAAAGGTGCTGGAATGCGAAAAGTATCGTTCACCTACGCGAAGCTAGCCATTGCAAGCCTCTGTTTAGTTAGCTTTCAGGCCCCTAATGTTTTGGCTGATTGCGGTTGCGAGCGCTGTGCACCGACTAGCTGCAGTTCATGCGATGCGTGCATGCCGACCTTGAAAATCAAAGGCCTTGGTAACGGATTGCTCGACTATCTCGACAAGGCGACGCCGTGTTTTGAAATCAATCTATTCCACTCGCGGTCGTCATGCTTAAGTTGCGATTCGAAGAGCTGCGATTCTCTTCCAGAGAATTCTCGGGGAACCTGCACCTGTTCGGCGTGCATGAATGGCAATTCCATGTTGGAGGAATCGACCATCGAGTTCGAATCTAGTCCAATGTCGTCGGCGAGACCGCTCTATTCGGGCTCTTCGGAATATTTTCAATCGGATGCGACCAATACGATTGAAGCACCTCTGGTTCCGGTTCCTACGCCTGATCCGATCGCGTCTCCGCCTTCAAGTCATCCTACGAAAGCTCCCGCCAAAGTCAAGCCTGGCAATCCTTTTTTGGATGAAGCGTTGTTTGTTCCTAAAAGCCTATCGCCTACGAGAGTGGAACTCAGTTCGAGCACTTCAACGAGAAAAAATCGAAGCGCTAGCGAAATTGCTTCTTCGAACAGCAACGTTCATGATCCGATCGCGACACCGAAAGAATCTCATGCTCTCATCGTTTCGGACCAGACACCTTCGATTGTCAAGCAAGAAGTCTTCGTGCGTAAGTCCGGATTAAGACCGTTTCCGAACAGCGTTAAATTGGCTCCACTAGCCGAATCATCTGCTGGTGCGGGCAACGCGAATTCGAATGCTCAGGTAATTACTGCTGGCGCAGTCCTAATGCGAGCGGAATCGCAGTTCGCTCGATAGTCTAACGCCACGCATATCTTGGCATAATTTCGATTCTTGGCAGCGTCGAGACGGACATCCCGCAGTCCGTCTCGATGTTGTTGAGTTCGTCGTCGGATGATGCAAGTCCAAAGCCACTGACTTTCGTAGCGAAACGGCGCGAGCCGTCCGGTGGAAGCGAAGAAAACATTTGGACATACACAGCCCGCTTGTGCCGCACCGCTACAAAATCGACCCAAATATCGCGAAAGTGAGCGGCATTCGGTTAACGCCGTCTCGATGTTCCTGGCTCTGTCGATTAGAATCTCGTTCGTGGCAGCTTCGAATCCGTTGTCACTAAGAATCCACCAAGAGCCGTCTTGATTAGCGAGAATATGACTTTTGCGTTTTCATCGTCGTTGCCCGAACAATGGAAGCATCGCCATTTGCTCGGTTTAGAAAACCTCTCGGCCGACGAAATCACGCTGATTCTCGATCTTGCCGAGCACCTGCATACGGCAACCGAAGGGGGGCGAGTCAAGCTGGATTTGCTCAAAGGGAGAACGGTTGCCAATCTCTTTTTCGAAAACAGCACACGAACTCGCAATAGCTTTTCATTAGCCGCAAAAAGATTGGGCGCGGATACCGTCGAGTTTTCCTCGTCAGGTTCGAGTGTTTCCAAAGGTGAAACCTTTATCGACACGGCCAAAACCATCGAGGCGATGGGAGTCGATGCCGTGGTCGTTCGGCACGCTACTCCGGGGACACCACACTTGTTGGCTCGGCATCTCGAAGCGGCGGTAATCAATGCGGGCGATGGTCCGCACGAACATCCGACGCAAGGGCTATTGGATCTTTGCACAATACGACAAAAGCGAGGCAGTCTCGAGGGCCTGACGGTCGCCTTGGTCGGTGATATTGCGCATAGTCGAACCGCTCGATCGAATATCTGGGGGCTTTTAAAACTAGGCGCTAAACCAATTGTTTGCGGACCGGCGACGTTGGTCTCGAAAACTTGGGAAAAATTTGGTGTCGAAGTCGCTTATAGCCTCGATGAAATTCTGCCGCGATGCGATGTTCTCAATCTGTTGCGGATTCAGTTTGAACGGCAAGCGATCCGACCATTTCCATCGGTTCACGAGTACGCCCTGCTTTATGCGATGACCAACGAACGCATGAAGCGAAGCAAGCCCGACATTCTGATTATGGCGCCGGGCCCGATAAATCGCGGCGTCGAATTGACGCCCGAGGTCGCCGACGGACCACATTCGGTGATCCTCAAGCAAGTGACAAACGGCATTTCGATTCGCATGGCGGTCCTGTGGTTGTTGCTTGGAAAGAAGGGCGTTCGATGAACAATTCTTGGTTAATCGAGAATGCGAGGTGGATTGATCCGTCCGTTGGCTTGGATCGTGTCGGTCGATTGCTAATCCAGGACGGTCGGTTTGCCGGATTGGATTGTCGAGATGGCGATCTTCCCAAGGGCATACAGCACATCGATGCACGCGGTCTGATTGGCGGACCAGGTTTTGTCGATCTCGGAACGATCTTCGGTGAACCAGGACGCGAAGAAGATGAGACGCTGACAACGGGCCTGCATTCGGCTTTGGCCGGTGGTTTTACTTCGATCGCCATGTCGTCAAGTACCGAACCACCGATCGATTCGGCAGCCAGTGTCCAGTTTGTGTTGCAAAAAGCGGCTCGAGCGTCGCTGGCAAAACTCTATCCATTAGGTTGTGTTAGCAAGGAACGAAAAGGTGAAGAGCTTGCTGAAATCGGATCGTTGGTTGAATCAGGCGTTGTAGCACTTAGCGATGCACCGCGCTCGATCGACAATACGGCACTGATGCGACGAGCGTTAGAGTATTGCTCGATGTTTGATCGACCGCTACTTGCTCATCCCGAAGTCATGTCGTTGTCGCGAGGCGGCGTGATGCATGAAGACATGACGCAACTTGTTTTAGGCTTGCCGCCGATGCCGGCGGAAGCCGAGGATTTGGCGACCGCTCGCGATCTACGCTTGGTCGAAGCGACGGGTGGGCGCTTGCACTTGCTGAGTATTTCAACCAGCGGGAGCGTCGATTTGTGCCGCGGAGCCCGCGGACGGCATCTTCCGTTCACCGCAGGAATCTATATTGCCAACGCGCACATGCTCGATGAACAATTAAAATCGTTCGATGCCAACTGCAAGATTAATCCTCCGATGCGATCGGCGTCGCATATCGCCGCATGTTTGGCTGGTTTAGCGGATGGAACGATCGATATTATTTCGAGCGGCCATCGACCTTGTTCGCTCGAAAAGAAAATGCAGGAACTCGATGCCGCCCCGTTCGGAATGGTCTCGTTGGAAACAACCCTCGGGCAAGTCGTGACTCATCTGATTCGACCGGGGGTTCTCGATTGGTCGGCAGCGTTTGCGAAGCTAAGTTTGAATCCAGCAAAATTGCTTGGCATCGACGCTGGATCTCTCGCGCCGGGTAAGCCGGCAGATCTGGTACTCATCGATCCCGATCAAAGCTGGACGGTCGACGCGCCGGCCATGAAAACGAAGGCTTACAATACGCCGCTTCAGGGAACCGAATTGCACGGAATGGTCATCGCCAGTTTTGTCGATGGAGAACGGCGCTACAAAAAGGGCGATTGAAAGCAATGTATTGCCGATTTTTCCGGTGAAATCGGGATGGATTTTCAAGTTCATGGCGGCGGAATCTAGATTCAAGGGCCATTGTCGATTAGGCTAAAAGTTATTCTTGTCATCGATTCCTGCTCTTACGCACACCACGAAAACTCTATGGCCAGCTACCTTTCATTAGAGGAATCCGCCAAACTCCTCGGGATTCCAGCGAACGAACTGATCGAAATGCGATCTCGCGGTGAAATTTTCGGATTTCGAGACGGTACAAGCTGGAAATTTAAAACCGATGAGATCGAACGCGTCCAGCGCGAATTGTCAGGCGATGTCCTGGATGATGCTGCCGGTGGATCGTCGATTTTGATTTCAGAGCGACAAGGTGGTTCCTCTAAAAGCGGTCTTGTCCTTGGCTCGGATGTAAAATCGAAATCCAGTAGTTCGAGCGACTTGGAATTAGATGCCGACTCGCCAGACTTCGAAAGCGACGTGGCGCTGGTTCCCGATCCGAGCAGCGGCAGTGGACTTCGCTTGGTCAATCGAAATGTACCGGTCCCAAGCGAAGGCGACGATGATGTTTTGAAGCTCGACGATGACGATAGCGAAATGGAGATAGATGTCAGCTCACTGTCGCTCGGACTTGGTAGCGATTTGGGACTAGGCAGCGATTTGCAACTTGCAAGCGAAGAGCCTACAAAAAGCGGTAAAAGTGGTGCGGCAAAATCGTCGGGTAACGATTCCGACGTGATGGGTGGCTCTGATGCCAAGCTTCAATCGACATCGAAGGGTGGCTCGCCCGATTTCTTAAGACGATCGGATAGCGATGGTGATATTTCGTTGGGCGATGAGATAAAACTTGCCATGGATGACAACGATGATCTGGTGCTGGGCAGCAATAGCGATATGGCCTTAAACGCTGATAGCGGTATTAACTTGATGGCGCCTTCGGATAGCGGATTGTCGCTCGAAGATGATCCGTTAGATCTTGCAGGCACGGGAATATCCGGACTCGATCTTGGCGGTGCGAGCGGTAGCGACGTTGGCTCGGGAAGCGGCAGCGATATTCCGGCGGGCGGATCAGGTGCTGGATTGAGCGGAATCGATTTTTCTGCGGCCGAAGATTTTCAGCTTTCACCGTCCGACGGAATCGAAGTTGAAGAAGATAGCGGTTCGCAAGTCATTGAAATCGAAGACTCGACTGACCTGGGCGACGGTTTTGGCAATCAAGGATTCGGGTTACCAGAGTCGGAGGGTGGCTTTACAGATGACGGATTAGGAGCCGGTGATTTATCGCCCAACTTGGGAGTTGCGGGAGCGGCTGTCATGCGAGGTTCACCCGAAGTGCCATTCGCATTTTGGCAAGTCTCGGTATTGCTGCTGATCCTTCTCATGCTTGGCTTATCCGGTCTCATGGTAACCGACATTGTCCGAAATATGTGGTCGTGGAACGGCGAGTCCGACGCGAGCATCACGAGCTGGTTCACGAAGATGATCATCAACGCTGCCGGCATGCAGACCTAAAGTCTTGCGTGTTGTACTCGCACTCGATCGAACATTCACCATCGTAAAGGGAACAAACGGCTTCGCCGAAAGCATTTTCTTAAGTTCTGATTGCACGTCCGTCCTCCAATACTACGTCATTCGAAATCATTTTATGAGGAACGATGTCTTTTCCTTAGCCATTTCCGCTTCCCATTCCGTCAATCGATTTTTCAAGTCAGTGAAGACGGTAGGGTTTTGGAAAGACACGTCGCGTCGTTCGCTGATGTCGGATGTCAAGTCGAAGAGCATCTCGACGTTTCCATCTTGCATGTACTTCCAGGAACCATGTCGAAGTGCTTTTTGTTGGCGGCCCGTTCGATCGATTCGCCAACAGAGCGTACGGCTCTGAACCGGTTTCGATTTTGCCACAATCGGAATGAGATCGATACCATCGAAGGGAGCTTCGGCGGCGACGGTTGCACCAGCGATCGAGGCAAACGATGCGCTCAAGTCCATCGTGATGCCGACTTGATGCGTTACTTCGCCCTTAGGGATTTTAGCCGGCCAGCGCATAATACAAGGCACGCGTATTCCGCCTTCCCAAAGCGTTGATTTGTGATGAAAGAGCGGTGAGTTATCCGAATAGCGTTCGCCACCATTGTCACTGCTGACGACAACCAAGGTGTTGTCGGCGATGCCGTGTTTTTCTAACTCGGCAAGCAACATTCCGACGCCTTCGTCGACCTTTTCAACCATCGATGCGTAAATAGCCCGATCGCCGTCATACATATTGGTTTTGGTAACACTCGGTTCTGGTCGCCCTGGCGGCTGATAGGGACAATGAACGGCTAGGTGAGGTACGTAAAGAAAGAATGGTTTATCTGCATTCTTGCGCACAAAGGCAGTGGCTCGCTGATTGATCAGATCGGTAAGGTAGCCGTCGACCTTGACCGGTTCTATGCCTTCGCGAAGAGCATACGTACCGTCGTAGTAAGCGTGATTGTAATAGTCGCAGTGACCAAGCAGTTCGCCAAAGTACTCGTCGAAACCATGCTTGGTCGGATTGAATTCATCTTTATAGCCAAGATGCCATTTGCCAAACGCACCCGTGGTGTAACCGGCAGCCTTGAGTATCTTCGGCAGCGTTGGAACACTGGTCGGCAAGCCCATTGCGTGGATGTCCGATTCTTTTACCCATTCGTCACCGCGACGCCAAAACGAATCCGCCGAAAAACCCATCGCCCATTCAAACCCTACTCGCTGCTGCCATCGCCCGGTGATAAATCCGCATCGAGTGGGTGAACAGACAGGAGCATTCGAATAAAAATCGGTGAATCGAACACCTTCTCGTGCCAATCGATCCATGTGCGGTGTTCGAATATCTTTGGCACCATACGCTCCTGTATCGGCATAACCGAAATCATCGATCAAAATAAAGACAATATTCGGTTTACTCGACGACGAGGTATTCGCCGAATGGAGCTGGCCGATTGCAACCGTGATCAACCAAATCAACGACGCTACGAATCGAATCATGATTTTCCAATGCAAATTAAGAAGTTGAATGCGACCGAATTAGGTTCGTCCGAATTTCTTTTTGCCAAGTCGTGTAAAAAGAAAATCGGTCAAAGAATGATTGAGTGTGGAATTTTCGAGCGACGCGAGACTCTCGGCATACCATCGCGACATCGCTGCATCACTGGACGCAACCGGCATCGAAGGGATCGATGGAAATCGGCTTTGTCGTGAGCCGTAGGCGCTAGCCTCGGGCGTTCGCAAGGAACTAAGGATACCAGAAAGGCTCACGGCAAGTGTCGTTGGCACAATTCTCAAACTAGCCATCTGCGGAGGAGGAGAGGCACCTTCTTCTGCCGAGCCAGCAATCGGGATGATAATGTTGTCGAGCCGGATGGTACTTGAAACTCGAGCCTGAACGAATGAAAGGTCGGTCGTGCCGACGCGTCGACTTTTATCGATATCGCGAGCGTCGGTTATCGGTACCAACTCGCTGGACACCCCCGTTTGAACGGTTGAAAGTTCAGGGGTGCCTACGCGATACGGAGCAAGACCATTCAATTCCCCAGCAGCGTTTCCGATATAAAAGACGAGCGGAGCCCCCAAGCCAGTATTCGCGTTCGATTTCAAAATGACTTGGAGCCAAGTATCTTGAATCGTACTATTGAGCCATTCGATACGCACTCGCGATGGGCTGCCGGGCGTAACATCGATGATCGAGGGAGTTGGAGCATTGGCCCAGGTGCTCGGATTGACGATGCCGGAAACAAGTCCCGTCGGCCGACGGAAAATAAAATCGCTGGTGGACAAAGTGGTCGCTGCCAAATTATTAACGTCGAAGACGAGTCCATTGATACCGCGAGAATAGTTTGTCACGTTAGCGAAGGTCGTTGCCTGAGCAACATTGCTCGATTGCAGCAATTGCTTGCTGGAATTGTCAATCGCCGCTGCCACACCGCCTACCGTTTCGAAATTCGACTCGTTGTAAAAAATATACGATTGTTGAATCGTGGCCAGCGGATTGACGACGGCATACGTTTCGTCGATTATCGGTTCGGTGTTGGGCAAAGCATTTCCGGCGATGTCGGTAATTGTTGGTGAAGCTGCAAAGTTGATTCCAACGCTTGCATTGAGCGATGCAAGATTCCCGCCGGAAATCGTAAGGTTGTAGCTGCTTTGCGTCATTTGTGTCACACTGATCGAAGCGGTGGTACCGGTTACGATGAAGTCATTGGCATCGACACCGAGCACACCTTCGCTGAAGTTCGCAGAAAAAACCAGCATGTCGGCATTGGTTACCTGAGTCAGCGGCAATTTGCGTTTGAACGAAACCGTACTCGGAGCGATCGTGTCGGCATTGATCGCATCGCTAGCGTTCGGTAATAGCCACGCTCCGCGACCCAGGGTCCCGGCGACCAGGACATCGTCGATTCGGCTATAGTCGAGATCAAATATCGCCGCGTGCGGAAGGTTTGCTCCTAGTTGGACCCATACACCCGGAGAGGATGTCATCATGGCAAAGACTCCGTGGTTCGTCCCAACCACGATCGCGTCGGAAATTGCCGAAGGGACATACTTGATCGACCAGAAAACGTTGCCGAGAACAGGCAAGTTTCCTGTTATATTCGACCATGTTGCGCCTATATCGCTGGTGGCGAAAACTTTATTGGAATCGACGATAAAAGCGGATGCCCAATCATCGGGATCGATAGTCAAGTCTCGAATGGTCGATGCGCCAGCAGGCTGAGCACTGGTGAGTGCGGTCGGGCCTGTTCCCGAAGTTCGGACTGAAACGCTATTGAAACTGCCTACCCACAAGACATTGGCATTGTCGATTCCATTCTGCTTGCCGCCATAAGCGATCGCATTTTGATCGACGAATATAGCACCTGCACCGGGAGAAACTTCGAATATCGATTCTCCTTGATCGAACGATTCGTAGGCCGAGTTATTTCCTTGGAGTATCAATCGAGTCGGATTGATGGCGTTCAGTTCGACCGGTGTACGAAATGCTGGAACGAACGCCGAGCCAGAGACTAACGCTAGAGCGGGAAAGGAAGCGGCAATAAGTCCGCCCGAAGCGTTCCAAACAGTGCGTGCAAAGTTTCCGAGGTTTTGGGAACTGCTGTATCGAATCGACTGACCGTTGGATGCAAGCGTAATATTATTGACTGCGACATCCCCACCATCGCCACCTTGCAGGAATTGAAACGTTTGGGAACCCGCCGAAGGTTGATAATGCGTGCCGTTGTCTTGGGTACCGATGAAGAGTGTATCGGACAGGTTATCGTAAGCGACGTCGTGTATCTCGAAAACGCCGATGTTCCCCACCAAGCTAAACCAATCGCCAGTATTGTTACGAGGGTTCGTGCGTTTGTAGATTCCGCCGTCGTCGGTTTCGATTAAATTGCCATTGGCATCGAAGACCATTTCGCGTGAATCGGCATGCGGTGCGCTGCCGCTTGCAGTCCCGCCAGGCAGATCAAAGCCGACAATATTGTGCGTGATATGATCCCATTGCGGCGATGGGGCTACCGTTGGATTCCTCGGGATCGTAGCATTGCCGCGGAAAATCGCAGCGTTGAATGCCACGTCGCCAATCGCGTTTGGCTGTTCCTGTCGATCACCACCGATGTAGACAATATTGTGGTCCGTTGGATCGACGACGATCGAAAAATGAATTCGCCCTTGCGCACCTGTTTCGTCGATATCTTTGGATATCGGATTGGGGGTAACCACCGGAGTCCAGACGCCGCCGGAAACGTAGGCTCCATTCCCAACGCTTCCGTTGAGACTGAATTGAGTCGCGTTGATAACAGTAACAGTAAAAATTCCGTTCGTCGCGGTATTTCCTACGACACCGTTGACGGCAACAAATTGACCGGATGCTAGCCCATGTGTAGTCGATGAAGTGATCATGATTGGCGTAGCGTTGGTGGCGTCCGTAATCGCTACACCATTACCGATCGGAAGGACTGGCACGTCCATCCGCGTCCACGTCGGAGCGGCAGTTGAAGCGTTGTCGCTATAAAAGATTCCACGCGGCTGACCGCTTAATAGAACCGCGACGTACAAGCGTCCGGTCGTCGGATGGATCGCCATTTCGATATTGTTGTTCCTCGGATCGGTGATCAACGCGTTCATTTCGGCATTGAATACCGGGCTCGAAACAGCCGTCCACGTCAAACCAAAATCGTTGGAACGATAGATCGCTTCATCTTCGACAGCCGCATACAGCCGATTGCCTATTGGATCGCTCAAGTCTTCCACGAGATCAAAAACATTATCGTTCACGACGATCCCACCGCTGTTGATCCCGACGAACGTTGCGCCGGCATTGGTACTCCGGAAGATCCCACCGGTATTCGCCGACGAGCTGACGACGATCGTATTGCCGCGCGCCGCGATGCCCGAGATATTTTCACCGCCAACAGTCTGAAGCCCGACACTTCCTGGATTCACCCAAGTCGTGCCGCCATCGGTCGTTCGATAAACCGAACCGCGAGTCCCACCCAAACCACCGAAACTGCTGTACTGGGCTGTGCCGGCCACGAGCGTATTTCTGGTTGCGTCGGTTCTGTCGAATGCTAATGCACCGATGGATAGCGAATCGAGTTGATCGGTCTGAGGTACCCAATTTGGATTGACCGATGTTGCGTTGGTGGTCTTCCATATTCCACCATTAACTCCACCTACAAAGAGCACATCTGGGTTTGTAGGGTGAGCGAGTACCGTATGGATAGCGCCATTGATCTGGTTGTTCGGCTGGACGTTCGTGATCTGACCGTTGACCGTTGGCGAAGGCCCTTGATCCAACCACTTTCCTAAGACCGTAAACTGAATCCGATAGTCTTCGACTTCACCATTGCTAGCAGCACCGCCAGGCGACAAGGGCGTAGTTCCGCTATGGAGTCGAATTCTTGCGTAGGAATTCCCAGGTTGTATCGATGGCGGAATGATAAAGCTAATCGCGGTGTTTCCGGAGATTACTTGAGAAAAAACCCTTTCTCCTGAATCGTTCCAATCGCCATCACGATTGAAATCGACCCATGCGTCTAGATAGGGGTTGGCCAAACTGGCTGTATTCGTGAGCGTAACATTGAAGGCGCCGATACTGCCGATCGAGAACGGGCCATCAAAGTTGACTCCATCTTCATCGTCGCTTACCGACGGAGAAAGGTCGTCACCTGTCGCCAATAAATTGGGAAGCCCATCAGACTCGATATCGGCTAACGCACCGAGATGAAAGCCTGCGACGAGCGTGTGATGCGCGCCACCGTCAGCTAGAAAAGTAGGATAGCTCGACGCAAATCCTGATTGGGCTGCAATGGGTGCGTCGCCAAAATCGTCGGTCGGTGGCGGAGGTGCGCTATTGAGAAGAATTGTATCGATCCGCCATCCGATCTCGTTGGCGAATTCATCCGACCCAAATCGCCAGCGAAGCACCACATTCTGGTTATAGGCGGCATACGGCAAATCGATGACGGTCGTTACGTATCCATTGGAATTACCATTCCAAGCTTGTCGGTTCGCCAAGGGGTTGTTCGAATTGTTGAGCAGTCCGTTATAACGACCGGAAATAAAAACTCCGCCCGCAGTTTCGATATCCGCAAACGAGCCGCCATTCACGGAGATTTCTAAAACGCCGCCATCCCACGAAAATTCGGTATCGTAGTTATTTTGGAAACTGAGACGTCCGTTGGCTTGCGTCAGTACGAAACTGGGTGCCATCAAAATACTGTCGCTCTCCGAACCTGGATTGGCGACGAAGGCGTGATTGGGAGCCGAATCGCTATTTCCGCCGCTTACGGTGATCCAGTTGTTCGTGTTGGTTGTCGACTGAGTCCAACCGACAGGAAGACTTGGCGCAACAACGCTATCGAACGATTCGAACGTTGCCATCATTCGTCGATCTTCCAATGGCTCGAACGATAATCGTCTTATGCGGTTTACAATTTGCCCTGTGCTTTGAGCGCTTACCATCGATTTCCGGGATCGCGCCCGACTGCTGGATTTGCGGACCGACATCGTACTTCACTTCTCTGAAACGAGGATTTCTAAAAAGCCGCGAAAACTTAGGCATTCAGGCTATCTTAATCACCTTGGGCCTGCAATGAAATTCGCGCCAATCGCTCGAAATTTGTGTCATTCGGAATGAACTAGGCTAGACTAGTTTGGACAGCGATTAGCACCGTGAGCAGAACGGTGCTAGCCGCCGGGCGACGTCGAGCTACTGATTTCCAATCGAGGTAATAAATGAAGCGATTTCTGTTTTGCGTTCTAGGGGCTATCGCATTTTTATTCGGCTCCGTTGCTTGGAGCGCGGAAGTTACCGATACCAAGCCGGTCGAAGGGTTGCACGAGCACGTCCCCTCCGTCTTTGTATTGACGCATGCCAAGATCACACTTGAACCTGGGAGAACATTGGACGACGCTTCGATGGTGATTCGCGATGGTGCCATCGTCGCGGTCGGACCGAATATCGAGCCCCCCAACGACGCCAAAGTATACGACCTGACGGGCAAGTCGATTTACCCAGGTCTCATTGATGCATTTGCCGAAACCAACGCTTCGCTTCCAGAGGGTGGTGCAAAGCACTGGAACTCGTTGATCACTCCGCAACTCGATCTCGCGAGTCAATATCGCATCGATTCCTCGGCACAAGAAAAACTTAGGCGTCAAGGCGTCGTAGCGCGACTAGTCGCTCCAAGCAACGGCATCTTGAAGGGGCAGAGTCTCTTGATCGGAACCGCAAGCGAACCAAGCCGACTTGCAATTTTAAAATCGAATGTTGCGCAGCAATTGCGGCTGAGTGTGCCGAGAGGTCGCGGTCGCGATTCGTATCCAAACTCGCCGATGGGGGGCGTTGCGCTAGCAAGGCAAACGTTTCTCGATGCCCAGTGGTACCAACAGGCTTGGAAAACCTATCACGCCAATCGAGGACTACCGCGACCGGAACGCAATGATGCATTGGCAGCATTGGGAGCATCTCTTGATTCTGAGCAGCGATTTATTATCGATAGCTCCAACGAAATCTTTTTGCTGCGTGCCGATGCTTTCGCCCGCGAGTTTTCGTTGAGGGCAATTATCCGTGGTTCCGGCCAAGAATACCAACGACTCGACGCTGTTCAAGCTTCAGGCCGTTCGCTGATCATTCCGGTGAATTTCCCGAAACCTCCCAAGGTTGATTCTCCGGAACTAGCAAGAGCCGTCGAAGTCCGAGAATTAATGCATTGGGATCTTGCGCCCGAGAACCCAGCTCGACTCGACGCTGCCGGCATTCAGTTCGCCTTCGCAGCACATGGACTCGATGATATTGGCGAATTCCTGGCACACGTTCGTATCGCCGTAAAACGTGGGCTTTCCAAGGATAGTGCGCTGCGATCGATGACCGTCAATCCTGCCGAAATGTTCGGCGCAGCCGATCGCTTGGGAAGTCTCGGCGTCGGTAGACCAGCAAGTCTTATAGTTACCGACGGCGATCTGTTTGAAAAGTCAACGCGAATTCTCGAAACTTGGGTCGATGGTCGCCGCTATGAAATCGCCAAGCCGCAACCGGCTGATTTGAGAGGTGAATGGAAGTTTGCCGTCAAGAGAAGCGACAAGTCGACCCTGGATCTGAAAGTGAAAGTGAACGGTAAACCCGACAAACTCAGCGGGATCGTCTTCACGGATTCAGAATCGGGGAAACCAATCGAGATCAAGTTCGATTCGCTTTTGCTCCGCGATCGAATGCTCACGGGTCGATTCACAGGAAAGGCCTTCGATCGACCAGGAATGATTCAATTTTCTGCGGTACTTGAACCTTCCTCTGACGATGAAATCGAATTAGAGGGTTCGATCGTTTGGCCAGACGGCGTTACCGATCGACTTGACGCGACTCGAGTAGCCAAACTTGACTCGATGGGAAAAGCAGAAGTAGCCGAAGGGACTGACAAACCAGAATCCGACGATGCGAAGCCGAAGGCAGCCGCTGAAAGCACTTTTGTAACCGCGGTCAATTATCCGCTGGGTGCCTATGGCCGTACGAGTCCTCCAGTCCAGCCAAAGCATGTGGTGATTAAGAACGCGACGATTTGGACCAGCGGTAAACTTGGGGTTCTCAACGATGCTTCGATCTTGATCACTCATGGCAAGATCAGCTCGATTGGCGCATCGATCGAAATTCCTTCCGACGCCTTGGTGATCGATGCAGAAGGCAAACATCTTTCGCCTGGCATTATCGATTGCCATTCGCACATGGCAACCGATGGCGGCGTTAACGAAGGAACGCAAGCGATCACGGCCGAAGTTCGAATATCCGATTTTATCGACTGCGATGACATCGATATCTATCGGCAGCTTGCCGGCGGCGTCACGACGGTGAATGTGCTCCACGGTTCTGCGAATCCGATCGGCGGGCAAAACCAGGTGCTTCAATTGAAATGGGGAGAACTATTCGATGCCATGCGTTTCTCGAAGGCTCCAGCCGGCGTCAAATTCGCGTTAGGAGAGAACGCCAAACGCAGCAACACTTCCGATGGGCCTTCCGATCGCTATCCGCAGTCGAGAATGGGAGTCGACCAGATCATTCGAGATGCGTTCCATTCAGCCAAGGAATACCAGCAACAATGGGATCGATGGACAAGACTTCATGAAGGACTTCCGCCAAGACGCGATTTAGAATTGGAAGCCTTGGCCCAGGTTTTACGTGGCGAGCGCTGGGTGCATTGCCACAGCTATCGACAAGATGAAATCTTAGCCCTGCTTCGAACCTGTGAAGAATTTGGGATTAAGATCGCAACTTTCCAACATATCCTCGAAGGCTACAAAGTTGCCGATGCGATGGCTCGTCATGGAGCCATGGGCTCGGCCTTCTCGGATTGGTGGGCTTACAAAATGGAAGCCTATGACGCGATTCCTTACAACGGCGTCATCATGCATCGTTCTGGCGTCGTCGTATCATTCAACTCGGACGATCAAGAATTGGCGCGACATCTCAACCATGAAGCGGCCAAGGCCGTCCGGTATGGCAAGCTTGAAGCAGAGGAAGCCTTAAAATTTGTGACGCTCAATCCAGCCCGACAGCTTCGCATCGACGAGTATGTTGGTTCGCTAGAAGTTGGTAAACAAGCAGACATCGTTCTTTGGAGCGGACCGCCGCTGTCGCTGCTCTCGCGATGTGAGCAGACCTGGATCGACGGCCGAAAGTATTTCGATATCCAAGAAGATCTTGAGACTCGCGAATCAGCACATCGCACGCGAACCCAACTTGTACAGAAAGTTTTGACGTCGGGGCAAACACCGAAAAAAGCATCTGAAAGCGAGAAACCTGAGGAAGAGCTTTGGCCTCGCGTCGATATCTATTGCCGATCAAGGAGTGGAGAATGAATATGTCGTTTTGGAAACCTTGGTCGTTGTTCGCTCCGCGAACAAAACTTGAATCTCATAAAATGCACGTTCGTTCAAGAGCTACACGCCACTTTCGCGGAGCGAAAGGCGACCAAAGTGCTGCGTACAGCGCACTGGCCGTCTTGCTGATCGCAATGATCCCGATGGTTGCGTTTGCCAACGATGAAATCCCGGGGGCTCCTCAGAGCAAACCGATCGTACTAGTCGGTGGAACCGTGCATACCGTAAGCGGCGATACGATAGCCGATGGGATGGTTCTCTTTGAAAAAGGGCGTATTACGGGAGTCGGCAAAGGACTTGCGCTCCCGGCGAATGTCCAAAAAATAGAGGTTCAGGGCAAGCATGTTTACCCGTCTTTTCTCGACGCCCATACGCAACTGGGCTTGGTCGAAATTAGTTCCATCCGAGCGACGATCGATTCTCGTGAAGTTGGCTCGTTCAATCCGAACGTGGAAAGCGCGGTCGCTCTCAATCCCGACAGCGAACTTCTTCCTGTCGCGAGGGCCAATGGAATTCTCCTCGCACTCGCAACACCGACGGGTGGCATGATCTCCGGACGTTCGTCCTTAATCCAACTCGATGGATGGACGTTCGAGGAACTGGTTGTTCGCAAAGACATCGGGATGCATATGCGCTGGCCATCCGAGCGTTCATTGTCCAGTGACGATAGCGGTGAAAAATCAAGTTCGACTCCCGAAACGTCCAAACAATCGCTTCACCGATTCTTCGAACAAGCTCGTGCCTATCAACAAGCTCGTGCGGCAGAACCCGAGAAGCACGCCATCGATTTGCGATTCGATGCGATGTTACCTGTTCTAGATAAGAAGCTTCCTGTTATTGTTGAAGCGGATGAACTTCGTCAGATACAAGCTGCTGTAGGATTCGCGTTAGAGCAGCAAATCCGGATTATCATCTATGGAGGTTACGATGCTGCCGATTGCGCGCCGTTGTTGATCGCTCATCAGATTCCAGTAATCATCGGCGGTACGTATCGTTTGCCGATGCGAGAATCCGACGCCTACGATGCATCCTACACGTTGCCTGATCGTTTGCGACGATTGGGAGTCGAATATTGCATTGCCAGCGTCGGAAAATTTGCCGGTACGGGTGTTCGGAATCTGCCGTATCACGTCGCGAATGCTGCGGCGTTCGGCTTGCCGGTGGAGGATGCACTCAAGTCGATTACGTTGTATCCGGCTCAGATCTTGGGCGTTGCCGATCGAGTCGGCTCGTTGGATACGGGCAAAGATGCGACGCTGTTCGTATGCACTGGCGATCCATTGGATGTCGATAGTTCGATCGAAATAGCTTTCGTTCAAGGTCGGCGAATCGAGCTGAACGATCGACACAAACGACTGTGGCAAAAATACGAACAGAAATATCAAGCAACGGGTGGGGCGAAGCGCCGTTAAGCTTTTGTAGCCTAACTCGTCAACGGCTTGTTGATTTAATTGTTTAACAGTCAGCCGTTGGCGTACTTCGAAGGCCAAGAGTACGCCTTCGGCTGACTGTTAAACGCAATCCTTTAGTTGCCGTCCCATTTTCGGCAGATCATCGTCGCATTGTGACCGCCGAAACCAAAGCTGTTGTTCATCGCAAAATGAACTTCGCGTTCCTTTGGTTGGAGCGGTGTATAGTCGAGATCACACTCAGGATCGGGCGTTTCCAAGTTGATGGTCGGTGGAATGACGTTGCGATAGCAACTGAGAATCGAAAGGATCATTTCGATACTTCCGCTTGCACCGAGCGCATGGCCCAGGTGCCCCTTGGTACTGGAGATTGCAACCTTTCGAGCAGCGTCACCAAAGACAGCCTTGACGGCAATCGTCTCGGCTTTGTCGCCCAAGGGAGTGCTGGTTCCATGTGCGTTGATATAGTCGATATCGGATGCGTTGAGCGACGCATCGTGAAGTGCATTGGACATAGCTCGACCTGCGCCACGTCCTTCAGCGTCTGGCGCGGTAATGTGACCGGCATCGCATGATCCGCCGTAGCCGACAATCTCGGCATAGATTCGCGCACCGCGTCGTTTCGCATGTTCGAGTTCTTCAAAGACCAAAACGCCACACCCTTCGCTGAGAACAAAGCCATCGCGATCGGCATCAAAGGGGCGCGAGGCTTTCTCGGGAGCGTCGTTGCGAGTCGAAAGGGCTTTCATGTTGGAGAAGCCGGCGACTCCCATCGACGTGATCGCAGCTTCAGTTCCGCCGGTCAACATCACATCGGCTTCGTCGTAACGAATGGCTTTGAGCGCATCACCCATCGCATTGTTCGAGCTAGCACAGGCCGTCGCGACTGCGAAATTCGGTCCGCGCAATCCGTAAGCAATTCCTACATTGCCACCGGCTGCATTCAGCATCATCTTGGGAATGGTGAACGGGCTGACGCGGTCAGGGCCTTTGCTGAAGAGTCGGAACATTTGTTCTTCGATCTCGTTGAGCCCACCGATACCCGAACCAAGGATGGCACCGCAACGATAACTATCTTCGAGCGAGAAATCGATTCCCGAGTCGCGTACTGCGTACTTGGCGGCATGCATCGCAAAAAGAACAAAACGATCGAGTCGTTTGATCTCTTTCAGGTCGACGCTTTCGCTCGGATCAAAGTCCGCGCAGTCGCCACCGAACTTCACTTTTTGGTGAGTCGTATCAACCACGGTAAGCGGGTGGATTCCGCTGCGACCGGCCAAAATCGACTCCCAGAGAAGCTCGATTTGATTGGCCAGAGGCGTGACGCAGCCAATACCCGTCACGACAACACGGCGTCTCATACTATCTAGCCGCCTTGGTGCTTTTCGATGTAATCAATAGCTTCGCCGACACGCTGAATCTTATCAGCCGCATCTTCCGGAATGCTGATATCGAACTCTTCTTCGAGCTCCATAACCAATTCGACGGTATCGAGCGAGTCAGCTCCAAGATCGTTCACAAAATGTGTCTCTCGTTTAATCTTGTCTTTTTCGACTCCGAGTTGTTCGGCCACGATATCGACGACGCGTTCTTCAACAGTTGCCATAGCAGGGATGACCCCTTTCCAAAAAACCAACAAAAAGTAATTCGATTCAGTCTATCGATACCAAGGTAAGCTATGCGAGCCGACCTATTCTCGATCCAACGGCGTTTTTCGCCGATTCAACGTTATAAGTCCATGTGAAAGCGTTGCAAAGATAGAGGATTTTAGCAAACTCGGTCAAGGCTTGAAGATGACAGAACGAGGGAATTCGTAACTTAACCTGTCATCCCACCATCGACGGTCAGCACTTGACCGGTCACGTAACTGGCAGCGGGACTTGCCAAAAATAGCACACAAGCCGCAACATCGTTCGGTGTTCCAAGCCTGGCAGCCGGGATTTTCGTCTTTACTTCTTTCATTATTTCGTCGCCCAGAATCTTCGTCATTTCGCTTTCGATAAATCCAGGTGCCACGGCATTTACCGTTACTTTCCGCTTTGCAAGTTCCTTGGACAGAGATTTTGTCAGTCCGATCATCCCGGCTTTGGTCGCCGAATAGTTGGTTTGACCAGCGTTTCCGATGATTCCAGAGACGCTCGACATGTTGATAATGCGACCGTAACGCTTTCGCATCATCAGTCGACTTGCAGCTCGACAAAACAAGAAACAGCTTGTTAAATTGGCGGAAATGATCTCATCCCACTGGTCATCTCGCATCACCGGAAGCAAAGTATCGCGAGTGATTCCAGCATTATTGACAAGAATATCAAGCTTTTCGTAGGTCTCCTCGACCTGTGCAAACAATTGTTCGACCGCCGCACGATCGGTTACGTCGCAAGCCATTGCGACCGCCTGACCGCCTGCCGCCGTTATCTTTTCAACGGTTGCCGCAAGTTTTTCCGCATTTCGAGCAACGCAAAGGACTTTTGCACCGTTGCTTCCCAAGCAGATCGCGATCGCCTCGCCAAGGCCTTGCGACGCTCCGGTGACAAGCGCGATTTGTCCGTCGAGCTTTGCGGTCAATCCGATTTCGGACGTTGTCATCATTCCATTCTTTCTGAATTCGGGGCTAGTCGCCTACGATTTCGCAAATAATTTTTCGATCGATACGCTTCAGCGTGCCCGCCAATACTCGACCTGGCCCAACTTCGTAAAAACGCTCGACGCCAAGCGCGATAAGGTTGCGAAGGGTTGCCTCCCAAAGGACCGGCGTCACTACTTGCTTTGCCAAAAGCTCTTGAAACTCGTTCGGTTCGAAATGTGGAGCAGCATCGACATTGGAATAGAGAGCAACGCTCGCCTTTTTCATCGGTACATTTGCCAAAGCGCTCCGAAGTCGTTCCACGGCGGGATTCATGATCGGCGTATGAAAAGCCCCAGCGACCGAAAGCGGCACCACTTTCAGGGCACCTTTTTCCGTTGCGACGCCTTGAGCCGCTGCCACCGACGCTGCGTGCCCGGAAATCGCTGTGTTGCCCGGGCAAAGCAAATTGGCGACCAGCAAGACTTCATCCTTTTGCCGAGCGATATCGCAGACCGACTGAACGTCCTCGACGCTCATACCGAGCACACTCGCCATACCACTCGGCTGCGCTTCGGACGCTGCTTGCATGGCGGCTCCTCGCTCTTGAACCAGTCGAACACCATCTTCAAAACTCAAGACGCCCGCAGCGGCCAGAGCACTGTATTCGCCAAGACTTAGGCCAGCAACGGCCAATACGGAGCCCATCAAATCCGGCTGCTGATCGAGAAGACTTGCAAGAGACGCGACAGAATGAACAAAAAGGGCGGGCTGGCAATGATCCGTCGCGTTGAGGCGATCGTCGGGACCGTTCTGGCAAAGCTCGAACAGGTCATAGCCAAGAACGGCTGAAGCGCGATCGAAATACGACCTGGCAGCCGGAAAACGAGCCAGCAATCCAGCTCCCATTCCGAGCTGCTGAGCCCCTTGACCTGGGAATAGGAGAGCAGTTTTTGACACGGGCAATACTATTCAACCGCAGTTTCAACAACGACCCGGCCCATATAAAAACCACACTTGGGGCATACGGTGTGCGTTGGAACGCTAGCGCTGCAATGCGGGCAATTGGTGATTTGTTTAGGTTTTTTATGGTGATGGGCACGACGCTTACCGGATCGGGAATTGGAGTGACGTCGTTTTGGAACTGCCATGGTATTATCTCAAACTCAAATATCTCGGCTCAAGGCCGCAAAACTAACATTTCGAAGGAGGCAAAAAGTTAAGGGGAAAACGCCAAACTGTCAAGTCTTTCTTTTCGATTCCCGCCTACATCTGCTCTGAAATCGCTCAATTCTCAAATTTAGCGATGCAAACTCCCGAAGCCTGGCCTTGAGGCGAATAGGCCAGGTGTACAAAGGCTTTTCCGGGATCGACAGGTTGCGTTGATAGCTTGATCGGGCATCTCGAATCGGGCTGGGTATAGTTAAGCGTTGGGAAAAGCTCGCCATTAAGCATCGCAAGGCAGCTCGAAACAACTTCCACCGCCGCGCTCCCGGCTCCCAAGCTTCCGAAATAGCTTTTGGCCGCAACGATGGGAGGCGAAAAATCATCGCCGAGCACGTCGCGAACTCCAAGCGATTCAGATATATCCATCGCGACGTCGCCGCGACCTGCCACATGCAGATGCCAGTCGGTGGCTAGCACACTTCGAGCTTTGGAAATGATTCCTCCCAAAACGTTCTTGGTCGCCATTCGAATATGATCGCGACCTGGGGCTGCCCCAACCGCCGACGATCCCGTCGCGATGATTTCACCCAAGATCTTGGCGCCTCGTTTTTGAGCAAATTCTAGCGATTCGAGCACGAATGCAGCCGATCCTTCTCCGAGTACAATTCCATCGCGTCCTGAATCGAAAGGACGACACATCTCACCGGGATTTGCACGATCCTTCGCGATTTGCTCCTGGTTCGTGACATGCAGAAACCGCAGTGGCTCGATTCGGCTTCCGGTTGCCCCGACAACCATGGCGTCGGCCGCTCCGCGACGAATGGCCGCCGTCGCTTCGCCAATCGTCAATGAATTGCTAGCTTCACGCATGGTCAACGAATTGCTTGGACCGCGAAGGTCGTTGAAAATCGCCACATGACTAGCCGGCATATTCGGCAAGTATTTGAGCAGCCAAAGCGGATTTACCTTAGGCATTCCTAGGATTGGCCACTGTTCATGATGGAACACTCGATTCGAATCGTGACATGCTTCGATTCCATCGGCGAACTCTTCGGGGCGTGTCAGAATGTAATCGCAACCGTAAGTAATGCCCGTTCTTTCAGGATCTCGCTGATCGACTCCGAGCCCAGCATGACTCAATGCCAACTGGCACGATGCGACTCCCAACTCGATCTCGCGGCACATCACTTTTTGATTCTTTTTGATCGCTCGCTGAAGGTTCTTTTCGAGCGGGCCAAATTCTTCAATCGCTCCGGAAAAACACTTGGCCTGTCCCCCATTTCGGACCGGAAGAGTATTCGTCGGTAAATCGGAAAACTCCGAAATTCCAGTCTGACCCTGCTTGAATGCCTGCCATAGCGAATCCAAGTCGCGTCCAAGTGGACAGACCACTCCGAGTCCGGTGATGACGACGCGAGTTGGAGATAATGGCATAAAGACTTGAATAATGGCTGATTAGACGGAGGAAACGGCTACTGAATTGTATTAGAGTGATTATGACTGCGAAGCGGGTTAGGAAAAGGACTTAAAAGAGATAAAAGACGAAAAGGACAGAAGGGACGAAAAGGACGAAAAGGACGAAAGGCTGATCGAATCCTTAGCTCCTTTTCGTCCCTTCCAATTTCAACTCCAGCGACTGCCTACCACAAACACCAACCAGGCCGCAAAATAGGCTAAACCTGTCATATAGACAAAGGTAAAAATCGGCCATCGCCAAGTTTGCGTTTCGTGGCGAATTGTCATTAGAGTTGCAGCGCATTGGGCGCAGAGCGCGAAAAATACCATCAACGATATGGCCGTCACCGTGTTAAACACTGGGCGACCATCGGGCCATCGAGAAGCTTGAAGTTGCGACTTGAGTGTACCGCTCTCTTCGTTGACATCGCCCCCCAAAGAATAGATGGTCCCCAGCGTGGCAATGATAACTTCACGGGCAGGAAACGAGGCGATAACTCCGACTCCGATTTTCCAATCCCAACCAACGGCATGAAACGCCGGTTCAAGCACCTTGCCAAATTGCCCAAGATAACTCACTTCAATCAATTCACCCTTGGTCTCATTGAGCTTGCCTTGCAGCACATCGATAGCCGATTCATTTTCAGCGTTGGAAACACCGTCGCTCTCGGTCGCCTGCTCTTTAGCCGCCAAATCAAGCGTCATCGCAATTTCATTTTTGTGATCGCCTGGAAAATAGCCGGCGGCCCAAACCAAGATCGACGTACAAAGGATAAGCGTTCCGGCCCGAGCGATGAATGATCGTACTTGCTCCCATACACGATGCACAACGACTCGCCACGACGGCCAACTGTACTCGGGCAGTTCGAGAACAAAGGGTGTCACTTGGCCGGGAAAAACAAAACACTTGAGAAGCCATGCGATCGGAATCGCAACAACGGCACCTAGCGCGTACATCGAAAGAAACAATAAACCATGCAGCGTGACCCAGCCTCCTAAGTACGCCGTTCCAGGGATGAACGTCGTAATCATCAACGTGTAAACCGGAAGCCGCGCTGAACAGCTCATCAACGGCGCAACCAAGATCGTAACCATTCGATCTCGGCGGTTCTCAATAGTGCGCGTAGCCATAATTCCAGGAACCGCGCAGCCGAACGAAGTCATCAGTGGAAGGAAGGCCTTTCCGTTCAATCCAAGCCGAGTCATCCATTTGTCCATGAGCAATGCGACGCGAGCCATGTAACCACAGTCTTCCAAGACCGCAATCAATACGAAAAAGATTGCGATCTGGGGAATAAAGACCAAAACGCCACCGACGCCAGCAATGACGCCATCGTTCACAAGGCTTCGAAATGCTCCCGGCGGTATGAGACTTTCAACGATCGAGGCCATCCAAGACAAACCATTTTCGATGAGGCTCGATGCGGAATAGTCCCCCATGTCGATAAAGACTAGCTGGAAGACGACGAACATAAGGCAGGCGAAAATGGTCATCCCCCACCATCGGTGCGTTAAGACGCGGTCGATCCGATCGCTCGACGTCACTCGATGATTCTGATCGCGAAGGATCACGCCTTCTGCGATGCTTTGAACCCATGCATAGCGAACGCGAGTCTCAATTGCAGGCACTCGACAATCGTTTTCGGCAAGCCGTTTTCGAGCTGCCTGAAGCTTCGATCGCAAGTCGCCCATTCCCGGCGTCGACGCCCAGCGTTTCTCTCCAAGTCCGCCGCTATCGAGCAGCAAACGTTCAACTGCGTACGTTCGAATCGAGCGACCGCGACTCTGTATCCAATCGGATAGCTCGCGAACTTCGTTCTTAAAAACTTCGGGAAAGAGCACGGCTGGCTTGGAAACAGTCGCGTTGGCGAGGCATGAGCGAATTGCTTCCTTGAGTTCGGAAGTCCCGACTCGTTTGTTCGCCGACGTCGTCACAACCGGCACACCAAGCTTCGCTGATAATGCGGCGACATCGATCGACACGCCGCTCGTCGCGACGCGATCCCACATATTCAGAACCACCATCACAGGGCGTTCTAGCTCGTTGACTTGACTGTAAAGATAAAGGTTGCGTTCGACGTGAGTCGCATCCAGAACGACAACGATACAGTCGATTGGCGAAAGCTCTTTGCTTTCGCCCAGCAGGACATCGACCGAGACCATTTCATCGGCCGATCGTGCCGAAAGACTATAGGTGCCCGGCAGATCGATGACCGTTACTTCGCCTTGACCGTCATCGTACTTGCCAACTTTCTTTTCGACGGTGACCCCTGGAAAGTTCCCGACCCTCGCGTTCATTCCACACAAGGCATTGAAGAGCGAGCTCTTACCGGTATTCGGATTTCCGATTAAGGCAATCGTGATATCGCGATGCGTCATCTTTTCTCGAATCGCTACGCGCGGTAGCCGTCGAGCAACTTGACCCAAACCTGCACGCAATCATTAAAGCGAAAGCTGACGCGACGACCATCGACAGAAATAATGTGAGGTGCATCGCGCCGCAACATCTGGATGGTCGCTCCGGTTCGAATCCCCATTTCCTCGACACGGTGACGGCACGACTCATCGCCATCCAGTTCGACAACTCTAGCCGACTGATTCAATTTAAGGTCTGAAAGCGGAATGAGTCCCACTGCTGGCGATTTCAGTAACATAGGTTAACTATATTGATCGGATAGACGACATAATGAAATTGAGACTTTGTTTCAACAGTGGCATTCTACCGTAGTTTGCTGGTATTAGGGAAGAGTGAAATTTGAAAAAGTCTCCTAGATGTAATGGAAATGTCGAACGACGAGGTAGGAAAGCAGCCGAATAAGACGGATACGTCGACTCCCACGAGGCCCCAAACTGCGGGGCTGGTAAGATACGAAGATTGAGCTGAACTTTTGCGATCAGCGAAGTTTTGCCGCTTGGATATCGCGAAAGCTTGCGAAATATTGCGAAATGCTGCTACCTGAAAATCGAAATCGAGATCAAACTGTACGGCCAGTCTCGCTGTTCATTCCTGGGACCCAACCAGTGCGCAACGCTAAACCAACATTTTATTCGCGATGGGGAATTTTAATCCTCGGGATTACCCTGCTCTTTGTCCCGTTTGCTTTTTACGGCGCGGGCAAAGCGGTACAGAGCAATGTGAACAAGGTTGAAGATTGGCTGCCTAAGTCGTTTGCCGAAACTGCCGAGCTCGAGTGGTTTCGATCTAATTTTCCAACCGATCAATTTGTAATCCTGAGCTGGGACGGTTGTCGACTTGGAACAGATCCTAGTCTTCCCAGTGCCGAGCCCGATGATCCGCGCATTGCCAAGCTCGCATCGATCTTGATGCCGCCCGAGGAAGCATCGGACGACGATATGGATGTCCGCGATGCTCGGAAGTACGTCAAGTCGGTAATGACAGGTCGTCAAATGCTTGACCAGCTCACCGCTTCCCCTTCCAACATTCCGTACGATATAGCCACCCATCGCCTAACCGGTTCGCTGATCGGTCCCGACAAGCGGCAAACATGCGTGGTAGTCAGCCTGACTCCAGACGCATCCAACAGCCTCAAATTGGTCCTCGGACTTGGACACGCAAGACTCTTGCGACCGAATGTTCCGGCCGGTGTGATTCGGCGTGCGATCGCCGAGTGTGGAATTGACGCCGACGCTTTTCACATGGGAGGTCCTCCGGTCGATAATGTCGCAATTGACGAAGAAGGTGAACGAACACTCGTGCGTCTCGCTGGAGCTGCTGGGGCGCTTGGAATCTTCTTGGCTTATTGGTCATTGCGCAGCGTTATCCTTACGGTCGTCGTTTTCTTTTGTGCGCTCGTAAGTGCGGCGGCGTCGCTCGCGGTCATTTGGGCAACTGGGCAAACGGTTGATGCGATCGTGCTCTCGATGCCGTCGCTCGTTTACGTCCTTGCAATCTCAGGGGCGGTACATTTTATTAACTACTACCGAGACGCGGTTCGGGAAGACGGTTTGCATGGCGCGATCGAGCGAGCTGTCGTACATGCCTTCAAGCCGGCATTGCTTTGCAGCATCACGACCGCGATTGGATTGGTCTCGCTCTATGCAAGCGACCTAGTTCCGATTCGAAAGTTTGGCGTCTACTCGGCTTCCGGCGTGATGATCATGCTTGGAGTCCTGTTCTTGTTCCTGCCGACAATTATGCATCTTCTCAATTATGGTCGCCGATGGGTGATCGATAATCCAGAAGATAAACCGGTAAACAAAGAGGAATCGGAAACGGCCGGCGAACGATTTTGGGGTCGATTCGGAGCCTTTGTCGTTCGCAATCACTGGGCCGTCGGTTCGGCATGTTTGGCCGTAACTATTTTCATCAGTTTTGGTCTAACGCGAACTCGGACGAGCATCGACCTGCTCGAGCTTTTCGATTCCAGAGCTCGGATTCTTCAGGATTACCGATGGCTTGAAACGCATCTCGGTCGACTTGTTCCGTTAGAAATTGTCGTGCGATTCAATCGCGATAGCCAAGCCAACGGCCCTCGAACGGCAGAAACCGATAACGAAGAACTATCGCGATTGACGTTTCTTGAGCGGATGGAGACTACCGCGCTCATTCAAGAAACGATTGAAAAGGAATTTGGCGAGAACGAAAAGGGAAAAGGAATTGTCGGACGCAGTCTTTCAGCCGCCAACTTTCTCCCGACCCTCCCTTCGACGGCTGGCGATAGTGTTAGCTTTATCCAGCGCATGGCTTTCAATGAACGGCTCAATTCATCGAGAGATTCGCTGATCGCAAGCGGTTACTTAAAGACCGATGCCCGTGACGATAGCGAACTCTGGCGGATTTCGCTGCGAGTGGCAGCCTTCGAAGGTGTGGATTACGGGCAGTTCGTCCATGAGCTGCGGAACAAGGTCGAGCCACTGATGGCGGCGCATGAATATCGTGTTCAAGTTCTCAGGCAGCTATCCGAATGGCGACCTGAACAGCGCTATAGTGGCGCAAAAGTCTACCTTTGGGATCGCCCCTTCGCCAACCCCGAACTTGGTGATAAAAATCCGGCGGAAGTCTTAGCGATCGAAGCCAAGCACCAAGCGTCGGTAACGGCGTTAGAATCGCTGCTGGTAAAAGCGCGAGTAAAAGTTATTCGGGGCGAGCGCAATCCGGCCTCGATTCCGGTTGTTAGTTTGCAGCAGCTCAATCAGTTGGACGGTGTAATACTATCGGGGAATTTTTCGGAAACCGACAGCACTACCATTCAATGGGCCGTTTCGCATGTGATCGACCTTGAGTCGCATCCTTCGAATAAGCCGACGACGATGTCTGCCTTAGATTCGGAAAATAATGCGTGGCTATCGGCAGTCTATACCGGCGTGGTTCCAATCGTTTATAAGGCTCAAAGAGAGCTACTGAAGAGTTTGATCGAAAGTACGCTTTGGTCGTTCTTGACGATCACGCCGTTGATGATGCTGGTGACAAGAAGCATTCGTGCAGGGGCGCTTGCGATGCTTCCAAACGTAATTCCTGTTCTCTGTATCTTTGGAGCGATGGGCTGGCTCGATATTGCGATCGATATCGGCTCGATGATGTCGGCGAGTATCGCGTTGGGCGTGGCTGTCGACGACACAATTCACTTCCTTTCGTGGTTCCGAGAGGACCTGCTCAAGCTACGCAATCGCCATCAAGCCATTATCGCGGCATACAAACGCTGTGCGGTGCCAACCTTGCAGGCTGCATTGATTTCAGGGATCGGTTTGTCGGTCTTTGCTTTTAGCACGTTCACGCCGACGCAGCGATTCGGATGGCTGATGCTGACGATCTTAATCGCAGGCGTTGTGTCAGAGTTAATCATGCTACCTGCTCTCATCGCCAGCCCGTTTGGCAAAGCCTTTGAGCCACGCAGTGCGCGTCATCATGGATTTTCCCGATGGTGGCTCATCGCTCGCTACGAACTGAGAAAGCGAACCTTGCCAAGTGATTCCGCTTCATCCGAGCGGCGTGCTGCCTGAGGAGCATTGGCAGAAGTTCGATCGCCCTCACCATAAAAACATTCCTTCGACCGCCAACAAAAAAAATCTCGCCGTATTTCTCGGCGAGATTTTTTTTCGACATTTCAGAAACCGCTTCTTCAGACAAGAAGCGATCGAAGCGATAACTAGTTGGCTTCGGTGTCTGCGGATTCGCCACCCTTAAGGTCTTGCTCTGAGAGTGGTCCTGGCGCGACTGGGGCATCCATATTCCCGCTTCCACTACAGCCAACAATTCCCAAACCTAAGAAGCCCAAAAACACGATGACCCATAGCTTTTTCATTTCGAAACCCTTGTGATTCAAGTACATGTGATTCAAGTACACAGCAAAAACGGAAATTTGCGACGCTTGAATGATTACCAAGCATCCGCCGGAGAATCCATTACACTAACAAACGACTAGGTTTGTCAAGCAGTCTATATGCTGCCCGGCTCAAAAATTGAGGTTTCTTTTCTAGTCTTAGTCGTTTCGAGCCATATCTGTCCTTTCTTTCAATCCCGACTAAACTGGTCACGGAAACCGCAAAGTCCATTTCGACGGTTTCCACGACTTATCACTCGCCCACTCAATTGCAAGGATCAACGCACCGTGAATCAAGCGAAACCGTATTGGGTAGGCTTTGACCTCGGCGGCACCAAAATGCTCTGTGTCGTGCTCGATGACCAATTTAAGGTCGTCGCCCGGAACCGAAAGAAAACGAAAGGAATTGAAGGGGCAGCCGCTGGTTTATCGCGAATTTCTGAGCTGATCGAAGAAACGCTTTCCGAAATTGGAGTCTCGCATTCACAGTTGGCTGGCATCGGCGTCGGTTGCCCTGGACCGATCGATTGGGCCAAGGGAATCGTCAGCATGGCTGTTAATCTGGGTTGGCAAAACGTTGAGATAGGAAGTTTTCTTTCGGAACGATTCGATTGCCCGGTTGAAGTGCTCAACGATGTCGATGCTGGAGTCTACGGCGAATATCGATTTGGTGCAGCTATCGGTGCCTACTCTACTGTCGGGATTTTTCCGGGAACAGGAATTGGCGGCGGTTGTGTCTACGATGGGAAGATACTTCGCGGAAGACGATTAACCGTTATGGAAATCGGGCACATGAAAATCAGCTCCTCCTATCGGAGCAGCGGCGTAGCCATGACCGGAACTCTCGAATCCGAAGCGAGTCGACTCAACATTGCATCCGAATGCGCGAAGTTGGCCTATCGCGGTGAAGCTCCATCGCTTTACGAATATGCGGGTACTGACATTTCGAAGATTCGAAGCAAGGCCTTGGCGACGTCGATCAAAAATGGCGATAAGGCCGTCGAATGGGTCGTGCGACAAGCTGCTCAACAAATTGGATACGCCGTCGCTAATATGGTCCACTTGATCGGCCCCGATATCGTCGTTTTAGGCGGCGGGCTTGTCGAAGCGATCCCTGAAATCTACCTCGAGGAAGTCAATCAAGTCGCTCGCAAAAATGTCCTCGAATGCTATTCGGATACTTTTGAAATCCGAACAGCCAAACTTGGTGACGACGCTGGGGCCATGGGTGCGGCCGCGTTCGTCGCATCGTTGGTCGAACCGAATGCAAGCTGATGTACCAACGACGCAAATTTTCTTGTGCGTTCAATTGACACGAAGATCAACGAAGCAGGGCGCGCAACCCTACGCCGCTTATTTTTTCTTCGGGTTGCGAAACAGGTAATCTAAAATACCGGGCCATATCGCACTCAGGCCCGCTAACCACCGAGCTTTGGCGGGAAGAATCAACTCTTTTTTTTTCTGCTCAATTGCGGCGACGATTTTTTCGGCAAGCAATTGTGGCGCGATCGCTTTGAGATTCGTCCCGCCAGCCGGTTTTTTAAGCGATTCCGGCAACTGTCGTTCTTCGACCAGTTCGTCGTAGCGACCGATGGTCGAGCTATCGCGTTGAACCGGTCCTGGGCACACCAATAGGACGTGAATTCCCTTATCGACAAGTTCGGTTCGCAGTTGACGACTCATCGCAACCACCGCGTGCTTTACCATCGAATAGCCTCCCATCCCCGGCTTGGCTACGATTCCGGCCAGCGAAGCGATATGCACTAGGCTTCCGTGGCCTCGCGCCAACGCATCTTCGGTTACTTTGCTGAAATTGAACGATGAAAAGAGGTTGATTCGGAAAAGTTCCTCCAAGTCCGTTTGAGTCAACTGCGTCACGAAACCTCGATCCGATTTTCCTGCTGCAGCGATCGCGACATCCAGCCGTGCCTTACTAAGCCATTGCATCCATTCCGAGGTTCGGATCGCTTGCTCATCGGACAAGTCGACACAAAATGCCAAAATCGTTCCGGTCCCTAACTTTCTAAGTTTGTCTGCCGCCAATGCTGCTCTCGCATGGTCGCGGCCTATTATGGCGACATTTGCCCCCCGTTGCGTGAATTGTTGCGCCAGCACCAACCCAAGACCCGATGTGCCTCCTCCGATACAGACCCATCGATCTTTCCATGTCGAGTCTATTGCCATCGATTGTCCTGTATCTTCTCCTAAGTGCTTTAGGTAAAACGTCTTCTTTGAGACCATCTTACCCTTTTGTCGTCACCTATTGGTTTGCCGTTCCCCATTCAGTCTAGTCTAGTCGAGAATCACTATGACCATCGTGCCGTCTCCGGTTGACCGCAATCGCCTAACAGAAGCTCGTACCAAAATAATTGCGACCGTCGGCCCAGCTTGTGACAGCGAAGCGACGTTGGCCGAACTCGTCAATCATGGCGTCGATATTTTTCGGATCAATGCAGCTCACGGCAAGCAACCGGACTTCGCGAATACGCTCGAAAAGATAAAAAGAGTTCGAATATCAACCGGATTTCCCGTCGGTGTGCTGCTCGATTTGGCTGGCCCTAAAATCCGACTTGGCGCATTGGCCGACGGGCCTCTCGAAGTTCACAAAGGAGACGAGGTCTTCTTCATTCGCGGCGAAACGACGACCGAAAAAAATCAACTTGTCAGTATTTACCCAAAATTGCTTGATGAGCTCGATGTGGGTGAAAAAATCTTGCTGGCCGATGGCTCGATTTGTCTCGAAGCGATCGAAAAAGCCAAGGACAAAGTAAAGTGCCGAGTCCTTATCGGCGGAACGATCCGATCGAAACAAGGCATCAATTTACCTGGAACGAATCTGAGTGTTTCGGCACTTCGTCCAGAAGATATCGAAAATGCGCTCTGGGCGGCCAAAAACGAAATCGATTTTATAAGCGTCTCGTTCGTGCGCACTGCGCAAGACGTCCTGTCGCTGAAGAACCTCTTGGTTTCTATGGATTGTCCGGCGTTGGTCGTGGCGAAAATCGAAAAACGCGAAGCTCTCGAAAACCTCGAAGCGATTGTCGATGCGACGGACGCAGTGATGGTGGCTCGCGGTGACTTGGGCGTCGAGATCGATGTCGCGGATACACCCGTCGCACAAAAACGGATCATTCAAGTTTGCCGCGACAAAGTCAAACCTGTTATTGTGGCCACGCAAATGCTCGAAAGCATGCATCACAACCGGCGTCCCACGCGAGCCGAAGCGAGCGACGTTGCAAATGCCATTCTCGATGGTGCCGATGCTTGCATGCTGAGCGGTGAAACGGCGATCGGTGAATATCCTATCGATGCCGTCGACACGATGAATCGGATTATGCTGTCTACTGAACGAATGCTTAAGGACATCGTTATGCCTGCGAGGGTGAAAGTGGTCGATCGCGTTCACCCGATCACTTCGGCGGTTACGCATAGCGCTGCGCAAATCGCCGAATCGATCGATGCGAAACTCGTCGTCATCGCAACGCACACCGGCGGGACCGCTTGGGTCAAAGCCAAACAACGCAACTACATTCCGACGCTCGGGGTCAGCGATTCGCCGGCCATCCTTCGACGCATGTGCCTGTTCTGGGGAATCATGCCGCTAGGGGTCGAAACACTAGGAACTCCCCAAGCGTTATTCGATGAAGTGAGTCGCTGGGGGTGTGCAACCGGTATTTTGGCACCCGGCGATCGCGTCGTATACGTTACCGGTACCGGACTGCTCAACAATGCTCACAATCTAGTCGTTGTACATCAAGTCCCACCGACACCTTAAGATTAAAAATAGCACCGGTTAATCGCTCTGCAATTCCGGAAAAACAACAGCCACAACGCGAAATCTCGATCGAGAATCGTCCCGATTCTATTGACCCTTTACGCGTTAGCATCAACAATTGCGGTTTCGATTCTACGTTGACCTGCCTAGTCTTTGGAACCAGTATGAGTATTCTTTCTTCGACGAACACATCCGCTTCGCAGAGCTCGACGGCCAGCAAGGATGTCCCTGATCGAGCCGGCCGCTTCGGCGATTTCGGTGGCCGTTACGTTCCCGAAACGTTAACACGCGCTCTCGACGAATTGATCGTCGAATACGCTAAAGCCCAAAGCGACCCTGATTTTCACGCCGAGCTCGATGAATTGCTCCATCGATTCGTCGGTCGTCCGTCGCCGCTTTATCATGCGAAACGGCTAAGTACAAAACTTGGCGGCGGCCAAATTTGGCTCAAGCGAGAAGATTTGAACCATACCGGTGCTCACAAAATCAATAACACGCTCGGTCAAGCTCTGCTGACGATACGGATGGGGAAGAAACGTGTCATCGCGGAAACGGGTGCCGGTCAACATGGAGTCGCAAGTGCCACGGCCTGCGCACATTTTGGACTTCCGTGCGTTGTCTACATGGGGGCAGAAGATGTTCGCCGCCAAAAGCCAAACGTCTTTAGCATGCGACTGATGGGTGCCGAAGTACGACCTGTCGAGTCCGGTTCCAGAACACTTCGCGACGCTGTCAATGAAGCCATGCGAGATTGGATGAGCTCTGTCGAGTCGACTCATTACATTATCGGATCGGTAATTGGTCCGCATCCCTTCCCGATGATCGTCCGCGATTTTCAAAGTGTGATTGGCCGTGAATGCCGCGAGCAATGTTTGACGTCGATCGGACGGTTGCCAGATAAGATCGTCGCATGTGTCGGCGGTGGCAGCAACGCAGCGGGAATGTTTTTTCCGTTCATCGAAGACCAGCAAGTTGAATTAATCGGCGTCGAAGCGGGTGGACGCGGGAACTTGCCTGGCGATCATGCATCGCCGTTGTCGTACGGCTCGCCAGGTGTTCTTCACGGAAGCTATAGCTACGTGATGCAAGACGAAGATGGCCAGACTTCGGATGTTCATAGTATGTCGGCTGGCCTCGACTATCCAGGTGTCGGTCCCGAGCATAGCTACTGGAAAGATACCAACCGAGTTCGCTACACGGCGTGCCGCGACGACGAAGCATTGGCCGCTTTTGATTTCCTGGCCCGCTCCGAAGGTATCCTGTCGGCTTTAGAAACTTGTCACGCCATTGCCGAGGCCGTTGAGATTGCCAAGTCGATGGCCAAAGATCAGCATCTCGTGATCTGCTTGAGCGGTCGCGGCGACAAGGATGCAGCCGAAATCGCGAGACTGCGCGGCGAGGCCTGGTAGTCCCTCTTATTTAGAATCAGCATTTATACTTTATGTCAGCCATCGACGACCTCTTTGTTCAACTTCGCCGCGACGGCAAAAAGGCTTTTCTGCCATTCATCACCGCTGGAGATCCCGATCTTGCGTTTACCGCCAAGTTGCTAACGCGACTCGATCAACTCGGATGCAATATGGCGGAAGTCGGAATCCCATATAGCGATCCGATTGCCGACGGCCCGGTTATCCAAGCGTCGTACACTCGAGCACTCAACAAAAAAATCAAGCTTCACGATATTTTTCGCAAAATAGGTACGGTCTCCCCTAAGCTAAAGATGCCTCTGGTCACCATGGTCAGCTACGCGGTTATCCATCGAGTCGGCCTGTCGACGTTTGTTGACCAAGCGAAAGCCGCTGGATTTGCCGGAGCGATTGTCCCCGACTTATTAGTCGAGGAATGCAGTGAATTGTCGACAATCTGCCGCGAAAAGGATTTTAGTTTGATCCAACTCGTGACGCCGACCACGCCCCCCGAACGCGCTTTGAAAATCGCCGAGCGCTCGACCGGCTTCCTCTACTTTGTTTCTGTCACTGGAATCACTGGCGAGCGAACGGAGTTGCCGGAGGGATTGGTGGAACGTGTCGATTGGCTACGTCAGCGGACGCCACTTCCGATCTGTATCGGTTTCGGAGTCAGTCGACCTGACCATGTACGTTTGCTCGCACCAGTCGCCGATGGACTCATCGTCGGTTCGGCCATTGTGCGACATATGGCGGCGTCTTCCAACGGCCAATTCGAATCCGAATCGGCATTGTCCAATATCGAACAGCTCGTAAAAGAACTGATGTCCGCCTTGTACGTCTCGTAGTTCAATTGCCCTCGCTTGAACAATTCCACTTCCCAACCATTTCAACGAACACGAAAGTTACCGATGACTGCATTCCATTCGAAAAAATTCTGTTTCGTCGTTGTACTGCTTGTCGCTGGAATATTTGGCTGTACTCCAACCGTCCCGCCTGCCGATCCAGCGGTTCGCAGTGCGGTCGGTAACCTTGAAGATCCAGATGCTGTTGAAGCAATCTTCGATGTCCCCGCTATTCGATTGCAACAAAAGAACGATCGCGTAACCAGCGTCGACTATCGACAGTGCGGTGAAGGTTGGGCCAAGAGTTTGGCTTTTATCGCCAATCTCCCTTATGTCGAGACGTTGATCTTGTCGGGTCCGGAAGCGACTGACGAATCGATTGCTCCGTTGGCCGACCATCCTGGTTTACGGATCATTAGCATCGAACAAACTTCGATCACCGATGCCGGAATCGAGATGCTTGCGAATCTTCCCAGCCTCGAAGATATCAACCTTGACCGTTCGAACATTACCGATGCCGCGATGAAAAGTCTCGCGAACACGAAAACGCTGAAACGAATTCGAGCCGCACGCACGAAGCTTTCCGATGCCGGACTGGCTTATCTGAAAGATGCAACCCAATTGGAATTGCTCGACCTCTCCGATTGCCCGCAAATTAGCGATGAAGGATTGGCTTACTTAAAGGGGCTGACTAAACTTCGCAATCTAAGCTTATGGGGCAAGAGCATCACCGATAAAGGACTGGTTCATCTATCCAATTTAAAAGAAATGGCCGCCATTAGCTTCCAGGACTGTGGAATAACCGACTCGGGTTTTGCACCGCTGGCGGGTATGACCAAATTAAAGGAACTTAACCTTTTTCGCACCGGTGTCAGCGATGGTGCTTTAAAGGAATTGGTCGGTGCCAAGAATCTTACCAAAGTCAATCTTCGCGATACACGGATCACCAGCAATGCGCTGATCGAGTATTTGCCGAACTATCCATCGATCGCCGTTTTGGATCTCAGCGAAACTCGTATCAATGATAGTGCGCTGCCAGCCATCGCTAAATTGGAAAAGCTCGTCGACCTCAACCTTTGGCAGACTCGAATCGCCGACGAAGGATTAGCTGCATTGACCGATACGAAACTCAAGCGACTCAACCTTGACGACACTAGCAATGTCGGCGACGCAGGAATGGAGCACGTCGCAAAGATTACTTCCCTAGAATGGCTTCATGTCGGCAAAACAAACATTACCGATGCTGGGCTCGCAAAGCTAGAATCACTCAAAAACCTTACCATACTCATCATCAACAACACCGCGGTCTCCAAAAAGGCCCTCGATGCAATCCAGGAAAAGCTTCCTCGACTCAAGTCGATTGAACGCTAGACGAACGTCAAAAGCGTATCCAAGCACAAAAGTTACCTTAGTGGATACGCGCAGCACGTCGTAAAAGCGGCTGCGGCAACGAGCGAGCGCTCGGTAGCAAAAAGTAGACAGTTAGTGTTTTGAATCCTCACTTCCGCAAAAAATTTAGATAGCTACTCCCGTTTCGGCGCGTTTTTGTTCAAAATAGATCGATCGGGAAAGATAAGCGGATTTCGGACGAAGAGTTCGCAAAAATGCTGGACTTTCGATGACTCGATAGCGTAGGATGAACGTGCTTGAGCAAGGGTGTCAAGATGTCGGATCTATTGTCTCGTTCGTATGTGCAGGCTGGACTAAGCGTTCTGGGTTTACTGGTCGTTTCCTCGATTGCGTATTTTGTGCTGTCAAGGTTGCGCGATTTATCCTCCAACGACCATACACTGTCGGCTGACCTCGCCAAGAATTTCGAAGAAATGCGACGTGAGGGTGACATAGACGACAAGGAATTCCGAAACATACAATCGTTGCTCAAGAAGGAAACAAAGTCTTCCTCGTGATCGCGATCCGGTCGGCCTTCTAACCGGTGAGCGAAAGAAGTCGACTTTGATTCGAAAAACCATCGCATAGCGTTGGCAATCGAGACTTCAGGTTACAACGATTGGGTTGAAGAAATCGTCCGGACGACGGTTTCGAAGACCACCAATGCAAAAAGTGTATTTTCGGCTCGAAAACCGCGGACACGGAAGGCCCGGTTCAAACGTGAGTCTACTTTCCAACGGACGGGAGGTAGCTTGCGAATGACCCATCGAGCATCCGTTCAGCGTGTTCTCATTCATCATTTACCGTCGTCGACAAAGCGATGCGTACCGCAAGGGCGCGACGCCGGTTGTGATTAGAGTAGTTTTAGGAGTCGTTATGCCGCAAGGTAAGGATGTTGTTTCGGGTCGTCGTGGTGGTGCCAGCACGACCAAGAAGAACGCATTTTGTTCGTTCTGTCGCAAGAGCTATCGCGATGTCGGCCCATTGGTCGAAGGTCCGGGCGATGTCTACATTTGCGGTGAATGTATCGAGCTGTGTCAATCGATACTCGATCAAGAGACCAAGCGTCGAGGGCCGACCAAAAAGCTCTTCAACGAGATCCCGTCACCCAGGGATATCGTGAATCATCTCGATCAGTACGTGATAAGCCAAACAGCGACTAAACGCACTTTGGCTGTCGCCGTACACAATCACTACAAACGCTTGACCTCCGATTGGCAAGGTTCGGAAGTCGAAATCGAAAAATCCAATATCCTGCTCTGCGGTCCTACCGGCAGCGGGAAAACGCTCTTGGCTCGCACGCTTGCCAAGATGCTCAATGTTCCATTCGCCATCGGCGATGCGACGACGCTTACCGAAGCTGGTTATGTTGGTGAAGACGTCGAAAACCTCCTTTTGAAACTACTTCATGCCGCCGATTTCGATTTGGAGTCGGCTCAGCGAGGTATCCTTTACATCGACGAAATCGATAAGATCGGCAAGACAAGCCAGAACGTCTCGATCACTCGCGACGTTTCGGGAGAAGGCGTCCAACAAGCTCTCCTCAAGATGCTTGAAGGAACCGTTGCCAACGTCCCACCGCAAGGTGGCCGCAAGCATCCCGAGCAACAGTTTATACAGATGGACACGACCAACATCCTGTTCATTTGCGGCGGTACCTTCGTCGGCGTCGAAGAAATCATCCGAAAGCGTTTAGGCAAAAAGACGCTCGGATTCGGTCAAGCCGGAAGCCATAAGGAGGAAGCCGACACCGCATCGGTGCTCGCACAAGTTACCTCAGACGACATACATGAATTCGGACTCATTCCCGAACTCATCGGTCGTTTGCCAGTCGTAACGTCGCTTGCGCCACTCGACGAAGCCGGACTGATCAAAGTCCTCAGCGAGCCGCGGAACGCCTTGCTTAAGCAATACCAGGCACTGTTTGGGATGGAGAACTGCGAACTCCACTTTACCGAAACCGCCATGAAAGCGATCGCCAAGAAAGCGGCCGTGAAATGCGTCGGAGCCCGTGGACTGCGAGGTATCGTTGAAGAAGCGATGCTCGATATTATGTTCGAGCTACCCGACCAAGAAGAAGGCACGGTCTATACCATCGATGCCGATTCCGTCGATGGATCTCTGCAACATCGCAAGTCCGCCCCAAAACGCAAAGAAAGCGCCTAAGAGGCTAGTAGTCCCGCCTTCAGGCAACCGTCCGTAGTTCTGCCTTCAGGCGGCTGACCAGCCAGCAAACTTAACGAACTATCTAGACCCATAGAACTCAACACCAAAACCCGAAGACGAAAGTCTTCGGGTTTTTTGTTGATCAATTTTCTCGCGATCATCCCCTAAAAATGCTACCATGACCAAGTAGCCCAAGTGCAAAGTCACGATACGGAAACACGACGTCCAATCCCTATGCTTCCAATGCAAATTGTGAATCGAAATCGGAACTGAATTCAAACACGCGTCAAATTCTTATCAAAACAGCGTTGTTCGTAGTTTTCGCGGTTGCGGTTCTAGTCGGAGTATTCCTCTATTGGTTAGCGTTCGACTCGCTAAATCCATTTTCGTAGCACCCTGTGCGCGCGTGCTTTGCATCAAATCAATCACGACGCTCTTACGGTTCCAAGACTCGCACGCGTCAAACGACCTCTCCTCCGATTTGAAACCGCCGGCTTGAGATTCCATCCCGTCGAAGTGCGGCATGATCTTCCTGGACAGATAGGCATCCACGACATCCTGAACACTGTCATCAATATCAAGTAACGGAAGTTTATCGAAGACTGTTAAAGCATCGGATTTATTCGGATAATCACCGTGATTGAGTTCGACAATAGTTGCCAGGCTTGTCACAATCTGGTCGGTTCCCGTTATAGCGGCGTCATACCAACGTCGCGTCCATTCGCGACGAGCCACCATATCGGTTCGGTTCGAACCTCGTAGTAAAAACTGGCAATAGAAGTCTCAACGTAGATTCGGGCCATCGTCGTTTAAAGTCCTCTGAAGGCGGAGGTATTCTGGAGGCCACTGTGAGTATTGCAGAATCCCCGACGCATTTGTCTCGACGCCGTTTCAGCTAGATCACATCATTGCCGTAAAGCACGTCGCATTAGTCAATAAATTCTTGTTTGGGTTCGGGCAGGAAGAGACCGGCGATCAAGGCGACTACTGCGATCGTTGTCGCGACGTAACCGGCGGCTTGGGCAACGTGCATTGGTAAAACGACGCCTGAATCTGATAGCAATGGGGCCACTAGATTGGTCGTTACGAGTGCCATGCTCGTTCCGACCATGCGACCGCCTACATTGGTCGCAAAACTGCCACCTGTTCCTCGAAGGTGCATCGGGAAGACCTTGGGAAGATACTCGCCGAAGTAACTAAACTGTCCGACGGTCAACAAACCGCACAAGGCGTAGGCCCAGAGGAATGTCGATCCGCCCATGCCAAAGAAAACGAAATAGGTCAACGGTATCATCACTAGCAACGGAATTTGGAAAATCTTCAAAAGCACGACACGCTTAATACCCCAGATAATCAGTACCGCCAAAAGTATTCGCCCTATCAAGCCACCCATCTCTTGATGCAACTGAACGGTATCGGCATACTCTTTGATCTCATCATTGTGCGGTTTTTGTTTTGCAAAATTGGTTTTGATGAGTCCCATGACTTCGGCTCGGCTTGGGTCGTCTTCAGCTAACTCATTTAGCTTGGTGTAGAGCGTCTTCGCTTCGACTTGCAACGGCTTCAACTCGATCGCTTGAGTCTTCACGTCAGGTAAACCCGGTGTTACTCGAGCGACGGTTACTTGCAGTGCACCGAAAGCGACTCCGTAAGCACAGGCCGAAAGAATTGCCGTCACGATCGTGACGCGCCGCAATTCTGGAGAAAACAAAGCAGCAAAGCTCGGTCGTTTCAATGTACCGGCAGCTCTACGCTCTTTCCAAACTTGACTCTCTGGAACGAATGGCAAGAGGATCGCGATCGGGATGGCTGGCAAGATTCCGGTCATCAACAAGTAACGCCAAGAATTGGGTAAGGCGGAACCTAAACCGTGCGGCAATCCAAAACTAGGCAGCTTATCGATGTTCGCGCTGATCGCAATGCTACAGGCAGTCACCAGCACGCCACCTAACGACGCAAACATCTGAGTGATGCCCAACCATTTTTCTCTTTCGCGTCGATTGGGAAAAACTTCTGCCAGCCAAGTAATGGCAGCGACAAATTCAATACAGACGCCGATGAACGTCGTGCTACGAAAAAAAACGAACGTTGCTAAGTTCGGTGAGTAGGCTGCGCAAAACGGAGATAGCGAATAGACGAAAATGCTGGCCGCCATAATCGTTTTGCGCCCGAAGCGGTCGACGAGCCAACCTCCCCATAAACCGAAAACGCCGCCGCACAAGGCCGAAATCCACAAAAGTCTTCCGACCCATATCGTAACGAGCGGATGATTGAGTGGGACTTGCAAGAGTTCCGCGATCGCCGGTGCGGCGACCAACGGTGTCATTAGCAATTCATAGGTGTCGAACAAAAAGCCGATGCTGGCGATGATGATGATGAGCCAAGTAACGACCGAGAAGTTTTTCGAACTTTGCATAGTAAATGGCTGATGGCAGGCGGGACGTTGGAGGGGAGTACGAGCAATGCACGTGCTTCGGAAACGACTATCTTACACAGTCGACATAGTATTTGCGCACACCGTCGACTTCTTGTTCGACTAGGCCGTGGATATCGGTATCAAAGCCTGGGAATTTCTTGTTAAATTCGCGAGCAAAGCGAAGGTATTCGACGATTGTTTTGTTAAAACGCTCGCCGGGAATCAGCAGCGGAATTCCTGGCGGATAGGGAGTCAACAAAACCGCCGTCGCTCGCCCTTCAAGCTGATCGATCTCGACGCGATCGACTTCATCGTGTGCCATCATAGCAAAGGCGTCGGACGGTTTCATGGCCGGTTGCATCGGCGAGAGGTACATTTCGGTCGTCACTCGAGCGACGTCGTTGGCTTTGTAGGTGTCGTGCAATTGCTGAGAGAGATCGCGCAGACCAATGCCTTCGTACATCGGATACTGTTGAGAAAACTCGGGCAAGATTTTCCACATCGGCTGGTTCTTGTCGTAGTCGTCTTTGAACTGCTGGAGCGAACTGAGCAGCGTGTTCCAGCGTCCCTTGGTAATTCCGATCGTGAACATGATGAAGAACGAGTAGAGACCGGTCTTTTCGACGATGACGCCATGTTCGACGAGATAGCGAGTCACAATCGAAGCCGGAATGCCGGTCTCCGCGAACTTGCCCGATACATCCAGCCCTGGCGTAACGACCGTGGCCTTGATTGGATCGAGCATATTAAAGTTGGGAGCGAGATTCCCGAATCCATGCCAGTTTTCATCGGCTCGCAAAATCCAATCGTCGCGTTCGCCGATCCCTTCGATGGCCAACGCATCGGGCCCCCATACTTTGAACCACCAATCGTCGCCGTATTCGGCGTCGACTTTTCGCATGGCTCGCCGAAAATCGATCGCTTCCATGATCGACTCTTCAACCAAGGCCGTACCGCCGGGCGGTTCCATCATCGCCGCCGCCACATCGCACGAGGCGATAATAGCGTACTGAGGCGATGTCGAGGTATGCATGAGGTAAGCTTCGTTGAAGGTGTGCCGATCGAGCTTTTTATTGAGTGGCTCTCGAACGAGAATTTGCGAGGCCTGCGAGATTCCGGCGAGCAGTTTGTGGGTCGAATGCGTCGCGAAAATCATCGATTCTTTTGGTTGCTCACGATTGCGACCGATGGCATGCATGTCTTTATAGAAATGATGGAAGGCCGCGTGTGGCAACCAAGCTTCGTCAAAATGAAGCGTTCCGATCTTGCCATCCAACATCTGCTTGAGTTCTTCGACGTTATAAACGATCCCATCGTAGGTGCTCTGAGTAATCGTCAGGATGCGAGGACTACGTTCGGGATGTTTGGCTTGTGCTGCTTTGGCGAACGGATTGGCATCGATCTTCTTCTGGATGTTTTCCATCCGGAATTCGTCTCGGGATATCGGGCCGATAATCCCTAAATTATTTCGAGTCGGCGTGAGAAAAACCGGGACTGCACCGGTCATGATAATGGCATGCAAAACCGATTTGTGGCAGTTGCGATCGACGACGACGATATCTTCGCTAGCGACCGTCGAATGCCAGACGATCTTGTTGGAAGTCGATGTCCCATTCGTAACAAAAAAGCAGTGGTCGGCTCCGAAGATTCTCGCCGCGTTGCGTTCCGAGGCGGCGACCGGACCGGTATGATCGAGCAACTGGCCGAGCTCTTCGACGGCGTTGCAGACGTCGGCCCGAAGCATGTTCTCGCCGAAGAACTGATGGAACATTTGTCCAACCGGACTTTTAAGAAACGCCACGCCGCCGGAGTGACCTGGGCAATGCCAGGAATAGGAACCGTCTGATGCGTAATGAACCATCGCCCGAAAAAACGGTGGAGCTAGGCCATCGGTATAAGCTTTGGCTTCTCGAAGGATGTGTCGTGCGACGAATTCGGGCGTGTCCTCGAACATGTGAATGAAACCGTGCAGCTCCCGCAATATATCGTTGGGGATATGCTGTGACGTTCGAGTCTCACCGTAAAGGAAAATCGGAATATCGGCATTCTTGAAGCGGATTTCACTAATGAACGATCTCAAGTTAGCCAAGGCGGATGCCATCGGCACTTCGGTCGCAAACTCGTCGTCGTCGATCGACAGAATGAATCCGGACGCACGACTCTGCTGCTGAGCGAACTGAGAAAGGTCGCCGTAGTTGGTAAACCCCACGACCTCCTTTCCTTCGCGCTCCATCGCTTCGGCCAGCGCTCGAATGCCAAGGCCAGATGCATTCCCAGAAAGAAAGTCTTCGTCGATGATGACGATCGGGAACTTGAATTTCATGGATGGCTTTCGAAATGGGCGATAAAAACAGCCGCGTCACGGCAATTGCGATGAAGTCGAAAGCTTAATCGTGACCGAAGGAACGATAATCGCAAAGGGGGGAAAGCCTGAATCGCAAACCGCTCTCGAAGGTGAATTCGAGAGCGGCCGGAATTTGAAGGGAAATCGAGCTTTCTGGCGTCCAGGTTGCAATTAAGCCGCGTTGGGCAAGAAAGTTTCCAGTTTCGAAGAGCGGGTAGGACTCTGAAGCTTGGCAACCGCCTTAGCTTCGATCTGCCGGACTCGCTCGCGAGTCACTTTGAAGATGCGCCCGACTTCTTCTAAGGTGTACGAGTAACCATCGGTCAATCCGTAGCGGAGCCGAATGATTTCTCGCTCGCGAAACGTCAATGTCTTCAGCAGCATTTCGATACGGTCCCGCAAAAGACCGTTGCAGGCGTTGCGGATCGGATTGTCATTGCTCGAATCTTCAAGGAACTCGCCGAACGCGTTGTCTTCGCCTTCGCCGACTGGACGATCCAAGGAAATCGGATGACGGCCAATATCCATGACGCGTCGGACTTCGTCGACCGGCAATTCGACTTGCAGCGCGATTTCGTCCATGCTCGGTTCACGCTTGAGTTGTTGCGTCAATGTCTTCTGAACATTGCGAAGGCGACTTAACACATCGATCATGTGAACCGGAATGCGAATCGTTCGAGCTTGATCGGCGATCGCTCGTGTAATGGCTTGTCGAATCCACCACGTCGCGTACGTGGAAAACTTGAAGCCTCGTCGATATTCGTACTTGTCGACCGCTCGCATCAAACCTGTGTTTCCTTCTTGGATAAGATCCAAGAAGCTAAGGCCACGGTTCCGATATTTCTTGGCGATCGAAACCACCAAACGCAAATTCCCGCTCGACAACTGTCGCTTGACCGCTTCGAACTCTCGATAAGCTTTCGTAAAGTCCTGGCATCGTCGACGGAGTGAAGCCGGGCTTTCTTGAAGTGTCAAAATCAAGTGACGATATTCGCTGAGCATTCGACGGAGTTCCATTGGACTGCCATTGCTCGCTTGAAGCTGATCGATTCTATGTCGCAGCCAGTCGATGCGATGCGATTTTTCGGAGAGCAATTTCATCAGCGGAACGACTTTGCGAGAACGCAACGAAAGTTCTTCGACAAGCGTCAAGCATTTCTTGCGGCGACGTTGGTAGTGTTGCATCGCAACCTTTTTGTCACCTTCGGTAATGCTCTTGCTCACGATATGGCGAAAGTCGGAACGATTCTCTTTGATCAACGCATCGAGTGTCTTAAGATTGTAAGGCATGCGTGCTGAAACTTGTTCTTTCGTCAATCGCTCGGTCAGCGAAACTTTAATAGTTCGATCGAATGGGAGGTCCCCTTGATGAACTTTGCGAAGGATTTCAACGGTGTGCCGAAGTGCGAAATCATTGCCGAGGACTGCTCGACGCCATTGCTTGCGAGCAATCTCGATTTTTTTGGCTAAGGATATTTCTTGATCGCGACTGAGCAGCGGGATCTCGCACATCTGGCTGAGATACAATCGAATCGGATCGTTGGTTATTTTGGGGCTGTCACTGCTGCTGGACACTGTCAAGGCCGCAGCTTCCGCGACAACCTCTTCTACTTCGTCGTCCATCATGGCGATGCCCGTCGGGCCGTCGGGGCGATACAACTTGAGGCCTGGGGCCGGCGAATCGACTAATCCAACTCCAAGCTTTTCAAGGGTAACCACCAGGGCATCCAGATTAATCGCATCATTGGCTTCGTCTGGCAGAAACTCATTGACTTGGTCGTACGTCAAAAATCCTTGTTGACGAGCGATTGAAATGAGATGGGTCAATTCGAAACGTTGATTTTCCACAGCAAACTCCTTTTGGTGTGTTATCGAAATCGCGTTCCAAGCGGGTTGGACTCAGATTGCCTGAGACCCTTGGCATGCGTTTTCGACCGGTCGTAAAATAATAAACTATTCTTCCTTTTGCCTCTTTACGAGAGGCTCTATCCTTTCGGGGGTAGCAATCCTTGGCGAGAGCGAGCTTGTGTGATGACTTGTTGTAGTAAGTCTAATTCTTGGTTCGCTTCTAAGCCTTTCGATTCCAATTCCCTTAACAGATGCTGATCCTGCACTAACTGTTCTTGCCGGGCCAAGCGTTCGCATAAAGTATGCAATCGCTGATCCGCATCCAACTTGATGAAGTCCGTCTTCTGTGTCGCCTCCTGTTCAAGTGATACCAGTACATTTTTTAATGAGACATTTTCGGTCGCCGACATGACCGATCCGAAATCGAGCGCATAGCCTTCGAACTCGAGATCGATATAAGTTTGCCAAAGCATTCGCGAGGTTTCGCTTGTCAACGCTGACATGGGGAATCGTTCCAATGCGAATGGAATGAGCTCGGGATGTAAGACCAAGATTTCGAAAAGCTCGCGATCGACAGCCGCCAATTCGTTGAATCGAAAGACCATCGCGACTTCTTCAACCGTCTGGCCTGTTGTGGTTTGTGACGGCAAAGCATTGCTTTGCTGGAACGTACCGACGGCAGCATGCGATTGCTCGAGCCGCTCCGACGATTCGTTGCGAGGTCGAAGTCGCTTGGCAACTTCGCTGCGCAGTGTTTCCAATCGCTGTCGCAGGCTTGGCGTTTCTACTCCGAACTGACGCGACAGTCGCATGAGAATTTGTTCTTGACGCAAACGAGCGGATTCATCGCTCAATAGTTTCGAGCGCGGTGCTTTGGCCAAAAGATCGAGCATCTGTTCGAGTGCGGTGTGCGAACGATGAGTATCGACCAATGGATCGAAACCTTTGCAGACCAACATTAATTTATGTTCGAGAGCGTCGACGGTATTCGCTAATACCGTTTGCATCGCTTCGCTACCGCGTTCCAGTAAGAAATCACATGGGTCCAGCTCGTCGGGCAACGTTGCAATTCGCAAGTCGAGCTGGGCGGCGATGAACAATTCGAGAATTTCATTGGTTCGACGCTGACCAGCCTCGTCACCATCGAGCAACAGAACCACCGAATCGCAATAACGACGCAGCAATTGAATATGATTTTCTCCGAGGGCAGTCCCGCAAACGGCAACGGCGTTGGTGACACCGAATTGATTGGCCATGATCACGTCGGTATACCCTTCCATGACCACTGCTGTTCGAGTTTTATGGATCGTCTCTTTCGCAACGTCGAGTCCATACAACTGTTGATTCTTATGATAGAGTCGCGTTTCATTGCAATTCACGTACTTGGCTTGGTCCGTCGACGCACCTGGCAAGACGCGACCGCCGATCGAGATCGGACGACCTTGCGGATCGCGAATCGGAAACAAAACGCGGCCGCGAAACCGATCGTAGCGCGACCCTTTTTCTGACTTGGCGAGCAAACCAATCGCCTCCAAGACGTCGGCTTTAAGTCCTTTGGCGGCGCCAAGATCACCTAACCAATTCCATTCGTTGGGGGCAAAGCCAATTTGATAGCGTTCGATGCTGCTCGAAGTAATGCCGCGTTCGAGCAGATAGGCTCGAGCCGCTTCGGCTTGTGGATCGTTTTTCAAGAAGAGGTGGTATTGCTGGCAAGCCCATGCCATCGCTTCAAAGAGGGCCTTTTTGTAGTCCGAGCCGATACCGCTTCGTTTGCCCATGCTCGAAGGCGTCAGTGTAATTCCAGATCGTTCAGCGAGCATTTGGAGAGCTTCTGGAAAAGAAATCCGTTCCTTTTCCATTAAGAAGCTGTACACGTCGCCACCTTTGTCACACACCCAGCACTTCCATGTCTGACGGTCTGGCTTGACAATGAAACTTGGACGGCGATCTTCGTGGAATGGGCAAAGCCCGACGAAACTCGCCCCCTGACGACGTAACTGTACGTAACTGCCAATCAGATCGATAATATCGACAGCAGTTCGAATTCGACCTTTGACGTCGTTGTCAATCGAGAAGGACACGGCATCTCCTGAAAGCGAGCTTGAACTTTTTTCCTGGCGTGGCTAATAGCGTTAAAACGCTATGATACCATTTTTAGGTTTGGTCGCAGCTCACTGTGTCACTTCGGTTTGGGTCCGTCCAATCAGTCTTGTGTCCCTCTCTGCGGGAAAGGCTTCCAAGACCGCCGTGTCATCCTTAACACGGGCAAAGAGTATGCGACATCGTCGGGGTTCGTGTCAACATCGATTCTCTAAATAATTTCGACGCGACAAAAAGTCTAGTTTAGTTGGGCATTCCAGCGCTTCGGATCATCGACCCGCTTCGTCGAATTTTTATATCGATCAAAGTTTTCTGTCGATCAAAGTCTCGCCTCTCTAAAACTCTCAACAAGGGGCCATCATGTTCGAGAACCAGCTTCCGTCGGATTTAGCCATTGGAATCTACACAATTTCGAACACGCTTTGGGAACAAGTATCACGTGCCAACGGCACAACGGTAATAAAGACCAGGGTAAGGTGATGTGAGCGAAGCGAACATCGCCGCAACCCTGGGTTACGTTGCGAGCTAAACGTTAGCCACAACGTGGCGGCGCTAATCAATCGATGTCGCGAACCGCTAGTGACGTCCCGTTAGGACTTTGGGTTCATAGGGGCCGCTTACCCAGGGCAGCGCTGGCTTAAAGCCAGCGGAAATGAATAACGTTACAAAATGGAACAAAAACGACTCGATTTTCCACCAGCGAAATTTCATGAAACAGCTATTTGTCACATAGCCTAGGCCATGCATCGCTTTTTGCACATCAATCATGTTCGTTTGTCAGCAACCTTTTTTCACAACGGCCTATTTTGCTCTTATTGGCCGCTCACCGGCCCCGTTTGCCAAAACGGGCCGTTAACAAGCAAGCTTTGCTTGATTTGACCGCTAACCAGCTTTAAGATGACAATCCGTCGACTTATGTGTCGATAATAATGCTTAAGAATACGTTCGGCAGAGAAGAGTGGTGCTTGCAAGTTGCAAACTCGGCCCGATGCTCTGTCTTGTAAATCGGAAAGGCGATTGTGGAATGAATGCGACTGTTGACAAAACGTGTGAAGACTGTGGCCACACGCTCCTCATATGGATCCGCGTACAATAGATCCAGCCGGTTGAAACGCTGAGTTGCTTTCTTGGAAACCATTCATTGGGTATACTGAAATCTTCCGATACCAAAAGACCGCAACGGTTTCCCTTCCAAAATCCTGCCTACGATTCGCTGGTCGATTCCCGTCCGACCTGAATCGCATTGAAAATGCATTATATTTTAGACTTCTACCACACGATGAAAATGTTCGCCGCGTTCGTTTTGTTGGCTACGCATGCTTGCTTGGCTATCGGATCGCAAGATGAAACAATCGTCGCCAATTGGGAGTTCGGTTCTGAAGAAGCGACTGCTTTGAAACCATATGGCGGAGTTCATCGCGATCAGCCTGGTCCTCGCCCGCCCGAGTTTCCCGATTTCGAGCTGCTCAATACGGCCGTGCTTTTCGATGGTCAAGGCTCTCATTACTCGTTCGAAGATCCAGGCCAGAAAAGTCGCTTTGATTTTACCAATGGCGATGCGATAACGCTGGAAGCTTGGGTTAGGGTTGACGATCTCAAGAAAAACGAAAACTTATATGTCATCGGCAAAGGACGCACGGGAGCGGCGAAGTTTAAACCTGACAATCAAAATTGGGCTTTGCGAGTTCGCGAAGTCAATGGGCAAGCTCGAACGAGTTTTCTGTTTGCGACCCCGATCGACCAAAAGGAAACGGCGAAGGATGCGCATTGGCATCGCTGGACCACTTCGAAAGGCTTTGTGCATGATACGGGATGGCATCACATTGCCGTCGCCTATCAGTTTGGCGAACCCGACTCGATTCATGCTTGGATCGACGGCCAGCGCGTCTCGGGTGCGTGGGATATGGGAGGGGCAACGCGAGAAGCTCCGGTGGTCGACAACGACGAAATCTGGATTGCATCGTCGCAAGGTGGCAATGCGGGCAATAGCTTTCGAGGATTGCTCGACTCGATTGCTATACATCGCAAAGTTCTTGACGATGCGACGATCAAAGGGCGATTCCGACGCGATGGATCGGCGGCGAAGAAAATAGAGATGGCCAAGGCGAAGATGCCTGATCTTGGCAAGCTTCCAGACGACAGTGTGCTTTGCATCGTCCATGAAGCGATGCCGGCCCACGAGCGATGGCTGAAAGAAGACGAAGCGTGGCCGCCGGAAAGCGATCGATGGACGAACGATGCGTTCCTCCTTTCCCGACTCCCGCTGCGTTTGGACGACTGGGGGATTCGCGACGCGTGGAACGCGCCTGTTCTATTGCGAATGGCGGCTGACATTCCGATCGAAAATGGTCCGCGTCAGTTTTTACTTCGCGCCCGAGGCTTGAGTCGACTTTGGGTCGATGGCCAATTGGTTGCGAGCACGAAGCCGATCCTAGGTTCTCCTAGCGGTGAAGAACCGGTAAAACCCGTCGCCGAACCACCTCGGCCAGGTCTCAGCGTTCATGGCTTTGGGCAACAAGAAGTACTCGGTGATGCCATCATCAACGGCGACGGAAAATGCCGAGTCGTTCTCGAAACGATTGTTGGCGGAAAAAAATTCCGCCCTGCCCCTGGCGAAATATGTTTGGCAGTCTCGACAATCGACGGGCAGTCGTTTGTCCTATTGGATCCGTTCGGACCTCGGACAGAAGCAAAGCTTTTGACGCGGGCGAATATTGATATCGCGATGCAGTCGATCGAAACTTCGATGGCGAACAGAGACGACCATCGACGACGTACAGCGGCGGAAAGCCAAGATCGTTTTTGGAGCCAGCGTCATGCCTTAGCAAGTCAGTTGGCAAGCGCGAGTCATGACGCATCTCGATCGATCGACGCGTTTATCGCAAGCAAGATCGAGCGCGCGCTAGAAGAGTCGGTTTCGTCCAATCCTGACGAAGCTCAGCATTTTCGCGAGTCAGTCCTTCCGATCCTCAGCGACCATTGTTTTCGCTGTCATGGCGAAAAGGAGAACGGCGGCTTGAAGTTGAACTCGCGGGACGCTTTCTTAAAAGGTGGCGATTCAGAATCGGCTGCCTTTGTTCCGGGTGACGTCGATGCAAGCGAGGCGATTTCTCGCATCCGAAGCGATGATGAAGACGTGCGAATGCCTCCAACGGGTGAGCCGTTAAGTCGCGAACAAATCAAAACGCTGGAAGCTTGGGTTCGCAAGGGCGCGAATTGGACAAGTCCTCAAATTGCGGCCGAGGACGTCGCGCTTCATCCGGTGATTGACGACGCCGCGTTTATTCGACGAATCTCGCTCGATACGATTGGGATCCCGCCAACGGAATCTGAAGTCCGCGAATTTCTGTCGGATCGCTCGCCCGATAAGCGACGAGCTGCCATTGATAGACTGCTCGATGACGATCGCTATGCGGATCATTGGATGAGCTATTGGCAAGACATTCTTGCTGAGAACCCAACGTTGCTAAACGCATCGCTCAATAGTACGGGGCCGTTCCGCTGGTTCTTGTGGGACTCGCTTCGCGATAACAAACCGATCGATCGCTGGGTCACCGAATTAATCATGATGCGAGGCGGAGTGCATGAAGGAGGCAGTGCGGGTTTCGCCTTGGCTGGCGATAACGATGCGCCCTTGGCATCCAAAGGACAAATCTTAGCCAGCGCTTTCTTGGCTGTCGAATTGCAATGCGCGCGTTGTCACGATTCGCCTTATCATTCGACCAAACAAAAGGATCTCTTTTCGCTAGCCGCAATGCTCGGTCGCAAAGCGATGACGGTTCCGAAAACAAGTATGGTGCCAGCCGCTTTCTTTGAAAAGCAATCGCGAGAATCGTTGATCAAAGCAACGTTGAAACCCGACGAGTCGGTCTTAGCCGAATGGCCATTCGCTGAGGTGACAGGAACGGCCAATGATGAAAGCGTCGAGGCACTTGTCGAGAAGCCGAACGACTCGCGCGAAAGATTGGCCGCTCTGATCACTGGGCCGCAGAATAAGCGTTTCGCTAACGTTCTCGCCAATCGAATCTGGCGAAGGTTAATGGGTGCTGGAATCGTCGAGCCCCCTCAGGATTGGGAGGGTAGGCTTCCAAGTCATCCTGAATTGCTCGATTGGATGGCTGAGGAGTTGGTGATTCATCGCTATGACGTTAAACACCTGTTGCGATTGATTTGCAGTTCAGAAGCCTACCAACGTCCGGCTGACGGTTACAATCTCAGCGCCGATCCTGAGATGCGATTCTTCAACGCGCCCGATCGACGGCGGATGACGGCAGAACAGGTTGTCGATTCACTTTATGCTTGTTCAGGAACGTCGATCGAAGTCGAGGAAATGACGTTTGATCCCGACGGTCGACGTGCGACTAGCAATCGATTGTCGTTAGGGCATGTCAAGCGTGCGTGGATGTTTGCGACCCTGAACAACGAACGCGATCGACCGAGTTTGACGCTGCCGCGCGCCCAGGCTATCGACGATGTTCTTCGAGCGTTCGGTTGGTCTGGGGCGAGACAGATGCCAAGAACCGATCGTGAGACTTCCACAAACGTATTGCAACCAGGTGTGCTGGCCAACAGCACGCTTTCTGTTTGGCTGACTTCAGCGTCGGAACACAGTACACTTGCTCAGCTTGCTGTAGACGCAGAGTCGCCAGAAGTGTTAACCGAAACGCTTTTCTTGCGATACCTAGGACGATTTCCGAATGCATCGGAACGCAAAACGTTTGTGGCAGCTTTGGCGACAGGATTCGACAATCGGCTCGTAGCATCTGAAAAGACAACACCTAGCCCATCCTTGCCGGTATTACCGAGAGTTACTTGGTCAAATCATTTGACGCCCGAAGCGACCATAATTCAGAACGAATTAGAACGACGAGCCAGGAATGGCAGCCCCTCCGATCCTCGTATCGAAACTCAATGGCGAGAGATTTACGAAGACGTCACGTGGAGTTTAGTCAATCATCGAGAATTTGTCTGGCTTCCATAATTAGATTGCAAATTTCAACCCTCAACCCTCAACCCTCAACTCCCCATGCAACGACGCGATGCAATACAACTAGCCGCCGGACTCATGGCTGCTGGACAAATTTCGATAACGCAATGGTTGCCTGCCGACGAGCCGACGTCCATTCTGCAAGGCAAGGCAGAACATGTCATTTCGATTTGGCTCGGCGGTGGGATGGGGCAGATCGATTCGTTTGATCCAAAGCGTCGAGGTGACCCAGCAAAAAAAGTAGCCGGCTCGTATTACGAAAGCATCAAGACGGCGGTAAGCGGAGTCGAAGTTTGCGAGCATCTCAAGAATTTGGCACCGTTGATGGATCGCGTCACGGCGGTTCGCACGGTAAATCACGGCGTGATCGATGAACATGCGGCGGCGACGAATTTTATGCATACGGGCCGTCCGATCAGCGGGACGGTAATTTATCCTTCGATCGGTTCGATCGTTTCGCACGAACTGGGTGCAGTAGAGGACGGTGTGCCGCCGTATGTCGTCATCGGCTATCCCAACGTCACGCGTGGTCCTGGTTTCTTAGGTGCCAAGGCAAGCTACCTTTATTTGACCGATACCAGCCAGGGGCCAGCCGGTCTGACTCGCCCAGAACGCGTTACGGAGAAGCGGCAGGTTCGTCGCGAGTCGTTTCTTGGAGCCCTCCATTCGAGCGCACCGGAAACCGATGACCCTCGACTTCTCGACTACGATGACACGATTGCGCAGAGTCTTAAGCTGAGCGGGCCAGCCTTTACACGCAGCTTTCAACTCGACGAAGAAGCGTCGGACCTCAGAAGCAACTACGGCGGCGAATTTGGACAGCGTTGTTTATTAGCTCGGAGGCTTGTAGAACGCGGAGTTCGGTTCATTGAAGTTTCGCATAACCTCAATTTTCTTAATGGATCGGGTTGGGATGTTCATAACGGTGGGATCAAGAATCAACATGAACTGCTCAAGGAACTCGATACGGCCGTGGCGGCGCTGATAATTGATCTAGAAAAGCGACACTTGCTCGATAAAACCTTGATAGTGATCAGTACGGAATTCGGCCGTCCACCCGAATTTGACAGCGGCGGCGGACGCGGGCATCAAGGCAGTGCATTTACGTGTGTACTTGCCGGCGGTGGACTTAAGCACAGCGGGGCATACGGTCAAACAGACGAAATATGCAAACGTATCCAATCGAGCCCAGTGAGCGTTGCGGATTTCTTTGCGACGATGTGCGCTGCCGTGAAAGTCGACTATTCGAAATACCTCTATGACGGCGATCGCCCCGTTCCGATAACCGATAACGGCCAGCCAATTGCCGATTTGTTTGCCTAATGAGGCGTCATCTTCTTTAGCGACTAAAACGTGCGTTGCTACTTCGAAAGAATTGCGACTGAATAATATGCGAAACCTATCTCGATATTTGGGTGTTCTGGGCTTTTGGATCGTGCCGATCATCGGCTTTAGCAACGACTATTTTTTGACGATCAGTGGTGGGTATGACCCCAGCGGCAATCAAGCATCGCTTGAAGCAAATGTTCAGTTCTTTCAACGGGTCATTCGGGAACGCCATCCTGCACCCTCGAAACATTTGATTTATTTCGCCGACGGTTTTGATACTGCCCACGACCTTCAGACGCTTGCACCCAAACGAAAATCCGAGTCGCCAGCGATGGAATTGCTGAATAGCGTTTTCGATCTCGATCGAGATCGTTTTGATTATAGAAACCATCAAGTGCCCGACATACGCGGTGCTTTGAACCCTCCGGATATTCGAAATGGCTTGGAAGAGATTTCCGAGCAGCTTACGGACGGCGATCGGTTGATCATCTATGTGACGGCGCATGGGAGTGCTGCGAAAGGAAACGATCCGTTTAATACTTCAATAACATGTTGGAAAAAACGTCCGCTTAGTATGAAGAGTTTTTCAGAGTGGCTCGAACAAGTCCCGGATGGGGTCCCGGTCGTCATGATCATGGCCCAATGTTACTGCGGTGGATTTGCGAATACGGTCTTCGTAGAAGGGAACCCTGAGAAAGGTTTTACGTCCGGATTGCGAGTCGGATTCTTTGCTCAGCGACACGACTTACCGGCGGCTGGCTGTCGACCGGACGTCGAAAACGATGAAGAATACAGCAGCTATTTCTGGGGCGCCTTTCTTGGCCGTTCTCGAACCGGAAAGCCTGCGAGCAAAGTCGACATCAATGCGGATGGGCGAGTCTCGTTTGCCGAAGCGCATGCCTACGCTGTTATTGCGAGCCAAACGATCGATATCCCGCTGACCACAAGCGATATTTTTTTACGGCAGTATAGCCGAATTGCCGGCTACGATGATGAAGACAATCACGAAGTAAATGAAGACGCGTCGGTTCCAGACCAAGCCAAGCGATTGCTCTATTTCACGGGAACGGTTGAGGAGATCGCTGCCCGTGGAAATGCTGCGCAGCGTTTTATTGTTCTCGAATTGGCAAAACAGCTTGAAATTCCACGGACAACCGATATCACCAAAGTGACATTGATGAGTGAAGCTCAGCATGAACAATTTCGTCAGATACGCCGATTCGGACGTCGAGGTCGCGGTTCGCGACGTCGTGATCTTCTTGGTGAAATCGTTGCAAAGTGGCCAGAATTGGAATCGCCCGATAATTGGTCGACGGTCGAAGTGTTGAAATCCAATCAGAGCGAAGCGTTTCTCGAACAGGTCCGGCAGCTCGATAACTACGAACCGTTTCAGCAAAGTTTGGCTGATCGAAATCAAGCGACCAAGGATCGGACCAACGCAGAACTCAAGGAAGTACAATTTCGCCGACTCATTCATTCGCTGGAAACAATCCTCTATGCTCAAAACTTAAACTGGGTCGCCGACCCCAAAACGATTGACAAGTACCGTGCCATCTTGGCGATCGAATCGACGTCATTGGATCGATGAATTATTTAGATTTTTGACGCGTCTCGGAGAACGTCATCATTGGTTCCGAAGCTCGGCCTGGAAACGAGCGATTCTTCAATTTTTCGGCTCTTCCGCAGAATCTGTGGGGCAAAATTAACTATTTATTGTTACGAATAGAAAACCGAAGTTTCAACAAACACCCGTTTCGCATTGGATTTTTGAGGCATCACTCCGATGTCCAAAGTTGAAGAAAAACAAGCCACCAGACGATCAGTCCGGCGGGTTGCCGAGCGCC
>JAWXCK010000297.1:0-5229 GCA_034408855.1 Pirellulaceae bacterium
AAAATCCAATGCGAAACGGGTGTCCGTTGAAACTTCGGTTTTCTATTCGTAACGATAAATAGTTAATTTTGCCCCACAGATTCTGCGGAAGAGCCAATTTTCGATTATGAGTATTCTTCGCCGTCAGTTTATCGTTTCATCTGCCTGTGCTTCGATCGTCGCCGCAAATAGAGAGGGTGTTGTTGCACTGGAACCTGTTCGAGATGCATCCGAGAAGGCCGAGCCGTTTTCGTTTGCCTTGCTCGGCGATCTTCATTATGACAAGCTAGAACATCACGATTACGGGTGGCTGGAAAAAAATCACGTCGGCGATCTGACACAGATCAAGAACTACTCGCGAATTACTTCCGAGATCATGCCGTCGCTTTTCGATTCGGTTCGGAAAAGTGTCGCTGATTCTCGATCGGATTTTGTACTGCAAGTTGGCGATTTCGTCCAAGGGCTTTGCGGCAATGAAAAACTCGCCATTGTTCAAAATAACGAGGCACTAGCTTTCATTGAAAGCAAATCGCTAGGCGTTCCGTTTTTGTTCACCAAGGGTAATCACGATGTTACAGGCGACGGGGCGACGGATGCGTTTATGGAAGTCTTTTTGCCGTATCTGAGCAAGCAATCAACAAGTTTTCAAGGTGGAGGTGAGCAATTAAAGAGGGCTTCGTATGCAGTCCAGCATCGCGATGCCCTATTCTGTTTCTACGATGCGTACGACAGAGAAAGCCTTGAGTGGTTGGAAGCGACCCTTGCAAAAAGGACGTCGCGTCATTGCTTTGTCGTCATTCACCCACCGGTTGTCCCGTACGGAGCAAGGGCGACTTGGCATATCTATGCAAATGAGCGTGACAAAGCCACGCGTGAGAAGCTACTTGACTTGCTCGGATCGCAAAATGCATTTGTTCTCGGTGGACACATACATCGATTCAATACGATTTGTCGCGAGACAACCAACGGCGGACGATTCGTTCAGTTCGCCATCAGCAGCGTTGTCAACAGTGCGTCGATAAAGCCCGCGACGGAACTTGAGGGTTTGAATGAATACAACGGCGATCAGATTCGAGTCGAGCCGAATTTTTCGCCAGATACCACTGACGCTCGGCGTAAGGTCTACGAAGCCGAAGCACCGTACGTTAAAGCCTTTGCCTATGCTGATCTCCCCGGTCATGCGGTCGTCCAGGTCGATGACGCTAGCGTCGTTGTAACAATGTACGCTGGAATTAGCCGCAACGTTTATCGAACGATCGATCTCACGAAGTTGTTGTCTTCTTGATTTGGCGTGTGCCTGATGGCTCCGAGGCTCTGCGTTCAGCGAGAAGTGTCGAATATTGCGCGATTTCGGCGATCCCTGCTTCCATCGACTGCATTCGTCACCGACAATAGGATGCTATGAAAGTAAATATATTCCCTACGAGATGGTCGTTTTGTTTTTTAGTTTGTTTCATTAGCATAGGACCAGCTTCCGCCGACGATAGTTGGCCGATGTGGCGCTGCGACGCAACCCGTTCGGCTGCAACTTCGCATCGTTTGCCTGACGACCTACATCCGTTATGGACTCGCGAGTTTTCTCCTCGCCAACCTGTTTGGGAAGATCCGCTGAATCGCGATCTGATGCCTTATGATCGAATCTTCGAACCGATCCTCATGGGAAATCGATTGTTTATCGGGTTCAATGACAGCGACAAACTCTTGGCTTTGGATGCAGACACGGGGAAGGATCTCTGGTCAAGTTATGCTGAAGCTCCGGTTCGAATGCCAGCGGTAGGCTGGAACGGGCGTGTTTATTTTTGCAGTGACGACGGATTCCTTTACTGTGTTCAAGCGGACAGCGGCGAGTTGGTTTGGAAGTTTAGCGGCGCACCCAATTCGCAGCATGCCGTGGGCAATCGACGATTAACGTCGGCTTGGCCAGCACGTGGCGGGCCGGTGGTTCGCGACGGAACGGTTTACTTCGCGGCCAGTATCTGGCCATTCATGGGGACTTTTCTTTACGCCCTCGATGCCGAATCGGGGAAAGTAAAATGGGTGAATGATTCGACGGGTTCGCACTATATCAAGCAGCCGCATAGCGCTCCGTCTTTCGCTGGCGTCGCGCCCCAAGGCGCGATAATTGCAACAGACGATCAGTTGATCGTTCCTGGTGGTCGGTCGGTTCCGGCTGTCTTTGATCGAAGCAACGGAAAGCTAAAGTATTTTGAAATCAACGCAGGAGGAAAAGGTACAGGCGGGTCTTTCGTCACCGTCGACAAAGAATACTACTATGTCCATACCCGCGAGAAAGGGACACGCGCTTTTAATTTGTCGACGGGCTTGAAAACGGCCTTCATGCCGAATGAGCCCGTTATCGCTGGCGATCATTTGTATTCCGCAGAATTAACCGATAAGAAAAAACAAGTTGTGAGCGCGTACAACTCGTCGCAAAAGCTTGAATGGCAAATCGAAGCAGATGGATCGGGCGATTTAATTCTTGTTGGAAACCTGCTCTTCGCTGCCGGTAAGGAATCGATAACGGCCATTGCAATTCCTCAAGGAAAAACAGAAGCCAAGGTCGTCTCTACGCTTTCGACACCAGCACCGGTCGAACGCCTGATTGCTGGCAATGGGAAACTCATTGCGGTAACGATCGATGGAAAGATAATAGCCTACGGATCAAGAAAACTTGCAATGAATGCACTCGAAAAACCATCATCGAATGGTGTCACAACAGTCAGCTTGCAGCCGTCGGCAACGGTAAGCCAAGCGGTTGCGGGCTTGTTGAAAACATCGTCGACCGAGGGATTCGCCTTTTGCATCGGACCGGCGGACTCGCCGATCGTAGAAGCACTCGCAACGCAATCACCGTTTGAACAGTTCATGGTCATCGATTCGGACGCGAATCGAGTGGATGGCTTGCGACGAAAATTGGACGACGCAAAACTTTATGGCCGAATTACCGCTCATCATTCAGATTTGCTTACCTTTCGAGCACCAAGCTACATTGCGCATCGCGTCTTTGTGGATTATGATTTTTTGAAACAGTCGAGCGATGCGGTCGTCAGAACTTGGTTTGAATCGGTACGACCCTACGGCGGTGTCATGCAATTGATTACTAAACAGGATGTAAATACGGTTGCTGCTGCCGTAGAACGCTTGAAACTCGAACATGCGACTATTGAAGTTGCGTCCCATGTTGTAACGGTGCGTCGCAATGGTGCGCTTGAGGGCGCGGCCGATTGGACACATCAATATGGCGATGTCGCCAATACTCTTAAGTCAGACGATCGAAAAGTCAAACTGCCGCTAGGAGTTTTGTGGTTCGGCGGAAACAGCAACTCCGATATTTTGCCACGGCATGGACATGGGCCACCCGAGCAAGTCGTCGGTGGTCGCCTGTTTATCCAAGGGATCAACAGCCTCAGCGCGCGAGACGTTTATACCGGCCGAGTACTTTGGAAGCGCGACTTTAAGGATCTGGGTACCTATGAAGTTTACTTCGATGCTACGTATGAAGATGTACCGCTCGATCCAAAATACAACCAGGTTCATATTCCCGGCGCGAATGGACGCGGCACTAACTATGTTGTGACCGACGATCGCGTTTATATCTTAGAAGGAAGTCTCTGTCACGTTCTCGATCCAGCCACTGGCGCGACCATGATAGATATTCAATTGCCCGCCGACGAATCCGGCGAAATTCCCGAATGGGGGTACATCGGAGTTTATGGAGACGTCTTGATCGGCGGGCTTGGCTTCGCAAAGTACCGCGATCGAATGAATTTGACTTTTGATGACGACAAAAAGTTATCGGCAACCAAAAAGGGTTTCGGTTCGAAAAGTCTCGATCGCGCGGCGAGCTCTGGGCTAGTGGGCTTCGACCGGCATACGGGTAAACAATTGTGGTCTGTTCTGGCAAACCATAGTTTTTGGCACAACGGGATCGTCGCCGGAAACGGTAAAGTCTTTTGTTTGGACAAGAATCCAACTCAGATAGAAGAAGCCATGAAGCGACGAGGACAAGCCATGCCGGAAAGCTATCGCATCGTTGCTCTCAATCATTTGACAGGGAAAGTCGAGTGGGAGATCAAAAAGAAAGTTTTTGGCACGTGGCTCGGTTACTCGGAAGAAAACGACTTGCTCTTACAAGCTAGCGCCAAAGCCAGCGATCGCTTGTCGACCGAAGCTGGGCAAGGGATCGCGGTCTTCCACGGCAAAGATGGCCAGCTCGAATGGGAGAATGAAAATCTGAAGTATGCGGGCCCCTGTATCTTGCATAATGATTTAATTATTACCAACGTGAATTCGTACAGCGTATCGGCGGGTGCCTACTATTTGCGAACCGGTAAACCGAAGTTGATCACCAATCCGTTGACAGGTACCGAGCAACCTTGGACATTGACGCGGGCTTACGGATGCAACAATATCATCGCCAGTGAAAACATGTTGACGTTCCGTTCGGGTGCAGCGAGTTTTTGTGATTTGTTAGCCGACGCTGGGACCGGCAGTCTTGGCGGTTTCAAGTCGGGTTGCACATCGAATCTGGTCGTAGCGAACGGAGTCCTGAACGCTCCGGATTACACGCGAACGTGTAGTTGCGCTTATCAGAATCAAACGTCGCTGGCCTTGGTTCACATGCCCGATGTCGAAGTATGGAGCGTCGATTCGATGGCTCCAGAAACACCTGCCGAGTCGAGAGTCCGAGGGCTCGCCATCAATTTTGGCGCGCCTGGCGACCGTCGAGATGCCACAGGCCGACTTTGGATCGAGTATCCGGTAAACTCTGGTGAGGCACCGTCGATATCGATATCGAGCAATCCAGAGGCAAAAAGTTTTCAATACCATTCCTCGACGATGACTGGCACAGAGCTCCCTTGGGTTCTCGCTACCGGAATGGAAGGAATCTCCGATCTGCGAATAGGATTCTTAACGCAAAAACGGATCAAACCCGAGTTTGAGAAACCTAAAGACGACGATGACGACGATTCGGCGAACAAGAAAAAAAAGAGTACCGCGACGCGCGAAAAAAGTAGCACGAAGGTTAACAAGAACAAGCCATCGACCAGCGAGATTGATAGCTACAATAAAAAGATGCGAGAGCTACCACGTGAACTTTACGATATCCGATTGCTCTTTGCTCTTCCGCCGCAAATGGACGGCGATCGAGCAGCGATTCCCGGCGAGTACGAAATCCCAAGGAATTCGTTGACGGCTAAATGCTAGCGTGGCGCGATGGTTTCTTCGAATCTCTGTATTTTGTAGGCA
>JAWXCK010000298.1:0-8364 GCA_034408855.1 Pirellulaceae bacterium
GCGGTGGTGGTGGTGGTGGCTTTGGTGGCGGCGGTGGAACTGGTGGCTCAAGTGGAGCCGGAGGTGACGGCGGCGGTGCGATCGAATTGGTCGCTCAGGGACGAATTCTAACTCGTAACAACGTGCAACTCGTAGCAAGTGGTGGGAAAGGTAGCAACGGCATCGGAGGAAACGGAGGAGGCGGAAAGCAAATTGGAGCCACCGGAAGCAGCGGAAGCAGCGGTGCTGGAAGCGGTGGCAAAGGAGGAGACGGAGGAAGTGGCGGTAGCGGCGGAGCTGGCGGCGGTGGTGGCGGTGGTGCTGGCGGAGCGGTGAAGCTGCTTGCGTCGGTTCTCACTGCAGCGACCGCTCAGATCATTACTGGCGGTGGGGCTGGCGGTACAGGCGCAAGTACTGGTGGCAACGGTCGCTTTCTCTTCGGTAGCAATGACCCAAATGGTAGGCCGACTTCACTTTCAGCTACGAACACCGACTTGAATTCGCTCAACCAACGCATTCGAGAAACGAATCCATGGACCCGCCTGTCCGGCAATGCGCCCCTTTCCACCCCGTTGATCGCCGGAATCGCCGGTGGTGCCGATGCCGGTGGATTACTCGATAAGTTCTTCTTTGATTTGCCGCTGTCGATTCAAGATTTAATCCGACCTCCGTTCCCAAGTTTGGGAACACCGGCCGATGCCTTGGCAGCCGTCGTACGCGTCGATGCAACCGGCGAAATCCTCTCTCACTTCGTCGATGGTACTTCCATCAATACCGACGACTACACGGGTTTCGACCTCCTTCTCTTCGTGAATCTAACTCCGTTTGCGTTGACCTCTCCGCGACTCGGCATCGCGACTTTCAATGGCTCGACCTTCGATGCTCCGTTGAGCCTTGGCGGGATTGCAGCCGACAGTCTATTCGGCGGAAGCGGCTCGCGCACGATACTGAATTCGCTGAACAACGGAGCGATCTTTGCGACTCTTGTTCCCAACGGAACCGTTTTTGTGAACGCTTCGCTTGGGCCCAACGCGACGCTCTCCAACTTCGTCTTCTCGGAAACGACGCAGCAAGTTCAATATGTCAAAGCCTTGCAGCCGATTTCGACCGTAAAGCCCAAGCTCCAAGGCTTGGAGAACATCCTCTTGAGCCCCGATGGCAGTCAAGTTTACGGGACGGATTTCAATAACAATGCCTTGGCCGTCGTCAACACGGACAACTTTACCTCGCGACAGTTGATCAAGTTCGGTGACGCGATCAAAACATCCAGCGGTCCCGTTTCAATTCCAACGCTCAGCAATCCTATCGATATCGCCGTCAGCTCCGACGGCAATACGCTCTATGCGGCGGACCTGTTCAGTCGACTGTCTGTATTCCATCGCGAATCAACGGGCCGTCTGAGCGAGCTTCAGCAAACAGTTACCAGCAACATCAACTTCGACATCACTTTGAATGAAAACGGATCGAAACTGTTCGTCGTCGGAACATTCCTTGAATCGTACACCGTTGGGAATGATGGATCGCTGACGCTGGCGTTGAGTAAGAACGCTACGGAAGTCATCGGTTCAACGCTGGCTTCCAGCGTCGAAGCGAAAGGAAACTTCCTTTTCGTGACCTCAAGCACAAATGATTCGCTCTTCGTGCTTGATCCGAATACGTTTGCCGTTATCGATGTCATCTCGGGTGCAAGCAATGGTTTGGATGGTGTGAATGAGACCGCCACCTTTGGGAACTTCGTCTATGCAACGTCAGAGGATGGGAGGAGCATCGCCGTCTTCCGGCAAGCCAACGATGGCAAATTGACCTTCGTTCAAAAATTAATCGAAGGACAAGCCGGAGTACGCGGTCTATCCGACGTTCGCGATCTTATTGTGACGCCCAAAGGGGGTTACATCATCGCTGCCTCGACTGGCAGCAACGGGCTTTCGGTCTTCCGTCGCAATCCAGTCGATGGCACCTTGAAGTTCGTTCAACTGATCCGCAACGGCGTCGGCAATGCAGAGGGACTGCTGGCCCCAACTTCGCTAGCGATCTCTCCCGACGGACAAACACTTTTCGTAGGTTCGTACGGCAACTCGGACGCTGGTATCGACGGCGGGATTGTCTCGTTCCCGCTAGCGTTGTACTTCCTAGAAAATCCATCGCAATCCGAATTCAATGTCGCCGTGGCCCGCAATGGGACCAACCTGACGACCGATGTCGCGTTAAACTTTGTTCTGGACGATATACCGATTGCCGTCAACGTCCTAGCTGGAAGCTTTGCGACCAACGATGACTTGTTGGCTCATATTCAAGCCGCCATCGATGCGGCCGTAGCAGCGGCTGGCAAATCCAATTTCGGCGGCATCGCCGTTAGATTCGACGTCGAAGGTTTCATTCGATTCACTGGCGAACCGACGGCCATCGATATCAAGACCAACTTCCAAGCCATCAAAGATATCGTGGTTTCGACCGCCGACGGACGAGACAATATCCAACTCCGTCGCTCACCGGAATCGGATGCGCAGACACTAACGATCTCGACGACACAAGGGAACGACACAGTCGCCTTGCTCGATCTTTTGCCGCAGATTCCAGGTTCGCCGAATACGCCGACGACGATCGTCAATCTGGGCGGTGGCAACGATGTGGCGCAGCTTCGTTCGAAACGCGAGAATACCAGCGTCATCGTCAACGGCGGCAATGGGCAAGACGATATTCGCGTCATCGCTTCGGGTCCCGGACAAGTCACAGTCATAAATATGCTGACGGCCAGTGCGAATCTTAACTTGGCATTTTCGAGCGACGAACCGACGCTTGCATCGAGAGCCGTAACGCAGGACACCGTGACGATTGTCCTATCGAATCTCGATGCGACATCGACGACAACTGTGAGTGGAAACTCCAATTCGATTTTGCACTACGACACGCAAGGCGCTACAGCGATCGTGTCCGGCAATACCTTGCAAGTCTCCGGGAAGGGAACGGTAACTTACACAGGAATCAATCAGGTCACCGAAATTTTTCCGCCGATCGTTCGCTTCATCAATCCTCCAACTCAAATCACCGAAGGACAGGACTTGTCGATCGAAATCGAAGTTCTGCCGCGAAACATGGCAGGCAAGCTCAACAAACCCGTCGAATGGGATTTCGATGGTGACGGGATTTTTGGTGACTTCTACGGTTCCAGCTTGTTCGAAGGATTCAGTCGCGAAACGATCTCGCTCACTTGGTCGCAGCTCGTCGCGCTCGGAATCCTCGACAGCGGCAATCATCAAATCGCGTTTCGCGCTGAGAACGACGAAGGGACATCAGAAACCTTCTTCAACTTGACGGTCCTCAACGCGCCCCAAGTTGTTTCGATTCGCAATGAAACGCAACCCAATTTTGACCTTCCGGCCATCGATGGCGCAGCCGTGCTTGGCGTTCCCTATCGAATCTTCTTCGACGCTGTCGATCCAGGCGAAGATCGTCCGCAAGAATGGCTCGTCGATTGGGGTGATGGAACGAGCGAAGTCTATGGCAGCGGCATTCGCTCGGCGATGCGCTCGTTCCCTCGACCCGGCGAATTCACGATTACCGTCGGCGTAGTCGACGAAGATTCCGCACCCAATGCCTCGGCGACGGCGACGATGAAAATCGCGGTGGCCCTGAATCCATTGGCTGTCACCATTTTCGGCGGCCCCTTCAGCGTTATTCAAGGCGGAGCGGCTACCTTGAACGGTAGTGCGCTGGGCACGGCCGAGGGACTGACTTGGGATCTCAACGGCGACAACAATTTCGGCGATGCGACCGGCGCGAGGCCGACGTTGACTTGGAATGAATTGATTGCGCTCGGGATCGATCGAGCCGGCAACTACCCGATCGCGTTTCGAGCACGCTATCTAGACACATCCGGAAGCGTCGTCAGTTCGCCAAGCGTTACCTCGACATTGACCGTCGTAAATGTGGCTCCGAAAGCCAATCTCGGCAACGCTGGCCCAGTTAATGAAGGGAGCCCAGCGACCGTCTCCTTCAACAACATGTTCGATCCATCGTCGACCGAGCAAGCTGCGTTGACGTACAGCTTTGACTTCGACAACAACGGAATCTTCGATGCAGGCCTCGACATCGTTGATTCGACATCGAGCACAGCAAATGTACCGGCTTCGTTGTTGGCTCAAAGCGGCATTCTCACGATTCGTGGCCTTGTGAAAGACCTGAACGGTGCGCAAACCGAATCGTTTGCCAGCCTCATTATCAACGACGTCGCACCGACGATCAACATATCGACCGCGTCGACTTCCATCGTCGAAGGATCACCGTTCGCGATTACAGCCCAAGTCACCGATCCGGGTGCTGATACGATTTCTCGATGGAATATCGAATGGGGTGACGGAATTATCGAAACCTTCTTCGGCAACCTTCGCAACTTCAGCCACGTTTACGGCGACGATGGAACGTATACGGTCAAAGCCACGGCTTTTGACGACGATGGTTTTTATGAAGCAAACTTGGCTTCGACAGTCGTCGTAACCAATTCGCTCCCGACGATTGCAAATCTTGCCGCGATGCCGACGACCGAAGGCGGCGACATGAATCTCACTGGCCAAATTACCGACGCCGGCAGTTTGGATCCTTTTACAGTGCAAGTTAATTGGGGTGATGGAACGCTAGAGTCGATCCTCTTGGCCGCTGGAACTACTTTCTTCGACATCGGTCATCGCTACCAAGACAACGGCCTGAACTCGGGCGTCAGCAACCCGTATACGATCTCTGTCAAAGTCTTTGACGACGACGTGAACAACAGCAGCGACGCTTCGACGACGGTCGCCATTTCAAATGTTGCGCCGACTATCGACGCCCTTAGCTTCTCAAATGCTGGTTACAACTTGAACGTACCGACTTTCGTTACCGGTCGAATCGGCGACGTCGGATTGCTCGATACGCATATCGTATCGATTGCGTGGAGCGACGGTACCTCATCGGCCGCGACGGTCGACCCAATTACTCGGATCTTTCAAGCCAGCCACCCTTTCCAAACCAGTCTTGTCAATGGCGTGCCGAATGGTCAGTTCACGGCCAACGTCACCATCACCGACGATGACGGCGGACAAGTAACCGGAGCGACGTCGGCGAATGTGCTCAATTCCATCCCCCGTGCGATCAACGACGCGAAACGAGGTCAGACCAATCGCGCAGTGGATCTCAATGTTCTCGCCAACGATAGCGATGCCGATGGCAATGACACCATCAATCCGTCATCCGTAACGTTTGTGATGCAGCCCACGGTCGGTACCCTCAGCATGCAGCCCGATGGCTCTGTGCGGTTCGTGCCGCCGACGGACTTCAAGGGTCAGGTTCAATTCAGCTATCTCGTCACCGATACGCTCCTAGCCGACAGCAATCCGGCCCTGGTAACGCTCAACATAGTCGATGCTTTCTTCCAAAACGAACGCAATCGATTCGACGTTAACGATGACGGATTCGTTTCTCCAACCGACGTCTTGGTGATCATCAATTCGATTCGGCGCGGCGGGACACGGGTTCTGGGTGAAGGAGAATTATCGCCGCCCTACATCGACGTCGACGGCGATGGATCGGTCGCCCCGATCGACATCTTGCAGGTGATCAACGAACTCAGACGGCGATCACGACAGCCGAGCAGCGAAGGCGAATCCATAGCATCGGGTTCGCTATCGGCTACCTTCCCAAATCAAACGACTGGTCATCTGGTCGACAAGGCGTTCTCCGTTCCTGACTACATCGACTCGTTCACCTATCGCAAGCGATCGCAACATGTCGACGTTGCATTTTCTGAATACGGCAATGAGTAAACTCGTCACCAGCCTCCTCCCTCGAGGACCTCGAACCCTCGACACGCGAAACCCTTAAAAGCAAAAACACCCGTCAGACTGGGGCAGGTAGTCCAACGGGGCACGTGAGCCCGAGACGGGACAGGTCTCAAGAGCTTTTAGCTGAAATGTTAAGTAAACCGGAAGTAGATTGCAAGTGTCGTGATTCTCGAATTGCCTGCCCGGACCGTAACTCACGTTGATCTGCATTTCGGCTTTCAATCGGGTCGTACATGCGACAATCTATTACTTGCTCGCTGCCGTTCATGGCCACAGTGTGCAGTTCTTTGCAAAGAATCACTTCCTCCCCGTGCGAAAACGTCATCGGGATCATGTTAAGTCGGAGATGATGCAAATCAACATTGTTTTGCTTGGTTATCTGTGAACAGTTCAAGGAACACTATCATCTCGAGCGTCCACATCAATCGTTTGAAAACGAGGTGCTCCCAATTGCAAAGAGCGGGAAGAAAAAGAAGCCTAAGAATCAACCGCCTGAATTCGAATCAATTCCGATTTCTCAAATCAACTGCAAAGAACGACTCGGCGGGCTGCTAAAGCACTATTCAAAGCGAGCTGCTTAAGCGAGAGACTGGTGTGAATTCTATTGTCACTCTTGGTTTCGGTTGTGAAGCGCCGTTATTGCTCGGATTCCATTCTCCATCTTTGCTCGGGCTGAGATGTTGGCCGAATGTACGACGATGGTCGGTGGATCAAATCCGTGCATCGCAACCTGTTCTTCAATCCATAGGACGAACATCATAGCCAGTACCCCTCGCATCATCGCCGAGATCATGGTCCAAGCTAAGTTTGGTAACCTGTCCCGTTTGCAATAACTCAATTGCTTCATTGGGCCAAAACACACGCGTCCACCCGTTCGGCGTCTTGCGTTCATCATCGAGATAGATTTTCATGTCGAACCGATATAGATTTTTTCACTATTCGTAGTAGGAGTTCACCACTGGCTGCCCGGTGTAATTAGGACCAGTTGTGTCGTCTGCCCCCAAGAATCTGAACGGGGATTCCGAAACGGTGTGAACTGCAAGTGTTTCGGCATCTGGTATGTTGTTCCTTGCCTCTAGCCTAGACGCTGTGACCCTGAGCACAAGGTGCATCCGCTCAATTGGGACTGGTTTGTAGTGGATTCAATTCCCCTCACCTGAAGCCTAATGGTGCGAATCGCTCTCGCTTCTCGAATACTTTGCAACGAAACGCATAGGAGTTTTATCGATGCTAATCCGAGCCTATCAGCCATCCGATTTTGAAAGAATCGTGTCGATCACCCTCGAAGGCTTTGACGGAATCGCAATAGATCAGTTGGTTGAAAAGCATTTGGGATTACTCGATGGTCGTGACTGGCGATATCGAAAAGCCAAACAAATCGAAGAGGATTGTGCGGCCGCACCGACCGGTGTTTTCGTGGCCGAGATCGGGGGTTCGGTCGAAGGCTATATCACGACCCGGATCGATCGCGACATTGGAAAAGGTCGAATTCCAAATCTGGCTGTTGCTGCAGATTCGCACGGCCGAGGTATCGGGCGGCAATTGATCGAACATGCGCTTGAGTATTTTCGACGCGAAGACCTGAGTTTTGTGATGATCGAAACGATGGCCAATAATGCGGTCGGTCAACATCTCTATCCAGCCTGTGGGTTCATCGAGTTAGGTCGTCAAATTCATTATGCGATTCGCCTTCGCGACCATACATAATGAACCAATCGTGAAACGCTGAGCTGGACCAAATATCAAAAGTGTTCACGCTTCAAAACCGTCAAATGGATGTCCGTCCGTATAGATCGATGGATCAAATTTCAGCGTCCATTTTCCACATCATTGGCCGTTAGCTGGCTCGCTTTGCTTGTTCTGGCCGCTCGCCAGCTATAAGATGACAATCCGTCGACTTGTTGGTCGATAATAATGGTTAAGAATAAGTTATTCAGCAAAGGTCGATGGCACAATGACAGACCCGATTCGACCACAACCGAAGAACGTAACAGGCCCGTTCTACGTCGAATACGGATGCTGCACTTCCTGCGACGTCCTAATGCAGGAAGCTCCAAATCACTTTGCCTACGATGGCGACAACCATTGCTACGTCTGCCGTCAGCCGCGAACGGACGCTGAAACAACCGACCTGATCGGCACGGCATGGATGGCCGAATTCCAATGCATCCGGTATCGCCGAACTGATCCTTGATGTTCTCCGCCGATTCGCAGAACTCGACCTGCGCAAAATATGCGATATTGGACCGGCGGCAGACATCAATCCTGTAATCCGATATCACGTCCAAATCAGTGTCGTCGGTACGCCAGCGATAGCCACATCTAAAGAATTGGCACAGGAATTCACCGATCACTTGATGTCGCAAAACAACGAAGGGCGCCAATACAAAATTAAGCAGATTCAATCATCGAACAACTCCGCATCGCTCCAATTTTCGGCTCTTCCGCAGAATCTGTGGGTCAAAATTGACTCTTTATCGTTACGAATAGAAAACCGAAGTTTCACCGGACACCCGTTTCGCATTGGATTTTTGAGGCATCACTCCGATGTCCAAAGTTGAAGAAAAACAAC
>JAWXCK010000299.1:0-20171 GCA_034408855.1 Pirellulaceae bacterium
CCTCCACGTCCTTAAGTATTTGCTCGACGTCTGATCTCTTCATGCCAAAAGTATATGCAAGTGACCAAGCTCAGGCTTTTGCTAGCGGTGAGAAGATACCTTCATTCTAACGGTTCAAGAATAGATGACGGTGCCCTGACCGGCGGAGGTAACGATTGCGGATACGATAATGTTGGAGCAGACGATGGAACGGGCGCAGGCGTCGGCGTCATCCGAATCGGATTTTTAGGCAACTGCGGTACCATTTCTCGCTTCGGTAACTCTTCGGGAATAACCTGCGGCAATGTCAAATCCGTTTCGGTCTTCGTCGGAGGCTTGATTGGATTCGACGGCGAGCCAAGTTGGATTGTTGCCGACCGCGATTCTTTGGAAGCATCGTTCCCACCACTCTTTAATGCATCGAGCGATTCCGAAGCTGGCTTCGAAGGACCACGATCGAGTTCAAGATTGTGGATAAGCGCCAATTGCTCCCGAGCCCAATCTTGCCATTCGGTACGCTTCTCGTAAAGCAAAAGTGCATGGAGCTGCGAAAGCAACTCGTCATCGCACACGTCATTTCGGATACGGGCCCGAAGTAGATTTCCAAGATAATCGGCATTGGTAGGTGCCAGCTCATGGGCTTGCTGATAAAGTGCCATCGCGTCGACCGGTCGAGCTACACTCTCCATGACCAATCCAAGATTGTTGAGCGGCTCTGGGCTTTCCGGTAGATGATCAATGGCGGCCGCAAACACTTGAGCCGCTTCAAAAAAATCGTGTTGATGATAATAGACCAAACCAAGATTGTTATAGGCTTGACCGAAGCTAGGATCGACATGGGTGGCTTGTTCGAACATTTTTTCAGCATGCTGCATCTGGTTCTTCTGAACGAAGCGAATCCCCTTTTGATTTAATTCCGAAGCCATCGCATTCGCCTCGGACATATCCGCAACAATCATCGCTTGATTATTCGAAGTTACGATATGGCAGCCAGATAGCGACAGTATCCCCCAGATTCCAAAAATGGGAATCAAACTGCGAGCGATATCGTTGCAAACGTTTGGCACGGCAGCAATAACACGAAGGAATGGGGCGTCCGACCGAACGCTTTCTTAGGACGATCGGTTCGGAGTTTACCGCTCTGAGAGCGGTCACGACAATTGCATTTTTTCGAATTTAGCTTGTCGGAGAAAAGATCAACTGAGTCAATGTCACTGTTGCCTCCCAAAGCTCTTCCTGGTTCGATGAACCACCTAAAACGGCTTTGAGATCTAAGTCTCGGACAGTCAACCCACTGCTGGGATCTTCCAAATGCTGGCAAAAGAGAACCAACTGCCGCATGCTAATCGTATCAAACTTTAGATTCGTTTCCCGCTCTTTGTAATTCGAATTCTTACCGTCGGCCGTCGGGAGGTCGATCGCCTGCTCTTGCGTAATCGCATCATTTCCTAGCCCCGATGCAAGCAAGGCATTTTTAACGAGTTCATTGATGCCGCTTGCGGTCTTCACTTCGAGAGCCGCGATCTTCGGTCGAAACTTCAACTGCTGGATTTCCTTCGCCATCCGCTGGCTGACAACGAAGTCATCCACAGCCATTTCCAGACTGTCGTTCGATGCGGCCATTCGGCGAACCGACCAAATATCCAACGCTAGCAAAAGGACTGCCGACAAAGCGGTCAGCAGCACTAAGGGCGATTTAGTTAGCTTCTCGAAGTTTATCATTCTTCTCGTTCCGAGTTGCGAACGGCTTTTAAGGGGCACTGAAAAGTCACGCTCCATTTACCTTTTTCCGCCAATGCGTTCGTTGGTCCCGTCTCGAAGCCAACTTTTTTCAAACGCTCCGCCACATAACTCGCATCTTCACGATTCTGGAAGAGTAGCTTCACATCCAGGACACCTTTGGCGATCACCAGACGCTCCGCTTCCACATGAACCAAACCATCGGTAGCGATCGCTTCCAATGTTGCATGCAGAACCTCCAAGGCCGATGGCGTAGGAGCGATCTCATTATTCCCGTTTCGTGAACCGAGTATCACTTGATACTGTGAGCGCATGTGTTCGGTCATCGACGGTGCCGATACGCCAGGAAACGTCGCCTGAAAGAGTTCCTTATGAGCTTCCTGAACATCGGATTGCTGGCGTTCCGCTTGAGCGCTTCGCCAGAAGCAAGCTGCTGCAAAAAATATCATGAGCCCAAACACGGCTGCCGTTGCCAATCGCATCCAACCATGGAGCGTGCGATAGCGATCATCGCCAGCGATGACACCGTCGCGCAAGTCGAACCAACTTTCGAAACTTGTGCGGCAGAGTCGATCGGCGGCACGCGAAGCAAACGCGACTTGCGATTCCGAATCGATTGGCGTTACTTCGATTGCTTGCAAGTCGTTGAGATGAGCTAACGTAGTTGGGCTGCAATTGATCGCAGTCCAGCGCACGGCTTCGGGCGATTGAGTAGCGAACAATCGCAAGGCTAACAATTCCGACCTGGAAATCGTTTCCAAATGGGTCCATTTGACAACACCAGTTTTATCCAGCAGCCAAAGATCACAAGCACCGTCTTCTTCCCATACGACGATAGGTGAATCGATTTCAAGAGTACGATTGGCTTCTTCGAGAGCCAGCATCGGCGTGGGCGCGATTCCACAAAAATGCAAATTATTCAGGGAAAACGCCTCGACAATCGGTTGCCATTCCTGGGTATCGATGGCGATGACACGCAAATCGTTCGAGGTCGTGACAAAACTCGCTGCCATCCGCTCGGCGTCGATGGGAAGCAATGATTCGGCGTGAAATTTCAACTGCTGACGATCCCGCTTCTTGATCGCCGTTGGAAGTGGACTCGATGCGAAGAGAGTCGAACGAGCTTCCGGACACAAGACAATCTTGTCCTTGCAGGCTCCATAAGTCGAGCGTTCTCGATCGAGGTAGCCCAGTACGGCTTGAACTAGTTCGTCCGGCTTGATACTCGATCCATTCAGCACCATCGGTTGAGCATCACCGATAGAAATAATCCACCCCTCAGGCGTTTGCCGCACCAGACATGCAAACGCCTTCATGGCTGCCCTTCCGGTAACCGAGTCGGATCCATATTGGCAGGAAGCGGTGCGAAAATATCTTCCTCACCTATGGGCGGTTTATCATCTGGATTTACCGGTGTCATCAATCCAGTCGGCATATTCGCCGACATATTTGTAGACGGCATATTGTCTTCTTGACTCGAACTGTCGGAATCGTCGCCCGTTGACGCAGAAGAACGAACGGGTGTCGAGACGGCCAATTCCAGCTTGATGGCTTTGCCTTGGTATCGCAGCGTCGCGATTCCTGGCTGAATACTTTCAACTTGGACGCCTTGAGGTGCAAGATTGAGCGGTTGTCCAATTCCCTTGACATCGAGACTACCCGTTCCGTCGCTAAATAGTGCAAGAGCCTGCGTTTGCTCGATCATCGTACCAAGCAATTGAATTCCAAAACCGACTGGCGTCGCCGAAACTGTCTTCGACGGTCCGTTGATTGGAACTTCCGTACGAGGTCGCTGGAATCGGGCGTTTAAGAGCGAGTCAAATTTTATGGAACTCGTTGCCGCGTTCGATGGATCGATAGCATTCACTTGTGACGGCTGTTGAGGCAATTCCAGTGACGGCAGTTCGGTTCGTCCGCCAAGCAACGCCCATGCGCAGACACCAGCCATCGCCGCCATCGACCCGGCGGTGGTTGCAATCAGCGAATTTCGCAAAGTTTTCAAACGCATCGTTTTGCTCAGCCAATAATTTTAGCGGGTGGCACGCCCTGAGTCTTCGAAGGGCGTGGTCGCGCTAATCACGCCCTTCGAAGACTCAGGGCGTGCCACCCAAATTTACGGAAGTTATTTTTTACCTTAGCCTTATCATACGAATTCAGGGTAGATCAGTGAAATACGAATTCCGATATTTGTTGCGTTCCATTGGAATCGACCGACTCGACAAAAAGCTTGCGAGATCGGCATTGAGGGGCAACTACATCGACAAACATTGAAAAAGCGAACGAATGCTTGCCAATCAAAGCTCGTAAAGGTGGTCGATTCGACGCCTTGTTGACTTCTTTTTCAATCACGGCTTGAATGTCGACGTCGTCGTGCGCCATGATTTTACCAACGATCAGTTTGGCTTCGGCTGGCCCCAATATCGATTCTACGGTTGTCGTGGTCGCTTGTTCCGTTGCCCGATCGATATTGATCTGCCCTGATCCCCACAGCGTAAACGAATTGGCAAAGTCGACTCGCATTTTCTGCTCGGCACTTTGATGGATCAGCACTTCGAGATCAAAAACCTCGCCCCAACTCCGAAATGCTGGAGGTAGCTGCGTTTGAATGGGAGCCGACTCGTCGGACGACGGATCCGGATCTGAACTTTTTGCATTCGATTGCTTGCCACCCTTATCGGCACCTTCTCTTGTTCGAGCTAATCCATCTTTTATGGATGGTATTGCCGGACGCAGTGCCAGGGCTTGCAGGTCACCAACCGAAAGTTTCTCTCGAAGCAACCGGTCTAATTTCGCTTTTCCCGTCAAATGGTACATGGTATTCAGATTGATCTTGGCGTTCTCGTCCGCCAAAACGATATCGAATCGCTGTCCACCCAAAACAATCGAGTCGGCAACGACATGTTTAGGGGCAGAAGAACTCGATGTTCCGCGTCGCAATCTGTCCATCGAATTAAAGACCTCACTGACCGTCGGCATTAACGCTTTCTTACAGCTCTCCATCCCAACACGTTGTTGCAATAAAGCTTCCGCTATGACCGCTTCCTGGCTCGTCTGCATACTTCTCGTCGCCATGCTCGACAAAGCAGTCGTTAAAACCGTCAGCAGGATCAATACCATCAACAGAACATAGCCGCTCCTGAAACGAGTTCGATTCAGCCAACGGAATTTTCGAGGCATCATAATCTAAAGGATCTCTAACAGAATTTTCCCAGTTGGATCGAACAAGCGAAAGATCATACCTCCCGAAAGCCGAGTCACACCCAATCGATCTAGGTCTGGGAATTCGTTGGCTTGAGCTTCTAAAAACTCCCGCTTGGGAAAGGCAACGATACTCCCCGCTCCGTCCCAGACGACTTCGGTGAAAGATTGAGGCTTGAGTCCGTACGATGTTTCTGTTCGCTGTAAAACACTCCGACTACCACGGGGAACTATCTGGTACGAGACCAGCGCCATCTGCTGCGTATTCAAACCTGTGATTGGGTCGCGCGACATAAAACCTGCTAAGTTCAAAGAATTCGCACCGACTTGATAGCCGCGTGCGTTCGACAGATCGCGAGCCAACTGCTCGCGCAGTAGCCACGTTTCGGATGCTACCTCGCGGCTCTGCGCAATACGACGACTCTCCAACAACGTCGTCCGCATAACCTGCAACATGACAACCGAAAGCATCGCAGCGAGCACACAAGCGAGCATCACTTCGATCAAAGTAAACGCGCGCCGTTTAACGGCTCTCGCCGAACGCCAGCTTGGAAACGCTTGCAACCAGGCTCGTGCCAGAGAACACGAATCTCCTCGTTCCCAGGCTCCTGCCTGGGAACGCAATGCCTCCGAGGCTCCGCCTCGTGTCCAGGCTGTCGACGCACTTGAACCATTTACAAGTCGGCAGGCGGAGCCTGCGAAACAGTGGGTTCCGAGGCGGAGCCTCGGAACCAGATAGTGACGATCAGCATGAAGTCTTTCTTTTGTTAACACTATTCGCTGATTCATCAGTTCGTAGTCTCCAACGGAACGACCTCGGGAGCAACCGGAGGTACTGGATTCACGAACTCGATCGAAATCAACAACTGATTCGGTGTCGGAAAGTCCTCGTACAATTCCAAGCGAACGATCAATGTCGGTTGTCCGAAAACGGTGCTCATTCCAACCGGCTCAGTACGCCAACGCCACAATCGTTGAGGATCAATCACGCCGGTTGCTCCCACGGGAACTCCCATCGGTTGATGGAACCAGTTCGACATTAGCTTGTCGGCAATTGCCACCGCTTCAACGCGATGAGCACTCAATCGGATCTTGGATTGATGAATTCGAAAACCAAGCATGCTGCTGACCACAAGCGTCGAAAGCAACACTGCACCGAGCAAGACTTCAATCAAAGTAAAGGCACGACGTGAGCGTTGTTTATTTTGACAAGAGCGCAGCCACATCTTTGGCGTTCTCCAATCGAATTTGTTGGCCTGAAAGACCTAGCGTCACAAACCATTGCGAGGGCCCCGTCGATGCTTGAATAGCTACCGCATACGATGACGATTGACCGCTGGAGGAGAATTCGATTTCGAGTTTATCTCCAAGAATGCGCTCTTGGTTTTTCTGGAAGCTACTAAAGCTGAAGCTTTTCGGCAATTTGCATTCACGCAAGCTCTTACGCGGCGCATTCGCGCCGGTCGCACGCAACTCGACTTTGTGTTTCGAGCGACTAAAGGTCAATGTATAAGGACTTACGTCGCGGCGGGCAAAAATCCGCCCCATCCGATCGAGATGCTCGATCTGCTCGATGCTTTGCGTCCAGCGAGCCCGATCGATATGTCCCTGGACACTTAGCACCGCTAGCCCGGCCATGATCCCCATGATCAAAACGACGACCATCAGTTCGATAATAGTGAACCCTGACCGACATCTTGTCATTCTTGATCGAGACTTTCGCTTGAGATGTCGCGGTTCGCTTTATCTCCACCCTCTTTTTTATCAGCTCCGCGACTGATCACTTCGAAAGGCCCCTTCGATCCAGGACTAAAGTACTCGTAGCGATTCTGCCATGGATCTTTCGGGATCTTCTTTAAGAAGCCCGACGAAGAACCTTTGCCTGGCTGCGTGAGAATCTCTAAACCCTCGGCGTTCGTCGGATAACGACCGTTGACGGTGTAAAACGAATCCAAGGCCTTCACCAACGTCGAAATATCGGTAACGGCTTTCGTCGCTCGAGCCGTATCGGAAAAGCCAACTACCGCCAGAACCGTGGCAGTCGCTAACAACGCCAAGATCACCATCACCGCCATCAACTCGACGAGCGAAAACGCGCGACGTCTATGGTGGCTCTTCGCTCCGCGAAGAGTAATGGCATTTAAAGGGACACTTTTCGCTGAATGCCACCATCTGGTTCCGAGGCTCGGCCTCGGAACCCACGGTAACGCAGGCTCTACCTGCAGACATGACAATAGTTCGAGAGTGGCGACAAACGGTACACGAGGCGGAGTCTCCAAAACAGTGCGTTCCGAGGCGAGAGCCTGGGAACGAGCGCTTTCGTGTTGGCGACCCTGGGCAATTCTATTATTTACTAACAACACGGCCAGCCTCCAAGATAGGAAGAATCGTTGCGAAAAGTAGGAAACCGACAAAGATCGCCAATACCACTATTAATACAGGTTCCAGCAGTGCTGTAAAGCGTTTGGATGCGATCGATACTTGTCTATCATAGTCTGTCGCCAAACGTTCGAGCATTTCTTCCAGTCGGCCCGATTCCTGTCCGACCGCAAAGACTCGAACTGCCAGCGGTGGAAAAACGCCGCTCCGCTCCAACGCCTCGGCCGCGTTTTCTCCAGCTCCCATCCGCGCTCCGCATTCCTTGAGCGCTTCTCGCAAGATCCGATTATCGGTCGATTTCGCAGCCAAATCGAAGGCCGAGGTCAGCACTATCCCACTCCGCAGCAATGTGCCGACAATCATCGCGATTCGCGAAACACCTTGTTTGGCCATCATCGGTCCCAAAATCGGCAGCTTTAATAAACTGCGATGCCAAACCAATTGCCCGCTATCGGTTCGAACATAGGTTGTAATCGCCGCAACCAAGGCAACGAGGCCCAGAAGTATAAAGACGCCGTAGTTCAAAAGCGCGTTGCTGATCGCTTCTACGACTCTGGTTGGCCACGGCAGTGTGTCGAGCGATTCTCGCAAGTTATCCAAAAGCGGCGGCATCACATACGTCATCAGAAAGACCGACGAGATGACGCCAAAGACGACTAAAAACGCTGGATAGATCAACGTCGTCAGAACTTGGTCCTTGGTCTCCATCATCCGTAGCTTAAAATTCGCCAGTTGCTCTAAAACGTGTTCGAGATTACCGGCGTTTTCTCCTACTTCGACTAAGTGAATCGAGGCGGCGTCGAAAACGTCGGGCCGATCCGCTAAGGCCTCGGCAAGACCAGACCCGGCGGCCACGCGATCTCGAACACCGAGCAAGATCGTTTGGAACGGTCCGGATTGTTGCCTGGCGATCGTGTCCAAGCCATCAAGCAACGGAATGCCAGCGAAGAGTAGCATGGCGAGTTCGTGCGTTGCCGTAGCCCACTGAGTTTGAAACGAGCGTGTTCCAAAAGTCAGCCATCGACGCTTCGATGGTTTTAGAACGGTTGTGTCGCTCAATTTTTGAACCGTCACGCCCTGAGCTCGCAAGAGATCGCGAGCTTGTCGCGGTGAATCGGCCGTGATCGTATTTCGGACTCTTAATCCTGAACCAGATTCACCTTCGTAGTTATACACCGCCACAGTTCATGTCCATCCAGCTCGTCGTACCTCAACTGAGGCTCGTTACTCGCAATACTTCCTCACGCGTGGTTAATCCGCTCTGTATTTTTTTGGCACCATCGTTTCGCAACAACGACAAACCGGAACAGATTGCAGCTTCTCGAATCTCCGAAGCACTTCGGCGACCTTGAACCAATTCTCGGCAAGGATCGTCGACGACCAAGAGTTCAAATATCCCGATTCGACCACGAAAGCCTGTACCGCGACAGTTCGCACATCCGACTGGCTCGAAGATGTTCTGAACCGTTTCCAATAAAAAATCGCCTTCATTCGGAGGAGACTCTAGTGAAGTCGACGTAACAGGCTTCTTGCAATCGGGGCATAGGCGACGAACCAGGCGTTGAGCCAATGCTGCAATCAACGAGCTCGCAACCAAGTAAGGTTCGACACCCAAATCGAGAAGTCGCGTTACAGCGCTAGAAGCATCGTTGGTGTGAAGGGTCGAAAAAACCAGATGCCCGGTCAACGATGCTTGTATGGCCATATTGGCCGTATCGCGATCGCGAATTTCTCCGACCATGATAATGTCAGGGTCTTGGCGAAGAACGCTTCGCATTCCCGATGCAAACGTCATCCCTTTCTTTTCATTGATCTGAGTCTGACTGATTCCGTCCAACTGATATTCGATCGGATCTTCGAGCGTCAGGATGTTCGCTTCTTTCGAATTGATCTCCTGAAGCGCTCCGTATAGCGTCGTGCTCTTTCCACTGCCTGTAGGACCGGTCACCAAAATCATCCCGTGATCTCGATGAATGAGCTTTTGCCAAGTCAGCAACGTCGAGGCCGGCATGCCTAAATCATTCAAGGTATACAAGCGAGCACTCTTGTCGAGGAAACGGATGACGATCCGTTCATTGTGGCTGGTCGGCAGCGAAGCGATACGCAAGTCGACGACTCGATCGCCAAGCTGGACGGTAGCTCGCCCATCTTGCGGCAGTCGCTTTTCAGCAATGTTCATTTCGCCGAGCACTTTGATTCGTGTGAGCACTTCTTCCTGAAAGCGTTTGGGAATCTCGAAACTGTCGAGCAAAACTCCGTCGATACGCTGTCGCACCATCAGCCGATCTTCATAGGGTTGAATATGAATGTCCGACGCACCGCCTTTCACCGCATCGAAAAGCAATTGGTTTACCAATTGAATAATGGGTGCTCGACCGTCGGTCTCCAGAAGATCCTCGCGAGAAACCCAATTGGCTGCGCTCACTTCTAGCCCTCGGCTATCGATCGACCGCAAAACTTCTTGGGCTTGACTCGATCGATCCGAATAGGCCGCGTTGATAGCAGCCGTGATCGCTGGTTCGGTGGCCAGGATCGGCAAAATCGGTTGCTTTAAAAGTCGAGAAAGGATATCGATCTGGGCTAACCCGTTGGCATCGCAAGCCGCCAGATGAATACCTTGATTGACCGTAATTCCAAAAATGCGATGTTGCCGGGCGTAAGCGATCCCAATGCGTTGCACAAACGCCGGCAGCGGCGTGAGATCGACCAAACTCTGACGAATAGGCAATCCCAAGCTTTCCGACAACTGCTCGATCGTCAAAGGCTGACGATGGCTTTGCACGGACGAATCGGTTTGAGTCAGCGAATTCACGAGTTGAACCGATGAGTAGCAAAAAAAGAGGAACGAATCGAAATCGTCGGTAAACAACTTTCACTATACCAAAACTGCCAACTTCAGGTAAACAACGCTTAAGCAACGCCGTTAACCTTATTTCCTTAGTTGTTTTGTTAGTTTATAAGTGGTACGGCGCGAGCCGTCCGGTAGGAGCTTCGATGTAACTCACCGGATTGCTTGCGCAATTTCGCTACGAAAGGGTTATCGGCGTGGCGTGCCACGCAAGTCTGGAGGACTCTGGGTCTGCCACTCGAGATTGCAGACGTTATTCTTGACAGTTTCCTTACCATGAGCCACGATGGTCTGATTCTAGTATTAGTCAAGATTGGGCGAATTTGCGCCAACCACTTTCTTTCATCCCCGCCGCTATGGATTGTATGAACAATCGCAGCAATACGTTAACTCAACTTGCCGATGGCAGCTTCGATCTGTTAGTGATCGGAGGAGGAATTGTAGGCAGCGGGGTCGCGCGCGATGCCGCCATGCGGGGACTTCGAGTTGGATTAGTCGACCAACATGATTTTGCCGGAGGTACCAGCGGTCGATCGAGTCGACTGCTGCACGGTGGACTCAGGTATCTTGAACAAGGTCGAGTCTTCTTGGTCCGCGAAGCAAGTGTTGAAAAAAAGACGATTCATCGCATCGCGCCGCATCTTGCAGAACCGCTCGGTTTTATTTTCCCGACCTATCAAGGCGAAGGGCGACCGTTGTGGCAACTTCGCATTGGAGTCAAACTATACGATCTTTTATGCAGCGGTCGAAATTTTAAACCTTCCCGAGGATTATCGCAGGCCGAGACTTTGAAGATGCTATCGAGTCTCCGATCCGAAAAGCTTTTAGGTTCCGTTTGCTACTATGATGCGCTCACCAACGATGCCCGATTGGTGATCGACTCTTTGCGGTCGGCGTCTTCGAATGGAGCAGTTATTTCCAACTATGTTCGATTTCATGATTCGACGCGTCAAGACTCCCATTGGCATTGCCGCGTCGAGGACTGCGAGAGCGGTCAGGAAATGACCATTCTCGCACGTGCCATTGTCAATGCGACCGGACCTTGGGCCGATCAAGTACCGCATAGCCATGTAAAGCTTCGGCTGAGCAAAGGCATCCACATCGTTATCCACCGAACGCGGTTACCTGTTCCAGAAGCAGTCGTCATCACCGAAGGGAAGCGGATTCTGTTTGTCATCCCCTGGGGCGATCGGGTGATTATCGGGACGACCGATACCGACTATGCCGGGCCGCCCGAAGCTGTCGATGTCGATTCGGCCGATATTCAATACGTACTCCGAACCGTCAACGAGTTTTTTCCTTCAGTTGCGATCCAAGAAAAAGATATTGTCAGCGTTTGGGCCGGGCTGCGACCGCTGATTGCCAACCCAGACGGTTCGCCATCCGATATTTCACGAGCTCATCAGATTCGTTGCCCAGAACCTTTTTGGTGGGACATCGCTGGTGGAAAACTGACGACCTATCGATTGATGGCCGAACAAGCTGTCGATCAGATCGTAACGCAACTCGGCGTCACGGCTCAAAAATGCCGCACCGCCATCGAGCCGTTGTTGAGCCTCAAGCAAATCAACGACTATAGTGGAATCAAGCCCGCTCCGTTGTGTCGTGACGCCGTGGAGCATTTTGTGAATAGCGAGTGGGCAATGCATCTGGACGATATTCTTGTCCGACGCAGTGGTTGGCACTACTACGATCAACTATCCTTGGAAACCATTGAACTCGTTGGCAATTGGATGGCGGAGATTAAAAGCTGGTCTCAGGAACGGACGAAAGCTGAGATCGATGCGTCATGTTCCAAGATTCGACATTTCGTAACTCCCTAGCTAAGAGAAAGAAAATTCAACCGATGCTTTTCAACTTTGTTCGCCGATTTTTAAATGTTACTGCAACGCAGACTTCGCTCCGTGTCCTAGTCTGGCTAGCACTTTTTTCGCCGGCTATTGCCGAAGAATATTTAAACGGGATTCAATGGACCGAGCCGACGATCATCGCGCCTGGCATGCAGAATAGCGATCCACCGTCGGATGCGATTGTGCTCTTCGACGGCCAGGATCTATCGCAATGGAAAAATGCAGAGACGTGGGAAGTCAAGGACGGCGTTTTCATTTGCGGCAAGAAAGCCATTTCGACCATAGCGGAGTTTGGAGACTGTCAATTGCATATCGAGTGGTCGGCTCCAAGTCCGGCAGTCGGTAGTAGTCAAGGTCGAGGCAATAGCGGAATTTTCTTGATGGGCAAATACGAAATACAGGTTTTGGATTCGTTTGAAAACGTAACTTACTTCGACGGCCAAGCGGGTGCGATTTACAAGCAGACACCGCCGATGGCCAACTCCATGCGCAAGCCGGGTGAATGGAATACCTACGATATCATTTGGACCGGCCCACGATTCAAGGAAGATTTGACACTCGAAACACCAGCGTATATCACCGCGACGCACAACGGTGTTGTCATCCTCAATCATTTTCAATTGCTTGGCGACACACCCTTCAATCGCCCGCCAGAATATAGAGCCCATCCACCCAAAGGCCCCATCTCGATCCAGGATCACGGCAACCCAGTTCGATTTCGCAATATCTGGCTTCGCGAAATCGCACCGGTTCAAGGAGTTCAAGTGCGAAAACCATTTATGCGCAATGGCGATAAAGAAACACCGATTGCGAAGTAGCCACCTGATAACCACAATAGCGCCTACCCACTCTCTCCAACTCTCCAACTCTCCATCTCTCCAACTCTCCAACTCTCCATCTCTCCAACTCTCCAACTCTCCAACTCTCCAACTCTCTATCCCACTATCCCACTCCCACCCGAGACGATTATGAAAACGCTTCCGCCCATCGTATTCCTGACTGCTTTCTTGTGCCTTCCGATGACCTTCATCGAGGCGGTCGAGCCTCAACCTCCAAAAGGGTTTCGTTCGTTATTCAACGGAACGGATCTTTCCGGCTGGTACGGATGGAATCCGCACACTTCTGCCAAGCTTGTCGACGATAAGAAAGAAGCCAACCTCAAAGAGCAGCGAGAAGATTTCTCGAATCATTGGCGAGCTGAAAAGGGTGAGCTCGTTAACAAAGGTACGGGACCTTATGCAACGACCGAAGAAGCGTTCGGTGATATCGAGCTTCTGATCGAATATAAAACGGTTGCTAAAGCCGATAGCGGAATCTATCTTCGCGGCACACCTCAGGTACAGATTTGGGATGTGAGTCAATCGTTTGATTCAAAGAAGCCCGATCGAAAACCGCATCAAGGATCAGGGGGCCTTTTCAACAACACGCCCAATACTCTTGGTCGCGACCCGATGTTGGTAGCCGACAAATCATTTGGTCAATGGAACACGCTTCGCATCCGCCAGATCGGAGCTAGGACTTGGGTAACGCTCAATACGAAACTTGTCGTCGATGGGGCAGTGATGGAAAATTATTGGGATCGCACTCAGCCGCTTCCAGCGAAAGGACCGATCATGTTGCAAACGCATGGCGGTGAAATTCGATGGCGGAATATCTATGTGCGCGAAATCAGTTCTGGAGAAGCCAAACAGTATTTGGCAGCCAACCCCGAACTTCCGAATCCAACTGTTTACGATTTGTCGTACGGACCTCATCCCAAACAAGTCCTCCATTTTTGGAAAGCCGAATCCGATAAACCAACGCCGCTTCTGTTTTATATTCACGGTGGTGGTTGGATGGCTGGAGGAAGGTTAAACGGTTTGTCCGCCATGCTTCCGACGATGCTTAAAGAAGGAATCTCGGTTGCGTCGGTCGAGTATCGCTTTATTCCCGAAGCGACTGCCGACGGAGTGTCTCCGCCAGTAAAAGGACCGCTGCACGATGCGGCTCGTGCTTTACAGTTAGTTCGAAGCAAAGCCAACGAGTGGAACATCGACAAGCAACGGATCGGAGCCAGCGGAGGTTCCGCCGGTGCTTGCTCGTCGCTCTGGCTCGCCTTCCATCCAGAGATGGCTGATCCGTCCAGTGCTGATCCAATAGCTCGTGAATCGACACGCCTTCAATGCGCGGCTGTCACCGGAGCTCAGACGACACTCGATCCCAAGCAGATGAAAGAATGGACACCGAACAGTAAATATGGTGGCCATGCTTTCGGTTTTACCGGCGATCTCACTAAGAAAATTTCGCAGTTCGATGAGTTCTTCGCCAAGCGAGACACGATCCTCCCTTGGATTGCCGAGTATTCACCTTACGCGCTGGTTTCCGCCGACGATCCGCCGGTTTACCTCTTTTATTCCGCACCGCCGGGGCTAGGTCAGGACCAAAAGGACCCAACGCATACGTCGAATTTCGGAGTGAAGCTTCAAGAGCATTGCCAAGCTGTCGGGGCTCCTTGCGAACTCTATTATCCCAACGCTCCCAATGCCAAGCATGCAACCGTGCAGGAATATCTACTCGAAATGCTACAAAGGCCGAGCGCGGTGAAATAGTCACAGCCTATGTCACATTGTTTTCCGGCCAACGCCTGCCTGAATTATTCATCAGCCGGAGTGCGTTAGCACCGGTTCGCTCGATTTGCTGAGAAGCCGGACGCTAGCGCGTTCCGGCTCACAGCTTTAAACAGTTGAACTACTTGGCTGGATCTTTTCCGTCGGCCCAAGGGCCGGCTAAGCTCATCCATTCTGGATCATTTAGCAGGCTGCCCGTGTCGCCACCGGCCCAGCCAGGAATGTGGTTCGGCTTTTCACGAGCATGTGACTTGGCTTCCCACTTCTTGGCCCAAGAAGAATCGCCATCATGTATGGTGAGATCGTCAGCATTGAAGTGGTAAACTTTTCCTTCGCGGTAACTTCGCGCTCCTAGTAGCACATTGGTAATCGCCGCCGCGCCGAGATCGACAGGGTTGTTGCATTTTTGGGGGTCCTTGGCAACCATCGCTTCGATCCAGTTCTTGAAGTGGTCGTAGGTGGTGTCTTTCACTTGGCCAACTTCGACGGTCTCGAGTTTGAGTTTGCTGTTGCCGGTAACTTGCGGACGCTCGGGAACAAATTGATATCGATCGAATTGCTCGCCGTTGCTCGCGACAAATCGCTTCGTCATGAATTTCTTTCCGTCGACATCCTCCATTTCCTCTTTGACTTCGTTTCCAAATACCAACGATCCATTGTGGCCGCGTATCAACTGTTGAATTGGTGTTTCTTGGCAAGCCATTGTCGCTGTCACCATTCCTTGGACACCTTCATTGAAGTCGGATACGACGGTTGCCACATCCGGCACATCGCGTCCGTCGTACTCGATGAAGATACCACCGGCACCGACGACTCGACCCGGGAATCGCAAGCCGGTTGCCTTGAGCATCGAGGTGGTGCGGTGGACGAAAAGATCGGTAAACATTCCCGAACCGAACGGCCAGAACCGACGCCATTGAGCGTAGACTTCTCGGTCAAAGGTACGGGTATCAGCGAGTCCATCCTCGACGCCCAACCATGTCTTCCAGTCGATATTCTTGGGCGTCATTCCAGGCGTCAGCTTGTAGTATCGCCATTGCCCCATTTCGGAATTGCGGAAGAATTCGGTTTGGTACATCAAAACCTTACCGAGTTTCCCTTCGCGAAGTAATTTGTTGACTTCGGGCCAAAGAGGCAAACTCGTCGATTGAACACCGACTTGCATGACCCGTCCTGTCTTGCGCCAAACCTTAAGAACTTCAAGGGCCTCCTCGACCGTTTTCGTCATCGGCTTTTCGCAATAAACATCTAACCCGGCTTGCATCGATTCGATCGCTTGCTTGGCATGCCAATGATCTGGCGTTCCGATACACACTGCGTCGAGATCTTCCTTGGCGATCATCTCGCGGAAATCGATGTATTGCGTTGGAGTATTTTTATTGTTATCGCGAATGTGATCAGCCGCGCGATCGCGATGTTCGCTAAAGACGTCGCAAACGGAAACCAATTCAATCGGTTGCCCTTCTGCGCAAAGCGTTGAAAGTGTTTTTACGTGAGCTCCAAAACCACGACCGCCAGGGCCGATGAAGCCAATTCGAATCTTGCCGTTGGCACTGGCTGCACGCGTTTTCTGTGGTTGTGCGACGGTCCCAGAAATCACACCAACGGTCGCCGCCATGGCGCTCCCTACCTTGATAAAATTCCGTCGGGATTCGGACGCCGCTTGAGGCAAAGCATTCTTATTGTTTGGACCGGACATAGGGCAGGTTCTCGTCATCTAGAGTTGTGAGTTAGGAGGCGGGATGGCAATCAACGATCGTTTTGTCAGAGTCGTTCGGATTACGCTTTGCCGAATTCTAGTTGGATTATTCCGAATTTACAAACCCTTCCAGAGTCCGTAATCGAGAATTGGATTGCGACTTACAAAGTCGCGATCTACCCGTTAATATAGCCAGATCGTACATTATCGTCGACTTTCGCGTGATAATTTGCCGTTGTTGTTGGTTTCTTACAAACGTGTTTTTATTCCGGGAGCTATTCGTCATGCATGCTTTCTCACGTAGAAATTTTATTCAAACCAGTGCCGCGACGGGTGTTATCGGAAGTCTGTGGCCGATCGAATCGCTTCGAGCCGCGTCTGCTAACGAAGAGATTCGTCTCGGATTTATCAGTTGCGGTAGTCGCGCCAACGAATTGATGTCGGCTTTCGAAAAGGTTCCAGGAACGAACGTCGTCGCGATTTGCGATCCGGACGAAAGTATCCTCGCTAAAGCTTCGAAGAGGTATCCGAAAGCCACGGCCTATACCGACCTGCGTAAACTGCTCGACGATAAATCGATCGACGCAGTCGTTGTCGCAACCTGCAACCATTGGCATTGTTTGGCGGCGATCTGGGCGATGCAGGCCGGCAAGGATGTCTACGTCGAAAAGCCGCTGTCGCATACCCAATGGGAAGGTGAACAAGCCATCGCGGCTGCCCGGAAATACGATCGAATATGCCAAGTCGGTACGCAACAGCGATCCGATCCGATGCAAGCGGAGATTAAAAAGTTTTTGCATGACGAGAAAGCGTTAGGAGCCATCCAATCGGCCCGCGTAAATCGATATGGCGTTCGGGGTACGATCGGAAAACGTGCGACGCCGCTGCCGATCGACCCCAAAGTCAACTACGACCTTTGGCTAGGACCGGCGCAGGAAAAACCGATATTTCGAGATAAATTGCATTACGATTGGCATTGGGATTTTAATACCGGCTCGGGAGAGATGGGGAACTGGGGCGTCCATGTTTTGGATGATCTTCGCAATAACATTTTCCGCGACTCGATTGCGCTGCCCAAAAGAATCTTTGGAGGAGGAGGCCGCGTCGCTTGGAATGATGCTGGCGAATCACCCAATGTCCATTTTGTTTACTTTGATACCGGATCGATTCCGGTCGTGATCGGATTGGCGAATATTACCAACGGAGCTAAAGAAAAAGGGGCGGCTGCCCATCCAGGCCCCGGAAGCGGATATATCGCTTATTGCGAAGGTGGTCACTTCGAAGGCCAACGCGGCAAAGGTACAGCTTACGACACAAGCGGCAAATTGGTTAAGTCGTTCAAAGGGACCTCCGGCATGGGTTTGCATCAGCAAAACTTTGTCGATGCAGTGCGAAGTCGCGATCGATCGAAACTGAATGCGGAAATTCAAGTTGGGCATGACTCGACCGGATGGTGCAATCTTGCCAATGTCGCTTATCAAACCGGTCGGCCTTACTCGTCATCCGACGCCAAGCAGATCGATCAAAAAGGTTGGCATGAGCTGCTCGCAGAAACCAGTGCGTTAATGTCGCGACACAATCTGAAACTCGAAAGCGATCAAATTCGCTTGAGTCCAATCTTGGAAATCGACGCAAAATCGCAACGTTTCGTTGGGACCAACGCAGAGGCTGCGAATCGATTCCTCAAGCGCGACTATCGCGAAGGATTCGTAGTCCCACAGATTGCCTAACGACGTCCTATCTAAGGAAACAGTCAAGAATAACTTCCGCAAACTTGGGTGGCATTCGGGACCTGCCACTCTATTTAGAAAAGCCCGAAGTTATTTTTGCCCCGTTCCTAAATATTGCTTTGCAGTGCTTTATAGGCTTTCATCGTCGCAGTTGCGGCGGTGAGCGAATCTGGCAGCGCAAATGCTTCGGCAGACAAGTAACCGTCGTATCCTATTTCGCGAATCGCTTTCATAATCGGTACAAAATCGGTATGACCAAGTCCGCAGGCTTGGCGATTGGAATCGACGAAATGGATGTGACCAATCGCCCCCTTTCCGACTCGAATGGCGTCCGCGACGTTTGCTTCTTCGATATTCATGTGAAAGAGATCGGCGAGCAATCGGACGTTCTTGGTTTTGACCGTATTGAGAAATGCGACACCGTCGGCGACCGTTTTAATCAAGTTTGTCTCGTAGCGATTCAATGGCTCATAAATCAACGTCACACCTAAACTTGCGGCATGCTCGCCTAATTCATTCAAGGCCGCGCCGAGCAGGCTCAAGGCTTGACCGCGATCGATTGCGTTCCCCCATCGACCTTGCATCGAGCCGATGATTGCTGGCGCATTGAATTGACTTCCGTAGTCGATCATCGATCGAATAAAATTTTTGGCAGCTTCTCGCTTCTGTGGGTCAGGATCGGTCAAATTTAATCCATGCTTGACCATTCCTGCTCCGGTTCCGACAGCCGCCAATTGCAATCGATGCTTTTCAAGTAACGACTTTAGCTCATCGATTGCCACCGCTGTCGGAGAAGGTGCGAACAGCTCGATAGCGTCATACCCTAATTCGGATGCGGCTCGGCACGCACCCGGCAAATCATCCCAAAATACAAACGGGCCACCGCGTGCTTCTTCAACGAGACTAACCGTAACAGCCGAACAGATCATCGATATGCTTTCTTAAAGGGTTCGTGACGGACTCACTCGCTGGCGCTTCGTGCTTGTATTTTGTTCGTCGTTTGACGTCTTGCTGTTTACACAGCCGGGGCGATTAAGTTGAGTGGCGTATCGTTGTTCTCGGGACGACCTTCGTAGTAAAACCAATTGTGGATCGGTTTGAGGATCTCTTGAACTTCGGCCAACAGACGTCGATCGATCGGCTTGGATGACCATTCGACCCATTCCGCAACTCGCTTTGGGTTGGCAGAACCGGAAACGCAAGTCGCAAACTCGGGGTTCTCAAGAGCAAACTGAAGTGCCAACTGCGCGATATCGATTCCATTCTTCGCACAATGATCGACGGCTTTCTTAGCCGTTTCACGGACAATCGGCGACGCCTTATGCCATGGCGGGAGCGGGGCGCTGGTCAGCAGTCGAGCACCAAAAGGTGCGGCGTTCATGATTCCAATATTCTTGGCTTTGCAAATCGGGACCAACTCCAAGGCCATGTCATTCTGCAACGAATAGTGACCGTACGTCAGAATTACGTCGATTTCCGCCCTCTCAATGACGTACTTAAACATCTTCATCGGATAGCCACTGACGCCGACGTAGCGTACTTTGCCTTGCTCTACTTGCTTTCGAAGCGCCGGGATCGTTTCATTGACGATTTGCGACATATCGACGAATTCGAGATCGTGGCAGAGAACAATGTCGAGATAGTCGACTTTCATTCGCTCGAGCGACGTATCGACACTTTCTTCGACTCGTTTCGCGCTAAAATCGAAGTGCTTTCCAGTGTAACGACCAAGTTTGGTTTCGAGGATATAGCTTTCGCGAGGATAGTCGGGAAGAATGCGCCCCAACAACGTTTCGCTCATGCCGCGACCATAAAATGGCGACGTGTCAAAGAAATTGATCCCCAACTCGAAAGCCACATGGACGCTCCGAATCGCGTCGTTGATATCGACGCCGCGAAATTCTTGCCCAATCGACGATGCACCATAGGACAAGACCGTCATATTCAAATCCGTTTGACCTAATCGTCGCTTTTCCATTGTTCAATTGTTGCTTTCTAATATTTTTTGGACTATTGTTTTTTGGGGCTCTTCCGCAAAATCTTTGGGTCAAAATTGACTATTTATCGTTACGAATAGAAAACCGAAGTTTCAACGGACACCCGTTTCGCATTGGATTTTTGAGGCATCACTCCGATGTCCAA
>JAWXCK010000300.1:0-10395 GCA_034408855.1 Pirellulaceae bacterium
CCATCTGCCAAACTCATTGCACCATCCAAACCATGGCAATTTTTTGGGTAAGCATTTCCGATCAGAAAGCGAACCTTGGTTTTTGCAATCACTTAGTCCGGTGTTTTCCTCGTATTTCACTGCTAAAATTGATTGCGGATCACGAAAACCACCCACAGATTTTGCGGAAGAGCAAAAAATCTAACGGGTTGCATTTCGTTAAAAATTCGAGAAAGGAACGGAAAGGGCGAGGTCCGGTCTATCCAACCTATGAATCCGACAAAGGACCAATTCTTGGCGAGCCATAGTGGATCGTCGAAAGGCTTTTTTCTTTCGGACCTGCATTTGTTTTCCCGTCGCTCGCATGCCAGGGAATGGTCCTGAAGAAGCTAAGCCAGTATTTGAAGGGCCACGGGATGGAGGCGAGCAGCGGGGTGACGGACATCTATTTTGGACATACACATCGCGAAATGGATGGCGTAGAGTACCATGGATTGAGGTATCACAATGGAGGGGCATCGATCAAGGGAATCGGCTTTTGAATTGTCGAGACTCGATTGACGTGCCCTTCATTGCCATTGGAAAAGCCGAGCAATTCAAGCACTTCCAACGGGCCGTGACAGAAAACCAGAAGACGAAAAGAGTCCGTTGGCTGCGCTAACTGAAATGCTCGAATATCACTATCAACAAATGTCGTCCATCTGGACGTTGGCCGTTCTGGGTGCGCACGCGATCTTCACGATGTTGATTGTCTTTCGGGTGATCATGAGCAATCGCTCAGTCGGTGCCGCGTTAGCGTGGATCGCCGTGGTGTTTATCTTTCCAGTCCTCGGGCCAACGATTTATTTACTCATCGGCGAACTACGGCTCGGCTCGCGTCGCGTCAAATTGCTCAATCGATTGTATGGCCCAGTTAAACGTCGCTATGAGCAACTCGACCGAACCAATCTAAAAGTCGATTGGAGCAATCTCGGAAGCGAAGGCGAACTGCTATCCAAGGCCGGGCTACGGATGCTGCAAGTCCCGGCACTACCCGGCAATCGGATGGAATTGATTAGTCCGTGGGAAGCCATCTTTGATCGATTGATTGCCGATATCGACGCTGCCGAAGTAAACTGCGATCTTGAATTTTACATTTGGAATAACGGTGGTCGAAGCGACGACGTGGCGGAAGCGCTCGAACGAGCCATCCAAAGGGGAGTGATATGTCGAGTGTTGCTCGATGCGATGGGGAGCCAAAAATTCTTGCGGAGTGCTACTGCTAAGCGGATGAAGGCCAGCGGCGTTCAAATTCAGTCGGCATTGCCAGGTGGTCTGTGGCGGTTACCTTTTGTGCGTTTCGATCTACGGATGCATCGCAAGATCGTGCTTATCGATGACAAGATCGCTTGGACGGGAAGTCTCAATTTGGTCGATCCTCGCCATTTCAAAAAGAACGCTAACGTCGGCTTATGGGTCGATGCCATGACGAGGATCCAAGGTCCGGCCGTTGAAGCCTTGGCGATTACTTTTCAGGCCGATTGGTATATCGAAACGAATTCTAACTCGCTCGAATTACCGGATGTTACCGGCGATCAGCCGATTGAAAGAGTTGGTTGCAGCGTAATCCAAGTTTTGCCATCGGGACCAGCAAATCAAGTCGAAGCGATCGAACGACTACTGATAACCGCAATCTATACCGCTCGTCGAGAACTCGTGATTACAAGTCCGTATTTTGTACCGAGCGAAGCACTACAGATGGCTTTGATTTCGGCGGCTCTTCGCGGTGTTCGAACGATGGTCATCTTGCCTGCTCGTGTCGATTCGATTCTCGTCCGTTGGGCAAGTCAAGCATTCATTGGAGACTTGATGAGCGCGGGTGTTCAGGTACTCAAGTTTCACGGCGGCTTACTGCATACGAAAAGCGTCACCATCGACGGAATCATGAGTCTATTTGGTTCGCTGAATATGGACCCCAGAAGCTTTCGATTGAACTTCGAGATTACGCTGGCTGTTTACAATACCGAGTTCACAGCTTCGCTTCGACGATTGCAGCAGAGCTACTTAGAACAATCGGATATGGTCGACTTTGTTGATTGGGCAAGCCGTTCGACGCTAACGCGCTTCGTTGAAAAATCAGCTCGACTGCTAGGTCCGCTTCTATGAACTGCGGTTCGGTCAAGGCAAAAAAAACCTCATCAAACTGGGGCAGGAAGTTTGATGAGGCACGTGGTCCGAGACCGGGGCAGAGGTCTCTCGCCTTCTCTTATATTAATAGGTCGTGAATCGTCTTTTGTCAAATGGGGTGTCGATTTTTTATGGAAAACAACCGCAATTGAGCTGAAAAGCCAAGCATTTACCGAGAAATCTGCAAAGGAAACTCCTGAGCCTATTCGGCGAAAGAAATTTGAAACACAGAGGCACGGAGTTCACCGAGAAATGTGCGCGGAGATCTCATCGGGCGAAGAGCCAGGCTAAACGATCGGTCGGCGAGAGTTGCTGAGTTAGTTGTCGGTCGATTCGCTCCATGCGAGGCGCGAGTCCGCAACGATTGGCAACTTGAATCGCTAGTCCAGGACGCGCGTTCGCTTCGAGAACCAGTGGCCCCGTTTGTTCATCAACGACAAAATCGATTCCGACATAGCCGAGTTTTAGGTTGTCAGCCAGATCCATCGAGGCGGTTAGAATCTCGTTCCAAAACGGAACTTGAAAACCTTGAATGATCGCTCCGGTGTCAGGGTGTTTGTCGACGGGGTGATTGCGACATACGCCGCCGAAGGTTGTTCCGGTTTGAAGATCGACGGCGGCTGCGATCGCGCCTTGATGCAAGTTGGCGCGACCTCGAGAAATCGAGGTCGGAAGTCGTACCATGGCCATGACAGGAAAACCGCGATAAACAATGACGCGAATGTCGGGCGTGCCGCCAAAGCTAAACGGTTGAAAGGCTGGATGACAGACGATGCGTTGTTCGATAATCGCCGTATCGGGTTGACCGCTTAGTGAAAAGAGTCCCGATAGGATGGATGAGAGGTGGTATCGAATATCCGACGCCGAAAGGTTGCTGCCGCCAGCGGTAGTAAAGGTCTCGGTGTCGTGCGAGGCGATGACGACAATCCCGCGCCCGCCGCTACCATGAGCTGGCTTGAGCACAAATTCAGCCCGATCGCGAATAAAGTCGAGCCATTTTGGAATGTCGCCATTGCGAGAGATGGCGGCGAAAGTTGCCGGGACAGGAATGTGTCTCGATTCGCAAATTTTTTTCGTTCGAAGTTTATCATCGACGTTAGGAAAATATTTACGTGGGTTGGATCGCAAAATGTAGTTTGCGTTCCGGCTATTCATCCCGAGAACTCCGATTCGACGAAGTTCGCTCGGCCAAGCCCAAAATCGCCATGCTGATAATTTCATCGACCACCTGCCTCGCCGTTGCCACCGACAAGATCGCGAAATCGCCATAGCTCGGTAAGTCGATAGCCGGTGTAACGTCCTAGATAGACGAAGGCAGCCAACGTCAGAAGGTGTACTTCAGGAAAATGAAAAACAAGCATTCCAACTTGATGCCAGCGGAGTGTCAAGAAGCAACAGAATGAAACGACGATGGTTCCGAGCATGAGCTTGAGGGCAGAATGGATTCCATCCTCGGCCGTCGCGACGTAAAACCGTTCAACGGTCATCGTCAGGATTACCAAGGGCAAAAGCACTGCTTGATGGCTCGGTGTAAATCGAAAGTAATCGAGAATCGAAATGGTAAAAACGAGGATTGCGACGACTAACGTCAGCATGAATCCAAGCCGAGGAACCATGAGCAGTTTGAGTCGGTCTAGCAATGATCGGCTAAGAATTCCGACGAGAACCACCAGGGCAAAGACGGCTGCGCCGGTACGCCAATCCGCAAGAACAAAGCTCAGCGCGATGAGCGTCGGACTGAAAGTGCCAATGGTTCGGATACCGATCATCGTTTGAAAGATGGCTGTTACTAATGCACCGAAGGGGAGCAACAGAATAATCGAAATCGAATCGTGCATCGAAAGCGGCAATCGATTTAAATCGAATATATCGGCCGGATGTCGGTTCGTTGCCGATGCAAATCCACCTTGGCCAACGCGATAGACCGAATACTCAATTTCCGCTGTCCCCTCAGGTGAAACGTCCACAATATCGATACTCTCTCGACAAAGTGGAATGAACTCGGCAGGCATTTGATGCGCAAAACCACGCGATGGATCGTAGGGTTCCCAAACGTTGCCGATATAAGCTTCCAACCAGTATTCCGCAAATGTGTCAGGTTCATCCTGGATCTCGAAGCCGGTAACCAGTCTTGCCGGGATACCTGCGGCTCGACAAAGTGCGAGCATGGCTCGAACGCGGCCGAGCGACGTCCCGATTCCCGATCGCAGGACTGACTCGGCATCGGATGGTAGATCGATCCGTTCGCTCGATTCGATTCCCGTGTGGCAGTAGTCGAAAATCGATTGGACCCATTCGGGCTTCGATCCGTTTTCTTGGCGTATCGAAGCAAGCAGATCGGTTACGACGAGGCTTTGTGTTTGAATCGAAGATGTGGCTCGTAAATATCGAGCCATCTCTTTTTCGGTCGGTGCTGGTTCGCTATCGACAAACTTCGCCTTGGGCTGTTGGATACTCAGATCGAAGCGGGCTGAGATTTCGTAATGTCCAGGTTGCGGAGCGACGAGTGTCATTTTCGTTTGCGAAGCGGACGTTTTGAGTCGTTCTTGTCGCAAATCGGAATAGCTGAAATTTTGCCGAACGACTTTGGCATGCCGGGTATCGCGAGGTACTGCCAACTGAATTTGAACACCAGGTTGATCGGTTTCTAGGTTGATAACATAGCGCAGTCGCCATAGGCCACTGATATCGGTCAAGGCAGTCTGATTGAGAGCGTGCATTCGCAAGCCGATGGCGGTGCAACCCAACAACAAAAAAGAGCCGACTACCCAAGGTGCAGTTTTACGTTCGTACACAAAATGCTTTTCGGAAAAATTTCAAGAGGCCGATCGGATCGAGTCCACCTACGAGTATCGCTATATTGACTAGAATAGAGGGGCATAGTGATAACGTGACCTCGACAAGCGGTAAAGCGAGAATAGCTTTATTAATACCGCGTAAACGGATGATAAGTTTATCCTAATCGAAAGAAACACCATTGAAATTGAGAATTTTCATCGCAATTCTATGTGTGGCTGGCTTAACGGCTTTGTTGATTTTGAGCCAACAACGCGAGGTACCGCGGCGCGTATCCGGAATTGTCGAGGCGGACGAGATTCGGATGGGGTCACGTGTCGGCGGTCGAGTTGCTGAAGTTTTGGTTCAAGAAGGGCAAAGTGTCGCAGCCGGTCAAATTCTCGTTCGACTCGAACCGTTCGACCTTATCGAACGGATGAGGGAAGCTGAGGCGATATTAGCGGCTCGGAATGCTGACCTTCAACGCTTAAGAGCTGGGCAGCGACCCGAGGAGATCGGCCAGAAGAAAGCCCGTGTCGATCGGCTGACTGCGCAGCTTAATAAACTCAAAGCCGGACCTCTTCCCGAAGAGATCTCGGCTGCTCAATCGAGATTGGAACTGGCACAAGCGCAATTGGACCGCGCAAAAAAGGCTCACGATCGCACCATGCTCTTGGAGAATCGCGGTTCGGGTGCAGTCTCGCAAGATGAAATTGACAAGATCGTTGAATCGCTCAAAGTTGCCGAATCGAGCGAACAGGTACGCCGCGAGGAATTGATTTTGTTAAAAAACGGGGCTCGCGAGGAAGATATCGCGGCTGCCCAAGCCGATCAGCGCGAAGCTGCCCAAGCCCTTGTGCTTGCCGAAGCCGGCTTTCGAACGGAGGAGATCGCACAAGCGCAGGCGATCGCCGATGCTGCCCAGGCCGCCGTCGACGCAATCAAAACCCAACTTACCGAACTTGAAATCAAAGCTGGTATCGCGGGTATCATCGATGCGATCCAGTTGCGACCCGGTGATCTGGTACCGCCGAACAGTCCTGTGTTGACGTTGATCGATTCCAGTCGCCTTTGGATTCGAGCCTACGTGCCAGAAAATCAGCTCGATCTGAAACTTGGCGAATCCTACGAAGTCACCGTCGACAGTTTTCCTGGCAAAGTATTTGCAGCCGAACTGAGTTACATATCGACCAACGCCGAGTTCACTCCTCGCAACGTTCAGACGGTGGACGAGCGCGCTAAGCAAGTCGTGCGCATTCGACTTTATCTTCAAGATCAACTCGAACGATTGCATCCCGGTATGGCGGCCGATGTTTGGCTCGATCGACCCGTTCGAGCAACGCCAGTCGCTGATTGAAAGTTGGCTTTACGAAGCAACCATTATGCAACCTGCCATTGAAGTTTCACACTTGACGCGCCGATTCGGAAATTTCACGGCCGTTGATCGTGTCAACTTCGCAGTCGAGCGCGGGGCCATCTTTGGCCTTCTCGGGCCCAATGGGAGCGGTAAGTCGACGATCATTCGAATGCTGTGCGGAGTATTACAACCAAGCGAAGGGAATGCGAGTGTGCTTGGCCTAGATGTTAAGCTCGAGACCGAAGCGATCAAGCATCGGATCGGTTACATGTCGCAAAAATTTAGTCTCTACAATGACCTTTCCGTTCGAGAGAACATCGAATTTTACGGGCATATCTATGGTCTCGATGCCCAGCGACTCAAGCAACGCACGCAAGCGGTCCTGGACCTTACCGGAATCGGTGAATTCTTAGATCGCTTGGCGGGCCAACTATCCGGCGGTTGGAAACAACGCTTGGCGCTGGCTTGCGCCTTGATTCATGAACCCGAGGTATTGTTTCTCGACGAACCGACGGCTGGAATCGATCCCGTTGCAAGACGCCAGCTCTGGGATTTACTGTTCGAATTGTCCGCCCAAGGCGTAACGCTGTTGGTGACCACCCACTATATGGACGAAGCCGAGCGCTGCTCGGATGTTGGTTACATCTACCAATCCAAACTTCTCGTGGTCGGCAAACCGGAGCAATTAAAACAGTTGCCTGTCGTGACGCCAGAAGGAACCAAGCGATACGAGATCGCCGTTTCCGAGCCCGCCCAGCGACTTGCCAAGCTCCGTCGAACAGAAGGCATTTTGGACGCGACTCTTTTTGGAGAACATGTGCATGTTTTGGCCGACCAAAAAATCGATGCCAACTTGCTTGGGCTATTGCTCGAACTTCCAGAAACAGACAGTGCAATCCGCGAAATTCAACCCAGCCTTGAAGATGTTTTTGTCGCGCTGACAACCGCGATCAATCACGGTCAAGTCATAGCGGTCGATGCGCCATCGACTGAATCGAGCAAATTGCAAGAATCGAAAATTTCTGACATTAGACCTCGTGTAATTCCGTCGAAACCGAGTATGCCAGAGCGGTTCTTCGGATCGCTCAACGGACTGTGGGCGATTTTGGTCAAAGAGTTTTACCACATACGACGGCAGCCATCGACGATTGTCTTTATGCTGCTGGTACCGGTGATGCAAACCATCATTTTCGGCTGGGCTATCAATACGGAGATTAAAAATATTCCGACCGTCGTGATGGATTTGGATGGTCGTCAGCTCAGTCGTGAATTGATCGAAGCTTTCGTCAATACCCAGCAGTTTAAAATCGAGCAGCGTACGCAAGATCGCGAAACGTTCGATCAAGCTATCACATCCGGCCGCGCAAAGGTTGGCTTGATTATTCCGCCAGATTATTCATCGATGCTTGGCCGCGGTCGGCAGGTTCATGTTCAAGTTCTCATCGACGGCAGCGATTCGCAAGTTGCAACGACGGCTATGAATTCGGCGAATTTGCTTGGATTGAATTTGGCGATGGGGCGAGCAAGACGGGCTGCCGACGCTGTTCAGCTTGCTCCGGCTCGCGATCAATTTGGACAACTGGCGGTACCGATCGAAATCCGACCTCGCTTGCTATACAACCCGAATCTCGAAAGCTCTCGGTTTTTTGTTCCGGGGTTGGTCGGCATTATTCTTCAGATGGTCACGTTGTTCCTTACTTCATTTGCCGTCGTGCGCGAGCGAGAGATGGGAACGTTGGAGCAATTGTTTGTAACGCCAGTCGGTCGAGCCGGTTTACTTCTTGGAAAACTCCTTCCATACGCCATCGTCGGATTCATCGAAGTCCTACTCGTTCTAACGATTATGGTCTATGTCTTTGCCGTGCCCATTCAAGGAAGCTTGAGCCTACTCGTTTTCCTTTCGACGATTTTTATCGTATGCAGTCTGGGACTTGGCTTGTTAGTATCGACTTTGGCCACTACTCAAGTCGAGGCGATTCAGTTTGCCTTTCTTTTAATGTTGCCGTCGATTTTACTTTCGGGCTTTATGTTCCCGAGGTCCGAAATGCCACTGCCCATTTATGCTGTTTCGCATCTGATCCCGGTGACGTACTTTGTCGAGATCCTTCGCGGACTGATTCTAAGAGGTGCTACTTTTACCGACTTAGCGCCTTGGATCGCAGGCTTAGTCGTTTGCTGCGTCGCTATCCTGTCGCTCAGCATTGCTCGATTCCGAAAACAATTGAGCTGAAGCATTCGGTTCGATCATCAAATGAAGAGGGATGACAGGAGAATGGGGACAGGAGAAGGGGGACCAAATTGATGTCACTTGCAAGCATTCTCTTGTCCCCATTCTCCTGTCATCTCTCCGTTTGTTCGTCGTTCGAAGCCCCACTCTTCGGGTTTTACAAACGATAGCAAGCCGACGATCATGATCCATTCGAAGAGAAAGAGATTCATGCTGACTTCGATCGACAAATGCATGACGATTCCGGAGACAATTGCGGCTCGTCGAGTTGGCTTAAACCACAATGCAAACGGTAGGATCAGCTCGATGACCAGCGATGTCCAAGTGGCAAACAGTACGAACCAAGGAAAATCAAAAAGGGATTCGAGAAGTCCAAATCGACCGAAAAAATCGTCCATTCTCGACACATGATACAATGCCGAGCCATCTCGCCAAGTCGCGCCTTGAAGCTTGCTCCAGCCAGCCGACAAGTAAATGGCGGTTATTTCGATTTGGATCAATCGCAATCCCCAAGCGCTAGACGACTGGGCTCTCGCCAAAGGGTCGCTATGCCGTTTGGCGGTCATCGACCAAGCCGTATCGAGCGGAAGGAAGATGAAGAAAAAGGCGAACAAGCGAAAGACAGAGTCTTCGCCGTCGCAGATCAATAGGTTCCGATGCTGGAACGATGTCAACCAAACAAAAATGCAAGCCGATTGAAATCGTGACCAACAGCCGACCAACAAAAGCCCGCTTTGAAGAAATAGGATCGCAAGGCAAGCGTGGACGAACCCGTTGGATGAATCGAAGAAAAAAAGCGACCAATATGGAATCGAGAACATGCGTTGGGCCGTATCGACGCTGAGTACTCCTTCGTTGGAAAACCAACGCGAGCCGTCGAGACTCCAAACCGCGACGTATATGAGAAGCAATACGGCATAGGCGATTCTAAGAACCGAAGCCATTCTCGGATCGCACGACTCAAAAAGAAAGCGATCAAAAATCTTACCAACGATTTGCATCCAGCGGTTCACGGATCGTATTGCTTCTCCGTGAGAAAATTGCTGCTCGATATCCAGATCGTCTCTTCGCGAGATGGGAATGGGTTTTCTTCGGGAGAAACCATCGTTAACGGATTATGCGTTAACTTCAGTCGACGTAGGGAACCGAAGCCTTCGGTGCGCCGTAGATAATCGGCAAAATCCGCGATCGCCGAGGCGTTTTCGTCAAGATAGATACGGTTGTAGAAATTCAATTCGCGAAAGCGATAGAATTTTTCGATACTTCCAACGCGTTTCCAGTCGGGAGAATCCCAATAAGTTATTGCGCCGACTCGATCTTCCATCTCAGCCGTAAGATACGCATTGTTTAATACCGGATTCGGCGTGAACATCGACCACTGTCCTTGCCATAGTCCGACTCGATTGAGAATGGGTGAAAGGCATTTTTTCGGAATTCGCAAAATCGACCAACTCGGTGGGCTGACGTCGATGAAGATCGTGGCGACGGCCAGCAAAAAGAACAGCCGAATCATCAGCTTATTGTTAGAACGGTTGGTTGAGGGCGTCACAGAGGAATTTCATCAAAGGTTTGGCTTCAGAGAATGCGGCGGCGATTTTCGACGAGCAATCGGGAGTACACAACTCTTTTTCGGTAATTGGTGCCATGGCGGCAAAACTCTTTCGACGCAAATCATCGATCATAGGGTTCGATGGTTCATATCCTCGCGGTGCTGTTTTGAGGCTCTCACTTTCGAGTTTGTATCTGGCGGTAAAGCGTTTGTCGTCGCGAGCTTTTTTCCAATATCGAGGATCCTCGTCGATCAACTGGCGAATCATGGCTAACGACTCAGTAGGTGGCATCCAAATCCCCGCACCCAAAAAGCAACTGCCTGGTTCAAGATGGAGATAGA
>JAWXCK010000301.1:0-9240 GCA_034408855.1 Pirellulaceae bacterium
TCAAAAATCCAATGCGAAACGGGTGTCCGTTGAAACTTCGGTTTTCTATTCGTAACGATAAATAGTTAATTTTGCCCCACAGATTCTGCGGAAGAGCCTGAAAGAATGGATGATCGACAGCGGCTTTTGTCAGCTCAACTGAAAGTCATTGAAGATGTTCGAGCACGAGGAAAAAATTCGCTACTCGCTTTCGATCGTATAGGGAAGCGTGTCGGTAAGCTTGTCGTTGACAAAGAGTTTGACTCGATACGTTCCAACCGGCCAAAACTCCGTTTTGTTAATAAGAGTAAATGAGCCTTGACAAGTTGCCGACGTTGCGGTCACGCTTGCTTCGTCGATCAATTTCGGAGCGTCACCGCCTATTTTCTCAGCGACAAAAACAGCTCGAAGTTTGTCGCCAACTTCCAGCGTTTCGCCGGTGAATTGGACATAGATCTTAGGAGTATCGGCTGTAAAGCTGGTGCTTGATTTGGCTGATTTGTCCGAAGTCAGCTTGGCATGAAACGGCTTCTTGGCTTTTGACGGACCGATGGACCCTAGGATTTCATTGACGGCATCGGTCTCGCTTTCCTCTGCATCATCGGCATTGATTTCAGCTAATACTAAACTCGCTCGATTATTGGCGGTAATGAGTACCGCCAATACGACGATCGTGTGACCATCCGCTTTATCGATGGCGTCAAATGTATACAAGACGCCGTTCATTCCGCCCGCATGGACTTGCACTGGCTTGCCATCCAATTTTATTTTCTTTGCATGGTCCTTGAGGTGGCTGACGATCGTTTTCTCGATCTCGTCGGCCGCGTCGCTGCTATCGAGCTCCCACACCGAAACGTAGGCATTTTCATCCGGCGAAGTAGCATCGAGCTCATAATCGCCGCGTTCCAAATCCCAATCGGCTGGAATCGAGATATTGAAAAGGGGTTCTTCCTTGCTCGGAAACTCAATGTTTCGAGAGAACGCGATATTGTTGAGAGCAAACATCGAGACCAATGCGAGAAGCAGTTTCATCTAGGTGATCCTATTGGTTGGGAACCGTACGCTTTAAAAAGCGGTGTATTGCCATGCAATACGGAGGTTTGTCGATTAAACCTAGGTTTCTTAGCGAGAGGTGCTTGCGATGTTTGGTACATTCTTTAGAAACTGTCGGAAGTATCTTGGTTGGCTGATCGGCTTGTACCGGTTATCCGGTGACCGATACACGCTATCTCGATAACGAACATCGAGACCAAGACCGCGATGGCGGACCGATTACACGAAAGCTTTCGCCCAAAGATCGCGACGATCTACAACGAATTGCCTGGGAAGGACTCCAGCAATTTAAGAGTACTACAAGCTCACCATAGCTGCAGTGTTGAACCTTAGAAATGAATGGGCGTCGCGGCCACACACAGGATCGGTAGGCACATCGAAGCTAACCCGATAATCGTTCGAGTGATGCCGATGCGCTGCGTGTCATCGCTGCTCGGTGGATGCGACAGTCCCATCATGTAGACCAGGAGCAACATCAACGACAGTCCGTAGGTCTTGGATGAAATCAAAAATACAATGGCGAGCAAGAAAGCACCTTTGGCGATCCAATCGGAAAAGCGTCCGAAAATCCCGAATGCCACGTGACCGCCATCGAGCTGGCTTATGGGGACCATGTTCAGTCCGGTAATAAAAAAGCCGATCCAAGCCGCCATAAAAAGTGGGCTGGACGTTCCAGTATTAATTCCCGTCGTATTCATGATCGCATCGTTGCCAATGAATCGATCGAGCAAGTACATGATCAGCGGCTCGCCGATTTTTAGTCCGCTCGATTGCGGAAGCGGTGGCCCTTGGGGCTGAATAAGACCGAGGATGGCTAACGGGATAGCGACCAGCAATCCGGCTAAAGGGCCGGCAATCCCGATATCGAAAATCTGCTTTCGATCGGCTCGAGAGGGATCCATCACGATCAGTGCACCACACGTGCCGAACGGTGAGATAGGGAACGGAATGAAGATTGGAAAACTCGATCGAATCCCGTACCATCGCATCATAAAATAGTGGCCAAGCTCGTGCGCCATCAGAATTGCTAACAACGACGCGGAAAAGATTAAGCCCGTTTTCCAATTCGCCAGTACGCAGCGACGAAAAATGTGCATGGAGCCGTCCTGGACAGCCGTCGAGAGAACCGTATCGGGAGCCCACGCGGCGACCCCAACCCAGATCGTCGATAGAGCGGTCAGTACTAACATCAAAAGCGGAAATGCACCGCGTGGCCAACGTCCGCGCGGAGGTTCGGTCGTTTCGGCAGCGGCAGGCTGATCGACCTCTTTGAATCGTTCCAAAGCGTGTTCAGCACCGTAAGGCAATGTCATGTAGTTTCCGGTGAATACTAGTCAGTAAAGTCAATGTTTATTTGGCAACGGCAAGCCCTGACTCAAATTTGCAGCAATTCTCTCGCTGTTGAACTTACGAATTCTAGCCGATTGCGTCTATTCGACCACCTCGATTGGGGCCTGGAAAAAGAAGGCAAATTGGCAACAGCCTGAAAAACTCTCTTGCTTCACCCCTCCAGGCCTATCTATAAGCAAGAGCGGAAAATGCCTCTTTGGGCTTTATTCGCGAGTTTTTGTTCAATGATTCGTCCGACCATGAATGGACATGTGGTGTCGCCCAAAACCAATAACCAACCTGTGTTCCTAGCATTCAGGAAAGCGGAGAATGCGAACGCATCCAAAATGGGGTTGTTTCTTCGTACGTTTAGACTTCTCGCGCTTTCAAGCCTAGCTTTACTGCTCATCATTTCGACGTCGGGTACTTGCTCGTTCGGGCAATCCAATCCCGAAACGCCTCCCATTTCGACGGAGATGAAGCAATTTGCTCCAGGAGTTTTGGTAGCGGTCATCGGCGAAGAATACGTTCTTGCAGGCGATCTCCTCGCTCTGATCGAAACACAGCTCCAGGAAATCAAAGATCGAGCCAGCGAAACGCAGTACGCAGAGATTCGAGACAAGATGATGCGTCAAGCGTTGGCGCAAGTTGTGCAATCGAAAATGCTGGCTCAATACTTCATCAATGAACAAGTTACCGGAAAACCTTTGCACGAACGGATCGAAGCCAATCGTCAGATGGATAAACGTGTATCGGAAGCATTCTTCGAAGCAGTCGTTCCGCAGATGATGAAGTCTCAGAAAGTCGAGACACCGCTCGAATTAGATCGATCGCTTCGCGAGGAAGGGACTTCGTTGGAAGCCCAGAAAAGAGTCTTTCGAGATTCGACGTTCGCTCAAGAAGCTCTCAAAAAGAACGTGCCCAAAAAATTCGATATCGATGCCCTTTCGATGCGAGATTACTACGATTCGCATCTCGACGAATTTCGTCGACCAGCTCGAGCTCGATTTCGCGAATTGGCAGCGTTGTATAGCCAGGCCGGCGGTGTCGATGAAGCCCGCCGATTGATCGAACAGATGGGCAACGAAGTCTTTCTTGGTGGAGCGCCATTCGAGGCGGTCGCAAAAAAATCGTCGCATGGATACAAAGCTTCCGAAGGCGGCGTCTATGAATGGCTGACCGAGGGTTCGCTTAAGAACGAACAGGTCGATGCGGCGGTCTTCTCGATCCCAGTCCGTCGTCTCAGCAAGATCATTGAGGAGAACGATGGTCTGCGAATTATCGAAGTACTCGAACGGGAACCCGAACGCATTGTTTCCTTTGAAGAAGCACAAGCAGAGATTAAAGACATTCTTTCAAAGCAACGTGGAAAGCAAGCCAAGGATGCTTTGGTGGAAAAACTTAAGCGAAACACGTCCATCTGGTCTCTTTGGCCTGACGACATCCCAGGCGCAAGGCCGTTAAGCGATTTGAGTCTTGCGAAAGAGTCGGGAAAACCATGACGAAAATAGCGATGAAATCGGTTAATCCCTAAAGACTTTTTTCAGTCATGCAGAATCGATTGGCGATTCGATACATCAGACATTCGGCGAGAAACGCTGGCAAATCAGCGCTCCCGCTTAAATTATCAACCTAAGGATGGGAAGCTCGAAGTCATGAAATTTCGTTTCGACCGTATTATTGCGTATTCGGTTCTAGCCTCTTTGCCGACGCTGTCGACGAATTTCGTCCAAGCCCAACAGCCGCAAGCAACAACTGCTTCGTCCGGACCGCTTACCGAACCGGTTTACCGACTCTCAAAAAACCAAACGACTCAACCCGCTTCGGCACCGCATTCGTTAGATCCTGCCATCCAGCTTGCCCATCAAAGCTTAGGACTCATCAACGAGAATATCAGCGATTACACAGCGAAACTCGTCAAACGCGAACGAATCAACAATGAACTTGGCGAACACGAGTTCATGTTCGCTAAGATCCGAAATCGCAAGGTCCAAAACGGCCAAACGGTGGTTCCCTTTAGCGTCTATCTAGCATTCCTAAAGCCGACCACCGTGAAAGGACGCGAAGTCATTTTCGTCGAGAATCAAAATCAAGGCCGCGTTTTGGCGCATGAAGGCGGCATGAAACGCATGCTTGGAACGCATGCTCTCGAACCGAGTGGTTGGTTGGCAATGCAAGGTCAACGCTATCCGATCACCGATATCGGTATCGAAAACTTGGTGACCAAGTTGATCGAGCGCGGCGAACGCGACAAGCGATTCGGCGAATGCAACGTCCAGTTCCTCACCGGTGCCAAGGTAAGCGACCGCGCTTGTACTGTCATCGAAGTCAAGCATCCAGAAAAAGTCGGTCCCTACGATTTCCATATCGCTCACGTCTTCTTGGATGAGCAATACCAGATTCCTGTTCGGTACGCTGCCTATACTTGGCCCACCGTTGCCGGTGGTGAACCCGAGCTGTTGGAAGAGTATACCTACCAAGACATCAAGTTTAACGTCGGGCTAACCGATGCCGACTTTGATGCAAACAATTCGAACTACGGTTTCCATAAGAAGTAGATTCGATCGTCCCGGGCGGCAAGCCCAACGCATTATTCATCCGCCGCCGGCTTTTCATCCGCCGCCGGTTTTTTGCGAAAGACGGCGACGACGTCATCGATCGGAACCACGAACAACTGGTTATCCGATTCAAAGTCGACAGGGATGGCATTCTTGGGATGAAAAAGAACCTTGTCGTATTGTCGCAATGGGAAGTCGTCGTCGTGAGCGACTTGTTGGCTAATCGTGACGATTCGACCAGTGATCGTCGGAATTTCAGCCGTCTCGGGTAAGGCAATCCCACCCTTGGTTTCCCGCTTCGGCTCGTCCTTGCGAACCAAAACGCGAGCACCGACGGGTTCAACGTAATCGAATTGAGACGATTTCTTTGGCATGCTACTTGGCTCGCTTATGGCTCGCTTTTACAAATGCTGATAGGGAAACCCTACCTATTGCTACGTGGATCGGCAAGTCTAGGGTGAATCTGGCGGGCCGAATCTTGAAAAAGCTGAGCAAACCCGCGCTAAAAAAGTATATTTGGACTTGCCAGCCATCGGGCATTCGCCATACTTCTCCGTTCCCAAAACTCCCTAATTCGCAATAGTATTTGTCCGCAATGATAGAGACAATCGAAGTTCAAAAACGAGATATTACCGGCTCTTGGAAACTCCGGAAGCTTCGCGCCCAAGGTCTGGTACCAGCCATTCTTTATGGTCACGGCGAAGCAAACGTTTGCCTTTCACTGAAGAAGGAGACGGTTTTGTCGCTGGTCCGGCATGGCGTCAAACTGGTTTCGCTGACCGGTGCCATTACCGACACGGCCCTTCTTCGAGAAGTTCAGTGGGATTCGCTTGGCAGCGAAATTGTCCACCTCGACTTTGCTCGGGTTAGCCAATCCGAGACCGTCGAAATCAGCTTGCCGATCCATTTGCATGGCGAAGCACCTGGTGCGGTCGGAAGCGGTCAGCTTCGCTTCGTGACTCACGAAGTAACCATTAGCTGTCCAGCCAATGCGCTCCCAGAGTTCTTGTCGGTCGACATAAGCAAGCTCATGATGGGCGATTCGATTCACGTCAACGAAATGCAGTTGCCAGCCGGTGCGACAGCGGTTACGCCAGGTGCCGTAGTGATCGTGCAGGTTGTCGAGCAAGTCATCATCGAAGAGCCGGTAGCCGCTGTGCCTGAGCCTGAAGTGATTGCCAAAGGTAAAGTAGACGCTGAAGCGAAGCCAAAGGCCTAGTTCCAGCAGGTTTCAGGACGTTGGACGAAGTCGATGTCCGGAGAAGAATGTAATTTGTTTTTGGTGGTCGGACTGGGGAATCCAGGTTCTAAGTATCGCCAAACACGTCATAATATTGGTTTTGAATGCCTTGATGAACTCAGTCAGCGGATGGGTAGCCCTACTCCGACGACGAAATTCGAAGGGCAGTTTGTGCGTGGAAAACGGAATGATCGAGAGCTCATTCTGCTTTGGCCGCTAACTTACATGAATGCGAGTGGACGAAGCGTAGCTCAAACGGCTGGTTTTTTCAAAATCCCAGTCGACCGAGTCTTGATTGTCTGCGATGATATGAGCCTGCCACTTGGAAAGCTGCGTATTCGAAAACGCGGTTCAAGCGGTGGCCAAAAAGGGCTCGGTGACATTCTCAAATCGCTTGGTACGCAAGATGTACCGCGACTGAGACTGGGAATCGACCAGGCCCCACCGAATTGGGATGTTGCCGATTTTGTATTGAGCAAGTTCCGTTCGGACGAACGGACGACGGTTGATCAAGCCATCGGACGCGCGGTTGACGCAATTGAACATTGGATATCCAGCGGCATCGAAAGCTGCATGAACGAATTTAATCGAGAACTAGAATAACTTAGTTACGCAGGAGAATGACCTTTGGCTACGGCAACTTACGAATGCCTTTTTCTATTCGACTCCAATCGCTACGCCCGCGATCCAGGTGGCTGCTCGACAACGATCGAAGAGGCCATTACATCGATGGGGGGCGAAATTCTCGTCAGCCGTTTATGGGCTGAACAGAAACTTGCCTATCCGATCAAAGGACACCAAAAAGGGACTTATTGGTTAGTCTATTTCAACTTCGATAGCCTTCGGCTGACCGAACTCAACCGAGCTTGCCAGTTGAACGAATCGCTCTTGCGTTGGCTGTTCACCAGGATTGATCCGCGTTTGGTCGAACCTTTGGTAGCTCACGCTATAGGCAAGGCTTCGATGCCAAGACCCGAAATTGCGCTCGAAGACGACGACGATGACGCAGTTGCCGTTGGAGCCAACGTCGGCGACGATGATATCGAAGAATTTGATTCCGAATAAACGCTTGCCGGGAGGCTTGTATCGCAATCCAAATACCTATACACTAGGTGCATATGTTCACTAGTGTTTTGTTTTTGGGTCAAGGAGAAATGAGATGGCTAGCTTTAATCGCGTAATTTTGATGGGGAATTTGACTCGGGATATCGATCTTCGGTATACGACCAGCGGCATGGCAGTCGGTGATAGTTCTGTAGCGGTCAATGATCGCCGGAAAAATCAGAGCGGCGAATGGGTCGATGAAGCGACGTTTGTCGAAGTCAAGTTTTTTGGACGGACGGCTGAGATCGCTGGAGAATATCTCTCCAAAGGCTCGCCGATTCATATCGAGGGTCGATTGAAACTCGATACGTGGGAGAAAGACGGTCAAAAGCGGAGCAAGCTTTTTGTGATCGTCGATCATATGCAAATGATCGGAAGTAAGCCGACCGGCGAAGCGAGAGCAAACAAGCCACAGGTCGCTGAGCAAGCCAATGAAGCGTATAGCGAAGCACCGGCCCATACTGGTTCCTCGTCGCAGAATGATCATCAAGATAGTTTTGAGGACAGTTCCATTCCGTTCTAAGTTCCTCTTCGTAAATCCACTTTTTGAAATTTGGATTGCTGAGTTTTTGTTGAGTTCAAGAAATAAATAGGTATAGGTTAAGATCTCTTATGGCCGCTGCATCCTACAAGCCAAAGATACGGCATTTTTCGCGACTTCCCAAAGGTCCTAATGGTGGCATCCAATTGATGCTGATCCAGAACGTAGAATTCTTGGGGAAAGCTGGCGATGTTATCGAAGTAAAGAAAGGTTATGCGAATAACTTTTTGCTGCCTGAAGGACTAGCCATTGTTTCGACCGACCATCACAAGCGAATGGTCGAGAAGCATAAGGCTAAATTGGTTGAACTTGAAAAGATGCGGCTTTCGGATCTACGCGCTTTGGCTGACAAGATCGGCAAGCAATCGATCAATGTCGAAGCCAACGCAACCGACGAAGGTCATTTGTATGGTAGCGTAGGTGGTACCGAAATTGCGGCGGCACTCAAGCTGATCGGTATCCCCGTGACGGCCGAGAACATCAAGCTGGCTGGCCCGCTTCGCGAGCTTGGTTTGTACACTGTCAAGGTTCAGTTGCACGCCGACATTGTGACGGATTTGAAAGTCTGGGTCGTTCCGACGGCCGCGAGTTGATCGAAAAAGAAAACGTGAATGGGGCTGTGGCGGAACTGGCAGACGCGCTAGACTTAGGATCTAGTACCGAAAGGTGTGCAGGTTCGATTCCTGTCAGCCCTACTATTCACGTTTTTTTGATAACCGAGTTGCGATACTACTCCTCCCGTCGTCCGAAAGCTGCGGAATTCCGGGTTGGAATCCGCCAAGGTTCATTGGAGTGTCGCATAAACACATGTTGGCCGACTCTAGATTTTCGTGATCGCACTGCAATACGAATACCACGACGCCAACCTTGTCTCTGCTTCCTTTGGGCCGCGACGCGAAGCATCGTTCGTCTTTGATCTCTATCCCATCTACTACCCGCAACGTCCGACCGCTTCGGAAACGTCCCTCGGTTGGTCACCCCGCGGACGCCCTTTTGGTTGGCAACGTTTTTTCCTGTTGGTAGAATCTATTGGCTTGCCACGCTTCACGCTTCGATCACGAACGGCGTCGGCAAATCCTTCCGTTAGGCGACCTAGCCATGTCCGAATATCAAGACATCTTATCTCACGCATCGCAACTGCCGATCGACGATCGGCTCCGTTTAATCGACGACTTGGCGTCGTCCGTTCCCGATGATCACCCGCCGCGTCTTTCGCCGGAGTGGCTTGCAGAAATCAATCGCCGCTCTGATGAGATTGATGCTGGTACGATTGAAACGGAAAGTTGGTCTGTGATTCGAGAACGGTTGTTCGCGAAGCATGGAGTTCGTGATGCGGGTTGACTACCATCCGGATGCAACCATTGAACTTTCGGCTCTTCCGCAGAAACTGTGGGTGGTTTTCGCGATCCGCAATCGATTTTAGCCGTGAAATACAA
>JAWXCK010000302.1:0-16248 GCA_034408855.1 Pirellulaceae bacterium
AGCAAACGAAATGGAAAAAATCAAACCAGTCCTGCTGGCACGGTCGCCGCTGCGCTGCGAAAATCAAGCTCCGACAAACAAGCGTTCGCTTGTTTGAGGTCTAGCAAGCAGGCTGTCAAGTTCGGTTTCAAGAAGCCGACAAAAGTCGTTAAAATTCTCCATGGAATTGATCCGCAGTTTTCCGCGTATATTGGCACCAACCTTTCTAGTCGAATTGAAAGGGCTAAGGTTTTAGACTCTAAAGAAATCGTCGATGGTATTTTAGGCGAGCTTTCTTCATCCAAACCAACTATTACTTCCTTGTTTTTGCGGTATGCGACGATTGAGGGCAACGACTACTACGAAGAATATCTTGGATGGTTTCCGGGAACCTTTGGTATTCGATTGGACGACACAAAGTTATCCCAACACTCCATTGACGCCGAGAAAGTGCGATCTGGTGACATCGAATATAAAGTTGAATCGACCTTTGGCGAGGGCTGCGCTGAACTTGCGGATGAGATTCGCAGGTGGGCAAAGGATCCATCCCAAACGTTTCCCTTTAGGCTGGACAGTGAACACCAATCTCATTTCGGCACAACGAGGGTGTCTATGACCTTTCATTGTGCTGTAGATCGGACCTGGCACTTTGAACGGAGAATTGTCTTTGGTTTCCGCCCGATGACTAAATCTGAACGCTACGGGTTAGAAATGGAGTACTGGAGGTCTCAGGGGGATATTTCACGTACCTCGCTACTTTCTGAACTATTCCAGAGTGCTTCGCTGGAGAAGGACGAACCGAAGAAACAGTTCCAGGAATTAGCCAATCGATCGCCGAAGACTGATTTGCCGGAGTTCTAAGACCTTCCATCCTTTCCGTCCCTTCATCACGGGGGGACACTCGGGGACACCCACAAATTGCGTTTCTGACGATTTTATGGTGTCAAATTGACGACTATCGCCATCGATTGCGTGTGTCCCCAGGTTTTGCCCAGGTTTTGTGTTCTGCAGCGGGAGGCCCGTGGCCTCGTCAAGCGTCCAGCCAGTTAGGGATTCAGCGACAGGGTTGATGAACGTGACGCGGCCTTCAATGTCCGTGGTTATGACCGCATCGCCAATGACGGGCAATGTGGCACGGTACCAATCAGGCTTAGAGTGCAAAGAGTCGCTCATTCACTGCCAATCAATTTTCTTATGTTCAAAGGTGGCCGCCTCTGTCTCGCCTGAGTGTCGGTATCTCCCTCCGAGCATCAGATACAAAGCGTTGGCTGACCGAAAGGACCAGCGTCTTTCTGAGGTTTTTCGCACGTGCTCGCGAGCCTCCGTAATCCTATGTTCAAGTCGCATGTGCAGCCAGTCATGCGATTGAGCTGCCAATCGTAGGTTGTGGTTCCAATCTAGAGAATCACGGATCGAGCCATTCTGGACATATCGGATTCGACCATCAGCAAACCCTTGGTCGAAATCAAGATTGCCGCCCATCGATCTAAGTTGTTTTTGCATCAGCTTCCTCGACCCTTCCGTCTTCCGCCTTGACCGGCATTGCCTTGGCCACCGCGATTTTTCTCACCAAGCCCCTGGCCGCCATTTCCCTGATGTTGAGAACCGACCTGCTGGCCGCCCGCGTTAGAAGCTTGGCCTCCGTTGTTCGATCCTCTCCCCGTGGATTGCTGCCCGGACCCTTGCCCAGATGAATTGGCGATCTGATCGAACTCTGCTTGCGTTAGGAACTCTGCTTTGTAACTCAAACCCTGTTTGGCGAGTTGCGAAGCAAACGCTCTCAAGTGGCTGGTTTTAAAGCGCCCTCTGACAGCGTAAGGTCTTCATCATTTTCTCCTATGAGTTTAAAAGTGATTGTTTCCAACAGTAATATTGTGCAGTTGCGATGCCCCAACGCGCACTCTCATTCGAAAATCGCGTTGGCAGCCGCATAAACGTGGTATCGCTTCATGAAACGTGCGATTACTTCTGATCTGGGGCACTTGGTCTCTTGTCACTGAAGTCTTCCACACGTGGGGGCGTCTGCTTCGTTCCACATGAGCCGCTCATGCAGGTGCGAATACCAAACATTGGAAGAATCCAAACATTGAGCGCAATCCAAGCGACCAAGATTGCAATCGGAACAGCTAAATCTTTCATTTTGTTACCAGAACTTTCTGAGGAATTGAATGGATATGGTCGGCAGGTTGTAAGACATCAATTGTCGTTTGGGACCATTGTCCCGAACGAATCAACGGACGGGACATTGGTCCTATCTTTCGGTAGTTTTCAGTTGGCAGCGATCATTTGGCTCAAAGCTCTCGTTAGCTCTGCTTCCGATGCAACGCCAGATGATTTGCCGACGATCACACCCTTGTGAACGTATAACAACATCGGGATAGACGAGACATTGAATTGGGACGCGAGTCCTGGCTCTTGGTCAACGTTGACCTTGACGATCTTCGCTTTGCCTTCGAATGCTTGCGAGACTCGATCCAGGACTGGTCTTAGCATGCGACACGGTCCGCACCAGTCAGCATAGAAATCGACGATAACTGGAACACTGGATTCGAGGACTTCATCTTCAAAACTCGACAGCGAAACATTTTGTGCATAGCTCATCTGAAACATCCTTTTGAAAAGTCCGATTGGAACAACCTACAAAAGTAGAGCCACGAGTCACAAAAAGGTTACAAGAAATCTTGAGGCAATGAGCCTTGCTCGAAATGGTATCAATGTTAGTCCACAACTATTGATCGCAACTCATTACCTCTCGCGTTGCTTGATCGCGAGGAAATTGAGAATTGCATACGCCGCGGTGGTTTCTAGCCAGCTACGCCTCAATCAACGTACCGACGTGCTCACCATTGAGAGCTCTAGTAACGTATCCCGGCTTTAAGCCATTCACGATTTGGACCGATCGTACATGACTAGCGCGGAGCATGTACTCAAGCACCACACGCTCAATCACCAAGTCGTCAAGGTTGAGATCGAGTAGTTCGCGGGCATGGATCTTCGCGATAAACTTCGCGTCCCGATTCTTCTTCGGATCGTCGGAATACAGCCCGTCTTCGTCCTTGACGTAGATCATGGACTTTGCACCTAGAAACTCGGCCATCAAGGTTGTTGGTTGGCTCGTCCAAGAGCAATACTGCAGGGAAAAATGCTAGGGCTCGGGCAAGAGCAACGAGTTGGGCTTCCCCACCCGAAATGGCTTGGGCTGGACGAACTGCTAAGTGCATACAAAAGCAGCGGACGTTGAAACAGCAAAGTCACTCGACGCTTCAAGGCGACCGGCACGTTTAGACCGTCAAATCGCTCACCGCAAAGCATTAACTTACCGGCTGTTGGATTGTCCAGTCCGGCCAGAAGTCGCAGAAGCGTACTTTTGCCAGCACCGGGAGGACCAATCAAGCAGAGTACTTCACCTCCCATCACGTCAAAGAGTGGTAGGTCAAGGACCACTCGAGCTGAATGGGCCACCGATACATCAACGATTTGAAAAGCGGCCAAGCTGTTCATGGAGTCGCCTTTCCCTGCAATCGCATTGCAACCAGATTAACAAGGAGCGATAAGCCAACGAGCCATCCACCCAAGACCAGCGCGATCGCAAACTCTCCCTTGCCTGTTTCAAGGACGATCGACGTCGTTAGAACTCGCGTTTGACCATCGATGTTTCCACCAACCATTAAGGCCGCGCCCACTTCGCTAATGACTCTTCCGAAGGCGATCACGATGGCTGACAATACGCCAACACGGGCCTCTCGGAGTACAGTCCAGCGCACTTGCCAAGGGGTTGCTCCAAGACTTCGGACCTGCCGAACAAGTTCTATTGGGACCGCTTCGACGGATCCCTTAACGAGTCCGGCAACAATCGGAAATGCGATGATCGCTTGGGCCAGAATCATCGCTTGCGGGGTGAACAAACATTCAAGCCCAGCCAGAGGTCCACTCCGCGACAATAGTATATAAACCAGCAGTCCAACAACGACTGGTGGGAACCCCATACCCGTATAGATGATGGCCGACAGTACTTGCTTTCCACGAAATTGAGCCAATCCTAACCAAGCCCCAAATGGCACGCCAAGGATGGCGGACAAAATCAAGGCGGTACCGGAGACTTGAAGCGACAGCCAAACAACCGACGTGAGATTGGGTGCGAGCTGATTCACAGGACACCTCTTTGGTTAATCTTTGACAAACTTGATTAACGTTTCCAGCATCTCATCGATCGCCTCAGAGTCACCAGTGCGGACTGCAGCGGCTGCGGAACAGCCCCTTGCTAGTTTTTGCTACCATTGTATTCGCCAAGTCTCGAAGAAGGCGGCAAATGCTCTCGCAATTCGAAGTGAGAACGAGGGTGGGAATTCACAAACGCGGCGATGTCGATCGCTTCCTGATCGGAAAGGTTGGCGTCATCGAGCGGCATCGCGACCTTCGCGTTTCGACCAAGCTGGATAAGCGGTCGCACTCGCGAGAAACGTACCTGCTCTCGGGTGAGTGCCGTTCTCAAGATGGCAGCTTGTACAGTTGAGTGCATTGCCTACAAACGGTTTCGAGAGCGGATGCGACGTTGTTTTCTCGACAATCGCTTCGCCCAAGCGAACGACTTCGCCGAGTCTACCTTCGGGCAGCTCGCGCGTGCGCGGCTCCTGACCACGAGTCGGCAATTCCCCTTGAAACACAATCGCAATTGGCACGAACACCAACAGCCTCAAGTACGAATTTAATCCATTCATTTAAATAAAGCAGCTAAAAGTAAAAAGTAGGATGGGACCATTGTCGCGTCTGGATCGCTCGGGACAATGGTCCCAAGCTACAGATCTTTGCAGATCCTTAAAGTTTCCTCGTAAACATTGTGTGAAGTTATTGATCCTGGAATCGAGAAAAGGTTACAAGAATTTTCGAATGTTTGTTATCAGAAAGCATTGGTTAGCTGTGGCCATGCTTTCTTTTCGGTTTTGGATTAGAATACAATTCATGGCATTTGTTGATGGTTCCGATGAAACGAGCTACGAAAATGAAGAGCCCATTTCCAGGAGTTGACCCCTACCTAGAACAATACTGGGGCGATATCCACACAAGCTTAATGGTTTACATTCGAGATCAGATAAGTGATCAATTGCCTCGCGACTTGCAGGCAAGGGTCGAAGAAAGTGTTTGTGTCGATGTCGATGAGTCCCCTCGTCGGATCTATCCCGATGTCGTTGTGATTGAGCTTCCAGAGTTTGCGTCGTCATCTGCGGTCGCCGTTGCGGACGCAGTCATCGCTGAACCCACCATTATTCCGGTCCCAAGCGAACATCCGACGCAGAGGCATATCGAAATAGTGGACTTAAACAGCGGTAATCGTGTTGTCACCGCGATCGAGCTGTTGAGCCCCGCGAATAAACAAGAGGGGAGCGGCCGCGTTGCCTATCGGCGCAAGCAACGCGAAACCATTGAGGCGGGCGTTAACTTGGTGGAGATCGACCTCATCCGTACTGGAACTTTCATTGTTGCAGCTCCAGAAGACGGAATACCTCGGAAAAAGCGAACGCCCTACATGGTGTGCATTCGCCGTGCTTATCGGCCTGAGCAAGCGGAGATCATCTCGGTTGCATTGGAGCAAGCGGTTCCGAATTTTCGCATTCCGCTTCGGCACACCGACCCCGACATCGTTTTGCAAATCCAGCCGCTCTTGGACGATTGCTATCGTCGTGGTCGTTATGCATCGATCGACTACAGCCAACCCGCTCGACCAAAGCTCGATGACAAATCTGCTGCATGGGCGTCTAGATTGATCGTTTCAAAAACGCAGTAGCCTGCAGTCGTAGTTTGGGACCACTGTCCCGAACGTCAAGAATTTTTAGTAGCAGAGATCTTGTCGGGACAATGGTCCCAACCTACGACCAATTGATGAGCGTCATTCTCTAACCCCAGTTTCATCGCTAGAACTACTGTTCAGGAACTGACCGTCTCTTCCACCAAATTTTTGCTCCCAACGAGCTTGCAAGGTGTTCTGCAATCGCTCTTGAAATCCTTGAGGCATCTCATAGGGCATTCCAGCACGATAGAGAGAAATGGTTTGCCGAATGTTATCGACCACGACTTGGCAAGGGTTGCAGCCCGCAAGATGCTCGGAAAATTCCTCGCAAATCTCGGTTAGTTGCGCACCATCCACGTAGTCATTGAGCGCTTTCAGCAGTTCTTCGCAGGTCATTTAGGTTTCCTCGCAAACATTGCGTAAGGTTACTGATCCAGGAATAGAGAAAAGGTTACAAGAATTTACGAATGTTTATGGTCAGGGAGCATTGCCTGAGCTGAGTCACCGAATTTTTTGGTCAATCTCTCGCGAAGAGCAAGTCGGGCACGTAGCAACCGCACCTTTACTGTCGATTCGGTCAGTTCCATTGCCTCGGCAGTTTCACGTACAGACAGCCCTTCGACGTCGCGCAAGATGAACACCAATCGATACTTTTCATCCAGTTCTAGCAATGCCTTGTCGATCTCTTGCTGTACCTCCGCCCGCTGAGCAATTTCATCTGGAGGTTCACTCCAAGGCGCAATAAACTCGGGATGTGGCATGTCTTCATAGCTATCGCCGGAATTCATTTCCGACATCGAAACCATGTGGAGCCCTCGCTTCTTGCGTAGGATCTTGAGTGCGTGGTTGCTCGCAATCTTCATAATCCAGGTGGCCACCGAGGATTCCTCGCGGAAGTCTTCAATGTGTTCGATCAACGCCAGGAAAGCCTGCTGAGTCGCATCCTCTGCATCTTCAGCCTGCCTCAAGATTCGGAATGCAAGCCCGTAGACTCTCGGTTGCAATTCTCGAATCAACTGCTGAAACGCACTAAAATCACCCATTTTCGCGAGTCTCAGCAGATCGAGATCGGTCGGCTTTTCTACGGTTTGGCTCTCCATGGATATTCCAGTTCGTTCACTGATGCTTCGAGAATGAATTCTCTTTTGGGTCGTTCAGGCTGGAATCATTGTAACCAATTCGAAGTTCGTGGCTCTACCCTTCCATAAACTCAACTGCAACGCTCGAACAAAGGAAACCAATTGTGATCCAACCCAATCTAGGCAGCATCGACCGTGTTATTCGAATCGTCCTTGGAATTGTGCTTCTGGCTCTTGTGTTTGTTGGGCCTCAGACATCCTTGGGCTACGTCGGCTTGGTCCCACTTTTGACAGGTTTAGTTGGCTTCTGCCCTGCTTACTGTCCGCTCGGCCTGAGCACTTGCAGAGTTCGCAAGATCTGAACTATCGCGGCTCCTCGTAAGTGAACAACCTTCCAATCCTCGGCAACGAGCCGCTTGACCGACTCAACCCAAATGCAATCCAGTCCGCCCGAAACGGAACTGCTGGCGAACCGCTTTATGTGATTTGCCACTCCGGAGCCCGTGGAAAACAAGCCTGCGAAAAATTGCTTTTAGCGGGGATTGAGAATGCAATCAACGTCTCAGGTGGCACACTTGCGTGCGAATCGATTAGCCTATCCGTCACGAAAGCAAGAAATCAATTCCTCTAAACTGCCAAGTGCAAATCGTAGCTGGCCTGCTTGTTACGGTCGGAGCTGCACTCGCTTACTGGGTTCATCGCTATTGGGAAGCATTGCATGCCATGATGGGGGTCGGCTCGATTTACTCCGGAATCACCGATGCCTGCGCCATGGGCATGATACTTGCATAGATGCCATGGAATCAAGTTAGCTCAGACTGTTCAACCAACAGTAGATTGGGGCCATCTGCCCCGGTAGCTTGGGACCATTTGTCCCGAGCAAGAAGGAATTCGCACGGAATATAAGACGGTCGGGACAATGGTCCCAACCTACTCCCTGAACATTTAGAAGATAATGAACATGCAACTCAAACAGTACTACCTAGCTTGTCTGTCGCATTTGGATTTAGGAGCTTGTCAGATGTCGAAAATTTCTTTCCCATGCTTGGCTGCCGTTGTGGTTGTTTCAACTGTCGGATGCCAACCGCAATCTAAAGACCATTCAAGTACTAAGCCAAGTGCAGAACTGTCGCAGTCAACGCAATCGGAGTCTAATTCCGCTGAAAGCGAATCTAAACCGCCCGTTGTAGAGTCTGCCATCGTTGCTGGGGAGGGCATCGCAAACTCAGAAGAAGATCACCAGCATCGAGACGCTGGACCGGGACCAGGTTCTGGAATGGGCAGAGGCATGGGAATGGGGAGAGGTCCTGGCGGCATGGGTGGCGGACCGGGAGCAATGGGCGGAATGCGAGGGGATATGACCACCTTGCATGCGATGTTTGCCGACCGAGACAAAATTAAACGAACGATAAAGAATCTCCCCGATGGAGCGGAAGCAACGACAGAATCGGACGATGAAAGTATCGCTGCACTGCTCAAAGAGCATGTACCTGCGATGGAAGAACGTGTTGTGGGCAACAAGCCACTGCCGCCGATGACATTCCATCCGATCTTTGTAGAACTCATCAAGCACGCCAAAGACTATACGTTGACTTATGAGGAAACAGAGAAGGGCATGAAAGTCAAATACCATGCCGAAACGCCGTACGTTGTCATGCTGGTTCAGGAACATGCAAAGCTAGTAAGCCGATTCATCAAGAATGGAATGGAGGAAGTTCACAAGCCTTATTCGCTTCCATCGCTGGAGGTAGAGAAAAAGGACGACGTGCCTACCGAGAAATGACTACTTGAAAAGCGAACACCCTTCTTGTTCTTTCAAGTTATTTGGCCGGAATTGTCGTAACCAAACCTTCACTCGCGGCCCTGAGTACATGTCGAGTCCGTAAGTCGTAACCAATGCGGATTGAGCCACTAACCATCCTTCGAATTCAAAACTAAGTCATTTATGGTCAATTGCATTTCAGCAACCGAGTTCAAAAAGTTAATTCAATCAGGTAAGTCCATCGACGTCGTTGACGTTCGAACAGCAATCGAATTTCGCGAGGTCCACATTGAGGTTGCACGCAACGAGCCTCTGGATGGACTTAAACCTCAGGCGATTCAAGCTGTTAGAAGCGGGACTGCGAATGAGCCGCTGTATATGGTTTGTCGCTCGGGTTCACGAGGTAAGCAAGCCTGCGAAAAATTCATCGCCGCCGGCTTCGCAAATGTCATCAACGTCGAGGGTGGCACGATGGCTTGTGAAACGGCCGGGATATCGGTGGTTCGCGGTAAGAAGATGATGTCGTTAGAACGACAGGTTCGCATTGCTGCTGGACTACTCGTGGCCATCGCTTCCGCACTTGGATACTTTGTCCATCCGTACTGGATTGGATTGGCAGGATTTGTTGGCGCAGGCTTGGCCTTCGCTGGAATATCGGATACCTGCGCGATGGGAATGATGATTGCCAAGATGCCGTGGAACCAAGTTGCATCTTCGAGCTGCGCAAAATGAACTGGTTAATTTACCGCAGTGCAAGTATCACCCAGCAAAGTCTTCGATCATCGTTCTCGTTCAAAAAAATAGGTTAAGCGATGTTACTCAAGTATTTTTATGACAAATCGTTAGCACATGCCTCCTACATGGTGGGCTGCCAACGGAGCGGCGAAGCGATCGTTATCGATCCGAGTCGTAGCATCGAGCAGTATCTTGATGTGGCCAAAGCAGAAGGGTTAAAGATCGTCGGTTCCGCAGAGACCCATATTCATGCAGACTTCGTTTCTGGATCGCGTGAACTGGCCGACCGGTGTGGTGCCAAGCTTTATCTGTCGGATGAAGGGCCAGCTGACTGGAAGTATCAATTTGCGGACCAACACCTATCGCAGCTCGTCAAGGACGGTGATCGCTTCTACGTCGGTAAGATTCGGTTGGAAGTCATGCACACTCCTGGACACACGCCTGAGAGTATTTCTTTTGTTCTAACGGACGAAGGCGGAGGCGCAAACGTCCCGATGGGGATCTTTACCGGTGACTTTGTATTTGTCGGTTCGATTGGTCGACCCGACCTGCTTGAAACTGCAGCCGGCGTAGTCGGTAGTGCCGAGATCGGTGCTCGTCAGCTGTACCACTCGATGCGTCAGTTCCGCGATCTGCCTGACCATCTTCAAGTTTGGGCTGCACACGGAGCTGGCAGCGCTTGCGGAAAAGGATTGGGTGCGATCCCATCGAGCACCGTTGGCTACGAAAAGCTGTTCAATCCAACGCTGCAATTTGATGACGAACAGAAATTTGTTGACTACATACTCGCGGATCAACCCGAGACTCCTTTTTACTTTGCCGTCATGAAGCGGGTTAACAAAGTTGGACCCGAATTGCTTCGCAGTCTTGCGAGTGTAAAAGAGATCCAACCGAGCGAACTACCGAAACGCACGAAGCAGCATCTCGTAATCGACACGGTCGATTCCGCCGAATTCGGGAAATCCCATGTGCCCGGAACAGTCAACGTTCCTTCTTCGACGCTCGTTCAATGGGCAGGGTTCTTTGTCGACTACCAGCAGCCGATGGTTTTGATCACCGACGCGGACTCATTAGCGGACAACTTGCGTGGACTTCGCTCGATCGGTATCGACAATGTGGCAGGGTATTTCTCTGCCCCATCCGTTCTGGCTTCGGGAATACGGACAGAATCTTATCCTACCTCGAGTCCAACTGAACTTCAGGGCAAGATTGAGAGCAACGAAGTATTGCTAGTCGACGTGCGAGCATCGACAGAGTTTCAAGCCGGGCACATTGCCGGTGCCGAGCATCGGTTTTTAGGTAGACTTCTGCGGGAACTGAAGAGTTTACCGAAGACGAAGCCCGTTGTCGTGCAATGTCTGGGAGGCGGACGGTCCGCAATTGCGGCCAGCGTTCTACAACGAGCCGGATACGACGTCATCAACATGAAGGGCGGTTACAACGCCTGGGTCGCATCCAGACTTCCTACTTGTGTCGAGGACGGCTGCGAGATCGGCTCCTTCGCAATTTGATCAACGGCCCGGAATACCCAATGTTGCTATTAACATTACTAACAGGGACATTGGTCGGTTTCTCACTGGGACTGACCGGAGGCGGCGGGGCAATTTTTGCTGTTCCCTTGCTCGTCTATGTCCTTGGAGTTCCTGCTAGAGAGGCAGTCGGGGTGTCTTTACTAACCGTTGGTGCAACATCGTTTGTCGGTTTCATACAGCGAGCCATTAGAGGCTTGGTTGAATTCCCGACAGGTTTACTTTTCGCCGTTGCAGGAATGATTGGCGCACCGATTGGTTCGATGCTTGCAGACCAAATCGCAGAGCCAATCCTGCTCGGAAGTTTTGCGTTGTTGATGATCATGATCGCGGGCAGAATGTGGTTCAAATCCAGCGATCCCGCAGCTCACCTGCCGATCATTCACGACGATAACGCCGGTCCCACATGTCGTCGTGACCTTGACGGAAGACTTCGACTGACTTCCCTGTGCGCCATGCTGCTCGGAGTGGTGGGACTATGCTCTGGCATTCTTTCGGGCATGTTTGGCGTCGGCGGCGGTTTCATCATTGTTCCTGCTTTAATCACATTCAGTTGCATGGGAATGCAGCGAGCCATCGGTACATCGTTACTTGTAATTACTCTGGTGAGTATCTCAGGCACTGCGAGTCATCTGATTGCGGGCAAAGAGCTCTCGCTTCAAACCGCAGGGCTCTTCGGGGTCGGCAGTTTGGCAGGCCTATTCCTGGGAGGTTCAATTGCCAACCGACTGAAGCGGCCAACGCTTCAACGAGTCTTCGCAGTTGCCATCCTTTTGGTTGCAATTTATGTCATCTTTGCGTCTGCCCAAGGTTCCCTATTCGCTCAAAGCCTACGCCCTTCCTCGGCTCTATTGGCATGGCATGCTGCGGGGCTTGGGGTAGTTCAGATTCATTTCAATTAGGCGATCGGAAGAGCCAAAAGTACCGTAGGATGGGACCATTGTCCCGTCCGTTGATTTGTCCCGCTCATTGACTGGTTCGGGACAATGGTCCCAAACTACAGTTGCCTTTCAAAAGCAGTGAGACTGACCCATCGCATGACTAAATTCACTTGGCGAATCCTTAAGTTAATAACCGTCGCCGTCGTGGTCACCGGAGCCGTTCTGTGGTTTGTTTGGGCTCCTGTTCCTGTGCGTCGTCATAGCGTTGTGCGTGGGCCAATCGCTACTGAAGTGATGGGAACTGGAACTCTCGAAGCACGCTATCACGTAACCATTAGTCCCAAGATCGCTGGGCTCATCGCCGAAGTCTTGGTTGATCAGGGTTCGGAAGTGAAGCATGGCCAACCCCTGGTGAGACTCATTGATGAAGACTTGCGACAACAAGTAGGCATCGCCGAAGCAACCGTCGCAACCGCTGAAGCCGCGCTTCTGCGTGTTGAAGCCGACCGCACCCAAACAGCGGCAATTCTAATTCAATCAAAAACGGAGTTCGGGCGCGCCCAAAAGCTAATGCGTTCCAACGCACTAAGCCAAGCAGAATTCGACAAAACCAAAGAGAGTTTGGATATAGCGACATCTGGAGTTGCCCGAGCGGGCGCCGTGTTTGCCGAGGCACAACAACAAATTGTCCTGGCTCAACGGACCCTCTCCTTTCAGCAAGCTCGGCTTGCCGAAGCCCGGTTGCTTGCTCCCTTTGATGGTGTGATTATCGAGCGTTTTCGCGACGCTGGTTCGATCGCTGTCCCTGGCACTCCGGTTCTCAGCATGATTTCTAAACGCGAACTCTGGATTTCCGCTTGGGTCGATGAAACGGAAATGTCGCGACTAGGCGAATCACAACCCGCCCGCATCGTGTTCCGGTCAGAACCTGACAAATCCTACCGGGGTAAAGTCACTCGACTTGGCCTTCAGGCAGACCGCGAAACTCGCGAGTTCACGGTGGATGTCCAAACGCTGGAATTGCCCACGAACTGGGCGATTGGTCAACGAGCCGAGGTGTATATCGAGATCGAGAAAAACGAGGACGCCATTTTGGTTCCGATGGAATACATCATTCGTCGGCAAGGTGCAACCGGCGTCTTCGTCGTCCAAGATTCTTATGCAAGTTGGCGACCCGTCAAGTTTCGGCTGATGTCAACAACGCACGCAGAGGTGGTAGACGGCGTTTCGGAAGGGGACGAGTTGGCGATCCCAAGACTCGGACAGACCAATCTGGATGCAAAGCGAGTGGTGAGCAAATGAACTTAGCTTTGAAAGACATTCGCAATAATTTAGGTCGCTTCGCGTTTACGACGATTGGAATCGGCATGATGCTGATGATCGTGATGGGAATGGCTGGAATCTATCGAGGCTTAGTCGATGATGCGACGCTCCTGATCAATCACATTGGCGCAGATCTCTGGATTGTGCAGAGAGATACGCGAGGTCCTTTTGCAGAAGTATCTCGAGTCCCTCGCACGTTAGTCTATCGAGCCTTGTCAGTGCCCGGAGTACTGTCGGCACGCGAGTTTGTTTACCATACGATCCAGCGACAACATAAAGGTAAACAACTTCGAATCGCTGTTTTGGGATTGAGTTGGCCACAAGACAAAGGTGACTGGCTGCCGATCGTCTCGGGACGAGCGCTAGGTCAGAACCATTTCGAAATTGTCGTTGACAAAAGTTTAGGCTTGCCGCTCTCAGAAACGCTCAAGCTGGGCAAAGATACCTATACGGTGGTCGGACTAACACATAATATGGTCAGTTCAGGCGGAGACGGAATGGCCTTTGTCACTCTATGGGACTCGCAATCTATTCAGTTTGACGCGCCCGCCGAAGCGATCCGGTTAGAAAGGGCCGCCCGTGACCAACGTGGTGAAAGCAACGAGCTATTCCAGAGCCAACCGTTTCTCACACAACAATTGAATCTACCCGCATCCCAGTTACCGGCAGTCGCCACGCCGGCGCTCAGTGCCGTAATGGTCAAGTTGACTTCGACTTACGAATCAGACCGTGTTCGTTCAATCATCGCAGGTTGGGATGATGTCTCTGTTTTTTCACGGGCAGGCCAGGAGGAGTTGCTTTTAGAAGGAATGGTCGACAAAGCACGTCGCCAGCTTGGTATGTTTCGTGCCTTGCTCACCCTGATTGCTGCCATCATCATGGCACTGATTCTCTACACCTTGACGCTTGATAAAATTCGTTCGATCGCGCTGCTAAAGTTAATCGGTGCGCCCAATCGAGTGATTCTTGGTCTGATTCTTCAGCAGGCGTTGATTCTTGGCGGACTCGGATACGCTGTGGCATATATCGTTGGCCTGAAACTCTTTCCGTACTTCCCACGCCGCGTTGTCATAACCAATGAGGACTTGATTCAGTTAGCCTTCGTTGTGCTCGGCATCTCCATACTTTCGAGCTTGCTCGGAATGTGGAAAGCCCTGACGGTTGAGCCCAACGATGCGTTGATGACATAATTATGACTGAGCCGAATATTGCTATTGAAACTCGTAATCTGAACAAAATCTACGGGAGTGGAAATACCGAAGTCGTCGCTATGCGCGATGCCAACATGATCGTCCATCACGGTGAAATCGTAGCTCTGCTTGGGCCAAGTGGATCAGGCAAGTCGACTTTCTTAACTGCGGTTGGCTTAATCAATCCGCCGACCTCGGGAGAGATTTTCATTGGAGGCACGCTCGTGATGAATGGCCCCAAGCCTATGGTGAATGTTCGCAGTTTTCGTCGCCAACATATCGGCTATGTTTTCCAAAAGTCGAATCTCATTCCATTCCTCACCGCTCGTGAAAATGTACAGATCGCGATGGAGCTCAATGGAACCGGCTCTCGTGAAGCAAAAAAGCGTGCGCAGCATTTGCTAGAAAGCCTTGGTGTTGGCGATCGAGGTGACTACCGCGTCATCATGCTCTCAGGAGGGCAGCAGCAGCGGGTTGCGATTGCTCGAGCTTTGGCCAATCATCCCAGCGTCATCCTGGCGGATGAACCGACTGCAGCCCTCGACAGCCAACTCGGTAAGCAGGTTATGGAACTCTTCCGAACAGTGGCACGTGAGTACGGCGCCGGCGTGATCGTGGTCACGCATGACCAACGCACTCTAGACGTATTCGATATGATCTACGAGATGGAAGATGGCGCAATGCATCAAAATAAAACGGTTCATCCAACTAAAGCGTACTTTAATTCATGAAGTTGATAGAGCTTTTTGATATGCCCGAGAAAGATCCATGGCTACCGCTTCAATCTTTGCTTTGGAGTAACGCACACGACGCCAAAAGGGCTTCAAAGCCGGAGCATTTTTCCCTTTTCCAACAAACAGAATGGCACCGCTGTCAAATCCATCACCAAGGTCACGAATGATCACGCGACAACCGCGAAGAAGCCGTTCCTACTGTGGTAGGGAAAGTCGCTCTCGACTAGTCGGCTCAATCACTACAACCGCTCCAAGCCGAAGTTAATCCAAGACAATCCGACGCGCGCTATGCCCACAAGAACGGTAGTGATTTACGCAATTTCATGGACACTTCTCGCCGATCGCCACCGACTGGTTCCAGGGCTCTGCCGGCTCTGCCATGGAACCCACTGAATTGCAAGCTCTGCCTGGGCTGTTGCGACAAATTGGGCTAACTCGATCAATTCCGTTGGGCTAAAAACGCAAGAATGCAACACAGCTCACAATTCAATCTACTCATCTTTCAGCATGCATTGAGGCCAACGCGAAACTAAAGGCGCATCAACATAATTCTTGCGATCTGCTATTTGTCGCACAGCCCCGGCAGAGCCGGGGACCGAGAAACTTTACTGGTGGAGTTAGCCGAGAAGTGTCATTTTATGCGTTGGATTCGTCGCAGTTGTGGTCCTGATTTTCATTGGACTTCCGAACTACGTTTCCTCAATCATAGTCCACTATACCGAAAGTTACGCGCATTTTAATAACACGTCAATTTTCGGAACACGATTTGCGAGCAGTACGTTGCTATCGAAGTTTCGCAGTATCACACTTTTTGATGAAGGAAAAAGGAACACACCATGGCAGATAAACGTGGGAGTCAGAACACACACGATACAGGTTCCCCTACAGCTCGGGCTCGCGACGACCTGCGGACCGCTTCAAAGAAGAAGAAACCAAACGATCAGCGCAGTGAAGGACGCGATAAGAAGGATGTGCAAGACAAGATGGAAAAAAATGCCAATGATGGTGACATCAACAAGTCGCAGTCATAGTGGATCCGAAACCAATGGGGCAATTGAATTGCAACCTTTAACGTGATCGTTCACCGACCATTCGTTTCACGAATGTTGAGTCAATCATTCGGGATGTCGCGTAATCGTTGTCATAAATTAGGGCTCTTCCGCCAAATCTGTGGGTCAAAATTGACTCTTTATCGTTACGAATAGAAAACCGAAGTTTCAACGGACACCCGTTTCGCATTGGATTTTTGAG
>JAWXCK010000303.1:0-71114 GCA_034408855.1 Pirellulaceae bacterium
ATCACTCGGTGAAGGGATCGACACACTTGGATCACAGCCAGAAAACCAACCCTAAAACACCGATCACGCCCAAAACTCAACTCACCGGGAATTGCTGGCGATCGAGTTTTCGATGTTGTCATTCAAGGGGAAATTGCGATTCGAGATGTGCGATTGAGTCCGTCTAAATCAGAAAGCCGTTCGCATATCGTACATCAACTCAAAGACATTCCAATCGGCGGAGAGCTGCACGTACAGTTTATTCCTAAACAAGGAGCCCCGGTTATCAGTGGAATTGAAATCCAGCATAAGGTCCGACAATAGCATGTTCCAACTTCGAAATAGCTTCAAAACCACGTTTCGTCAAAACGTTGGACGACTCGGCGGCCTTGCCGCATTTTTGACAGTCGCAACATGGGTCGCGGCTTGCCAAGTTCCAGTTTTTCGCTACGCAATCGAGCGTTGGGTTACCGACAAATACGAAGTCATTTTGATACAGGATGGTACCACGAAAGCTGCCGAACTTGCTCATCTGGATCACCTTAAAACCGCAGCCGGTGAGTCGACGAATGTGACGATTCGCTCTGTCGATATTCAGCAATCTACGGATGCAGGCTTAGCAGCGCTTTGGAAGAAACATGGCGGATCTCGAATTCCAGTCATGGCAATTCTCTATCCGCAAGGGGCACGAGAAGTCCCCGATCGGTTGATACACGCTTGTCCGATCGAAGATAGTCTCATAGACCAACTCTTTATTTCACCTGCGCGTCAGGAGATTGCAAAACGACTTGAGGCGGGGCAATCGGCGGTTTGGGTTTTCGTCGCTTCCGGAAATGCTCAAAAGGATGAGCCTGCTCTTCAAGTACTCAATCGGCAATTGCTTCAGTGCCAGAACTCACTCACGTTACCTGCATTGGAAGAACTCGATATCACCGACGCGATTGTGCATGAAAAGGCTAGTCAGATGCGAATCGAGTTTTCGACGGTAACCGTCGCTCACGACGACCAAAAGGAACAGTTACTTCGCAAAATATTGATGGCAAGCGAAGATGATTTAGCAACGTGCGGCGAGCCGCTCGCTTTTCCTGTTTTTGGCCGTGGTCGTGTCCTCTACGCTTTAGTAGGCAAGGGCATCAATGACGATATGATTCTACGAGCATGCCAGTTCGTCGTCGGACCTTGCTCGTGTCAAGTAAAAGCTCAAAATCCAGGCTTTGATCTACTGATGAGCAAAGACTGGGAGAAAGCAGTTGGCGATGTAATGATTAGCGATCCGCTTCCCGACACTTCCGATGAGCCAGTCTTCCTGAAAATCCCGGCCGGGCGAGCGGCAAAGTAATCCAGCATTCGCGACTCAACGCGGGTACGCACGCTACGGGGTGCCGACACAGTAGAGATTTTGATTGGATCGCAGAAAAATCTGATGGTTACTGATCGCTGGTGTCGCGTTGAAGTCGCTTTCGTCGTCGGAAAACCGATTCTGTGAAACGACTTTGAATTGGGGCTTGGCATCAAGGACTAACACGCCATCCCAGCGGGTTGGAACGTAAAGCAGATCGTTGGCGACCACCGGTGAAGCGTAAACCGGTCGACCGCCCGATTTAATCTCGGGAACACGTTCTTTATAGACAAGTTCACCGCTACTCGCCGATGCGCAAAATGCCAACCCGCTATCGCTGATCCAGTAGAGATGACCATCATGCAATACGGGCGTTGCCACATAAGAACTATTGCGACTGCTCCATTGAATATGCGACTTCGAAACATCATTTTGACCACCTGTTTTCAATGCAATACTACCTGCCGAGCGGTAGCCGCCGAAAACGAAAACGGTCTCTTGTTGTGAAATAATACTTGGACAGATATTCCCGGTCAGCGAATGCTCGGCGTACCACTGAAGTTTTCCCGTATCAGGATTGAGTCCCCAAATTTCGCCAGGTACTGCAATCACCAAGTCGGAACGATTGCCCGTTAATGAAACCACGGCCGGCGTCCCGTAAGCAAGTTCCATGGCAGAACCCTCCGCTTTCCATACTTGCTTGCCCGTTTCACGTTTCAAGGCGATCAGCGATCGACTTTCTTCCGATGCGTTTACGATAACCAGATCCTTGTAAAGAATCGGACTAGCTGCAGAACCCCATCGACGATTGCTTGAGTCCTTACCGACAGATGTTTGCCAAAGACGTTTGCCATCTAGATCAAAGGCGATCACGCCACTTTTTCCGAAGAAACAATAGACACGCGATCCGTCTGTAACCGGTGTGCTGCTAGCGTAACCGTGTTCAGAAATATAACCTTCGTATTGGTCTTCTGGCGTCTCACTCAAAATTGCCTGTGTCCAACGAATGTTGCCGCTTTCGCGATCAACGCAAGTAAGATGGCGTTGAAGCGATGCGAGGCCCTCGCTTTTGGCTTTAGGTTCGCCATAGCCGGAATAGCAGGACACGAAAACATTTTGGCCCATGACAATCGGACTCGACGAGCCCGGACCAGGCAGCGAGACTTTCCAACGCAGATTCTTTTCACTGCTCCACTGGATGGGCAGTTCTTTATCATCGCTTACACCCGCGTTATCGTTACCGCGAAATTGAGCCCAGTCCTCAGCGATGCTTACCTGCGATAACAGTATCCAAGTCGTACATATCCAGAATCCCGCCAATGCGTATTTCATCATTTTTCCTTACCGAAAGTATTTACTTCTCGACGACACGAAAAACGGCGTTCTTCTTAACGACTAACGGAAACGCGCCGCTTCCAAATTCGATGTGACAATCCAATAAGATCCCAACTGGAGCGTCAGCAGGGATGGTTATTTCAGCCACCACACTATCACCGTCTCGTTCAATCTTCGATGCTTCGTAGGGGCCGATCTGAACCCACGTTGGAGTATCCGTGGGCAAGCGTCGACGCGACTTTTCTGGCGACAAATCAAAATGAATCCTGTGCTTCTGACCGCGTGCGGCGGTGCCAGGTCGGACTGCTGCAATGACGGGCTCTATTCGACTTCCGGGTTGCGTGTTATCAACGATCGCGCCGGTCCCTAAACGATTTAACCCACGACCGTTGCTCGACTCGACCACGCCAGCATAGCCACCGATAATGTACGGAAAACGTCCGGGCGTTGCATGGTAATGGTAGCCACGAATGTCGTCGGAATGTCCATTGCAAACATCCAGCGATCGTTCTGAATGGAGATCCATTGCCATAACACCGACTTCTTCGTATGGGCCATAGATAGGAAACCCGTCAAAGGCGAATCCAATCACCGGCGAGTGTTGCTTTCCATCATCGGAGAACGGAGACTTCACGCATGTTGGATACTTATGGTAATGATAAACGCCGCTTTGCTGAGGATGGCCGCAGCACGAATCGAGCCAGACCTCCGAGTATCCTTCAACGGCGTTCATTCCCTGTGCCTCAAACGGGTTGAAAAAGACGACACCGTTCAAGGCCATGCCAATCGGCCCCATCGGCAGTCGTGTTATATGGTCGGCAAGTTTTGGCTCTAACGGCAATCGAAAGGTAAATTGTTGGACGCGAATGGAGTTGGGGTTACCCGAATTGGGAAAGACCGCCGTTGGGTGGTTGGGGTAACCTTGGCTTTCGATAATCAAGCATTGTGTGTCATGCTTGATTTGAACGTCAGCGATTCCATCTTTGTTGGAGTCCTTAGTGTGGTAGGAAAACAAGTCGATCATCTGCTCGCCATCGCGATAATAGTAAATCGGCCTATCGCCATTCTTCAAAAACCAGCGTCCTCCGATGGGAACAAGGTCACTGACCGATTGACTTATATCTGAGTTCGATGCGTCGATCGGGCTGGATGATCGGAGTAGCAATGGTCTAGCGAGGTATATCGCGATCAAGAGGATCGGTATGGAAAAAGCGATGAAACGATTCGGCATGTTTGGAGTTCCTGGCGTATGTCAACTTGAACGATAGTAACATAACACCGGAACCTTAAGCCAAAATGAAGTTGTAGGCCTCATTAATCTAAGAAGCCCACGAATTCAGGGCGACCGCGAATTAGAAATCCATGAAATGAAAAAGGCCAGTGATAACACTGGCCAAGTGAACGGACGTAAAAAAGTCTTCATCCGATGTGAGCGAAACAAGTCGGCAAAACAAGTTTGCCGTTGGGAAGTCGCTAGGTATAGTTGAGGAAGCCTATCGGCTTGGAACCGCCCTGATAGGGGAAATTTCCAATATTCGGAAGCACTTCATTGAGTCGATTCGCAGGCATTCCAAACCAGCGGCAAATATCGGCGTGATACAAGTCGGACGAAGTCTGAGGAATCAGCACGCCACGGCCTCGGTCAATTCCGGTTCCCGATGTATTGAGAACGATGTTTGGATAGGTTCCCCAAATCCGGTTGTTGCCGGCCGTCGCATTGACAGCACCACCCATGACGATCGGGTTACCACCCCAACCATGGTCAGTACCACTACCGTTAAAAGAAAACGTCCGTCCAAAGTCCGAAATCGAGAAGAGGGTAACTTTATCCAACATGTTCTTGGAGATTAAGAAGTCATAGAATGCTTTGAGACCATTATCGATGAGTGGAATCATATTGTCTTGATTGGCAATCACGCTCGCATGATGGTCCCATCCACCGACTTGAACCAAGAAAATCTGTCGATCTTGCTTCAGCGGTGCAGCGGCGGACGGATTGGATGCGATCGAGATTGCCCTGGCTACTGCATTGAGGCTGGTTCCTAATCCGGTCGTAGGAAATTGAACCGACGGTGCCGGAGGTAGATCGCCATTGGTACCCAAGAACGCAGTTTGAAACGCTGCCGCAGCATCTCTCGCACCGACGCTACTGTCGCGGCTCGTCTTTTCGAGGATATCCGTGTAGGTTTGGCTGGCAAAATCTCGCTGAACTTTCGTATAAATCCGATCATAAGCATTGCCAGGTAGATTCCCATAGGGAGCGTTTTGCGGATCTGTCGGTGCCGTGAAACCAGCCGAGAGAACCGCGCCACCGTTGGGAACTCCAGTTGTAACATTGCTAATCGAATAGGGATTGATTCTGTTTCCGGTTAGCAAGAGACTTTGTCCAGCCGTCGAGATCGCCGAATAGACGTTGCTTTGCGAAGCTGCCAGCGCTGGATCGGTAAACAAATCCATCATTTTACCACCCCAACCTTTAACTTGGTTACGGGATGTTGGCACAGCCGTCTGCCAATGCTTCTGGAGGTCAGGGTGACTAAAGAGCCCAATTGGCTTAACCTTGAAATTGTTATTGTAATCGTTATTGTTCGCCAACGGCACAACTAACGATCCGCAGTTTGCAACCATCGTCGCATGACCCGCATCATACATTTCTTTCAAGTATGTAAAGCGTGGGTGCAAACCAAACGTTCTCCCGGTTCCACCAGCAGCAGAACTATCGACAATCGGATTCAAGTATCCGTAGTCTGTTCCCGTCCATGCACCGTCCCATGCTAACGATCGCTTGAGAGCAGCACCGGACCGAGTTGAGGCATATTCAGAATACCTAGCATCGCCCTGCGTTGTACCGAACGGAGTCAGGACATTGAAAGAGTCGATCGCACCATTAAAAAAGAGACAAACCAAAGCCTTGTATCCGCCGGTTGGAGCAATCGATGGTCCATCCGCCATAACGGCACTGGTCATCTTGAGATGCATGAGCGTCGACAGGAACGTTGCGTTCGTCATTGCTCCGCACGTACCGAGTTTTAGCAGATTACGGCGAGCTTCTAAATTTGCTTGTGAGTTGCTTCGAGACATGTGAAAAGTCCTTGATATTTGATTTATAAAATTTCGGATTTAAAAGTTAGTGAATAGAAAATCAAATTACTCGGTTACCAAGAAACTTGGAGCCGTCATGATGGCCATAACAGCCCCACGAACAATATTGTTAATCTCGGCAGCCGTGAAACCACCGGGAGCTGCCGTTGCCACTTCAGCCGTGATCGCATTTTTCAAGCTCGTCCGGTAACCCGGGACAGGATTGCCAAAACTATCTACACCCGGAGAGTCGCTCAACGTTCCACCGCAAAGATACATGTCGAGATGTTCCATTAGCGCGTTGATACGGGCGGTCGATCCAGCATCCCCTAGGGGACCAGTCGAGTCCGAGAGCAACGATCGCTCGTAACTAAAATTGTAGGTGATGACGGTGCGAGTTGACTCAGTGGCCACGTTGGTAACATTAGCCGTATTCTCGTAGTTGGTAGAAGTTGCTTGCGCACCGGTAAAGTTTAGATAGGTTTCGGTTCTTGAGCCTGCGGAAATAGATCGATAAAAGTTGTTCGTCGTGTTAGAGGTAATCGCATTGATAAGCTGAAATTCAGGAGCGAAAAGCGACGATTCTTGGAGCCGCGACGACGGTACGTAGTTGACGACATCTCCTGCTGGTTGATAGTCAGCAACGTAGAAATTGAAAACCGATGGTTGCGTATACGGCGATTGATCGAAGGTCGAATCAAGAGAGTTTAGCCGAAACTGGGTGCCTATAATATTGCCTGCAGGAACGGGGGCGGCAGGATAGACACCAGCGTCTGCTTTTTGATATTGAGCCGTTGACTTAAAGAATCGAACAAATCGAGTATACGTCAAGACTGGTTCTTGAAGACGCGAGTCTTCGGTTCCCATCGTTGTCACGATAAATCGCGCCGGCGAACGTTGATACACGACTCGAATGGGTTGCCAAGCTTCTGGGTCCAAGAGAATCGCTTTGACGACTGCCTTGAGATCACCACGAACGTTCTGACCATTATTCTTGAAGATGTTCACAACGCGTGCCATGTAGGCTTTCGAAGGATTCGATTTCACCAATCGCTGAATCAATCGATTAACGATAAATGGTGGGCATGAACGATGGGCAACCAAACCATCAAGGGCGGCATCAATTTCAACGTTCGCAGTCTCTTCAGTATGCGTTGGTCCTTCGCTATTAACGTCGGTATTCGTAGGCGAGCCGGTCGTATTGCTCGTCGACGGAAGAACTAATCCGTTCAACAGATACTTAGGACCTCGGTCATGTTTATCCGGGGCCATTCGCATCGGAACCTGAAATTTCACTGATCCGTTTGGATCGGTTGAAACCCCTCCAGTGTATGGGCTATTCGGGTTCAGCGATCCGTTCGCTGGAGCGTAGCTACCGTAACCGTAACCCAATCCAGTGAAAACTTGTGCGTATTCACGAATGTCGTCTGCATCGTAGGTTGGGATGACGCCTTGGGCGTTGGTTCGAGCCGTGCCATTGTCAAAGAGATCATTCAGTCCAATCGTAAACAACTGCATGACTTCACGGGCATAGTTTTCATCCGGAAAAACACCGCCAGCCGCTCGCTTGTTACCTCGGAAGCTTAACCAGTCGCCCATAATCCCATGATAGGTTACTTTGCCTACAACCGTTCGATACTTTCCAAACGCATTCGCGACAAAGATATCGTAGTAATTCGTCAAACCATTAAAGCGACTATGAGCTCGCAGACCGTTGGTTCCAGCAATGGCTGTTGGACCATTGGTTACTGTTCCTTCATATTCCTCTTCATTGAAATTAACGGCATTTTCGCCAACTGCTAGAATCTGCGCTAGTGCCCAAGCGACTCGTTGCCGCAATTGATCTTCGCCAGCAAGGACGTTGTGCCACCATGCGTGCTGGCGATAGCGAGTTCGATTGAACGCATTTCTCGCGTCAATCCCAGGAGTGCCCGTCCCACCATTGACCGTCGCAACATAGGTGTAATTGGCGGAAGAAGTCCCAGTTCGATCCCAGAGCGAACCAAACTGGTAATCTTGAGTAATAAACGTCCGTTCTAGAGGGTTGTGCAACGATGCTGGCAAGGCCGTCTGAGCATCGATCCAAGCCGAAGCCGCAGCAATGGTTCCTTGCTGACGCATCTGAAGTGCAAGAGCATCGATATCTACTTGCGTCGCTCCAAACGTCGCGTGCGTCAAGAATTGTGTGGCTTGGATCTTCGAAGTGAGAACCAAAACGTCATCGCGAGTTGCAACCGCAAAGTCGGCGGCTCGTAGAAGAGTCTGGCCAGAGGATAAAACGCCGCAAAACAAGGTTAATGCACGTGCAACCGATAAGAACCGCTTACTCATCAAAGCCTCCTAAAGCCCGAACTAGTAACGCAACCGAAAGAAAAGTATCACCAACACAAGGGAAGACGACAAATTGGATGTACTCAAATTTGTCGCAACAATTTGACTTTAAATAAATCGTTAGAAAGACGGGCAGCACGCTGCAATCGGATGCATAACGACTTATATTCCACCTTAAAGCAGAGGGTGAACTTCGTCAAGCGATTTCACGCAAGCTTGGTCATGAACTCTTCATTTCGTCAACTGATATTCAAGAACCCAAGCGGATTGCCACCGGTTCCTCGGTACGGGAAGTTACCAATATTGGGTAAGATCTCCGAAAGGCGATTGTCGGGTACGCCAAACCATCGGCAGATTTCAGCGTGATAAAGATCCGACGAGGTTTGTGGGATAAATACACCGCGACCACGGTCAAGACCAGTGCCACTCGTGTTGAGAACGATATTTGGATAGGACCCCCAAATTCGATTGTTGCCAGCCGTCGCATTGACAGCCCCCCCCATTACGATGGGGTTGCCTCCCCATGCATGGTCGGAACCGCTGCCATTGTAGGACAACGTACGCGCAAAATCCGAGATCGAGAAGAGCGTGACGTTGCTCAGCAATCCTTCAGCATTCAAGAAGTCGTAAAATGCTTTGATTCCCGTATCGATTGCAGGAATCATCGTGTCCTGGCTAGCGAGCAGGCTTGCGTGGTGATCCCATCCGCCGATGGTGCAAATGAAGATTTGGCGCTGCTGTTGAAGCGGATTGGTTGTTGCGCTGGAAGCGATCTTGATTACTTTGGCTACGGCAGACAACTGCGATCCAAGACCGCTGAGTGGAAACTGAACAGCTGGTGCCCTGGGCAAGGTTGCGGTTGGCCAAGCACTACTCAATGCCAATGCCGCATCTCGAGCCTCAATACGCCCATTGAGAATGGTTTGCTCAAGAACATCCGCATAAGTTTGACTGGCAAAGTCATTTTGCATCGCTGTAAAAATTCGGTCAGTTCCAGTACTTCCGTTGATTCCATTGATCACCGTGGCTCCACCGTTGGTATACGTTGAGTTGGTCACGCCACCGATCGTGTAGCCGCCAATTCGATCGCCCGTCAAAAACAAGCTTTGCCCGCTCGTTGAAACCGCCGAATAAACATTGTTGGCCTGAAGAGCTGGATCTGTGAAACGATCCATCATCTTTCCAGCCCATCCCTTAACCTGATTTCGGGATGTCGGAACAGCGGTCTGCCAGTGACGTTGCTGATCGGGATGGCTAAACAATCCGACCGGTTTTTTCCGCGTGGCGTTGTTGTAGTCGTTGTTGTTGACGATCGGCTCAACCAAAGCTCCGCAATTCGCGACTAACGTTGCATGGCCAGCATCGTACATCTGTTTGAGGTAGGTGAATCGAGGGTGTAAACCAAACGTTCTACCGGTTCCACCGGCCGAAGTGCTGTCGACAATCGGATTCAAGTAACCGTAGTCGGTTCCCGTCCATGCACCATCCCAAGCCAGTGTTCGTTTGAGAGCAGCACCGGACCGCGTTCCGGCATATTCAGAATACCTCGCATCACCTTGCGTTGTGCCGAACGGAGTCAGGACGTTGAAGGAGTCGATCGCACCATTGAAAAAGAGACAAACCAAAGCTTTGTAACCTCCTGTCGGTACAATGCTGCTTTCCGCCATCACGGAACTCGTCATCTTAAGATGCGTCAGCGCCGACAAGAATGTGGCATTGGTCATCGCTCCGCAAGTACTGAGCTTCAAGAGATTTCGTCGTGTTTCAAAATTCTTTTTGCTGTTTGACATTTAATTTTCCCTTGATTTAGCAATGCGCTTTGTGGGTAACTCAATCGCCGACAAAAAATAGGATAGGTTTAACGAAACTACTCGGTCACCAGGAAGCTTGGCGACGTCACAATGGACAAGACCGCTCCTCGGGCGATTTCCAGAGCTTCCGCATTCGAGACACCGCTTGCATTGACTCGAGTGATCTCCGCGATCAACGCGCCGCCTAACTTTAATTTGTATCGAGGATGAAGCGTTCCGCCACACAGGTACAAATCTAAGTGCTCGATCAACTTGAGTACATCATCTTCCCACGGCAATCCGACGTTGGTCCCGAGAGCCAGGGTCGTTTCCTCACTAAAATCAAAAGTGACGCGCGAGCGGGTGGATTCGGTGGCTAAAGTCGTCACGTTTGCGGTATTCGTCGTACTTGTCCCCGTGATCGTGTTTCCAGCGATCGACCCGATGGTCTGAATGGTATCGCTTCGCAGGCTGGTCGAAATCAGTCCGCGATAGAAATTCGTAGTCGCATTCGCGGTGATCGCATTCACAATGTTGAATTCAGGAGCGACAAGAACACCTGTCGGAATGCGAGAGGAGACAGGAAATGCTTGGAATTCGCCGGTAGGTCGGAATTCAGCAAGATAGAAGTTGAAAACCGACGGTGCGTCGTAAGCATTCTGATCGAAAGTCGCATCCAGGCTACCGATGCGGAATTCGTTGCTGATTATGTTCGCTGCAGGGGTAGGCACAACAGTCGGATAAGTCCCCGAAGTGGCTTTCTGGTATTCGGGAGATCCTTTAAAGAATCGAACGAATCTCGTGAAATTACAGACGGGCTCTTGTAGCCGAGAATCTTCTGATCCCATCGTCGAAACAACGAAACTCGGTGAAGGCGAGCGGACGTATTGAACGCGAATCGGCTGCCACGCTTCTGGATCGGTCAAGATAGCTCGTACCACCTCCTTCATGTCGCCTCGTACGTTTTGCCCGTTGTTTTTAAACTTCGCAACGACTCGACCAACGTAGGCTTTGGAAGGATTCGATTTTACGAACCGCTGAATCAAGCGTTGAACGATAAATGGGGGGCAGCTTTGATGATTGAATAAACCATTCAAAGCCGCGTCGATCTCTGCGTTTGCAGAAATCTCGGTATGAGAAGTTGTGTTATTCGAATCGGCGTCCGTATTAGTTGGGGAACCGGTCGTGCCGATTGTGGAGGGGAGTACCAATCCGTTCAATAAGTATTTTGGCCCACGATCATGCTGGGACGGAGCCATTCGCATCGGAACTTGGTATTTCGTAGATCCATTGGGATCGGCCGAAACGGTCCCGGTATAAGGGCTGTAGGGATTCAAGGACGAGCTCGACGGGCTATAGGTGCCGTATCCGTACCCTAGGCCCGTAAAAACTTGGGCATATTCCCGAATATCGTCGGCATCATAGGTTGAAATAGGCCCCGCCGCATTCGTTTGCTGCGAACCATCATTATTGAGCACATAAAGCCCGATGGTAAACAACTGCATAACTTCGCGAGCATAATTTTCATCCGGAAAAATGCCGCCTGCAGCTCGCCTATTTCCACGAAAACTTAGCCAATCACCCATCGTGCCGTGATAAGTTACCTTGCCAAGAATGTCGCGAAACTTGCCAAACGCATTGTTTGAAAAGATATCGTAGTAGTTGCTCAGGCCCTGAAATCGACTGCGAGTTGGAGACGGTCCGCCGGAAACCGATGATTCGAACTCCTCGTCATCGAAGCCGTTCGCGATTCTTGAAACCGAGAAGACTTGCGACAAGGCCCAGGCCGTTTTTAGACGCAACTGATCTTGTCCAGCGAGGGCGTTATGCCACCACGCACGCGTTCGATATCCGCTGCGAGACATCGCATGCTCAGTCGTTATGGTCGAAGCTCGTGGCGTATAGACGTAGTCCGGTGCAACTCCCGTTCGATTATAGAGCGTCCAGTAAGGAACATCGTCCAGGAACATTTTTCGTTCAAGAGCCGATTGCGAAGACGCTGGGATAGCGACTTGCGCATCTATCCATTCGTTGGCTGCGGGGACGGTACCAATCGTTCGCATGCGTAGTGCCAGGGCATCAATCTCGGCCTTGGTACCTCCGAAAGTTGCGTGCGTTAAGAACTGAGTCGCTTGTACCTTTGAAGTAAGAACCAAAACGTCATCGCGAGTGGCTACTTTGAAGTCGGCCGCCTCGGCGTTTTGAGAAACGCCGATTAACGCGAAAACGAATAGCGCGCAAGGCAAATAAGCATTATACCGGTGACTCATCGAAGCCTCCTAACGACAGACTTAGAGATGCAAGTACGTTTAACAAAGACTCTTCGAAGATTTAAACCACTCTTCGAGTCAAAACGTACTCATCAAAAAAATTCTTAAAACCGCAGCTCTGAGGGGCACTGAGGGGCCATTGCGCGGTTTTGTGGTGTGAAGGGTTACTTTAGCCCCCTAGGAGTTGGCCGTCAACGTTTGGCAACGTGTTCTAGAAAAGTTTCGGAGAATTCCGAAAATATTTAGAAAACGCTAAATCGCCTTATCGTCTCGCAGCATGACCCAAAGCGTCGAGCCGAGCACCAGGATAAGACCAAGTAAACTGAGCGGCGTTGGAGCTTTTCCTTCGAGAATCCATTTATAGATGGCTGCAATGGCAACTTGTGACAGCCCGACGACGCTCACCCTAGCCGGGCGACCGGCCGCAAAGGCTCGGGTCAAGAATAGTTGCCCGATCAATGCCGTCACGCCGACAGCGACCAACCGAAAAACGCTGGAATGATCGACAGACGTTGAGATATGGGGTGGTAAAACCGCATAAACGAGGAAGGCCACGACCGTCGAAACTGCCGAAAAATGAGCGACCACGGCTCGCGTGTCGACTTCCTTGACGCGATGCAATCCGAGCAAGGCAACGCCGCTTAAAAGGCCTGCGATCACGCCCGCAGGAATCGCCCATTGCGGTAAATAGTTTGCATGAAACTGACCTGATGACTCCGCGCCGTTTGCCGACTGGTAAACCATCCACATACCGAGGGTGCTCACGGCTAAGGCGTACCAAGTATCGCGTGAGGGGAGTTGCCCGAGGAGGGGCCAAGCCAGGACTGCGACCCAAATTGGATACATGCTCGATAAAGAAAGGATGATCGAAACGTCATAGTGTGTCATGGCGAAGAACAGGAACATCATTGAGCTGCTTCCTGCCAGACTTCGCCACCAGAGAGATAATGGTCGAAAGAAAACCAATTTGGCACCGCCCAGCCAAACCATAATGACAGCCAGAAGGGTAGCAATCGCGCTTCTCACCCCAGCGATCCAGGCAAACGAATACTCGGTTCCTAACGATTCGGTCAACAAACTCATGACCGCAAAGAAAACCGAGCCGATCAGCATCCAAAGGTAAGGGGACAAGCGTTTAGGTTCTTCACTGGGATGAATTGAAAGTTGGGAAGAGTATCGTCGCGGACGTTGGTCCGCCACCCCGTCAACGCTATTTTTTCAAGATCTTGTGGCCGCTTTAAAGCTATCGGACGCCTTCGCGTTGCATGACGATCGTTCGATCTAAGGCTCGGCCACGAAAAAAGAAGGCTGGTGCAAAGAGGTTTTGATCGAGTGGCATTCGAATGCGGACCGCGACTTCCGGTGTCGAGTTCGTAATAGCCCTCGGCGTTACGTCGATGGTTGCCGATCGGACTCCGATCGTTCTCATGATACTTTGAGCTTTCGCTTGAACTTCGGCCGACGTCGCACCAGGCACGATTCCTTGCCGAGCCCCTTCGTACAACGCGTGCTCGACGGTATGTCGCATCATCGAGACGCGGCAGAATTCCAGAGCTGCGAAGAAAACGAAAAACGCGAGTCCGGCGGTGACTGCCATTTCTACGGCAACGGCACCCCTTCGGATTCGAACGGAATTTATTTTGAGTTGGCGCTTCATGGTTTTTACTCAGTAATGATCGTGCTCAGTGTCAACGCAATTTCCCTAAAGATTTGGGCGAGTTGCGTATTGTCGTTGGCGTGAAAGTAACGACCGTTTCCAATGGTTGCGACTTCTTGCATGGTTCGACGTTCGGCATCGGCACCAAAAGTAATCGCGTGGATCACCATCCCTTGAGCGGCTTGGTCGGCGGCCGCCAAACGAGCCGGACGACCGCGGTTCTGTATTCCGTCGGTCAGCACGATCATCGTCCGTTCGACGAATTGTCGGGAACGACCTCGATTCATGACATTTCCGCCAGCATCGATCCCGCCTGAGATATTGGTAAAGCCGGCGACTGGCATGCGTGCCATCGCGGCGTCGATCAAGGCAAGGTTTTCGGTTAGCTCGATATCTTCCGTGGCCGTTGTCGAATAGGACGCTAGTCCGACGCGTTCTTGAACGGGGCTAGCATTGAGCGTGGCATTAAAAATGTTTACGGCGCTGCGAAGCCCGACAAACTTGTTGTCATCGAGCATCGATCCGGAGCGGTCGACGACGAGAACGATGTCGCGTTGCACGTACGTTGCCGTAGCCGCCTCTTCGGGTTCAAAACTTTGAACGTTGAACATGCGACCAAAGAACAACGGAACGCTGCCAAGGGGTGAGCCTCGATCGCGTTTGCCTACGACTCGGACACTGTTGCTGGGTGTCCCGCCGACCGTGAATACGAACTTGCCAGAAGGGGCGAGTTCAGAACGCCCGAATGCAAAATCTGAATCGAGAAGGGCTAGCCCTTGATTGGCTACAAGGTTTTCATTGGCAATTTCCTTGCCGCGATCCAAAGACTGTCGGACATTCTGCGTTCGAGCGAGAGCCTCCGCAGCCGCCTTTGCGGCCGCATCGGTGGCCGTTCGCAATTCCGACTTCACCAAATGCATGTAAGCTATATCAACGGAAAAAGCGACCGTCACCATAAAGGCAAAGATCATAACGCAGATCAAAATAAGCATCGCACCGGTGCGTTGCGCTGCACGTTGATGTAGTTGGCGACCGACAGGTCCCTGGCAATTTATTGAGCATCGATTAGATCGCATCTCGGTTCCCCTTAATTATTCTTTGATCATGACGGTACGAACCGTATTTATCCGGTCGGCAATGACGTGACCCATGAACGGGCTGTTCGCTCCAAACGGAGCAGAAATTTCAATGACAATCGGTGTTCCACGCGAGGCGGTTTGGACGTCGGACGGTGTGAATCGAACATTTGAATTTCGAATTTGTCGAGAGGTGAGAATCGCTTGAGCGCGGTTCGTCGACGCTATTGTTGTCGAACCTGATTGGACCGCTTCACGAATTCCTTCGTAAGCGCTGGTCGTCAAGGCTTGGCGTAGGAAGATCGCGCTAGTCGCTTCGATGCTTCCTATAATCAGTAGCATGATAATGGGGAGACAAACGGCGAACTCGACTACCGCTGCGCCACGTCGTCGTGTTTTTCTCATGATTTGCTTGGTGTGCCTGAAGCATTCGAGGAAGGGTTATCTGAACTTTGGTGACGATGGACAACGCGATTGAAATCATTGGCGAGCGATTTCCAGAAGTCGTTGCTTCGAAACTCTAGAGGCCGGGAAGTTTGGCCTTGAGCAAGGTTCGACAGCGTTCGGCGCAACCGGAATATCGGTCCCGTGAATCGATTCGAAAGCTTAACCGCATCCAGTACAAAAACGGGAAGCAATGCAATCGCGACGATCAACATTGGGACAAAGGTATTCCAAAATCGCGAGGCGGTTTCGGCAAGCGTATCTGTCGGCGATTCAAACAGCCGTATCCAGAAGAACATGGCGATTGCGGTGGCCGCCAAGAAAAGGACCCAATGTAGACACAATCGAACGACAAGGCTCGATTGAACTTCATAATCTATTAATTTGCGTGTTCTTCGTATCGACATCGCTGGCTAAACCTTACGCATGAATTGCTTGGATGACTGACCAGTGGACGACGGCGCCACGGTACCATGCGAAACCCTAACGCATGCCGTCGAGTACGGTTTGGAAAATGTATCGCGATCAAACACGTTACTTTGCGATTTGAGGGAGATTTTCCGATTGTGCCGTTTAGAAGAGCAACCTGCACGCTATACTATGACTTTGACGGAGTCGCTTTTTTACTGATTTGGCACGGATTTCATGCACTCTACGACTTTTCCTCAAGAACAACCGACTCAGACAATCGGTGCTGATGGACGCTCAGGTAACAATCACGAGTTGCTGGGGCGATATCAGAAGCTGATCGATGACCAGCGATTACAATGGACAACCTACCATCGCTTGGAGCGCATTTTGGGTAGTGGTGGGCAAGGAATCGTATTTCTTTCGCATCGACGCGGGGCGGACGGATTTGTTTTGCCGGTCGCGATGAAATTTTTCTCGCCGGAACGATTCAGCAGTCAAGCAGCCTACGAACAGGCGATGGCAAGGATCGGCGCCGTGGCATCCAAGGTGGCTCGGATTCAGCACGACGGGGTGCTCGATGTTCAAGACTTTGTCGACCGAAGTCGCGTCAGAATCATGGTGATGGAGTGGGTCGATGGCTACGATTTGCGCGAGTTGAGCGATCTCCGGCGTTTATCTCAAATTCGAGGCCGTGTAAGCTCGAAACGTTGGGAATATATCAACAGCGTCATTGTAACCACCGGTCCGAGTCAGTGCCGCTATAAAGCGGGGGTGGCCGTCGCAATCGTCCGAGATTGTCTGGCCGCCTTGGCAGCCATGCATCGCGAACGAGTCGTTCATAGCGACATTAAGCCATCCAATATAATGCTCAAGCGGACCGGACACGCTAAGCTGATCGATATCGGATCGGCCTTTGACATGGAAAATCCGCCGCCATTACGGACATGCACTCCATCGTATGCTGCACCCGAAGTTCTTGAAAATGCGCCCATTTCACCCAAAAGCGATTTGGCATCCTTAGGCTATGTGCTCATCGAGCTGCTTTCGGGGCAACCTTGTTTCCCAGAGAGCGTTTCCTTGAAAGCCCTCTTAGAAGCGAAACGAACTCTTCCGCAAAGGCTCCACGATTTACTACCCGACGAGGTAACACGCAACGATTTGCTGATGAATTTCTGTCGCGGCATGATCGCTCCCGACCCGAATCGTCGCTTTCCAAGCGCCGAGGCAGCCGAGCTTCTCGAAGATGGTGCGGCTCGCTTTCATCGCCAATTGGTCCTCAGCAATTTAGCTAGCGAATACGATAACGAGATTCGCGTCTGGCTTGAAGAGCTTATGCAGCTCGATCAAACTTAGAATCCACTCTCGATTTATCGTTCTATTCGTTACCTCTGGAAGAATCGTTAAACTCGGCACAATCCTCCATCCGATACTTTCCGTGAGAGATCATAGGGAAAGTGGACGCCTGATTCCAATTGGGCAATTCTCACCGTTGATCCTCATGTAGCTTCAATGCAAACAGGATGCGACCAATGAACGAAAGCCCGAGTGCTCGACTCAAAAATGCACGCTGCAAAAGAAAACGACAGATTTATGCCGTTCTTTTGTTCGCCGCGTCGTTGGTTGAGATCAACAACGGAGCTTTGCGAGCTGAAAACTGGGCTATGCCAACGATCGGTTCGAAGACTGTCTGCGCGAAAAGTGCATCTTTCGTGAAGTTGATCGGTTTGAATGCTATCGAGCAAGCTACATCGAGTACGCCGCAAGTCTCATTGGACGCGCCGCAAGTCTCAGCGGTGGCGACCCTTGTAGTCGAACACGGTAAGTGCTCGGAAGGATGTGCTGAAACTCCAAGTGTTCCGGCGCCGATCGGAACAGTGACCTTCAATTCTCCAACGTTCCTGAGCGTCCCCAATAGTACGGGAGTTGAAATACCGCCCACGTTGGCGCAAATCGAATCAGAAGTTCTATCGACGAGCGAGTCAAAAAAGGGTTCGGTTAAGATCGAGATGAATTCGGTCGGCAGTGTTTCCTTGCCTCGCGTCGTCATACCGGAAAAAAACGTCGAAGCGCAAGATGCTGTTCTGAACGCGTTAGCGGCAATCCAACAGTCCGTGAATACGCCGGCGGTACTGGTTGGCGAGATCAAGACCAGTCTGGTCGAAGAGTCGAAAATCGCGAAAGTCGACGAGCCTGCAAAAGCCGATGACTCACGGGCACCGAATGTTGTGCGAATTCCAAGCATGACCTTGGCTCGAAAAGAAACTGAGGCTAGCCAGATAACCACTGAGCCGACGGCGCTAGCCGCGGTCTCTTCCCGCGAGCACACTCCAACGAAAACGGCCGAGGCTAGCGCCGACGGCTCACCTTTAGAGGTCGTTTCATCAGATGCAGTTTCATCAGGCGCAGTAACGCCTGCTCCGGTCGACGCGATCGCAGATCATTCGCCTATCGTCGATCGAGAGTCAACACGCTTCTCGCCGAAGGTTGTCGCCATTGCTGTTTCCACCACAAGCGATGCGAGTCGATACCGAAACAATGTCGAAGTAGAAAACCATAAAGTCGTCGAAAAAGTCATCGAACCAGAGTCTCAAACTCAGAATGCTGATTTGCCTTCGACCGGTCGAGCATCCGACGAAGGTCCGATGGCAGTTCATGTGACCTACCGAAATACTCGAAACGTCAATATGGACGGATCGATCGAAAAAATTGCAATCGAGGACGAATCGATTTGCAAAGCGATGGTATACGAGTCGGATGGAATCATGTTGTTGGGCATTGGATGCGGTACAACACGACTTCGGGTCTGGATGACATCTGAGGCGAATCGACGCAACCCTCCTCGGTTGATCGATATCACCGTCAGCGAAGCTTGGTCGGCACCGACGGTCAAACGAGCTACGAGCATCGAAGAGGCGATCAAGTCAATTGCTGAGCTTTATCCTACGTCACGAATAGCCATCAAGCCAACTGATAATGGTTCCATCACGGTATTTGGAATAACGCGTTCCGAGGAGCAAGCGAAACAAATCGCATCGCTGGTTCGGAAGTTATTTCTTGTTCCCGTCCAGGATCGTATTGCCGTGCATTCAAATTAAAAACTTCCATGTCAACGATTTTTAAGTAACATTTTTTCCGTCATCAAATCACTCCAAGTTTATTTCCCTGCAAACCACTACTGCTAATTACCCAGTGCTCAACGATTAGGGAGCGGCCAACATGCGTCATTCAAAAAACATTCAGATCTTAGACTCGAACAGTGACGTTTTGCGATCCACCGTGAATCGTCGTCGCGGGTCCGTATTCGCCACGGTTTTAGCGAGCTGTTTGTCGGCTGTTGTTAGCCAACCAGTAATGTCGCAATCGTATGCTCCGGCCGTGACGTCGGTGCTCGACGACACCGCTCAATACGGTTACTCGACATTCGAGACAGTCGCTCGGGGGACCGACCCCACCTATAACGCCTTGGCATCCGGACAAGGAGGCGTCATTAGTCGGCAGCTATCAGACGGACAGATCCAATTGGGAAATACCGATGAAGGCACGATCATCAGCGTTTCAGAAGGCGAAGATCGAGTTACTGGCCAAGTACCGGCTGGTGATTTTATCTCGACCAATGCAAATCAGATGTTCGGATCGGGCTACTCGAATATGCAGAGTGAGTATGTTCCAAGTTCGCATGTCGGAGGTGGAAGTTCCTACAGTGGCTATGGATCCACCGGTTACGGCAACAGCAATCCTTGCTGTCCAGAAAACTGCCATTCATTCTATGTAAGCTATGATTCGATTTACATAAAGAAAAAGGCCGATCAATCGTTTAGTCTTTCGCAAGGTAGATTCCTCAGCGATTTCGATTTCGATTTCAGTCACCGCATTACCATTGGGCAGATGTTTGACTGTACCGATGGAGTTGAAGCCGTCTTTACTGGGCCACTTCGATGGTCTCGGCAGCGAATCGATCAAAACAGTGCTGGTGGTCTCAATAGTATTCTCACAACCGGGTTCGGCTACACTCCGGATCAAATCGACACCTTTAATGGCTCGAATCGCCATATCCAACTAGAACAGATTTACATGCAAAGCTACGAATTGAATCGTCGCTGGTTTGCTTGGGATATCATGAGCACCTTGATTGGGATTCGCGGATTCAACTACAACGAATCGTACTTGTTTGATACCGTTGATTCCGATCTTAGCTTGGGATACTTGCGAACGAAAACGAGCAACTTCTTGCTTGGCGGGCAAGTCGGTGCGGATATCTACAAACCGTTTGGCCAGCGGCTCGCTTTAGGATCTTCTACTCGCGTTGGGATCTTCGCAAACTTCAACAAGGGAGAAACACTCCTGGTCAATGACGCCTCGTTCTTAATCAATACTCGCACCAGAGATACCGACGTGGCAGGAATGATCGAGTACAAGGCATTGGCACGTTACCGAATTCTTCCTCACGTCATCGTAAGGGCTGGTTATGAAGCCTGGATACTTGCGGGAATTGCCACGGTATCGGATCAACGCTATGTGCCGATTAATCCGAGCACCGGGCTGAACTATCGTGCTTCCGATATCGTCTTTTTCCATGGTGCAACCGGCGGTGTGGAAATCCAGTTCTAATTTGCTAGTCCCAAATCTGGTTGGCGTTTGCTACAATCTGTGCCATCATGTTATGGCGAGATTATCAAGGGCATCTAAAACAAAAAAAATGGTTTCAGCAGGCGATTCGTCAGAATCGCTTGGCCAGCACCTTTCTGATGGTGGGTCCCGATGGTTGCGGAAAGCGAACCTTCTCGCGTTTGATCGCCAAAGCCTTGCTTTGTCCCAATCGCGATTCAGGATCGCTTGATCCCTGCCAGTCGTGCGAAAGTTGCGTGCAGATTGACGCCGATACGCATCCCGATCTCTTGCAGGTTTGCAAACCGCCCGAAGCCTCTAGCCTGTCGATCGAATTGTTGGTCGGGTCGAGAGAGAACCGGCTGCGCGAAGGCTTGTGCTATGAACTGCACATGAAACCGTATCATGGCCAACGACGCATCGCGATCATCGACGACGCCGATACGATTCACGTTGAAGCCGCCAATAGTATGCTTAAGACGCTGGAAGAGCCACCGGTTGGGGCTGCTATTTTCTTAATCAGCTCGAACGAACAGCGCCAGCTTTCCACCATTCGTTCTCGCTCGCAAATCGTTCGCTTTCAAGGTCTTTCCAGCGATGTCATCTCGACGCTCTTGATTCGAAACGGATTGGTGGACAACAAAGCGACGGCTGATGCGATCGCCAAGTTAGCCGACGGTTCGTATGCTCGAGCTCAAGCCTTTCTCGACAATGATCTGCGAGAATTCCGCGCCGAAATTCGAGCGAAACTCGCGGAACGTCCGTTCGATTTTATTGCGATGTCCAAAGCGATTGTCGCCAACATTGAATCGGCAGGTAAAGAAGGCGCCCTTCGAAGAGCTCGATTGAAAACGATCTTTTCCATCGCGATCGAGTTCTATCGCTCTATTATCTATCAACAAGCGGGGCACGTTCGATCGCTCTTCGATGGTGAAGAAGCAAAGCTTGGGCTGCCGATTTCAGTGGCCAATCGGGCTTTAGAGATATGCGTCGCAGCGCAAGGCGACGTCGATCGCAACGTTACACCTGCAGCGCTTCTAGAGTCGTGGTCGACGGAGCTTGCCGAGATCTGCCGCGCTTGACGATTTGCCATCGAAGGATCGCATAAAACGTCAGACCGACAATCGCACCGCACGAGTCTGCAACCCAATCCATGATATCGGCTTGTCGACCGACCGGCGTCTGCGAGATCTCATCCATAACGCCATACGAGATCGCCAAGAAGCCAGCCATAAGGATGTTCAATCGCTTGTGTTTCGGGACCGTCGGCAGCGCCCAGGCCAGCAAAAATGCCAAACCCGCATAGGCCGTGAAATGCAGCAACTTATCGGAATAGCGGAACGAAACGACGACCGACTTCGGAAGGTGGGTTGCGATGAAAAGCAAACACCAATAGCCACACAGCAAAATGGTGGCTAGTCGAACGCCTCGAATCGTACTTTGAATCATTGTTTATAGCTCGGACTGTGGACGTGGAAACGGAGCGACCCGTTTTCGATTAGGACAAGCAACTAAGACAAGCAACTTCATTGAACAATCTATTACCTATTCGATAGCTAAAGAGTCTAGATCAGTTCTATCGCGGTATGTCATAAAGAATCGTCATTTGCGATCAGTTTTACAAATATTTCTAAGTCGTTATCAGTTCAGGGTACAATGGGCGACGAGTCGACATAGCGTTTTTTGTTTATCGAGGAGCTTGGTCTTGTTCACGGTGATTTATCGATCGTTTTGGCTCGTTGCCGTTTTGGCGGGTTTTGTAGGTACAGGCCAGCTTGCACTCTCGCAACGCCAGAGGCTCGACGTGGGACCGATCGCGATCGAATCGGTCAATGAAGTAATTCAAGCATGGTCCGTCGAGCGTCATCTTTTTATCAAAGGCGAGATTGGGGTCGGTACACAGCAGCTTGTCGTTTTACAGCATTGGCTTGCTGCGAACGGACCACACTGGACGATTGTCTTGTTGCAAAGTGCCTCAGGCGAGTCCTTTCAAGCCAGCGACGGTCGAACCTATTCCGACATGGACGCGGTCGAGCATGCACTCGGATATGGACTGAGCAATCGCACCGGTTTTGGCGCATTGGAACATTCCACTACAAAGGAAAAAGACGGCGCGATATTTGTGCTGTTCCTTCGCGAACGGAAGTTTAGTTATTTTGCGTCCGATGCCCAGGATCGACGCGGGCTTGGACAGTCGCACTGGATCGGCGAGCTGGACCAACCGGCCTTTCGCGCGATGCGTTCGGGTGGTCGAATTATCGATGCCGTCAAAGACACCGTCCAATCGATCAACCGTCGACTCGATAACGCAATTCAAGCCGAAGCGAGCGCAGCAAGACGAGCAGCCGACGAGCAAAAACGCGGCATCGAATTCCTTAAAGCGGGGATAGAAACGACACGCACTTCGATTCAAGATGTTGAAAAGAACGCTCAAGACATACTCGCCGCGCATCCTTCGGCAACCGGACCCCTCACCCAGCCAACTATCAAACAATGGAGAAGTGCGTTAGAGGAAATCGAATCGCAATTGACGCCCGAGTTCACCCGTGCCAATGAACAGAGCCTCGCCAAAGTCGCCGACGAGATCGCTCGCTTTCTGAACGCTTTCGCGTCTGCAGGAGACTTAACAGAGCAATCAGCAAAGCTGGAAAGCCGGATACTCGCGCTGAACAAAGACCCGAACGGCATCGCGAATCCTTTCATCGAGCAAACTCGAAAAATTCTCAGCGAAGCGAAATTGAAAGCTGACGACGGGCAGTTGGACGTCGCTAGTCTGATCGCTCAAGCGGAAGTACGACTCAGTCAGGCAAACAATGCGATCGAGCAAGAGAATCAGCGGATTGCGGAGGTCAACCAAAAAATCGAGCAAGCACGGTTGCTTCGAATGTGGGTGTTGCGAACCGTGTATGCCATGTTAGGAATTCTTGCGGCCATATTGGCGAGTTTTTTAGGGTACCTAAATCGACAGCGTCGACCAGCAATGGTAGAAGCCAAAAAAATGTTTCTCGAACGCGAGCAATCGGTGCGAAAAGAAACCGATCATATCGATCAGCTCTTTCAGCGAAACCGAGAGATAATCGGCTCGCGTGAAAAAATCGACGATCGCGGTTATACCGGTCGGACACGCATTGTGAGCGAAGCAGCACTGGAATCGGTCGACGATCTTTTTGTCATGTCCAAGGAAGTCAATCGTGTCATGGAAGAAGCTCGCGATTGGATCTCTCCAAAGAATATTTTCGGCAAGCTGATAAATCTGATCAGTAGTTTCCGATACCAGCGCGGCGTAAACCATCTTAGCGGAACGCCGCTTCGATTTAGCAAACGCGGCGGGCTACCTTGGGTTCTTCGAGATCAAATTGCAGCAGCAGCCGACCAAGGCGAAACGGGCAAAGGCGAAACGGGCAAAGGCGAAACGGGCAAAGGCCAAACACGATCCGATGCGGAGCTGCCGGACGAGATTGCCATGACCTTCGAAGCGGTATTTCAAGCTTTTAAGCAACGCGGCGTGGAAGCACAAGCGTCGCTGACGACCATTGAGGACAGTCTATCCACCGTACATGAATCGCTCCAACAATTGCACGAAAAGCTCGAAGAGGCAACGCAACGAGAGTTACGACTGACGTTCGCCGCAAAGCAAGATGGATATTTTGGAATTCCAAAATTCGTCGAAATCTTGCTGCCGTCGATTCAAGAGGACTTAGCATCTGCCGATCAACTTTCGACATTCGACGCGGTACAAGCATGTGAAGGTCCGATTCCGAATGCCGCACGAAAACTCACTGAGGCTGACCAACTGTCGAACGAGTTAGAAGCCACCCGTCGAGATATTTTTCCAAAACTTCGACAAACCGCCGAAGAACTGAAGGGATTTGGTTACGCATCGAATTGGATCGATTCGGCTTTGACCGCAATCGCCCATCGAGCTGACCAGCTTATCGAGCTGGCAGCCAAGCAATCGGTAGCGACCGAAATAAAAGAAGTCTCGGAAGTGATTGAGAATTTGAATAACAACGCATTGAGCTGCGTCGAGTTAGCCAAGGCGATACAAACGGAGCATCGACCCAGTCTTTCAACTTTGGAAGAAAACATTCGCAAGGCCCGTGCCGATTTGGGACAGGCCATGCAACTTCCGAGTGAATCGATGTTGCGAGAATTGGATTGTGATCCCGATGATAGCCTCGCTCAAGCCCGAGACAACGTCGAAGCCGCTAAGACGATGCTGGTTCAAGGGCGATTCGAAGCAGCAGCCGCTGCCATCGATACGATGCGTTCGGAATTGAATCGTGCCGACGCGATTTTGCGAGAATCCAAGACAGCCGTCGAGTCGTTTAACAAAGTTCGGCTATCGAATAGTCAGTCGTTGGAGAACCTTCGCGCCCGTTCAAGCCAGCTTTCTCAAGCCGTCGTTCGAGCCAAGCAAGCCTATGCGGCGGCCGCGTTGGTCATCCATTACTCGGAAGTCGTGTCGCCTCAAATTTCCATGCCGTCGCGCGGAAAGCTAGCGGCGGAAATCTCAAAGCAAGAACCTGCCGAGGAATCATCGAAGCCCTTCGATATCCTTCCGGGGGCAAGGCCGGCTGACGACTTGATCGACGAGACAGTATCCGCTGCTCAAGAAATCCAACGGCTGCTCGACCTTTCCGACGGCGAGCATCGTCAGGGGAGCGTATTGAAGTCGGCGAATCAATTGGAAGAAGCTGATTTGAAACTGATGAGAGCCCATGGAATGTTGCAGTACGTAACCGAGCATCTTGAGAAACTCGAAATGCAATCGCGAGAGAACGTGAGTGTTCAGGAGCGATGCGAGGCCTTGTTGAGACGCCTCGAAAAAGAAGTCGAAGATCCGACGGTTTCCGGAAAAACGTTGGCTGCACTTGAACAGGTGTCAGCAAGTATTCGAATGAATCGACAGGAACTCGATACGGCCAATGTAGCCGCCAATCCGTTCGAATCTGGCAAAGTCATCGGATCGGCCATGGCTCGATTGGAAGAAATGCAATCGCGAATCATCGCAGATCGGCAAGGATATGCGGAAGCCGGACGTGCCGTCTCGGGAGCTGAACGGCAATTGGAAGTGGCCAGACAATTTATACAGCAGTCACAGAGCGATGGAATCTCCGATAGTCCATTGACCGTGCAACTCAATCAGCGAATAACGCAGCAGTCGCAACAACTTGCTTCGATTCGGCAAGCCTTGCGAGCCTCGCACGGTGATTGGGAATCGGTGGACGATCAAGCTTCTCAGTTACATTCGGATATTTCACAAGCCTCGGAAAAACTAAGCAATGAGTTGCAAGTTGCTAGTCAAGCACTTCAGGCGTTCCAGCAAGCATCGCAAAATGTCTTTAAGGCCGAACAATGGTCAGGCGCGTGGGGATCGCGAGTCCTTGGATCGCCAGGGGTCAGCGATTTAGAACGAGCCCGGGTCGGACTTCAGTCGGGCAACTACCAGACGGTTTTAGAACTCAGTCGGATTGCGGCTTCGGCAGCTCTTTCGGCCATCATGCAAGCCGAACGCGAGATCGCTCGACGTCGGATGGAAGAATCGCGAGCGGCTGAAATGGCGCGTCGAGCCCGCGAGGCGGCTAGGCGTCCCAAAAGTTCTAGCCGTGACTTTGGCGGCGGGATCAGCGACTTTTTTGGAAGCGGCGGATTCGGAGGAGGCGGCGGATTCGGAGGTTCATCTTCTTCGTCGAGGTCTTCTTCTTCGTCGTCAGGGTCTTCATCCTCGTCATCAGGCGGTAATTCGTCGGGTTTTAGTCGTTCAGGTTGGTAACAGTTGCTAAAAATGCCCCTCGTTCGGGCGGTTTTCCTTTTTGGCGAGGTCCTATATAGTAGAAATGCGTGGTGATAGGCATCGCGGTATCTCCAAGTTGTGAGCCGAACGATCTAGCGTCGGGCCCTTGACCAGAAAACACAGTGCTTCAGCGGCCCGCGGCTAACGCCGGCGGCTCACTATTGCAGCAAATACGCAACTTGCGACAGTTGAAGTTGAAGAGATAGAGGACGCAAGCTGGAAGCTTACGCCACCTATACGCCGGCGATTTGACTTAGGGGCTACCGCTGGTTAGCCTAGATAGTAGTCGAATTCAGTATCTAATCGCTGGGAGTTTGCATTGACAAGTCTGCTGAGTCGACTGATCTTTTCTGGTTCGACTCGTCGAAATTCTAGCACGAGCAATCAACGGGTTCGCACATCGAAACAACATGCTAATCGCAAACTCCTCTTTGAAGGTCTAGAGGAGCGACGGCTCTTGGCGGTCGTTGGCCGCGTTGTTGAAGATAGTGTACCGCTGGCCGGCATCAATAACGGAGACCTCTCTTCAAATCCGTCGATGGTCGTTCCAGTTACCATGGTCATACCTACGAGTCCGTTTTTTTTGACTTCGGGCTACTTCTCGGCCGACGATGGTCAAAACGGATTTGAACTTTGGCGAATCTCTCCAGTGACGGGCCAGGTTGAAATGGTGGAAGACAGCGTTCCTGGAGGTGGAATCGCGCCCGGAATCAACAGTTCATCTCCGCGATATCTGACTAACATTGCTGGGACATTATTTTTTGTTGCAAACGATGGAGTGAATGGCTCTGAGCTATGGTCAGTGAATGGCAGCGGCATCGCGACGATGGTTGCTGGTGCTTCGGCAGGCGGACTGAGCCCCGGCGATGGCAATTCCGACCCCACCGACCTGACCGTCGTCGGATCGAATCTTTACTTTGCTGCAACCGATGGAAGCAATGGACGAGAGCTATGGAAAGTCAACAGCGCAGGTGTCGCCTCGATCGTTCAAAGTACCGGTCCTGGAATCGGAATTCGTCCCGGATTTCCCGGATCGGATCCTAGCTACCTTACCAATGTCAATGGGCAATTATTCTTCAGAGCAAACGACGGTTCCAATGGCAGCGAAGTGTGGCGTGTCAACGCATCTGGGATTGCGGGGATGGTTGAAGACAATATCCCAGGCGGCGGTATCGCCCCAGGATTTCAAGACTCCTATCCGAGCAAATTAACCAACTTCAATGGTTCGCTCTATTTTGCGGCCTACAACGACACAGAAGGGACTGAACTTTGGCGCGTCGAACCGACCGGCATTGCGTCGTTAGTTGAGGACTCCGTTCCAGGTGATGGAATTGCGATCGGATCAGGCAGCAGCTACCCGAGCTACTTAACCGAAAGCGGTGGTACTTTATACTTCCAAGCTTCGAACGATACCGTAGGTGCAGAGCTATGGCGAATTGGTGCCGGTGGAATCGCACAAGTAGTCGAAGCGGGAGTTGGTGGCGGGATCAATCCAGGTTCGGCAAGTTCAGCTCCCTCCTCATTGGCCAACGTCGCCGGCAAGCTCTATTTTCGCGCCAAGAACGATAGCGTCGGCTACGAGTTGTGGCGAATTGCCAGTACAGGGAATGCAGAATTGGTCGCGGATATTGCGCCAGGTACAGCCGGTTCAAATCTCAAAAATCTAACGGCTGTTCAAAGTCGGCTCTATTTTTCCGCCAACGATGGAACGCGTGGGGAAGAGCTTTGGACCGTTCAAGATTCAATTTCACCAGCAATGATCGTCGAATCGTCGCCGAATTTTGGTGGCATTGCCCCAGGTACCGAAAGTTCATCGCCTTCTCAAATTATTTCTTTCAATGGAAATGCCTTCTTCGTGGCCCGTAGCTCCGCTCAAGGTACCGAATTATGGCAAGCCGTTTCTCCGAATCAAGCGGCAGTTGTCTATCGATCGGTACCAGGCGATGGAATCAATCCCGGTGCCGCCGACTCGAATCCGTCCAATCTTTCGATCGTCGACGACAAATTGTATTTCAGGGCTAACGATGGAACACACGGCGTCGAGTTGTGGTCCATTACCGCTTCGCCAGGACTGAACGTTCAAGCAACGCAAGTTCAATTGGCGGCCAACGGTGCTGGGATCAACGATAGCTCGGCTAGTTCGCTCGCCAAGAATCTAGTCCTTATCAATGGAACGCTCTACTTTGTGGCATCCGATGGGACCAACGGAACCGAGTTATGGCGATTAAACAATTCGGGCGTTGCGGAAATTGTTGGAGTGACCTTCGGCGGTGGCGGAATTCGAGCTGGAGCAAAAAACTCGAATCCGAGAGACCTGACGAACGTGAACGGTGTCGTCTACTTTAGCGCTGATACGGATACGGGGACTGGATTTTGGAGGATCCTCCCTTCGGGAATGGCCGAACTTGTTGTCGATAAACTGGCAACAAGCGGGCAGGACGCAGGCCCGATGACTCCTCGCACCAGCCTACTTACCAATGTCAATGGAATACTTTATTTCGTCGCCGCCGATAGTACCAATGGCAATGAACTTTGGCGAGTCAATGCGTCAGGCGCTGCTGAACTGGTCGAAGATGCCGTGTCAGGAGGTGGATTGAATCCTGACTCGGCTAGTTCGAACCCGAATTTACTTATCAATGTAAATGGGACGCTATACTTTACTGCGTCGAATACGGCTACGGGCGAAGAACTTTGGACGGTGAACGGAAGTGGAATTGCCGAGCTCGTCGAAGACTCTGTTTCGGGCGGCGGAATCTATCCCAGCAATTATAGCTCCTCGCCTAAAGAACTCACTAACTACAATGGCACGCTTTACTTCCAAGCCAACGATGGAACGAGCGGTCGCGAGCTTTGGCGGGTCCCTGCAAGCCGTATCGCCGAATTGGTCGAAGACAGTATTCCATTGGGAGGAATCAGTCCGCAATTTAGTTCCTACCCCGAGTTTCTCAGGACCCTCAATGGCACGCTTTATTTCCAAGCCAACGACGGTACCACTGGCGTCGAACTCTGGCGAGTAACGTCGTCGGGAATTGCAGAGAGAGTCAACGTCAGCAGCACAGGAACCGACATTAACCCAGGCTTAGCTGGTTCGAATCCTCGCGAGTTTGTGAATGTCAGCGGCACAATTTATTTCATAGCCAATAATCTTTTGAATGGCTACGAACTGTGGCGCATCAACGCATCGCGAGACGCAGAGCTCGTTGAAGATGCGGTGCCTGGCGGTGGAATACGACCAGGAGCCGGTGGCTCGTCACCAACCAATATGACCAATGTAAATGGTGTGCTCTACTTCCAAGCCAATGATGGAACCAATGGCTTCGAACTTTGGCGAGTCACTAGCTCGGGTGTTGCCGAACTCGTTGAAGACAGTATACCCGGTGGCGGATTAACTCCCGGATCGGTCGGTTCCTACCCTGCAAGTATCACCGAGGTTGCAGGAACAGCATACTTTACGGCAACAGATTCCAACCGTGGACAAGATCTGTTCACTATCAACAGTTCTGGAATCGCCATTCCGATTCCTGGTGAAGATAACAACAACGAAATTTTGCCGGGCGTCGATAGCTCGTCGCCACAGTACCTAACGAATTTCAACAGCGTTCTATACTTTAGCGCGAATGCCGGACGTCGCTTTGGTACCGAACTCATGCGGTTAGCATTGAATAATATTCCAACGTTGACGCAAACCAACGCATCGGTGAGCGGTGCCGTTGGATCACAGTTCGTCAACACTGGTACCTGGAATGATATCGACCGAGACACCGTTCAGCTCTCGGCTTCTGTGGGAAATATCCTTCGCAATTCGAATGGTACGTGGAACTGGAGTTTTACGCCAACATCGAGACTTACCAATCAAGTCGTTCAAATTACGGCAACCGATATCTTTGGTGAATCGTCGAGTGTTACCTTTACGATCTCCGCGGCAGTGACCGTCGTGAATCGTCAAGTGTTCTACAATCGGGCAACCGCAACCAGCTACGGCAATGGAACTGGCAATCCCGTCAACGCGATCGATCCACTGAAAACCGCTTTGCTGCCGGGGGGAATCGCCGCGATCAGTAACTATACGAACTATCGCAATGGATTGAATGGTTTGGTTATCGACGTCGCGGGTTTGGGTGCTGGGACGACCGTTGCCGACCTTCGCTTTGCAACTTGGAACGGAATCAGTGTGTCAGGCTTCCTTGCCACATCAGCCGTGCCAACGGTATCGCTGATCCCCGGTGGTGGGCTCAATGGATCGACGCGAATCAAAATCGAGTTCGCCAACGAAGCCATTCGAAATACGTGGCTGCGAATCACATTGCTTGCCAACGCCAACACGGGACTTGATCTTAGCGATACGTTCTATTTCGGAAACGCCGTCGCAGACATGAACGTTGGCAATCTTGGCTCGCCGGTTACAGTAAGTGTCGACAATATCGATTACGCAAGCCTAAGGCGGAGTTTTTCCAACGCCGTACCCGCATCCAATATCTATGACGTCAATAAGGACGGACGCGTCGATCCAATCGATTTGGCTATCGTCAATCAAAATAGAACGAGTCGCGCGCTCCGGTTGTTCACGGCTCCGGTAAGCCTTCAGCTCTTGTCGACATCGAGCCCACCGGTAAGCCTGTCTGGATTTTTAATTCCGACGACGGCTATTTTTAGCCCAAGTTTGATGTCGAGCAATTTCGTTGCCAGCCCACCGGCCACTGCTGTTCTTAGCAATGCTATGGTGCCGTCGCCGCCGGCACGTCTTCTCGGAAATGCGTCGCAACCGCCGCCTTTATCAGCGCCCCGCCCATCGGTCGGAAACAATTCTAGTATGCTTAGTCCGGCAAGTTTGAAAATAACCAATTTCCTCGGTTGCGCATCGGGTACAATGGCCGAGGCGGTCGATCAATACTTTGCTCTCTATCGTTAGTGTTTTCGTTTTGCCTGAAGGCGGGCTTGCAAATCAAATTGCCGCCTGAAAGCGGAACTACGAACGATAGAATATTGGTTCTGGCTTAATTCCACCCTCAACGCGCAATTTCCCACATGATGACTCGAATACTTTCGTTACTTTGTTTGCTTTTGTCTTCAGCGTGCTTGTTCGGAGCGACTCCACCGAACGTCGTCATGATTATCTCCGACGATCATGCGTGGACCGACTATGGTTTTATGGGGCATCCGACGATTCAAACCCCGAATCTTGATCGCCTGGCGAGGGAAAGCCTGACATTCCGTCGAGGCTATGTCCCATCGAGTTTATGTTGCCCTAGTTTGGCTAGTATTATTACCGGTCGATATCCGCATCAACACAAGGTAACCAGCAACGATCCTCCTGTACCTCGCGGGGGCACCAACGCGACGTTTCAAAAATCGGCGGCTTTTTTGGAAGGCCGCGAGATCATGAACCGGTATATGGAAGAAGTCCCAACGCTGCCAAGGCTTTTGGCATCGCAAGGTTACCTTTGTTTGCAGACCGGAAAATGGTGGCAAGGACACTTCAGTCACGGTGGTTTTACGCACGGAATGACCAAGGGCGGTCGGCATGGCGACGAAGGTTTGGACATCGGAAGAAAAACGATGCAGCCAATCCAAGATATCATGTCTCTTTCAAAATCCGAAAGCAAACCTTTTTTCGTTTGGTACGCTCCGCTCTTACCCCATACGCCCCACACGCCTCCTCAGCGACTACTCGACAAGTACATGAGTCAAACAAGTTCTGAGCACATCGCCAAATACTGGGCGATGATCGAGTGGTTCGATGAAACTATCGGCGAGTTACTTGGCCAGCTCGATCAACAGGGCGTGGCCAACAATACGATCGTGGTCTACGTCTCCGACAATGGTTGGCTTCAAAAATCCGATGGTCAGAACTATGCTCCAAAGTCGAAGCAGTCTCAATACGATGGCGGTTTGCGTTCGCCGATCATGATCCGCTGGCCCGGACATGTTGAACCACGTATGTCCGATGAACTCGCCCAGTCGATCGATTTCATGCCGACACTGTTAAAAGCTCTTGGTATGCCGCCTGCGACGCCAGCCGTTCCGGGTATCGACTTGCTCGACGCTTCGCAAGTCGCAGCTCGTAAAGAAATCTACGGCGAGTGCTTTACACACAACTCCGTTGATCTCAGCGATCCTGCTAAGAGTTTGCGATGGCGATGGACGATCGATGGTTACTCTAAATTGATCGTTCCCGATCCTACGAACGAACCGACAGCCGTTGTCGAACTTTACGATCTCGCTAAAGACCCGCACGAGACAACGAATCTGGCCGACACCATGCCCGCGCAAGTTTCTCAGCTTCGAACGAAACTCGACCAATGGTGGCGGCCCCAATAGGGAACGCTGCTCGAGGTTAATTTCATTAACTCGATTTAGACCCTGAGCGATCCCCGGAACGCTCTGGCACCATAGTAAGATTGCGCCCCGTTGTGATACACGAAGACATGGTCGTAGCGGCGATCGCAAAAGAGAGCGCCGCCAAGTTTTCTAATATCAGAAGGTGTTTCCACCCAGCTCGACGTCTTCGTATCGAAATCTCCAAGCTTCTGTAAATCTCGATATTGCTTTTCCGTTAAAAGCTCAATGCCCATGGCAGCAGCCAAATCGATTGCGCTATCTTCCGGGGTGTGTTCTTTCCTTGACTCGAGACCCTCGCGGTCGTAACAAACACTTCGGCGACCTGTGGGGCTTTCCGCGGAACAATCATAAAAAACGAATTCGCCCGCTTTTTTATCGTAGCCAACCACATCTGGCTCACCGCCGGTTCTTTCCATTTCATTGAGCGACCACAGTTTATCCGAAATTGCTTCGAGCTTTGCTTGTACCTTAGCCCATTCAAGACCTTTATGGCGATTCATATTTTTCTCAAAACGGGCCATCAATGCTTTGAGTAATTCATCGCGTTGCTTAGCTTTCAACTTTTTGACTCTTTGCATTCCTCTCTTTTCCTCTCTGTAATCTTAAACGCGATACTGTTCAATTAGTGAGCCGATGGCGTTAGCCGCGAGCGTCATTGGACCTTTACAATCGCGTAAGGCCCAAGGCTAGTATACTCGTTCTTGAAGTCGTGATAGCTGACGGATCGAGTACGAGTATCATTTCATTGAGTACGAGTACGAATTTTGTGAGACAACGGTGGCGATCAGCTTATTCGACAATCCAAAGTTGTTGGTGACAATTAAAGGTTTAGGATCGTTGGAGGAATATGTGAGCCGTCGGCGCTAGCCGCGGGCCTCACGGTGGAAACGCTAACATAATACGCCCGTGACTAGCGCCATCGGCTCACTTACTGATGTGTAAATCACATTCAAACCGGAGAACTAATTCATGATTCGAAATGCATCGTTCGTTTTCGCAATATTCGCTATCACCACATCGATGACGGCAGCGACGCTGTACGCTCAATCGCGACCGAATGTCGTTTTGATGTTAGCCGATGATGTTGGCTGGGGAGATATCAGTGCTCACGGCGGCGGGGTCCCTACGCCCAACATCGATCGCCTCTTTCGTGAAGGCGTCGAGCTAGCGCAGTTCATGGGTTGGTGCGTTTGCTCGCCGACGCGGGCCATGTTGCTTACGGGTCGACATCCATTTCGTGTCGGAACGGGGCCAGAAGTCGGTGGCGAACTCGAGTTGGAAGAGTCGACCATCGCCGAAGGCTTTAAGTCAAATGGCTACCGTACTGGCGTGTTCGGCAAGTGGCACAGCGGCGACGATCCTGATACGCCGGAATTTCGCGCCGCATTCGCCGAAGCCTACCGCGACGCCCCGAACAAGCAATTTAAAGGCGGGCACGGTGCCAACGCTCACGGCTTCGATGAAGCCTGGGTCTACTATGGTGGCGGTGCCGATTATTTCACGCGCCGCACCGTGCAAGGTCGCGGCCCGGTGAGCTGGTGGCATAACCGTCAATTCCTACCCCACGACGAAGGATACACCGACGATATCGTCACGCTGCGCGCGGTCGAGTTCATCGCAGACAACAACCAGCAACCTTTCTTCTGCTACGTGCCATTCCACTTGGTACACGCACCGTTGCAGGCCAAGCCGAATGATCTCGCAGCGTTGAATGCCGATGCTGCGGCAAAGTTGCCGGCGGCTAAGGAGAGCACCACCGCTGATGAGAAACACACGCACGCCGCCATGCTGCATGCGCTCGACAAGAACGTCGCAGCCATCCTCGACGAACTGGATCGGTTAAAACTTCGAGAGAACACAATCGTTGTGTTCACCAGCGACAACGGTGCCATGGAGGCCGGCAGCAGCTTGCCGCTTCGCGGAGCCAAGCACTCGATTTACGAAGGAGGAGTACGATTGCCGACGGTGGTCCATTGGCCGCAAGGCGAGCTCGTCGGGGGTAGCCAATGGAACGGACTGTGTGGAGCACTCGATCTCTATCCTACCCTTATCGACATGACCGGTTCGGCGATGCCGGCCTCTCGACCGCTCGATGGGAAAAACGTTTGGCCTGCTTTGCGTGACCGCAAGCCGAGCCCTGTTGAGAGCTACTACTGGGTCTGGCGGGACGAAGACGCGATCCGCACCGACAGGTGGAAGCTGCATCGCTTCTTTAATCGCTTCGAACTTTACGACATCTCTCAGGACGAAACGGAGTCGAACAATGCCGCCGACGCGCACCCCGATGTCGTTAAGTCGCTCGCAGCTAAAATGGATGCCTGGTCCGGTTCACTGGGTGCCGCGAACAGTCACCAGCCCGCTCCCGCGAAGTATCACATGCCAGCGGCGCCCGAAGGTGAAGTGCTTGCTGTTACTGTGACCATCGCAGAAAGTGCGCAGCCCAAGGATCGACTGGCTATTTCTTTAGCGAACTGGAACGGCACGCAATACGCGACGGATTGGATCGAATACGATATCGCGTTTTCGCCGAACGCATCCAAGCGGCATCCGTATTTCTCGACGCTCGAAGGGAACAACTCAAAACCCTTCGGCCCGCTTTTTAAATTGGGCACCGGCGTGGATCAGTTCGGCCGCGATCAGAGCAGCGGACCCGGCATCGCCGACGGCAAGAGCGTCTGGGAACACCGCATCATCGGCCTCGCCAGCACCGCGCCCGGTCCGCTTGGAAAACACGGTGTCGTCTTCACAGGAGGAAAAGCAGGCACGTTCACTATCTACCTCGACAACCTCCGCATCCGTCACGCCGACGGCAGCACCACGCCGCTGTGGACCAACGGCAAGGACACGCGAGCGGGCAATTTCAAAGTGAACGAATTGTTCAAGGACCTAACGATTCGCGCCGTCGATGTAGCGGAGGCTGGAACCATAGCGAGATAGACAGCTCCTTCGACTAATTCGGCCTTTAAACCATTCGGAATGGTTTCATAGCAACGTTCGAACTCATCACGTGACATTCGATCTCCAGCACTCAGTGGTGGAAACTATCCTTCGCTTTTGAGGATGTTCGAACTACCTATTCTCGTCACTTTCGGTTCTCTAGCATAGATGAAATTAAGGCTTCATTGTAGACAACAAGTTTCCTCTCTCGCAAAACCGATGGACTGGAAACGTAAAGCTCATTTAGCTTGCAACCTTCACTTACTCCACTACTCGGTTTTCGACTCGCATTCGCTTCGGATGTGATCTAAGACGCGTTCGTGAATGCGATGTACGATTTGGTCGGTCCACAGTTTCCAATATATTCGCGGACCGATGTCGAGCTGATACCATGTGCTTCCTTGAAGTCGAGTCGTTCCGTCTAGATTCTCGATTAAACGAAACTCGCCGCAGAGACTTCGGAATGATCGGTTCAAGTGAGGTGGATGGATGCTGTGATAGGGAGATAGTTCCGACATCGGTTCCGGTTGACTCGTAACATCGAAAGCTAGTCGATATGGTTCGTCCCACCCAGTGATTGGCTCGACAAACGTGCCGGTCGTAAACTCGCAATGGCGCACCGCACCCACGCCATGCCCGTCGATCGTTGCTCGAATTGGGTAGGCGACTCCCCATGCAAACAATCCGCGAGGTTCGGACTGAATGTCTGGGAACGCAATGACTTGGTTCCATACGTCGCCTATCGAAGCGTTGACAACAATCTCAGAGCGAACTTCGAGTACTGGATTCTCCTGAGACAATGTTTCCGCGATCGCTAAAACTGGCAAGGCGGCGAGACAGCCAAACATGCCAGTCCGACGATGCCGCGTTGGGTTCTCGACCGAAGCAATCGAGTAGCCGATCAGAGCCCCGAGAATCGCAAGCGGAATGAAGAGTGGCATTGCCATGAGTATACAGATGCCTCCTTCAATTCCGATTAGTAGAAAAGCCATACTCGCGATCAAGAGAATGAGTATGGAATGACCGATCGTCTTCCCGATCGAAACTTGAATGCGTCGGTTCAGCCAGTATGCTGATGCTGCACAAGTCACGACGGGCGCACCGAAGAACAATGCCGTACCATAACTACCAACAATGTAAACGCAGAAAACGACAGTAAGAACGAAGTAGCCAGCTCCTGATATCAGACCGATCGACCCTGCCTCCCAGTCAGGGGTTGGCTGACGCTCCATTTCGACGTCAGTCACCTCAATTGCGACAGAATAGGGGTTCACCTCAAAGTTCGGTGCGTCCCTCGAAGGCATTGCTGCGAGAAACGGCATCCCTGCCAAGTTCAGAATAGGGATCAATGTAATGAAACTTATCCAGGGGGAAACATTGGCATCGACGCATCGTCGAACGCTCAGCAGTACACAGACCGCAAAGAATGGAAATGTCCAAATCAGCCAGCCCCAACCCAACCATCCCGGACCTATCGACAGAAATTTTTCGCGACCAGAAAGAAACGGATTTACGAAATCGAGCGGCGAGTACCATTCGTTTGTCGTTATCCCAATAACGGACATCTCGACGACGTACTTGATGGATGCCAGGACAATCCCGATCACAAAGTATTCGAGACCGCCGACTTTGCCACGCATACCAAAGAGATTCTTAGGATGAAACCAATGCAACGTTTTTGCTAAACTGAGCATAGTGAATAGGCAGGTGACGGTCAGGAACGAAAGAACATAGAATGAAAGAGATATAATACAAGCAAGCGAGTGGATTGCTGTGATAACAAATTTATTCGTTCACTCGCGGTCACCCGCTTGCGCGTCGTGCTTGCATTGTTAATCAAAAGGTGCGAACATGAACAAAAACTATTACAACTCTGCATCGCGCGCGAAGGTACTTTCCACTTTGTCGATTCACTCGCTGGCGCTTCGCGCTTGTATTGGGCGTTTGCAACCGCTTCTGGCTTTGTGTTTGGCGCTCGGACTCGCGGCGCGGTCGAGTGCGTTGGAGAAGCCTCCGAATATCGTCTTTATCTTTGTTGACGATCAAGGTTACTATGATCTGGGATGCTATGGCGCGTCCGAGGTCAAGACGCCGCGGATTGATGCGATGGCCAACGAGGGAACACGCTTTAGCGATTACTACGCAGCCGCTCCGATTTGCAGCCCTTCGCGGGCTGGCCTGTTGACCGGATGTTATCCGCGCCGGGTTGGCAATGAAATCTGGGTCCATCGCGCCGATTCGCGATCGGGCATTCATCCCGACGAATTAACGATTGCTGAGTTATTCAAAGTCAACGGTTACGCGACGGCTTGTATCGGCAAGTGGCATCTTGGATTTCACGAGCCGTTCCTGCCTTGGAACCAGGGCTTCGATTATTATTTCGGGCTGCTACACAATCTTGATTCGGTCGAGGTTGTCGATTTCGAGGACCAGGGAGGCGTGCCCTTGATGCGGAATGGCGATGTCGTCAAGCGTCCAGCCGATCCCGCAGAATTGACGAAGCTCTACACCGACGAGGCGATTCAATTCATCGAGAAGAACAAGGGCGGTCCGTTCTTCCTCTACTTGCCTCATACCATGCTCCACAATCCGCTCGGTGTGAGCGAAGAATTCAAGGGCAGCTCAAACTGGGGCGAATACGGCGACGCCATTCAGGAACTCGATCACAATGTTGGCCGACTCTTCGATTCGCTGAAGCGACTGGGTATCGACGACAACACGATCGTCATCTATGCCTCCGACAATGGCCGCGGGCCGGGACGTACGCCGGAACAGAAGATTCGCGGGAACAAGCTTTCGACCTACGAGGGCGGCATTCGTGTGCCGGCCATCGCCTGGGGGCCAGGACTTGGATTGCAAGCGGGCTCGGAATCGTCAGCCGTGGTGCGCGCGATGGATTGGTATCCAACACTTGCGACGTTTTCAGGAATCAAGATTCCTGAAAATCGTGTGATCGATGGTCGCGATATCAGTCCATTGTTGAAGGGTGAAACCAAGATCGTGCCTCCGCCTGGAATGCAGAAATCGCTCAACGCGTCGGTCCCGCTGCGGCGCCGATGGGATCCGCCAGGCGAATGGAAGCCAATTATCAATCGCGACGAATACCATGACGCTTTTTTTTATCACGGCAGCCAAGGGGAACTAGCCGCAGTACGTTGGCTCCATTGGAAACTCTGTTTGAATCCAAGCCTTGAGTTGTATGACTTGGCGAAAGACCTCGGGGAAACGACCCCCGTTCGCAATGGCGACATTACACAGAAGCTGCGCGGCATGGCGATACTTTTCCAGGAAGAGATGCGGCTTGACGCTCGTCCAGCAGGCGAGGCTCCACCGAAACCTCGCGCCGATGGCCGCACGGAGATTTCACAGAGGATACTGGATAGTCTCGATGCGAAACTTGGAGTAACGTATGCACGCTATGGCGATCGCACGCTGGAGATGGATATCTATCGACCGCGGCAAGCATGGGGTGCGTTGCCTGCGATTGTAGGTATTCACGGCGGCGGTTGGGCGAACGGAAATCGAGCCAGTCACGAAAAGCTCGCCCAAGCACTCGCGGCGCGGGGGTTTGTCACGGCGACGATCTCCTATCGCTTGAGCGGTGAAGCACCTTTTCCGGCAGCGATTCACGATTGCAAGGCAGCGGTCCGGTTCCTTCGGGCCAACGCAAAGGAATTCGGCATCGATTCGGACAAAATTGGCGCGATCGGGCTTTCCGCTGGCGGACACCTTACGGCCTTGCTCGCAACGTCAGCCGGCGAAAACGAACTTGAGGGCGATGGTGGAAATAAACCATTTAGCAGTGCAATCCAGGCGGCCGTACCGATGGGAGCGCAGACCGATTTGCTTTCGCAGCGAACCAAGGAAATCTCAGCCGTAGAGGAGAGTGGCTTGATCTGGCGACAGTTTCTTGGCGGGACACAGGAAGACCGGCCAGAGATTTATCGTCTCGCTTCACCACTGCATCACCTCGATATCGACGACGCCCCCTGCTGGTTCATTTCAGGCGAAACAGACGACACCAGTACGCATGCCGATATGTTTCGACAGCGTATGGATAAGTTGGGTATCCACTCTGATCTCACAGTTATCAAAGACGCGCCGCATCCATTTCTTGGTAAACAAATTTGGTTTGACGAAATGATCGAAGCGGCGGATGCGTTCTTCGCCAGACATCTAAACGATTAGCGCAGAACTCGAAGAAGTGCAGCGGCATTCAGCCGGAGTGCGCTAGCGTGAGTCCCGCTTAGAAAACCCCGCTATTCAAGGGTTTGCGAAGCAATCACCTTCGTAAGGCGACGCGTGAGCGAGGAATTTCCGATGGCCCGTCGAAACGGGGCTGTAATCCCTCGCTCACGCTTCGGGTTATGATTGTCTTTGAAACCAGGCATTCCAGGGTTCTTGGTTGCCAAAGCGGGTGTTTTAAGCGATAATTAGAATGTTAGACTAAAAATCTTTTAGGATTTCGAGAACGCTTCGAGTTGCAATCGAGCGTTTGCGAATTCTTCGGATTCCCGCCTGTCGAAGTCATTGCAACGACTCTGGCAAGTTGCCCATGCAATTTCCCTACTCACCCAAAATCGGCAATGTCCAAACTAGAACTGTCACATATTCGAATATTCCGGTCATTTTTCTCGTCAATCGTTCTGACTTGTTCGGTGTTGAGCCTAGTATCGATCCAAGTCGATAGAGCGTTGGCCACGCCCATCGAATTCAACCGCGATATTCGGCCGATACTTTCCGATCAGTGCTTGGCCTGTCATGGTCCAGATAGCGCTTCTCGAAAGGCCGATTTGCGATTAGATCAGCGCGACGCGGCGATCGAAGCGGGGGCTGTAGTCGCTGGGAAATCGGATGAAAGCGAAATGATCCGTCGCATTTTGAGCGAAGATCCCGACGAGATCATGCCGCCGCCAAGCTCGCATAAATCGTTGACATCAGAACAAAAGAAACTTTTGAAAGCCTGGATTGATGCGGGGGCAGAGTATCAGCCGCATTGGTCATTCATGGCACCGGAGCTTGCGGACCTACCTGTGGTTCGCGACACGAACTGGGCGAAGAACTCGATCGATCGATTCATCTTAGCGAAACTTGATACGATAGGTTTGAAGCCAGCGTCGGAAGCAGATATTCGCACGTTGGTGCGACGCGTTTGTCTCGATCTTACCGGCCTTCCACCTACGCCCGAAGAGATTGAAGAAGTAGTAACCGATGCTGCCCCGGATCGTTACGAACGCTATGTCGATCGGTTGTTGGAACGGCCAAGTTGGGGTGAGCATCGCGGACGATATTGGTTGGACTACGCTCGCTATGCGGATACTCACGGCATTCACTTTGATAATTTTCGCGAGATGTATTCCTTTCGCGATTGGGTTATTTCTGCCTTTAACGCCAACATGCCCTTCGATCAGTTTACGATCGAGCAGTTAGCCGGTGACCTTTTGCCCGATGCGACGCTCGATCAAAAAATTGCGTCTGGATTCAATCGATGTAACATTACGACCAACGAGGGCGGCATCATCGATGAAGAGTATGCGGTACTCTATGCTCGCGATCGAGTCGAGACGACTTCGATTGTTTGGATGGGACTGACAACGGGGTGCGCGGTTTGCCACGATCACAAATTCGATCCGATTTCTCAAAAGGATTTTTATCAGTTAGCCGCCTACTTCAATAACACGACACAAAAAGTTCGCGATGGCAATATTCGCGATACTCCCCCCATTGTGAACGTCCCATTGAATAGCGAACGCGTCAAGTTCGATGAACTACTTACGAAAGAGCGGGCAGTAAAAGCAGCTCGAGATCAACAGCGAATTGCGTCCAAAAAGAAGTTCGAGAAATGGGTAAAGTCGAACGATGAAGTTCAATCGGCGTTGGCGAAACAAACAGCCGATCTGCCAACCCCTCAAGGGCATATCCCTTTATACGACGCAGACAAGACCGCGATTTCTATCGTCGTCGGACAGCAACTTCAACGTCGTCCGCTCGGCGCTACTTCTGGCCATCAGCCGGGGTACGTCGCCGATTCGGCTTGGACGATCAAGAAAGAACCAAGACCAAATATCGCTGAGTTTGGCGATTTCGAACGCGACAAGGCGTTTTCGGTTACGCTCTGGGTCAAACCTTCGGGCGACCGGCAATCAGGATCACTGGCAACCAGGATGGGCGATGGCGCAGCGACAAGAGGCTGGGATATCTCGCTGGTTGTCAATAAGCCGTCAGTCCAACTGATTCACAAGTCGCCTGACAACTTGATCAAGATTGCGTCGGAAGTAGCTTTAGCTGCCGATAAATGGCAGCATCTTGCAGTGGTCTATGATGGCAGCAGCAAGGCCGAGGGGATCTCGATTTATGTCGATGGAAAAAAGGTCCGGACGAAGGCTACCAAAGACGCTCTGAATGATTCCATCAAGACCGATTCGCCATTTCGCTTAGGGCATCGCAATGCCAAAAGCGCGGTCGCCGAGAAAACGGGCCTTCAAGATGTTCGAGTATTTGCGATCGCCTTGTCTCGGGAACAGCTTGATTCGGTCGCCACCAATGCAAGGGTCGCCTACTTAGCGAGCAAGATCGCGAAAAGTCGATCGCCTCAAGAGCGTGAGGAGATCTTCAATTGGTATCTTCGATCGCAGGACGTTCCATATCAAAAGCTTGAAAAGAGTATGGCGATGATTGACAAGGAACGAACGGACATCGAATCTCGCGGTACCGTCGCACACGTTATGGCGGAAAAACCTGAAGACCCGAAAGCATATGTGCTGATGCGAGGCGACTACGAGAAGCGAGGTGAAGAGGTTGCACCTCGCATACCGGCAGCCCTTCCGCAGATGCCAGAAGATTATCCTACGAATCGTCTCGGGCTAGCTCAATGGCTTTGCACTCCTGAACATCCTTTGATGGCCAGAGTTGCGGTCAATCGTTTTTGGCAGGAAATTTTTGGGAACGGCTTAGTGGCGACAACAGGCGATTTTGGTGTTAGCGGGACCATGCCATCGAATCAAGAATTGCTAGACTATCTTGCAATTCATTTTCGCGACGAAAAGTGGAATGTAAAGAAAATGTTTCGGCTGATCGTTACCAGCGCGACCTATCGACAAAGCGCAGCGACGACACCTGAAAAGCTTGCCAAAGACCCCACGAATACGTTCTTAGCGCGTGGACCTCGATATCGAATGGATGCGGAGATGGTCCGTGATTACTGGCTAAAAATCAGTGGTCTCTTAGCTACCAAACTTGGCGGACCAAGTGTCAAGCCGTATCAACCGCCGGGAGTTTGGGAAGCGGTTGCGATGCCAAACAGCGATACGAAAGCCTACCAAGAGGATAGCGGTGAGAATCTTTATCGTCGTAGCCTTTATACGTTCTGGAAACGCTCGGCTCCCCCTGCTTCGATGGAAATTTTTAATGCTCCGTCCCGTGAAGTGTGTACCGTTCGGCGCGAGCGCACCAATACACCGCTGCAAGCGTTGGTGACACTCAATGACCCGCAAGCGATCGAAGCCGCTCGAAGCCTAGCCCAGATCGCACTTCAGAAAGACAAGCTAGACGACACGCAACGCGCGCAGTTCATTGCATCGGTCGTCCTTGGTCGCCCGCTTTGTGGCGAAGAACTCGATATTGTAGAACGCGGATTCCAGGAATTGCTTGAGTATTATCAGTCAACAGCGTCGGATGCTGAAGCTCTATTATCGGTGGGACAGTCGGTACGAAACAAAGAGCTTCCAAGTGCCCAGCATGCGGCTTGGACGATGATCGTCAACGAGTTGCTTAACCTTGATGAATGCCTTTGCAAATAAGCTGTATCGAACAGACGGAAAATTTCCGCTCGACGCGAAGTCGATATGACGAGGAGAAATCGAATATGCATCCCTATCTAGCTGACTACATACATTCGGAAACACGTCGTCAATTTTTTAGACGCGGAGGCAATCCGCTTGGGGTTGCTGCATTAGCCACTCTCGGCGTGCCAGGTTTGTTCGCGAACGACAGCCCTATCGGCGGTGTTACGGGAATCCCGCATTTTCCAGCCAAGGCGAAACGCGTGATTTACTTGCACATGGTTGGTGGTCCCTCGCAGATGGATTTGTTCGACTACAAACCGCAGATGAATGATTGGTACGACAAGGATCTACCGGAGTCGATTCGCAACGGACAACGGCTGACCACCATGACGAGCGGCCAAGCTCGTTTTCCGATTGCGCCTTCGATGTACAAGTTTGCACAGTATGGTCAGAACGGCATGTGGGTGAGCGAGCTATTACCGTGGACGACCAAAATCATCGATGAACTTTGTTTCGTGCGAAGCATGCACACCGAAGCGATCAATCACGAGCCAGCGATAACCTATATGCAGACCGGCAACATGGTTACCGGTCGACCTTGCATAGGAGCCTGGCTATCGTATGGTCTCGGATCGATGAATCAGAATTTGCCGACCTTCGCTGTCATGGTCGCAAAACCGACCAATACCGAACAAATTCAAGCGATCTCGGCTCGCCTCTGGTCGTCTGGATACTTGTCGGGTGAACATGCTGGTACGAGTTTACGAAGCAGCGGTGATCCGATTCTTTACATCAACAATCCACCAGGAGTCCCAACGCCCATTCGACGCAAGACGCTCGATGGTATCAAGGCACTTAATGAAATGAATTATCGGGCTGTCGGAGATCCCGAAACGCATACTCGAATTCAACAATATGAATTGGCGTTTCGCATGCAAGCCAGCGTTCCTGAACTCACGCAAATCGAAGATGAACCTGAGAGCACCTATCAACTCTATGGCGATGAAGCTAAGAAGCCGGGTACGTTCGCCAATACTGTCTTGCTTGCTCGTCGAATGATCGAACGCGATGTTCGATTCGTGCAAGTCTACATCAACAATTGGGACCATCACGCGAATGTTGGCAAACGCTTACCGTCCCAATGTATGGACATCGATCAGGCCACCTATGGATTGATAACCGATTTAAAGAATCGCGGTTTGCTCGATTCGACATTGATCATTTGGGGAGGAGAATTTGGACGCACTATCTACTCGCAAGGTGGCCTTACGAAAGATAATTATGGTCGCGACCATCACCCGCGATGCTTTACGATGTGGATGGCTGGCGGGGGCGTCAAGGCGGGTACGATCTACGGCGAAACCGATGACTTTTCCTATAACATTGTTAAAGACCCAGTCCATGTACGAGACTTTCATGCAACCGTCCTACACTTGATGGGAATCGATCACGAACGATTTTCTTTTAAATCGCAAGGGCTCGATCAACGATTGACCGGCGTAGAAGCGGCGCATGTGATTAAAGATTTGGTTGCTTGATCGACGGCGTTCAACAAGCCGCTGGCCGCGGTATACCGTTTTGTGTTTCCCAGTCACTGCCCGACGCTAGCGCGGTCGGCTCACGATTAAGGACCGTCGAATTTCGTATTGCGTACTACTTCCGATGAAGCTGAAAGAGCTTGAACATCGGATCGGAAAAGGTAGAGGCCGATGAATTGCTCAGCTCCTCGGACAAAACCTGGTCGAGTTGACCTTGAAAGATTTTCTCGGCCCGACCGCCGTTGAAATACGGAACATCTTCTTGAGTCGATCGCATCGACGCAATCATTTGACCAAAGAAAGTCTGGCCTACGAAGTCTTGGAACGACTTCTGTAGTTCGTCTTCCTTTCCGGCCTTGGGTTGAATCAGTGCTTCGAAGGATTGAGTGAGGTCACTGCCATCGATAAGTGCGTTTTGCAGTTGATGATTGCCGCCAATCGACGACGGCATTGGAATCCCGCCCGAATCGTTCGTGATACGCGTGTTCATTCGATAATTAACTCACCATATAGATTGCCTTGACGCTCGATCGCTTTCACGATCGAAATCATATCCTCCGTTGGTACCGCCAAAAGGTTCAATGCGTCGACTAACTGTTTGAGCGTTGTTCGTTCGGCAACTTTGGTTACCTGATCGTACCCTACGCCGACAAAACCGTTCGAGCCACCGGACGATGATTTGGTCGAGATGGTGAGATTTTTATGCGAGATGGCGACGGGCGCGATGGTAACATCATCTCCGATCACCACGACCCCTTCTCGCTCACGAATGACGACACGCTTATTGTTTTTGCCAACAATCAATCGAAGTTTTAATAGTTCTGAAATGAAGGCTACCGGTCGATCGCGGTAGACATCTGGGATTTTGACTTCGATGTGCAGTTGGTCGATAGCTGTTGCCGCCTTTTCGCTGGTCATCGAAGAGCTGTTTGGCGATTGGTTCGATTTGTAGCCAGCGCTGCTGAAACCGCTTGTCGTAAACTCGTTGATAAGGTCTTCTACCTGCTGAGCCATGCCAAAGGAACTTTGGCTCGGTTCGAGAATGAGCGTGATCTGTTGATTGTTGATGTAATCGGTTCTAACAGCCGCTTCCATCTTACAGCCAGCGGCAATGTAGCCCGTTGTTGGGTAGCGGATGTTCTCGATCGTGATGGGACCTTGCGCCAGAGCATAAACGGTCGGACGATCCGCTCTAGGTCCGAGCAAGGGCGTCATCATCAGGTTCCCGCCTTCGAGACTCTTGGCATTGATGGCGCTTATGGTACAGGCGAGTTTATCACCAGGCTGAGCACCAGCCGCGGGGACCGTTGCGGTGACAAAAACGATGGCAACGTTTTTAGCTTGCTCGATATCTTTTTCAACCAATTTTCCTTGGAGATCGGAGCCAATTTGGCCACCCATTAACTGCATCGAACGGGCTAAGGCCCGCGTCATCGGTTTTAGCGCACCATCGCCTGACCCCTTCAAACCGACGACAAGTCCAAGACCTTGTAAAACGTTTTCTTCTTGCCCTTTCAATCGGCAGATATCGCGAAGGGCGAACTCGGATTGAGCGAACAGCCCATGCGGACACAGAATGAAAAATAGGTTGATTACCCAAATCGCCGGCGAAATGCCTTGGCTAGATCGACGGAATCTGGCAAAGAAACGTCGCGATGCTCGATACAACATCTGGCGTTTCAAGCTGAATCTGAAATGTAACGGAATTTCCATTTGCATGTAAGATATTTTTTCAATCGACGTCTACCGCACTTTCGAACAAGATGCAACGATGCTTTTACAGGCTGTTGGCTTGAAGGGCCATAGCATTCCTGGCGAAGCCTATTGGAGGCGAAAGCGGTTTGCTCACGGTTCACCGTCTGAAGGCGGAACTACAAACTTAATGCGATGTTAAGATGTTGTTGTCTCTAAAGGCTTGGATTTTAATGGGATAGTACATGATGTCTGCATTAGTCGCGTCAGCACAACCTATTGCTAGCTCGAAATGGGCCATCGCACTCCATGGTGGGGCTGGCGGTAGTTTGGCAAAAATGGGTGAGGAAGCGAAGCAGCTTCACAGGGATAGTTTGGCCTGCGCTTTGGAGATTGGGAAAAAAATTCTAGCTAATGGCGGATCGGCGCTCGACGCCGTTGAAGCAGTCGTTCGAGCGCTTGAAGACGACGCGCACTTTAATGCTGGCCGGGGTTCGGTGCTGACCGAATCGGGTAATGCCGAACTCGATGCGTCGATCATGGACGGCAGCACCAAAAGTTGTGGTGCCGTCGCGAACGTGACGAACGTCAAGAACCCGATCACGCTTGCTCGAAGAGTTATGACCGAGACCAAACACGTTCTGTTGGCGGGGAAAGGCGCCGAGGACTTTGCCGCGACTCAGAATTTGCCGTTAGTAGAACAAGCGTATTTTATTAGCGGGCATCGCGATCCATTGACTTCGTCGATCGCGATCCGCGAGCCAACGGGCGATGATTCGCACTACGGCACGGTGGGCTGTGTCGCTCTAGACCAAAAGGGAAACTTAGCTGCGGGGACGAGCACCGGTGGCACGACCAAAAAAATGCCAGGCCGAGTGGGCGATTCACCGATCATCGGGGCCGGAACGTATGCTTCGAATGATACGTGCGCGGTCTCAGGGACTGGGATTGGCGAAGAGTATATTCGACATGCGGTCGCTTACGACATTGTTGCACAAATGCGTTACGCCAATCGCTCGTTGGAAGCTGCGGCGACCGAGATTATCGAGAATCGCTTGAAGCCTGATACGGGCGGATTGATTGCTCTATCGAACGACGGCACGATTGTCATGCAACATAATACCGAGGGAATGGCTTGCGGAGCGGCCGACAGCCAGGGGCGTTTCGAAACGTTTTTGAAGATCGAAAAATAAGAGATTTCTCGCTGAACGCCACTCTTTCGCGTTCGCAAACAATACAGGATGGGGCCTTGGAATTACTTTTCGATTTTGGCGAAACCAGGGATTAACATCGATGCCATACGATCGCTATTGGCAATCGTATGTTCGGCCCATCGAGTGTTGCTTGCACTCTGATCGACGCCTTGAAGCTTCGACAGATGATGGATCGCCGCGGTTTGGAAAAGCCCCATTCTTGCTTTGTCGAGCAGCGGGATTGCAAGTCGCAATTTTTCGAGGGCTTGCTTTGATTTCATTTCGATCTGATCGCAACCCGCGTCGAAAACCATCGCCAAGGCAGTGCCCCACGGAGCATGTTCGCTTCGAATCAATTTAATTTCGTGCCTGGCCCGTGATAACAATTTTATTGAATCGACATTCTGTTCGGCGGCAGCCATCATCGCCCGCAACGCCACTTGTCGATGATCGATTCGTACTTGCTGCACAAAAGATAAAAATTCGCGTCGGTAGTTTTGCCACTGACCATCGATGGTTGCCAACGCATCCATCGAACGACCTTCATAAAGAAAGGTGTAGGTCCTGGCCAGGATATAGTTGTGGTTTTGGACGAAGAAACCGCGGTCAGATAATTTGTCGCGATCTTCGTCGAGTCGTCGATGTGATTCGCTCGGACAATCTCGGGCCAATTCGATATGCGCCATCACTTGCGTTCCATAATTGAGCATCGCAAAAAGATCATTCGAATCTTTCGCGACTCGCAAGAGATCGGGTTGTCGGTGAGACAATTCGACAATGTTACCTTGATACTGAAGCGACCACAGGGCACATGTTTGAGCGGTTGTTAATTCCCAAGTTGCCCCATGACAACTTTCATCTTCTAGCCACAAGATCGCGGCGTCGCAACTTTTCAGGGCCGAAGACCATTGGCCGCGCAGCAAAGCCGCCACACCACGGGCAATCGACTGCATCGCGCGAACATAGGGTTCGCGTCGAGTCGTAGCCATTTCGCGACTGGCGATCAGTACTCGACGTGTGGCTTTCCGGCTCTTGCTTCCTGCAATTGCAATCTGTCCCATATAGGCGGCCAGATCGCGTGGAACGGTGGTTGTGGAATGAGCTCGCAGGGATCGACAGAGTGTTTCGGCGATATAAAACGAACCGCGAAGCGGGTCGACCAAACTTAGCCCGGCTGCCGCCGACCAACAGACTTCGATTTTGGCTTCCGTGTCGGAAGTTGGTTTGCGATCGCTATTGAACGACTTCAAACGCAAGCCGCGAAGTCGAAGGTAGGCATTGCGAACCAATAGTCCGATCACGGTCATCGTTCGATTCTTGGGCCATGGCAATCGGTATCGATCAAGCAAGTTTCGAAGCGAGTCGATACCCTCGGTTACGTGCCCACTGGTCAAATATCGGAGCGATGCGAGCTGCTGAAGACGCAGGCGTTCGTCCGAATCGGCAAGCGAAGCTGCCGCGAGGTATTCTTTGGCGGCTTCCGATGATCGAGAGGCATTGGCCAACGCATCTGCTAAACCCGTTCGAAGGCTTAGCTCACGAGCTGGATTCAATTGAAGCAAGTCAAGTGCGAACTGGTAGTACTCTGCCGCTCGACGGAATGCAAACGTTGAAACGGCGATCGAGGCCGCCGATTCATAGCACTCGCCAGCCCTTGCTCTTTCGCCGCCTCGACGGTAAAGATCGGCTAAGAATTCAATGGGGCTATCATCCTTGCCGCGATCCATTTGATGGGCAAGCGACAAGCAGTGTTCGGCGAGCCGATTTTGAGAAAGTCCATCGAGCACCGTCTCTCGGATCTTATCGTGAAAAGTCTCGATATGTTGCAGGTCGCCAAGCCGACGAATCAATTTTTTGATGCGTAGCGAACGGATGATGCCAATCGACGGCGAATCGAGAGAAGCAATCATTTCCAAATCACGCTCTTCGACTGGACGCCCGGCGGCGGCCAGCACTTCAATTGCCTTGCGTTCGTGAGTCTCTAGCGAATCGATTCGGTTCTCGATCACGCTTTTTAATGTCCAATGCGATTTCTCGATCGTCGATGCGTTTCCGCTTTTGCGGTGTTGAACTAAATGCTCGACAAGCATTCGAATAAAAAGTGGATCGCCTTGCGATTCTTCGGCAATACGACCAGCAGTGTCGCTGCTCGTGATTCCATAGCCGGTCAAAAGCGATGAACTAAGCAGGAGCGATTCTTCGCGACTTAATCGGTCTATCGAGAGTTCCACCTGCTCTGTCAACTCATTCTGCTCGGCAAGCGGAAGGTTGAGTCGTCGAACCAATTTCAGACAGGTGTTAATTTCGGCATCTTCACTCCGATAGGTTGCAAGGAATATTAGATTTGGAGCCTCATTGGCTCGCAGCAATTCGCGGAATATCGCAGCCGTATCGATGTCGCCTTGCTGTAGGTCATCGATATAGATGACGATCGCCACGTATCGGGCTAAACGAGAAAGCAATTCTCGGAGAGCTAATATCCCTTTTTGTTTTTGTTCGCGAGGGTCACCGAGGCGATTGGTCGCCCGCAAATGTTGTCCGGCCCGATGGGCGACATCGGAAAGAACCGGAAATAGTTGGCAAAGCAGCTCGATGTCCAGCGGTAGCACTCGCTCGACATCTCCCTTTGGCAGTCCTCTGAGATACGTTGCGAGTGCATCGACTACGCTATCAAAGCCTCGATAGGCGACGGATTCGTTTTCGTAGCATCGCCCCCGCAATACTACAATGGGAGCTTGTCGACGCAGTATCGATAAAAAATGATCGATTAACGCTGATTTGCCGACACCGCTGAATCCGGAAACAAGGACAACGCGCGTCGCGCCTTCGAGAACATCGCGACATGCTTGATGCAAAATATTTAGCTCATTCTCTCGTCCGATCCAAACCGAGGAATCCAACGACGTCTTTTCATTTGCTCGAAGAATTGAAAGGATGTTTTCGGCTTTCGGCCGATCGATTGGATTAGGTTGAAGCAATTGGCAGCAAAGATCGTTGAGATCCTGAGGGATGCTGCTCACGACGTCGTGAGGGCTTGGCCTATTGACCTGCATTTTTTGCCGCAAAAGATCGTCAAAACTTCGAGCTTGAAAAAGGCGTTCGCCGGTTAATAACTCGAAGAGCATGACGCCGACTGAATACCAATCGCAAGCCGGTGTAATCGACTCACCTCTGGCTTGTTCGGGTGCCATATAGTAAGGCGTTCCCGCCAGGATTTTTTGGCTATTGCGATATTTCGAATGGTCGGTGACAACGGCCAAGCCTAAATCGAGAATGACGACGCGACCCTCATGCGTCACCAGGACATTGGACGGCTTGATGTCGCGATGAATCAGTCCAGCACCATGCAGCGCGGCCAGTCCGTCTGCAAACTGACTCAAGGCCCGGCGCAATCGATCTTCGTTGTAAGGTAAGTTCGGCGAGGCCGCCATGCTCTCGAAACTCGACTGAACGTACTCATTGAACGCCAGACCTCGGACGATTTCCATCGTAAAGAACGGAATTCGATCGGTCGTATCGAGTTCGCCAAGCTGAACTAGATTGGGATGGGCAAGATCTGCGACTACACGAAACTCAGCCTTTAATTGCGAAAGTGCGTCTGCCGAACTGGATTGCAAAGTTTTTAAAGCTACGCGAGAACCACCCTGAATCGGCTCCGCTTCGTAAACGATCCCCATCCCGCCTCGACCCAATTGCCCTAATAAGCGATACTGCCCAAGCGAACCAAAGGATGGATTGTTGTCTATCAATTCTGTCGCATAGAGATCGACCGGCGACGAATCGTCGCTTAGTTTTTCGGTTCGATCTTCAGGTATCATGTGCTAGTGCAGACCTAGGAAGGGCCGGCGGAGCCAATCTGTTTTCCATCACAGGCACGCCGCGAATTGCCTGTGATGTATAGGATATAGTTTTCCAGAAATGGCGTTAGGTCCCAACCGAGCATGGATTGGCCAACCCTCATCGGAAGATAACCGTTGAAACTTAAGATTCTCATCGTCACCAATTTATTTCCGCCTCAGGTCTTGGGCGGCTACGAACGCTCTATTGCCGATTTCGCGCATTTGCTTCATGAGCGGGGCCATCAAGTCTTGGTTTTAACAAGCAACACACCGTTCTTTTCAGACAGCCGAATGGAACCGCCGACTGAATTGGAAGTGCGGCGCTGCTTGCTTTTAGGCGGAGAGTGGCATTTGGGACGCGCTGCGGAATGGTTTTCGATTGAAGAGGTGGAAAAGATCGATGCCCAGAACCTGCAAATGCTCGCCGATTGCTTGGGAAGTTTTGAGCCGAACGTGTGTTTGGCGGGAAACATGGATCTGATGCCTGTCTGCATTTTAGAATATATCTTGGCGAATCAGACTCCGATTGCTCACTATGTGATGAACGCAATGCCAGGCTACCTTCCCAACCTCGCGCCGCGCAGTCCGCTCTATCGATACATTGCTTGTAGCCATTGGGTCCAACAATCGCTATTCGATAAGGGATTTCCTGCTGAAACGATTGCGACGGTTTATCCTGGCGCAGCGGTAGAAGCTTTCTTTCAACCGCAATTGCCGCCCAGAGATCAGTTGAGAATTGCCTATTCCAGTCTGCTCATGAAATACAAAGGGGCAGACGTGCTTATCGAAGCCCTTTGTATGCTGCGCTCGGCTGGTATAAGATTTACTGCGTCGCTGGCCGGCGGTACTTTAGATCCCGTATTTCTCGGTGGACTGAAGGAATTGGTTGTGGCAAATGGTTTGACCGATTGTGTCTCGTTTCTTGGAATTCTGACTCGCGACGAGATTGTTCAGATGTACAAGCGACACAACGTTCTGGTATTTCCGTCACGATTCGACGAACCCTTTGGAATAAGTCAAATCGAGGCTATGGCAGCCGGTTTAACGCTGGTGACAAGCGGCACAGGTGGGGCACGAGAAATTGTGGAGCATGGTCAAAATGGAATTGTATTTGAATCGGGGAATGCTTCCGATTTGGCAAACATGCTTGCTTTATTGATCGAGCACCCGTTAGAATGGGAACAGATAACTCGTCAGGGGCAACAAAATGCAATGCAGCGATTTAGCCAAACTCGCGCAGTAGAGTCGCTCGAAAACCTATTGTTCAAGGTTGCATGCCTAAAAACATGATTTAATTCCGGAACGAATTTGGGCGGAAGACCAGAAAATCGGATATCATCAAGAGACGCTGTGCCATTTTGCAGTCACCCGATCCTCAATCAGGAGTCTCGCTTATGTTTTTGAATGCACTTCGAAGCGTACCACCGGTTGCCCGTGAACTGATGGCTCGCCGGCTCAATACAACGGCCCCTGGCATTAGCGCTTCGGATGGACTGCGTAGCCTCCTCAAACAGAATCATTCCGGAATGCCGGTGGTAGATGAAGCTGGGCGCTATCTCGGTGTGTTCTCGGAAAAGTGTTGTTTGCGTGCCCTACGGGATACGCCTACTTTAAGTCGTTGGGAGAATTTGCCAATCTGCGACACTGCGGCCATGGTAACGAAGCTTTTTTGTTTGACGCCTGAGGAAGACGCGATCAATGCCATCGGTGGTTTGATGAAACACAAAGTCTCTGGAGCTCCGGTAACGGACCCGGATCATACTTTCCGAGGAATTTTTTCGGAGAAGACAAGTATGCGTGTTTTGATCGGTGCAGCCTATGATTCGCTACCGTCTACCACCGTCAGCGCATTCATGGATTGTGATCGAAGTCGTTTAATAGATGAGAAAACGCCGCTGGCGAAGATTGCGCAAACTTTTATTGAAACGCCGTTCCGTCGACTCCCCGTCGTGCGCAACGACCTCGTTGTCGGGATGGTCAATCGAGGGAACCTCTTGCGAGCCAACGTCGATATGCCGAATGCGTCGGTGGCTGACTATATGGATACGGAGGCACGTACCGTTACCGAAAACGACGATCTGCTAACGCTGGCAGAAATTTTTCTCAATACGCCTTACCGACGTCTCCCAGTCGTCGAGAATGGCAAGTTGGTTGGTCAAGTTAGCCGACGCGATGTGTTGAACTGTGCCTACCATTTGATGGACCCACCCAAAGAGCTCCCGGATCGTTTTTTGTATATCAGTGCCGTGGATCAAGGCGGATCCCAACGCGTCAATGGCTAGCGACTCCCAATTTAGAAAAACCCGAAGTTGTTTTTGACCCGTTCCTAAGCAATAGTCCATTGCTCTACTTCGTAAGCAATCGCAACATTCAGAACGGATCAGCCGGTGGAGTTGGGCCTTCAGAACCCAATCGATACGGTTCGTATTGAATGACGAAAGTCATTTCGCCGACGGTGAGTTTCGCACCTGGCGAAAGGCGACTATTCACGAGTTTTGCGGAATTCACTCGGATACCGTTGCGGCTTTCCATGTCGCGGACGAACCACCATCCTTCGTGCAAATAGAGAATGCAATGATGCGACGAGATGAGATGGTTGACCAATGGAATGTCGCAACTTGTGTCCCTTCCTATAATGAGACGCTTTTTGGTTAACTTGATTGTCTTGCTTCCATCTTCAGCTTCGAGCGTCCCAAATGACGTATCGACTTTCGCTACCTCGGGCTCGGCTTTTTTCTTCACGGCGCTCTTCACCAACGTAACTCGGTTACCCGCCTGGCTATAATTTACGCGGTCCATGAAAGCCCACATCAAGATCAGGCCTCTTCCCATGCGCTGTCCCGAGAGCGAAAGGCCCATCTTCGAATTTTCTTTGACGTCGAACCCCTTTCCTTCGTCGGCGACAACGATCTTCAGTTCTTCCTCATTCAATTCCAATTGAACTTTGATGTGACGATTTTTATACGGCTCATTCTTAATACGTTTCTGCGTCTCCGCGAATTGCTCGTCAGTCGAGACGCTATAGGGGATTTCGAGATTGCCGCGAAAGAGTGCGTTCCGAAGCGCCGCATCGACTGCGGTTCCGACTTGAACCATACCCGTCGAATGCGTAACGCCTATTCGCTGCGCCAGTTTTTGTGCCAACCCAACGACTTCTGGCAAAACAGATGGGTCGTTGATTAGGCTAAGCTGTATGTCGACACGGTTGGAACAGGTAGTGATGCGATCGATATCAAACCGAGTTCGCGACATCGACACGACGTTCTGTACCGTGCCAATTAACATCTCGGAAGCCAAGTCTTTGGCGACGTAACCGGCCGCACCATCGCGAAGAGCTCTGGTTGCCATTGCTTCGCTTCCAGCTCCCGTCAAGAGGATTACGGGAATATCTGGATGACGTTGCTTCATCTCCTGAACCAACTCGAGTCCGCTCATTTCCGGCATGTGCATGTCGGTAACCACCACGTCAAACTTTTTGCTCTGTAGCAACGACAATGCTTCGCGAGCATCGGGTATAGTTCGGACTTCGTTTTCGGCTTCTTCTTCCATGACCCGCTGGAAGAGCAGTCGATGGGTGGGAGAGTCATCAACCAAAAGAATTCGTGTCGTCATCGGATACCCACTCGATTACGGGAGCAATGTGGACCATTCGGACTCACTTCATCTTGGCAGAGACAGCCTTCGGCGTCAAGTTTTGTTGAATTTTTCAACTTGAACTGCAAATAGGCAACCCGTTTGCGCAATGCAGTTTAATAACAACCGGCTAACGCCACTGGCTGACGCTACATTAGGGAGCGGCTAGGTTTTGAATTGCTTTTGCAATCGCGTCGAGCATTTCTGAACCACCGCCGACGAAGACATGCCGAACGATGCCTTCGCGATCGACAAGCACCGTCAGCGGAATCGCCTGCGCGTCGTATTCGGTGCCGACGCCGCCATCTTCGTCTAGGAGGACTAAGCTTTGAATCCGCAAGCGATCGATCGATGACTGGGCACGCTCGGCGGTTTCCTGAAGATTGATTCCTATCCATTGTACATCGTCGCGCTGAAGATCGGTCACCACACGCTCGACTTCCGGCATTGCTTGCATACAAGGGCCACACCAACTTGCCCAAAAATCAAGAACCGTCACTTTCCCTTTTTGATCGCCCATTCGCCAAGCGTGCCCCATGATCGACTTGAGCTGGAAATTGGGGGCGATTTTGCCAACCAAGTCTGAACTGGTTCCGAGATGATCGATTCTTGAAAGTCCATTGGCATCCTCTTCGAAGACCATTGGCAATTTCGCCAAGTGAAGTCGCCAAGCATTTTCTTCGCTGGCCGGAGATCGCCGGCCGATGTTGTTTCCGAACTCGAGGCTTTCAATGTTGTTAAGCTCGCATTGAACTTTGCCGAGCAAAGCGCTGGTACCGTAAAGTTTTTCTTGGTCTGTCTTATCAGGCACAAAGGTAAAGCGGCCAGCCGAGCGTGTTTTGATATGGACTTGAAATGTCTCGTCTGCCTCCGATGTCTTTTCCTCATCTTCCTCCTCCCAACTTCGATCGAAAAGCCAAATAATGACGGCGACCGTGTTGCGTGGAATGGAGAGCGGTGTAATGCCTTCTTCGAATTCGAGCGTCTCGGCTGTCATTCGCACTAAACGTCCGCGAATGTAGTCGCCTCCGATCGTGACCAGAAGATGCGTTGGCGGATTGTCGCGCCGCATACGCGGAACGGTGAGCAATCGTGCCATTTTCTTGACGTCGATCGGTATGCCGCGTGGCGGCACTTTGATTTGAACCGATTGCATAGCATCGTGCGGCAAGAATGTATTCGATGTAATTCCCGAATGAAAATGGACGCCGGCTTCATCGATCGAATCGATTGTCGAGTCCAGAAGTTCGCCCGTTCGAAGCTGCATTCCGCGCGGAGTCCGAAAGGCGGAAACGACGGGGGAATCCGCTTCCTCAGGCAGATTCGGACGACCGGGAAGAATAATTCTTACATTGCCTCGAATTTGAAGATTGGCCGGTGTCGTCAAAGGCGTCGTGTTGGCTCGAGAGGAACTGATCGTTCCAAATGCCGAATCACGAATGCCAACCGGCTCATCGATGGCCGATGGCTGAAAAACCAACATTGCATTCGGGGCAGACTGTTGCATCTTTGATAATTGCCCCGTGAGTTCTATGCCCTCCATCTTAAGCTTCATTCGCGTCGAAGCCGAGGGCAAGGCCGTGACGGCATCGGAGAGCTTGCGAATACTCAACACCTTGTTGGTCGCGCACGAATAGAGATCGCTCGAATATTTTGTTTGAATCGTGAGTTGATCGGGCGTCGAAGCTTCCAATTCACCAGTAATTTGACTGCCATCGCTAAGCGTGATATGAACGCGTGGGATTCCCGCGTCACCGGTTTGAGTTGCGTTCAGTTCTGTGTCGACTTGGGGGACGAAGGTTGATAGTTCGTCAATCGAAACGGTAACTATAGCCGAATCTTGGGGCTGAATCGTGATGGCTCGTTTTGATCGATCAAACGATTTAAGCACCCCGGTAACCTCACGGCGAGACGGAGCTGAAGCGTTCTCGCTCTGTGATCCGTAGGGATACGGCAACTGACCATTCCACTGGGAAACGGTGATAGAGTTGAGCGAAAATGATGGGCCGTGATTATAGAAAGCGATATTGGAACAAAGATGCGCAGTGGGATTGAAGAGACGAATCTTGCCGAGCAACGTACCGGAGATGGAAAAGACCGCGATCTCGCCGCTCGCTTGATCTTGATAGACCGTTAACGCGATGTCGGTTTCACTGTCGGTCAGTTCGCGAAGGAACGTTGCGTCGGCAAGTCCTTTGATCTGCTGAACGAGCACCAGCGTTCGATCCCATATTTCAAGATGGGGTGCCGAGTCGATCGACGCCTCGCTCTCGTTGACGCCAAACGCGATAACAAATTGCGGCGGACTTTCCCAGGATAATCGCAAGTCGATTCGAGATTGAGCCGCCAGATGGATGTCTCCGATAAAGCGTTTCGATGGCCTATCGGCAACCAGCGCTTGTCCGATAACTTCCCAGCCTTGCTTTTCAGCTGCATCGCGAAATGAAAAGGCCGTGGCGATGCTATTGAACAGCACGTCGTGAGGACTCTCGATACGCCGCATTTGCGACAATTTCGCTACCGGTACTTGAACGTCGCCAAGAATCTCATTTCGGATTTTGAGATGGACGGGATCTGCATCAATCAAAGCACCGATCAGAGAATCGACACCATTGATCTCGAACTGAAAAATATCGTCGGTGGCGAACGGCTGCTGTAGCACTCCTGTTTCCAACCGCCGCATCTGATTGATATCAACGAATAGCGGCCGATCGAATTCTTTACATTGCCATCCGATTTGGTTCGGTTTTTCGCTGCCAACGAGGCTACCTACTGCAAAGTCGCCTGAAACAAGACGCAAATGCCCGACCGGTGCCGTGTTTTCAGCTTGTAGCGATGCTGCGAAGAGCAGTGATAGGGCGCACAGCACAAGTGCAACGATGCCAGGTCGCCCGCGGGTGGATTGGAGATTGTTGGCGATGCGGAGGAGTTGTAAGAGGGTTCGCCGCCTAAAGGCGGAACGACTAACGAATGAGCAAAGCCGAAGTAGGCTAGGGTAACCCAAAATATACATTGCGCGATTCGGCATCGACTAGCGTTCGTAGATAGGAAGGAAACGGAAATTTAACGCCAGTGCCAACAGCGACATCGAAGTATCGTTGGAAGCACCTAGCTGCCCGCGAAACATACCGTCCTCTGCTTGAACGGTTTTCAGTTTACGAATCAAAGCCGCGTTCCATTTTTCCCACGCTTCGACATCGCCTTGGAAAAGAGCTTGCGCTTGATAGTATCGCGCATACTCTGGCCACGAGCTGTTGCTCGGTTCTAAATTCGAGGTCACATATTTGAGAGCACTCTGATACTGTTTCAAATCTTTACGCTTTGCAATGCTAAAAACGAGAACCGCGATCGAAGATCGAGCTAGCGATTCGCCCATCCCTTCGAGACTGCCGGTGTAACCGACCGTTCCACCGGAACTGGTCATGCTCGAAAAAAAAGCGATGGCTTGGTCGATGGATGCGTCTGGCACTTCAATTCCGGCGTTTCGCGCAGCCAGCAATCCGACAAGTACAGCACCGCTAACAGACGTATCGGCATCGCGAGCATCCGGCGAATAACGCCAAGCATGATTCGGATTGTTTTTCTGCGATGAAACGGCGCGACGAACGGCAAGTTCGAGAGCTTGTCCGATGGAACGCGATTTCTCCGATTGCTCGGCAGATGGCCATAAGTTGCGGTCATCGACGGCCCCGTAGGCCTCGGCAAGTGCCAGCATCGCAAAGCCATGATGGTACATGCTGGGACCGATATATCCCGTGTTGCCATCTTGAAGCCGGATCAACGCGCGAAACCCTTTGCGAATTGCTCCGCTGTAAACTCCGAAATTCGGGTCTTCGCCGCTGGCCAAAATCGCCAGCAGAGCCAACGCTGTTGTACCGCCGCCGCCTTCGCCACCTGACCACGACCCGTCGTCTGCTTGAGTCTTTACAAGATACTTGACGCCAGCATCGTACATTTCGCGAACATCGCGAGGAATCATATCGCCGGTCGGCGGACTGACCGATTGCGCCGATGTGTTTGTAGCAAACAACAATGCGAAACATAACGTTAAAAACCATCGCAAACATCTATCGAAAAACATCCAACCACTCCTCATTCTGCAAAGCTTGCGGAGCATTGTTCATCTCGTTGAGAAATGGCAAACTGGCTTCCCAATGCTTCTGTAGTAGCCGAAAGTTTGCAAGTTGCGTTCGATCAAAAAAGCGGCCGAGTGTTTCATCGCTTAATTTGGTTGCGGTGTGAATCGCAACGTACTGTGCATACTGCGCATCGACTTTGACGTTTGCCGCCTGCGATACGATCAACTCTAAAAATGTTTGTCGCTGTTTATCATTCATGGGAGTCGATTGTTCCACCAATTTGATCATCGCCATCGCTTGATATCGGTTGCGTACTTCCAAACGCCGCTTTTGTTCCAATCGCAACGCTTCCTTTTGTTCGTCCGTCAAAGTGGCTTGGAGCATCGACATGAAAAGCGATTCTGAGCCAACAAGTCCCGTATTCCAGATTCGTTGGACCGGAGCAATCACCTTTCCAAGTTCGGCCATATTGTCTCGACTGGGGACTCGATTGCCAATTTCAGCTCGAACCAAAGCGACATTTTGAAAAAACCGAGCGATATCGCCACGTTTAGCCAATTCAAACTTTTGAATTTGCTCATCGCTCAGTTGGCATTGCTCCTTCAATAAGAGCATCCGCTGGTCGGACATGTGCTCGAGTTTCTTACGTGCGCTCGCAGCGGAAATCCCACCGAACATCCACGATTCTATGCGATCGATTTGGCCTTGATTCGTTGCATGGGCAGGTCTCAACTGCAGTAAGAATGGTGCAGGAACGGCTTGCTCTAGCTCTTGAGCCTGCACAATGAAACAATCGGTACTCGCATTCCAAAGGAGAATCGCAAACACGATCATCGTTTCGCAAAAGCGGAATCGGTAACGGAACGTGATGTTGTCTTTTTGTAAAGTTTTTGAAGTCATGGCTTTATTAAAATGGCGTATCCCATGGTGCTTTTCGTGCGGGGATACGAATATCGTCGATCCAAAGAGCGGGGAGTTGCTGTTGCTTTTGAAGATTTTGGCGCGGAATGGAACGTAAAAGCTCTCGTTGTTTTTCGTTTAAATGGTCAACGATCATTGCATCGGGAATCGGTGGTAGGCAATGCGTCGCGGTAAAGTAGGGTGTAAAGTCCAACGAATCCAAGTCGCTCCATTTCGAAAGACTTTCTCGGATGGATTCGCATTGTTGCTTTGAGAGTGTCAAATGCTGATCTAAGAGCAGTAAGATACCTCGCACCGAGGTTTCCTTGCTGAATTCCAAACGGCGTTTCTTCTCGAAGGCATATTCCTTTTTTTGTTGATCATCGAGCACGGCATCGATCTCCTTTTCAAAGGCTCGTTCGAATTGTCGCAGTCGCAACGCGTCAAAATGGGACCGTGTAGCCGTTGGGATGGCTGGACCTAATTCTACTCCAGGCAAAAACTTGCGCTGTCGATGAAATTTCGTTACATCAAAGATTACTAGCCGTCGTTCTTGTTCCGGGGTCAATTCGACGGTTTGTTTCAAGAAGGCCAATTCCAACTGTGCTTTGCGATTGTATTCGATCTCTTCGAGGCTTGGGGCGATAGCGTTCGCATCAGCAACATCGACAGGTTCATCGCCTATAAATTGTGAACCGAATGCACATAGAAGGACAATGGAAAGTATGGCGGCACGGAGGTTAGAATGTGTTTCGCAAAAAGCAACTTGGAGGTTGGCGAAAAACCGGGTGGCTGGCTTGGAGTGACGGAACTTGCAATTCGGCCTCTCGCCTTCAGAATGGCGCGATGAAAACGTGAGCGGCACGGCGCTAGCCGCCGGTTCTTCTGTTCGAGAGATCGAAGCAAGCCCAGCGTTTCCGGAACCTGCGGCTAGCGCCGACGGCTCACAAGACGAAGAACCCGCAGCTCGCGCCGCCGGTTCTGGATTGGGATGGGATCGATTGCAACGGGTCATGGTGTTTCGCGCCGGGTAGCAGGTGTTGCTTCCAAGCGATTGAAATACTGGTTCAAACCGTCGCGAAACTCTTCGGGCAACGACGAGCTGGATTGCCCAGTGGCTTGCGAAATCTCGCGAGCTTCTAGCTTTTCTTTCGGGTTCAAACCGGTACCCAAAAGCGCCAGAGCCGCATCGGTCGTATCACCCTTGCCGCCGCCGCCGGGGGCTTTCCCTGATCCGCCACCCGATTTTGGATTGATACGTTTCGATTGAAGCAACAACTCGACAATCTCCGTTTGAATTGCGAGCGATACGCGGCCGGTATCGGGCTTCTCAAAAATACTGACCGAATCGACCATCAAGCTTGTAGCTTCGCTAAGTTGTCCAATTTCTTTGGCAAAGCGTTCCGTCCCTTCCGGTAGCGCTGCGATTTTTTCTACTACTTCACCGACTCGATTTGCGAGCTCTTCTTGTTGCCCGGACAATCGATGGCTGGCTCGATGATGTTCGTCTTTGCCAGCCGCTTCACGAGCCTGCTCGACAACGCGAGTCTCTTCTCGAACATTGACTTGTCCTTCGATAATTTGCAATACCTCCAGGACAACTGACGGCGGCAAGCTATCAGAGTTTTTAGAACCGGGGCAGCTTCCCTTGCAGGCCGGATCGACTAAATCTTCGGCCCAGCGATCCATCGTATCCGACCAGAATTCGGCCTGTGCGATCGACATTCCTTGTTCCTTGCGCAACTCATCGCCAAGTTGTCGAATCGCGGCTACGACTTGCACATCTTGCATTTCCTTGAGCACGTCGCGAAACTTGATATCGCGACGACGCTCGTAGAATGCTTCAAGATCGTCGACGATGTTCGAGACTTTTTCACTGCCGCGCTTTTCGATCTCAGTCAAGTCATTAAGAGTTTCGCCGGTATCCCGTCGGACTGCTCCATTGGAAGCTGCCAAGATTCCTTGAATGCGTTTCCCGATTTCCTGAGCAACTTGCGTTTGCTCTCGCGAAGCCGCCTTAAGGCGTTTGACCAAGGTGCTCCCTTCCAATTCACCGAGAATTTTATTCATCTCGTCAGCAAGTCTTTCAAACTCGGCGAGTAAATCTTCCTGCTCATGGACCGCCGCGTTCGTCGCTTCTTGAGCAGGTGCTTCGGGAGTCGGTTCGGCTTTCTGCGGCGGGCCGATCAAAACAGTCGTGGGCAACTGAAGTTTTGATTCACCGGGGTTACTTGGCTTGCCTTCGCCCTCGGGTAATTTTTCGGGCGGAGGTTGCTGCGAAGATTCGACGTCGACGATCGAAGGCATCGGCGGCTTTGCTAATTTCTCATTTGCCTGTTCCTCGCTATCTGGCGCGGCATTATTCAGTGAGGTTGGCAAGTTGCGAACGATACCCGTCGCTGGTCCCGATTCTTTCTTCGAAGCACTCGATGACTTGCTTTCACGGGCAGCTTGTTGAAGAAGGTCGGTGACTTTTGGCATCCGATTGGACGAAATGTCGTTCAGCGTTTTGAGTATCTCTGCCCATCGTTCCAAATGCCCAACTCCAACTTCAGGATTCCTCGCCGCTTGACGCAGTAGATCTTCGCCCGAGTTAGTCAAGCTACGAAGACGACGTTCGTTGGATGCTTCTCCAGCGGCTTGTTCTTCGAGTCGTTGTCGAGTTGTCGAATCCTCGAATGCCGAACTTGGTAAGGCACGCAGCTCTTTGTTGGTTTGATACAGTTGCAGCTCGCGATCGCGGACGTCCAACGACTGCCGATGCCATTTATTGAGTTGTTCGGTGATCCAAATCGCATGTTCATCCGGAGTCAAGACGAGCAGTCGATGAGGCAGTGAATAGCTTTTGGGGCGACCTGGTAAATAATCTTCGACCCATAACCGAAGTTCTATTGCCTTGGATTCAATTCCAAAATCGATCGCTCGAAACGTTCCAAGCGAAGTAAAATTTGTTTGATCGGGACCACCATTAGCCAATATTCGTGTCGCGATCGGATTAAGTTCCGCAGCATTTGTTTCGTTCAGCTCCGAATACTCTGTCCATTCCAGTCCGACTTGCTTCACACCAAAATCATCGGTCGCCAGAATCCGAAAATTCAATTGCTCGGTGTTCAGTACAATCGCCTGTCGCGCCAAGTCTTCGGTTGCAATCAACGGCGGTGCGTCGGCCAACCCGACGACCGAAATGCGGAGCGGAGTATGCGATGTCAGTCCATCTTCGTCGGACCAATTCATCGATAGATTCGAAACGCCTTCGAGAATGTCGATCTCCTCGCTTTGAATTTCGGCATCGTTTGCTTTTATGCCGAGCACCGAAAAAGGCTTTGCAGTCGTCGCAGAATTTGATACCGTCGAATCGCCATTACTTTTTGTTTCCTTCGCGTCAGCTACTATCGGCATGTCGAGCGACGGTAGCTGCGCATACAATTGAGCCGATTGCAATGGTCGATTGGCAATGGCTTCTAAGAAGATTCGTGAACCTGCCACGACGCTTAGCGTTCCACCTCGCAAATCGCGATCGGAAGCGTCTGGCAGTTGTAAGTAGTCGGGCAAGCGAACCTCGGCGCGAATGCTTGTCAGTACCGGTCGCAGCTTGGGTTCAATCTTCATACGATGCGTATAGTCGCCGATTCGAAGATCGAGCATAGAATTAGAATTCAAGCTTGGCAAGACGAATTGGTATTGATTGGACTCGAGTTTGCTTTCGGTGGGTTGATTCCTGGCGAGAACAGCCGTTCCGCGACTTGGCGACCATCGCGTTTTATTAGTCAGATTCGCTTGAAGCGTAAACGATTCGCCATGCGGTACGACTAGGTTGCTTGGCAAGCGTTCGATTTGGGCAAACGTGTAGCGGTCGATCCTGCTCCAAGGTGCAAGCAATCGCTTGGCAGCATTCCATGTAGCACTGGGAATAACAACCATCAAGACCAAAGCCAATGCACCGAGGACAGCCGCCCCATTACCCCATCGACGATGATGACTTATGGGAGCCAACGTGTTCAAGTCGCGACTGGCTGTTCGGTCGGCGACTTGTTCAATCGCGGCGGCGCACAGCGCTGGCGATCGCGATTGTTCTGTTCGATTCTCGGCAAGTTCGATGACGCCTAACAATTCATCACCTAAGTTCGGCGATCGAACTCGAAGCAATCGCGCTACTTGATCGATCCGACGATGCTTCCAAACCCAGCGATGGAAAGCCCAGGGGATGAGCATCCACAAACCGAATGCGATTACCGCAATCAATCCACGAGCTGGCCGCGACGTGTCGATGAATCGATCGATGATAAAGACGCTTAGAAATCCGATGCCAAGTCCGACACATGCGATCCAGAAAACTTCCTGCATCTTCGACTTCCATACGCATTGTTGAAAATCGGCCAACTGTTTGTGAAGCGTCGCAGGGAGTTCGATCTTCGGTTGCTGATCGCCAGCCAAGTTGGCTTGATTTGTGTCTGAAAGATTCATACTTATATTCACCTCATCGAGAGAGTGTTTCAGCACGGCTGTGCTCGGTCGTTTTGCAATCGTCAATCGCTACACAAGTCCTGCCATTTTACGCCCGATCCAAAATACCGCCAACATTCCTATCAAGGTAGCCGCAACTGCCGCGTGGCTCCATAGATGCCATCGGCGGATTTCCAGCGGGGGGGGCGTCAGTTGCTGAAGTGTTTCAATTGCCTGAGCGACCTGGTCGGGCCGAATCGTCTGACCATGCGTCACTCGAGCCAATTCCTCTAAAACCTCCGGTCGCGCCGGTTTTCCTAGCCTTTCGGCGAGTCCGCCTTGTACCAACAAGTCTGTTTCAAGAGTCGCGTCGGTGGTTTGACAGCGCAAAGTCACCCGATGTGAACCTGGTTCTTGCGGAGTAAACTTGGCCGCAAAGGCGCCCCATTCTTCGCCACTGCTGGCAAAACGAACGCTTTGACTAGCCCCCGATGGTCCCACGATTCGAGCCGTCACGTCGCCTTTGGCCAGCGGTTCTCCATTTTTTTCGACAACATTCGCGTTCAAGAAAACGGTCTGCCGCACGTTAGGTTGTTCCGGCGAATAATAGAGTCGCATCGATTCGCCTTTGGCCATGTTGCGTTGATAAGCCATCCAGCGAACGACTTGCCCCCAAAAGCGATAGTGGTAACGATCTTCGACCCCTTTCCGCCAACGCCATGCTCCGTCTGTTCCCATGAATAGAACCTTGCCAGCCCCAAAGGGTTGCGTTACCAAAAGTGGAATGCGTCCATGCGAGTTTGCCGCCTCTTGATGAACACAAAGCACTTCGCTCCCTGCCTTGGCTCGAATAATCGGAGCGTGCCATTGAAAGCCAGGTAGATTCTCCCAAATGCTCAAGTTCTCTTCAGGCGTATCGGCTAACCTTGTCAGTAAACTTCGTCGACCAAGTTCGGTAAGTTCAAAATGGCTCGGTGTTCGCGACCCCCAACCTTCTGGCTGGCCTTCATCGAATACAACCGGCAACAGTTCGGCAAGTGGACTTTCAAGCAACGAAAGCTGCTTGCCATAGATGCCCGGAATAAAAACCAAGCCACTCGCCTGTTGCTGTACCAACCCTTTCAGCAAACGGCATTGCTCGGACGTCAATTGATTATCACCCAAGCCAACGTCTCCGATAAATACAACGTCGTACTTCGCAAGATCTTCAAGCGCATTGGGGAATTCGCTGATGTAATCTTTGCTTCCACCACCGACTTTGGCGAGCCCCGGATGGAATAGCAAGCATGAAACCTCGACGCCTGGATCTCGCGAGAGCGCGTTCCTCAAATAGCGATATTCCCAGCGAGGATATCCTTCTACGACCAAGACCTTCAATCGCTCGGCGCGAATCGCGATCGTCGCCGTCCGCTGGTTATTGTCCGTCAACAACTCATCCGGTTGCAATGGAATCGAAACAGTAAGGTCGTAATTGCCAACGTTGGTTGGCTTCCAAATAAAAGACGTCGACGTTCGCCCCATCGCTTGAATCACGAGCTCTTTCGATTGAGTCGATCCGTCGGAACCCTCAAGTTTAATGGTGACTGGCGTTGCGCGCGGTAATGAACTGTCGATCGTCAGCGGAACGTTTACGGCTTTCCCCGCGATACCAAAACTTGGTAGATCGAAGCTCAACACTTCGATATCGGGTAGTCGATTGAGACTTCCGACGGGCACGCTGATGATCGGAATCCCTCTCGTTCGCAGTCGCGTGGCAGGATCCATCGGCGATCCTCCGCTATTCCAATCGCCGTCCGACGCTAGAACAATCGCGCGAAGATTGGCATGGTCTTGCATCGATGCTTCGATGGGCGATGCGAGATCGCTAGCGCCGGAAGGGTCTTCATTGGAAAATGGCTGGATGACCACGTCGAACTTTTCTTGCAAACTCAACCAAGTCTCTTTCGCAAGCAGCGGTTCAATCAAATCGCGTCGCGTGACCGGCGTTCCTAAGAGATCGTCGCTCGTCGACTCCGCCGAACGACTTCGCTGAATTTCATCGCGAGTATTCATGCTGTAGGACTGATCGGCAAGCACGACGATGGTCGGTTTTTCGGAAGGTCGAAACTCTTCGGTCCACTCGGGTTGATTTAACAGGATGACGGCCGCGACAATAAGTGCGACTCGAAGCGTTTCGAGAAGCCACGCAGATTGACGAAAATGATTGCGGCGAATGGCCAACCACGAGAGCACCAAGGCCGCGACAATCGCAAGCACCGACAGGCTGATTGTCATCGGCGTCGGATGAAAAGTAATCGATTGCGTACTCGTCACGTGGCGATTGGTTCCTTAATTGTCATTCACTTTGTACGGGGCAAGCCTCGGTCGATCGTAAAATGTTTCATCGCGTTTTCCGAAAGTCCGACACATCGGAAGATTCTATCGCACCTTCGTTGCTAAAAACTGCGCAACGTCAAAAATCTTCAGTAAGTAATCCCAATATTTTTGCGGGAACGCCATCTTGTGAAAAGGAGTCTCAAAACCCCTAACAAACCTAGCGCTGATGAAGACGGCTCGGGCACCGAAGCATAATTGGCGACAAAGCCGATGTCTTCGAACTGACCGAGCGTCGTACGAGACACAAACGAAGGGAGCTGAGTATTCAACCAACCGGTCATGAGTTCGTCCCTCATATCGCGCCCATAGGTCGTCACGCGACCGGTGAGTCCAGCTCCTTGATCCACTTCGTCCCAATGAAAATCAGCCGTGCCGCCACCGCCGCCCAACTCAACAGGGACAAAGGTCGCCGACGACTGGCCAACGAATTCGTTTTGATATTGGGCTAAGCCGTTTGCTCCGGTGTATTTTCCGCTACCTGACACGTAGAGACCATTTTGATTCCAAAAGTAACCATATCCGAGCGCGTGCGCCATTTCATGCTTCAGCACATCGACCAGAAGGGATCGGCTTTCTAAAAACACAAGGTCGTCGCTATCGAACGACATCATCGCAGACAACGTGACTTCGTATCCAGCTTGGTTCGCCGTAGCCGTCGGTGCAGCTTGCCCTATCGTACCGCCAACGCCATCGATGAAAGAACCCGATGCGAAGATCGTCGGTCCTGCGATAAGAATGCCAGGTTGATATCCGAGCAATGCGTTTTCCCAAAATGCTTCCGCGCTTTCAAAGGCGGCTTTTTGCGAATTGGAAAGCCCCGTGCCGGTGAATGCGAGCGCGATATTCAATGCCGCAAGGGCAGGCTTCGACGAGAAACAAATACTCGCCGCCATGATAAGGATTGCGTAGATCCGCCATCGAATTTTCATGAACTAACAACAGTCTCTGGTTAGCAGGCTCTGTCTGGTAATAAAGTAGGTTGAGGTACGCAGGCGTTTGGCCCGCAATCAAGCAGCCATTACGGGCGAGTCGCCCGCGCACCGATTGGGTTTTCAAGCGGGTTGCCCGCGCACGGAAATACCGCGATCTAAAAACAGACTTCGGGTTTCACTATCAGCTATTTTACTTTTGAGGCGGATCATCTCGAAGCAATTTCTTCAAAGCATCCAAAATAGGACGTTTTGACTTCGGTTCCTCGGGGGCCGTCGAGTCGGGAAGGATGTCTGGTTCTCCTGGTTTTGGCTCGTTTTTGCCTTGCCGCGACTTTCCGACTTCTTGCAACAAGTCAAAAACAGCCCCGATCGCTTGATCGACCTGACCGTCGGCCAGCCCTTCCAGTCCGCCAAGAACCGCAGCCGTTCGCGGCGCTTCATCTGCAATACGCTGGCGAATGATGCCAAGTAAATCCGCACCTTCACCTCGCAAAGCCAACCATTCGACACGCGGCTCATCCAACGTGCCTCGAATCGGAAGTTTTATCATCGGTACACCAAGTTCACGGACTTCGTCGCGACGGGCAAGCTGTTCTACCGGAATTGGAAAATCGATCTTCAGGTCGAGCGATCGATCGTCGATTCCCACGCTGCCAAACGATTCAAGTTGCAGTCGCGGATCGATCTTAGGCAACCCCAGTTTAAAACCTCGATGTGAAACACGTTGCTCAGCGATTTGAATTTCAATATTAGAACCGTCGATAAAGACCAACTCATGTTGAACTGACTTGCCGCGAATTTTCGCGATTAAATCCAACACTTGAATCAAAGCTTGATCCGACGGCCCACTTCGGACTTCGTGCAATGTGATCGTCGCCAACCCGGTAGATTTCTCAAGAGCATCGAGCGGAATGTCGATCGGACCGGTTGCAATCGAGACACGCCCGTCAAACCAAGCAGATTTAGCCAGCAACGGAATCGCATACTCAAGCCCCAGCTTCATCAACTCGGGTGTTACGGCAACATCGTTGAGCAACTGCGCAGGTTCGATGTGGACCATCGAGTCGTTATCGGCTGCTCGATAAGCGATCGAAAGATCCAACGGTGGAATGACGATCAGCGGTGATGACTGATTCGCTTGCTCCACCCGCACGACCAACCCCTTAACGCTGACATCCAAATCGATGGCCGGTGGTTTCGATTTCGCATCCTTCGAAGCTTCTGTCGGATTTGACTTTCCTTCCAACGACTTGACTAGCCGAGTCAGGTTCGAGCCATCGGTGAGCAATTCGATATCGACGATCGGTTCGATAATTTCTACTCGACCGACTCGGCGACCACTCAAAAGGGAGGCCAAAAGCCCTCGGTCGGTGCGGACTTCGCGAATCCGAAGCGGTGCCGGACCATTAGCGTCCTGAATCACTACATCTCGAAGAACCAGCGGCGTCAGCCATCGCAATTGAACCGAACCAACATCGAGCCGAAAATCACCAGCTTCCAATCGCCGAATAATCGGCTCGTAAATCCAGCGAGAACCGAGCAACGTCGGAAGGAAAAGAACGCCGATCAAGAACGCGAGAAATCCGAACCCAAGCCATCGCCACCCAAAAAAACTTTTTCGCATTCGCTCACCATCAAGATTTAGCAGTGCCGCCGGAACGACACCCAGCAAGGCTTTCAAGAAATCGTACCTGTTCTCGATCTCTAACGCGAATGTCGCAAAATTTAAAAAACCGTAGCGGGAGTTGCCAAGACTTTCGGTGAATCTCGTGACATCGCTCAAACCTTGAGTAAATCGCAAGTAGTGCCCATCATCGTGAAACAAAGTTCGTCGACCATCGCCACGCGTCACGAGAGGGTAAATCGCACCGGGGTACTGCACGCGAGGAAGTCGCGGTATTTTGCGAAGCCTCATTTTTTGAGCCTGTTCCAAAGTATCATACACCGGCTTACCGTACAACCATCAACTTTTAAAGTCCGAATCCCGAGTCTGAAACCATGCGAAGCATCCCCCGCCGCATTATCGATACAATCCAGCACCCCTAACAGTACCGTAGGTATTTTGGGGCGAGTATCCTGGACTGACGCTCAGATATTAGAATTCCTCGATAGACCGTCTTCGCTTCTGAATACAGAGCGACAACGCAAGTTTATTAAGTTCGTTCGTTGACATTTCGGCTTCACCAGGGAGAGCGTTCCGATTTTTTTTCGAAGCTGAAAAGAAGCAAGCGCAAGCAAGACCCTTCATCCAGTGTCAACAGTAGGCGTTGTCACATTACTTTTGGTTCGATATTCTCAAGAGTATGTACTTCAAAAGCATTTTTCTGAAAAACGTCGGGCCGATTGGCGATATCAACTACCAATTCCCGTTCGTGGACGGCAAGCCGAAACCAGTTGTCCTCGTGGGCACCAATGGCTCTGGCAAAAGTATCTTCCTTTCTCATTTGCTGAATCCACTAATGATTGCTCAGCAAGTGGTGTACGACAATTCAGATACCAAGCCAGACAGAGTATACAAAATCCGAAGTGGACACAGATTAAAATAGGAACCAATTTCAGCTACGCTAGGTGCGAATTTGGCCATGATTTTAAATGCGAAGAATGGCAACTTCTAAGTACGAGAATTGACCACGAAAGGGCTTTTGGACATCCCGGCGTTGGTGATTCTTTTCTCGAAATCCCCGAGAACGATTCTTCCGGGTTAAAACCATCGTTCCTAACGAGTCAAGAAGCCATGACGCAACAATTTGGCAGTAATTGCGTTCTCTATTTCCCTCCAAATCGCTTCGAGCAACCATCGTGGATTCATCAAGGCAACCTAAATATCGTCCCCACATTTCTTGAGCCTGAAACGATTCAACGTGAAACAAGAAGGCGAATCATCCAAGACTCACCACTAAGCGTCACCAAGAATTGGATTCTGGAGATACTTCTGGACAAGAATATCTTCAACAAGGTACTTAAAAACGTCGCTGGGCCAAATGGCACACACACCCAAATTATCGTGGGCTACAAAGGAGACGCAGCAAGTATTTGGAACACAATCAACAGTTTTCTAAAGCTTGTGCTTCGAACGCAGGAAAACGTAGGCTTAGGCGTTGCGAAACGTGGTCAACGATATATGGCCATCCTACTCGATCAAAAGCCAGTCGTTCACAACATCTTTCAGTTATCAACCGGACAAACCGCTATCCTCAATATCGTGCTTTCGATTCTTGGCTCTTCCGCAGAATCTGTGGGGCAAAATTGACTATTTATCGTTACGAATAGAAAACCGAAGTTTCAACGGACACCCGTTTCGCATTGGATTTTTG
>JAWXCK010000304.1:0-4283 GCA_034408855.1 Pirellulaceae bacterium
ATCACTCGGTGAAGGGATCGACACACTTGGATCACAGCCAGAAAACCAACCCTAAAACACCGATCACGCCCAAAACTCAACTCACCGGGAATTGCTGATCGGATGCTTAATCGCTGGATGGACCGCGATAAAGATTGTCGCATGGGCACGCGATCTTCCAAACCGCATTGTGGTCGACATCAATGGCGACTCTGTCGCGACTGCATTTGGCGCGGCCGTGATCGAATCGTATCATGGTGCTCTGCGTGATGGCGACTCCGCGTTGCAACTACAAGTTATTGACGACCAATTTGCCACAGCGATCGCTGAGAACCCTGACGCTGCGAAGTGGATACGAGACGAATACCGCAGCGACATACTATTACTCGTTGACTCAAACGATCCGGCGGTATCTTTCGCTGCGTCTAATTTACTATCGCTCCTAGAGATTGATACTAACCCACTACTTCCTTAAGATTACGGATAACAATCCATTGCAGCCAAGTGGCGGATCGTCCGCCTGGATTTTTAGAGACCTTACTTGCCGCCACTGGCTGAATGGCAGCGTTATCCGACAAGAGTGCGATGAGTGACCTGGGTGCCAAATCTCTGACGGGTGACGCGGCGATTGGCCGCATTCGCTACGCCAAAGACCGTGATGAATTTCATCAGCACCTTTGTTCGCTGGCACCAATTGCCAATCGCCACATCGACGAAATCAATCTTGCATTCACGATCAATGGTTTTCCGAAATTCAATGTCGTGTGGTCTCTAATCGGAAACAAGACCGTGCCTGCGATTGCCTTGTTCTGCCGCGCGATCAAGGATAGTGACCATTACACACGCTGGGCGGCGTCAGAGGCATTGGCAAAATGCGATAACTCGATTGCCACTGAAGCCCTTGTTGCCGGACTAAAAGATCGCTCAACACTTGTCAAAGGTGTGGCCGTAGCTGCCATGATTCGGCTAAAACCAAAATCTGCTGTCAGTCAACTCAAAAAGATCGTACAATCAACGCATGTGCAAACTCATTCGCCAGGCATAGCAAAAGACGCTGCGAATGCGCTGGCACAAATCAAAGGAAACGGATAACAATCACGTGCACCGAAGTCGCGGTCAGTGCTTTATTTTGATGTAACGTCACTTGGCCGCGACTCGGTGACGTGTGTCGTTCGCCAGACAGATGCATTCCTTAACACCTATCGGAGACTTCAATGAAGTACTTGGCGCTTTTGACAGTCATGCTCTTGCCTCTATTCAAGATTCGAGCAGACGAACCGATGTCTTTTTCTCCGAGAATGAATCTGCGGGACTTTGCGGAGTATCACCTATACGTCGACGAAAATGGCGATGGGGTAGTAAACGAGATGGAAGATAAACGTTCGCCTGAGGCCAAGCGCCGCTTGGAGTCGTTCAAGAAAGGCGTTCGTGTAATGAAGTCACGCAAGCCATCGGACCCAAGTAGCTGGTTCTTTCAGTCGGCTGTACATGGCGTCACGGACGAGGCGATAATTCTCGCCGCCGATCGTGATCCTGATGTGCTGAGCGTTCAACGTGAAATGTTCTGGAACCGTTGCCCTCATGACGGTGCACCTTCGGCAGATTTTCTCGTTTGGCATCGCGCATATCTTTATTATTTTGAACGCATCTTGCGCGACGCAGCGGACGATCCAACGCTTAGCTTGCCGTATTGGGACTACACGGGCGGTGACAGAGCTTTCCCACGACCATTTGCCGTGCCTGAGATTGCCGATGGAGACATAATTCCCCGAAATCCACTTTACTCATCGATTCGAGACCGAGCGTTTATGGTAGGCCGTACGACTTTGTCGGACATGGTTACGACATTAGCACTCGAACGACTACTTTCCGAAACGCAATTCTTTGGTCCAACAGAGGATACTGGTTTAGCCGGTGGCGTTTACGATTCGAATCCGGGAACGATGGGTTTGATCGAGCGGCGTCCGCACAACGATCTTCATGTTGCAATCGGCGGTGTTATTGGCGACGACCTCAGTGGTCTCATGGCAGAAGTTCAAACAGCGGCATTCGATCCAATATTTTGGGTGCATCATGCCAATATCGATAGAATCTTTGCGAAATGGGATAGGCTTCCAGATCGGTCATGGGGATATTTTCCGAACGCATCATGGTTTGTCGAACGCCCGTGGTATTTTTATGACGTTGACGGTTCTGTCCAAAACAATCAACGAGCCCATTATCTTGTTGGCAAGAATCTCGGCGTTTCGTTTGACGACGTTGACTCGGCTGCTCAAGCACTAACGGACTCGCTGCCATTCGAACTGAATGATACAGGTTCGTTCTTGGCCACTCTCTCGCGAAACTTTGAAATCGACCCGAAAACGGGCAAGACGACTTCTAAAGTTCTCCCAATGTGCGATTGCTGTCGCAAAAAGACGGTTGAGGCGGTTCTGTCCGCAGAATCTTCTACGGAATTTACGCTAAATGTCGTAGGCAGCGTTGAAGCATCACAGAAAATGATGTCGGCGACGCCACGATTCGAACGACCGCAACGAGAGCCACAGACAATGTTAGAAGTGTCATTCTTGCCTCCCGCTACTGTTCCGAATGTTGGCTTCGAGGTTTTACTTGAAATTACAACCAAAGACGACGACAAACCGAAAACGGTTTCTGTCGGAAATTTGTCGATGTTTGGTGCTCGACACCATGCAATCCATAGTTCTGCAAAATCCCCAACTGTTACCCAACGTTTTAATGTAACCGAATTCCTCGGACAATCAAAACTCAAGCCAAGCAATTTCAAAGTCGTCGTGAAACCTTACTCTCTATTTGATGACGCTGTAAAATCAACCGCACGCCGAAGCGGGAACGTTTCAGTAACCAACATTGAAATAACAGTGGAATAGCATAGACTTACGCGCGTCCTAAAACCTATTTTTCGAGAATGATGGAGATCAAAAATGTTTCGTAGAATTATCCCTGCATTGGTCTTAACTTTCGTCGCCTGTATTGCCGGTTATGCCCAAGAACAAATTAAAAGCACTGGTGGCCCAGACAGGGGCGTTCCCCCTAAACTTTCCAAATTTCTTCAATTTGGTGACGAGGCATCGCAGCGCAAGGTCGGCATGAGCTTATTTGAAGTGGAACGCATCTCACAAGAAAACACACTTCTTAAACAAAGCTTGCAAGAGCTTCAACTGGACCGCATTGAGTTGATGATGCAGGACAAGGGCGAACGTGGTAACGTGCTTCGCAATTCCGTATGGCCTTCACGAACAATCGAAGTCAACTGGGAAAATCCGGACGCAGCTCCCGCCGAAGAACGCAAGTGGGTTCAAGACGCAATTGAACGTACGTGGTCACAAAACAGCGAACTCAGTTTTACAGGCTGGGGAACGGCAACGGCTTCGTCACGTGGAATTCGCATTCGAATTGCAGAGGACGGACCGCATTGCAAACGACTTGGCCGTCATCTTGATGGGATGCCGGATGGTATGGTGCTTAACTTTACTTTCCAAACATGGTGCCCCTCTTGTGGCATTGATCGCAAGGGAAGCATCGAAAAGATCGCGGTGCACGAATTCGGGCATGCAATCGGTTTTGCTCACGAACAAAACCGAACGGATGCACCGGAATGGTGTCAACTCGAACGTCAAGGATCGGATGGGGATTGGTACATTACAATCTATGACCCGGACTCGATCATGAACTATTGCAGTCCAAGATGGAACAATGACGGCTTGCTAAGTCCACTTGATATCCGTGCTGTCCAGATCCTCTACGGCCAACTCACTCCAACACCGGAACCGATATCCGAACCTGCACCAGCGAATAAGGACAATGGGCGAACAAAGCGATGAACCGAAGTCGCGGGCAGGCCGTTTTGGCTGTGGAAAGTTTCTTCGCCGCGACTCGGTTATCGCGGTCGTTGAACTAAACCTCCTGACCTGGTTTGTTTCGCTAGGAGACCGCGCTGGAGGGTCTTGAGTCTCTCGGGGGCAGTTGCTTGCTATGGGGCTTGGCATGGTGTCGTGGTTGGCGATGCGGTGTGTGACTGCGTACTCCGTTCGCGCGTCTTTGCTTGCTTGCGATGTTTGCTTGGCTACCTGCGCTGTTGTCTTGACGGCAACCTTGAGTTGTTTGGCTGACAAACAAGTTGCGTGCCAATGACGTTGGGCGGTTGTGTCCAGCTAAGCTCGACCGGTCGTCGAGTCTGTGGCAAGCATGTGTGCATCCGATGCCGTTTTGAGCTGGTTGCAGCAACTCTTCCGATCAAAATGATCGAATCGATTGTAGGGCCTTGCGCTTTCGGGATCGGCAAT
>JAWXCK010000305.1:0-7117 GCA_034408855.1 Pirellulaceae bacterium
AAAATCCAATGCGAAACGGGTGTCCGTTGAAACTTCGGTTTTCTATTCGTAACGATAAATAGTTAATTTTGCCCCACAGATTCTGCGGAAGAGCCTAAAGCTTTGAAGTACTTTAGTCCTTTGACATCCTTGGGCAGAAAATTGGAGATGGGTTCGTCGTTGGCCATACTGAATTGCAAATGTAACAGCGGAAGATCGTTGTCATGGAGCGGCGCAATTCTTGTGCCAGACTAAACAAATATTTTAAGAAATTTCCAAGCCCAAATGTGACGCGGGCGTCCCTGAGATAACAGGCGCGTCGAACACCAGCAACAAGTGTGCCGAACAGTAGTGCGTGTGTACCCCTTGCTCCCCTTGCTCCTCTCGTCCGTTCGGTTTCCGTTATCCCGAACGAATACAATATATTACCGATCCAGTATCCCGGTACGACTTACATTCAGCGTAACCTTTCTCGATCCGATGGAGGATCTGAATGGCGGATAGATCCTCAGCTTTCGGCTCTCCCGCCGTGGCGAGTGCCTGTGCTAATAATGCAACGGCTACTCCCCAAATAAGCGAACGTGTATCGGCTCGGCATACCGACGATGATGGATGCATGTTTTGTCCTCCAAGTGTGCGGACGAACGACCCTAACCATTACTGAATGGTTGCTTCAATCCCTTAATTGCTCTAAAGGTTAGCAATTTCAATCGAATCACCATTTCCAATAATGCTTTTCGTCGGGAACCAAATTTGAAATGAGGTGGACGATAACAATGGTGGATTGAAGGCAAAGGTTGCACCTCTGAGATGTTCTCATAAGCGATCTTGCTTGCAACCGTTTTGGCCCATGATTTCATTTTTCTCTTTGCTTCTTTCTTACTATCATAATCAGACCGATTTATGTAGGTAGCAAGGCAATGCGCAATCGGTTCTCCAAAGAGCTTATCCAATTCATCTTGATCGCAATTTAGCTCATGAGAAAGGTCAAATTCAGTTGCGATTCTTTCTATCTCGGAAACATCGAGCTCCGCAACGCGCCTTTGAGTCTTTGGTGCTTCAACTCGGTGCGCTGCCCATACCGCGCTTCTCAGGCTTGTGTCGATGAGAGAAAGTCCGTGAGTATCTTGAGACGATGGAAGGAATGCGGCATGCGAGATCGGCGGTGCTTTGGAAGAATCATACCAAAGTGGATCTCCGCCTAAGATCAACTGCCTATAAACCTTACTAGGGCTATTCACCATGAAGCAACTAAGTCAGGTGACTCGGTTTTCCTTCGGACGACTGGTCGCATTGAATATGAAGCAGAGCTTATTGGCTCAATCCAGTTTGATGTATACTTCGAAATATTTGGGCATCCATCTTTACCAAGTCCTGCATTCTGAAGCACCACAACTTTGTTGTCGACGTACTTCGTAAACTCAACTTCTCCAGAGTTATAGAATGTCCATTCGTCTGACGTATCTTCTTCCTCAAACGTAACGATGATCCCGCCTGCGGGTTCCTGATCGATCATAACGGGAGGATGCATTCCAAGTTTTCGTGACTGCCTCAAGAACGAAAGGGCTTTGTTTTTGGCCACTGAATTCGCGGTACTGCTGCTTCTTAAATGGGATGCTTCCATGACTTTGGTGACAGAGTGGATACAATCATTCCACAACTGTTTGTCCCGATCGCTCTTCCCCGAGATAAAGCCACCGTCTGACGTAACAGAGCTGCTTGGTGTTACCACGGTTATGTATCTCGCGATTTTCAAGATCATGATTCCTTGCATTGAGAAAGTATTTCGTTTGAAACTACGGAACGAAAGAAACCTACGGCTAATTCGTGCGCATCGTCAATTGACTCCCAAACTGATTTTGAGGACGACAGTTCTCCCCTTGCGGTAAGACTTAAGATAACAGAATCATCTGGTCCGTGCTTCGCCGGTACTGAATCAACGACTAACCGAGTGTTCAGCGATTCAACATCCCAAACCCATTGGCAACGCCGACCGACTAATCTCCCACCAGTTGGTTGCTTTAGCTCAGCATGAAATAGACCTGGAAATACCTTTTCCCATCCTGAATTGCGCTCGGTTGGAGTTACTTTATTGACATAGATCAATTCCCATTTCGTCGCGACGGGAGCATTTCCAACGATCTTTAACACGAAATCACACCAGCTACTCCACATCGATTCCAATTTGGATCTTACCGCAGGATATCGTGGATAATATGAATTGATTTTTCTCCAATTTATCACCATTCGATCCCGTTGGAGCTGGCAAAGCCAATCCCCGTCTGCCGAGCTCATCATCAATCTTGTTTCAGGCTCGCCCAAGAGCTCGATCGTCAGGTTTTGGCCACTGAACGGGGTACCGAACGCAAAAGACTCCGAATTGGAACGAATTGGTTGAACCGGTTCGACAGTTGGAAAGCTCCCTCTATTTTCCCACCAAAACGGGCCCAAATGAACGTCATTCATGCTAACAATTGGTTCAAATAGGATAGACAGGGCCAATTCCACAATTGGCGCATTTGAATCGGGCAATTTAGGATCGCTTGCTAATGTCATAGATCTGAGAATTTTCGTTCCAAAAACGTACTTTTCCACAAGTATACGTCATGTACGTCTTTTCAAGTTCGAGGCGAATGGAAGTCGAAAGAATAATACAGACTTTCTTAGCAAGTCAAGGTAATCGCTACCGGAACCATGAGGACGGGTGCAATCAGAGGCGACTGTCGTCAGTTCAATTCCATAAAATAAAATCGTCTAAAAAGGAGTTTTCGCGTGTCCCCAAGCTTCTGTCCCCAAGCTTCCCTTCAACAAACCGCCGCTGATTCTTTGGTTGGACGGGAGTGAAAACCATGTGTTACGTCTGGGAAGCTAGGCTGCTTAATTTTCAAACAAATTGTGCTCGGGCCATTCCTTAATTGCATCTATCGCGCTGCTGAGCTCGGGTAAGACATCACTGACGACTCTAGAAGCTTCTGCACTGACTCTTGTATTAAACAAGATTGCTACGTTTCGACCATCCGCTCGGCGAGTTAGCAAGGTATTCGTCCCAGGTAACGAGCCGCTATGTGAAGCAGTGAAGCTGTCGGAATCGACAACCTTGACAGTCCATCCAAGTCCATAGTACTGTGAGTTGGGCTGCCCCGTAGCATCGAACCCGGCCAATCCCCCGGGTCGCTCGAACATCTTGCTCACGCTCCCTGCCGAAAGGATCGGGCATTGCACTGGTGAATCAAACGCCGATGCAAATCTTACCAAATCGGTCGCTGAAGCAATCCATGCGCCGTGCGAATCCATCGCCGCGAGATGCCAAGCTCCGTAGGGTTGTGGTACCGGCGCATGCAAATTGTTCGCGAAGACAGACTCGCCAAGTTGTGGGTCATAGTACCTCACTTCGTCGAGCTTTCGACCATCGAGGTGAGTCGCTCCGACCTGCATTGCCGTGACTCCCAGAGGAGCGAGCACATTCGCCTTGACGTATTCCTCGTAAGACTGGTCAGTAAGCTTTTCAACGACTCGGCCCAGCAAACAGTAGCCGTAGTTTGAGTATGCGTATCTTTCGCCAGGATCGAAGTCCAGCCGCTTGCCGAGCATCATCCGAATAATGCTGCCAGAGTCAGCAGGCGAGGCAACGCCAAGGGTTTCTGCAAACTCGATTGATTTGAACATCGCATCGAAAGACTTATCGCGGTCCCAGCCACCGCGATGTTGCAGCAAGTGTTCTATTGTGATGTCGCTTTGACGTGTGTCGATTTGCATACCGACTTCAAGGTGAGGCTCGTAGCGAAGTATCTCGAATACCTTGTCGTCTAGCGATAGTTTTCCTTGGTCAACCAGCTGTAGAATTGCAACCGCGGTGATTGATTTTGAGATGCTGGCGATTCGAAACAAACTACTTGGCGTAACAGGTTCTCTTGATCCGACATCGGCATAGCCAAAGCCCCGTGCGTAGACTAGCCGTCCATGATCGGTGATGGCCAACGATGCTCCTGGGAGGGAGTGTTGTTTCATAAAATTCTGCATTACGGCATCTACTGCCGAAAAAGCATTGTGCGCTTTACCGGTCACGATAGCGTGGGAAGCTTGAGTTTTATCGAATCCCGGACCTCGTAAGACGCGACCAGGTCGCTTACCGGTGAATTTCCCCTCGGAAAGAACGACTTTGCCATTGATCAACACATGCTTCATTCCGACCGAAACATCATCCGGTTTGGTGAAACTCGCCTTGTCTGTTAGCTCCTCGTAGTCAAAAACAATCACATCAGCTGCCAAGCCTTTCGAGATACGTCCACGATCGTAGACCATTACATTATTCGCCGCCGTGGCGCTGGCCTGAGCCACCGCCCGTTCCAACGAGATCGCTCCGAGGTCACGCACATAGCGCGACAGCATTCTCGGAAACGAACCGAACGCCCTCGGATGGGATGTAATTCTGCTTCCACCCGCAGGACCAACATCCGTGCAAAAGGAAACGAACGGCTGCTGTATAGCAAGAATAATGTTGGCATCGCTCATCGTTTCTGGAAGGGCAAACGAACCGGACGTACAAAGATTGAAGAATGTATCCCACACGTCTTCGTCACAAGCTTTAGCAATTGCAGCGACGCTTTGCCCGGAGAGTTCACGATATTTGGGCGCACTGGATTGACCAACGATCACGCGGTTCCAGTCATGGCCTGTGTGGCGAAACCAATTCTCCCAACCCGCCGTTGATTCGATCTCATTGCGGACCTCTGTCCGCAACTGTGCATCACCGCTCAATTGCGCGAGGAACTTTTGCCGTCCTTCGCCGAAATGCCGCGGATGAATAAGGGCGTCGATGCCCAAACCGTTATTGATGTATGGATAGATGTCGGCGGTAACCTGCCGTCCTTCAACGCGAGCCGCATTGATGCGAGCGATCGCAAGTTGCATCTTTCCCCAGTTTTGACGTCCGGCTGCCTTGAGATGAAAAATGTGAACGGGTGTAGCGCCAACGCGGCCAATCTCCAGAGCCTCGTCAATCGCTTCGAGGAACCGGTCACCTTCGTTCCGCATATGAGTATAGTATCGTCCACCGTACTCACCGGCGACGGACGCTAAAGCACCAATTTCCTCAGTCGTCGCATAGACTGCCGGTGGGTAAATCAAAGCCGTAGAGATTCCGATCGCACCTGCCTCCATCGATTCGCGAACAAGAGCCTTCATCGCCTCGAGTTCATCGTCACTCGGTCGACGATTGTCTTCGCCCATCACCAAGCGACGAACTTGCGTGTGCCCTACGGTTTGAACAACGTTGACTGGCAGGCCCTTTAAATCCAACAGTTGAAAGTACTCAGCCATCGTCTGCCAACCGAGTGACTTGGCATCGTCCTTGCTGACTGGAGCTGCAGAACCACCTTCGCCTGCATTGATCGTGGTGATCCCCTGAGTCAAAAGATTCAGCGAGGTCGATGGATCACGCAACATAGGTGTTGCCGTCTGCCCCATCATGTCGATAAAGCCCGGAGCGACAATTAGCCCTTTCGCATCGATTGATTGCTCCGCAGACTTTGCATCAATCCGTCCAATTTCCGCGATCTTCCCATCGCGAATGCCAATGTCGGCGACATACCATGGTGCGCCAGTACCATCGACAATCCGCCCTTGAAGCAGGACGATGTCGTATCGCTTTAACGCTCCTTCATCAGCGTAGATTTTTGTTGTTATGAATGCGGCCAGCGTCAGAATGGCCAAGCAAGCCTTTGTCCGTTGTATCGAAATCATTAAAGCGTTAAATCCAAAAGTGAAACGATCCGGCTGTCCTTGAAGACGGTTTCTTGGACGCGAAAAACGATGCCAGCCCACTTTACACAGGAGGGCAGGACATGGGGGAAAGGAGGGTTGGGTATCGGGCAAAAACCCCTCAAACCAAAAACCCCTCAAACGTACCACAGTATTCTAACTTCCAGAGCGTTCAATGTGTTGCTGCGCAGAATCGCTGTGAAATTTGTTCTTCTCGTCGAGCCATTCGTGCTTCGTCAAGTCTTAATTTTTGGGTACGCCCTTAGTTGCACGACGCTCCGCGTCGTAAGAATCACGACGCGGAGCGTCGTGCAACTAAGTTTGCCAACCCAAGTTTTTAGGTTGAACAGAGCACTAGACGCCCTAAACACATCAGCGAGCGGTCAGCCGTCGACTTCTATAGACTGATCTCAGCAAAGCATTTCTCAACATGAATTTATAGATAGGGCGTTAAAAGACGAGCAGCCCCGTCTCGCAATTTTCTGGGAATACTACGGCCATCAACATCCGCAAGCGTAATCGGCGTGGATCGACTCCGCTTTTCTTCCACCATCAACTCGAGTCGTCGCGCAAGACTCTCATCGTAGCATTCCACATTGAACTCAAAATTTAATCGAAGGCTTCGAGCATCCCAATTCGAGGAACCTAAAAACGTCCAGACTCCGTCGACCAGCATCAATTTTGTATGATCAAACGGGGGCGGAACGTACCACACACGGCACCCCCGCTCAAGGACTTGCCAGAGGATAGCGGTCGAGGCCCATTGCACAAAGCATAGGTTGTTTACTTGAGGCAATAGAATATCAACGGCGACACCGCGCATCGATGCCAGATTCAGTGCTGTAATAATGTCACGATCCGGCACGAAATAGGGAGTTACAATTCGCACCGATTGTTCAGCACAACTGAGCGCGGCGAGAATAGTCATTCGAAGCCGCTCGTACTCCTCGTCCGGACCTGCTGAAACAGAGCGGGCCAAGACATCGCCCTGGGATACAATCTCAGGAAACCATTTTGCTCCTGAAAGCGATTCTCCCGTCGTAAATCGCCAGTCTTCAACGAACACGTTTTGCATCTGACTAACAACTGGTCCTCGCAACCGAAAGTGCAAATCTTCGGTTCGACGTGAGGCAGACGTTTCGCTCGAATGCGACGCTCGAATGTTCATTCCACCCGTGAAGCCGGTTGCTCCATCGACAATCAGGAGCTTTCGATGATTCCGCAAATTGGCGTAGGGAACAATCCACGGAGCCCAAGTCGGCATAAAGGAAGCTGCCGATATCTTTTCATTTCGAAGCCAACGAAAAATACTCGGCCAAGAGTATCGAGCCCCGACGTCGTCGATGAGAACGCGGACTTCGACACCTCGTTTCTGTGC
>JAWXCK010000306.1:0-29938 GCA_034408855.1 Pirellulaceae bacterium
GCTCTGCTGGGAAGCAACTCGCTGAGGAATATCTCGGTCTCCGATGCGCCAAAGGCGCTCGGCAACCCGCCGGTCTGATCGTCTGATGGGTTGTTTTTCTTCAACTTTGGACATCGGAGTGATGCCTCAAAAATCTAATGCGAAACGGGTGTCCGTAGAAACTTCGATTTTCTATTAGTGACGATAAATAGTTAATTTTGTCGCACAGATTCTGCGGAAGAGCCAAAAGATTACGGTCCGTTACATGTAAGGTAAAAGAAGCAGAATAAGGCAAGGAAAAATGAGCAGTGAGAACGTTGATGTAAAACCGAAGCGTCCGATGCCATTGTACCGCAAGATCCTCTTGGCAATGCTCGTCGTTATCGCTGCTTTTTTGGGATATGTCGCGTTACAACCTTCGTCGTTTCATGTTGAACGGTCAACGACAATTAATGCATCGCCCGAAAAAGTTTTCGCAGAAGTCAACGACTTTCATCGTTGGGATGGATGGTCGCCATGGCTCAAGCTCGACCCTCAGGCCAAAACTACCTTCGAGGGCCCTGAATCTGGCGATGGAGCTTACTTTACTTGGTCAGGTAATGCAGACGTAGGCGAAGGATCGATGAAAATCACCGAAAGTAAACCTTACGAACGAATCGGTATCCAATTGGACTTCATCAAACCGTTTCCAGGCAAGTCGGATGTCGAATTTTTATTCAAAACCGAAGGCGACAAAACCAAAGTGACGTGGGGCATGTCGGGACAAAATGGATTTATCGGGCGATGTTTCTGTACATTTATGAGCATGGACAAAATGATCGGTGACAAGTACGACGAAGGATTAGCAAAGCTCAAAGCCATCGCTGAAAGCAAATGATCGATGCGACACGCTGCGAAAAGATTCTAGGATCAAAGTCGCTCGTTGCTCACCGAGAAGTGTAAATTTTTTACTGACTTTAAGATTGGAAAGTAGTTATGATGTTTAAGCGTACGTTTTCTGCACTCGCGTATATCGTTATTGGTTTATCAACTTCGATTGCAATTTCGGCTGAGTCGACACGAATGCTGCGTGTGGGTGCATCAGCGATCGACATTACCCCGAGAGAATTCCCGATTGGAATGCCGGGCGGGTTCGATGCGAAATTTGCGAAGCGCGCGCATGATCCACTTCACGCCAGAGCGCTCGTGTTAGACGACGGTACGACGACGTTGGCAATGGTTGTGGTAGACAACCTTGGCGTGGGGCCAGAAGTGCTCAATGAAGCGAAGGCCATTGCGGCACAGGCAACGAAGATTCCCGTCGATAGAATGTTGATAAGCTCGACGCATACTCATAGCGGTCCCCCTTCCAACGCGACCGAAGGCCCCGCGCCCGCAATTGCTTACCGCAAAGTCCTTGTTGAAGGAATTGGCGAGTCGATCATTCAAGCGCATTCCAAGTTGCGCCCAGCCACGATCGGTTTCGCATCGTCTCCGCTGCCCGACGAAGTATTCAATCGTCGTTGGTACCTCAAGCTCGGAAAAATGCCGTTGAATCCTTTCGGAAAGCTCGACATAGTAAAAATGAATCCGGGGACGAATCCCGATGTTTTAGATCGTCCGGCAGGTCCGACCGATCCAGATATCTCGGTTATTTCCGTGTTGGATGAAAAGCGTAAACCGATGGCTCTGTTCGCCAATTATGCGTTGCATTATGTGGGTGGTATGGCACCGGAAGAGCTCTCCGCCGATTACTTTGGCGAGTTCGCTCGAGTGATGCCATCGCGATTGCGATCTGGCGAGAATTTCGTCGCGATGATGTCCAATGGAGCATCGGGCGATATCAACAATATTCCTTTTTTAGTAAACCGTCCGCCGCGCGAACCCTTTGAACAAATCCGGATCGTAGCCCAAAAGGCCGCCGACGCTGCTTGGTTAGCCCAGAAGAAAATTGAACAGCATCGCTCCGACGTAAAGCTCGATATGCTTGAGCGGTCTGTTACGCTTCGGTATCGACGGCCATCAGCAGATCAGCTTGCCGAAGCAAAAGCGGTGCTTGAGATCAAAGACCCAACGGCCATCGAGCGATTGCCGCGTCTTGCGCTGAACTACGCTAGGAACACGGTCAATGCGGCAAATCGGAAAGAAGAATCGATTGCTGTGACGTTGCAGACAATTCGTATCGGCGACCTGGCGGTAGTCGGCATTCCATTTGAGACATTTGTCGAGATCGGACTGGATTTGAAAGATCGAAGTCCCTTTCCGCAGACGATGGTCATCGGACTTGCCAACGGCAGGCACGGATATCTGCCAACGCTCGCCCAGCATCGACTTGGCGGCTACGAAACTTGGCTGGGAACCAACCAAGTCCAAGAAGACACATCGGAAATTCTCAAGAAAGCCTCACTCGAAATGCTCGAACTACTTCGGCGGAATGACTAGTATTAGCACTAGCGGTCACGCCAAACGCTAAGATCGAAGACAAGCATCCGATGATCGGACGTCGGAATGGGGACGAAGCGAACGTCCTTCACGTCGATCTTGTTACCGCGCAGAACATGATCGACTTTGACGCCGCCCAGCAACGTGGGCAATGGCGTCAGCGTAGGCGACCAGCCGAATCCTAGCGATGCGTCAGTTAGATCCCCTGCTTCTAAGACCTTCGCAAATCGAGGCGACCAAGGGGATAAATTGAGATCGCCAATCAAGAGACTAGCCTCTACACCTTTGAGCCGTTTGGCAAGGACATTGAGTTGGCGGTCGCGTGACTTGGTCAGAATGTCACCGAAGGGGGGAAGAGGATGGGTGGCGATAATGCGTAGCGATTCCAACGAATTGTTATCGGAAGCAAATTGAACATCCAATGAAGGATTCAATACTTCTCCCAGCATGACCACGTCCAGATTCGTCCAGGGGACTTTCGAAAGAAAGGCGACGCCGGTGTAATCGGGGACTGCGAGCACTTTTTGATATGGGTATTTGTTTTGAACGCCTTCAAGGTATTTGCCCCAAGCTTCTTGGACTTCCATTAAGAATACAAAATCCGCGTCCTCTTCGATGATCAAATTCAAGGTTGCTTGAAATGCTTCGTTGGTACGAAGGACGTTTAAAGAAACAAGACGAAATGATTTTGAATCAACGGGCTCGAGTGAAGACGCTTTCGTAAACGGATGTACGAGATACGGAAGCGTCGACCATAAATTCGGAATCAGCAGAATTGCGAGCGCGATTGCTTGACCGAATTTACGCAAGCAGGCAACCCAAGTTAGATAGACGAAAATGAGAAAAATGTATTGGATTCGAAAGTTCGAAAGAATATCTGGAATCCAATGAAGCTGCGCGAAAAAGCTTGAGAGTGTTCCTAAAGAGGCTAAGAGTGCGAACAAACGTACAATTCGGAATAGAATCGAACGGCGAATTGACTTTTGGGGATCCGTCGATTTGATGATATTCAACTAGTTGTTCCTGCCGACGGTTCGTGCTTTGTTGAAATGTTCGTGCTTTGTAGAAACTGGTGCGCGGGTGTCCCGCCTGCGCTACTCTGGTGGCTTCATTCCGAGATGTTTCATTTTTCGATAGAGGTTGGATCGTTGTAGGCCTAGTTTCTCAGCCGCCAAGGTAATGTTCCCACCGGCAGCTTTGATGTGCACTTCGATAAAACGCGATTGATAGAGATCGGTCGCATCCGAAAGAGTCAGACGAAGATCGATTTCTTCGTCTTTGCGATTAGCAGATCGAGGCGACTGAACAAAATCGACTTGCGATTCATCGATTGTCGATTCGGTAGAGAGGTACGCGAGTCGTTCGACAATGTTTCGAAGTTCGCGAACATTGCCTGGCCAATCATGAGCTTGTAGCCGTCGCTTGGCGGCCGACGACCACTCGGGTTTCGAGCGACCAATTTTTTGGCAAAACATCGTCATAAAGAAGTCGGCTAAGACGACAATATCCTCGCGCCGCTCTCGCAGCGGCGGCAGGTTGAGCGTGACGACTGTCAATCGAAAATAGAGGTCTTCGCGAAATCGCTTGGCTTGTACCAGTTCTACTAAATTCTGGTTGGTTGCCGCAATGACTCGAACTCGTACTGATATCGGAGACGATCCACCGACTCGTACGACAATCTTTTCTTCAAGAACGCGCAGCAGTTTTGCTTGTCCCCCCAGGCTCATATCGCCGATTTCATCGAGGAACAGCGTGCCGCCGGCCGCGAGTTCGAATTTTCCGACTCGCGTATCATGAGCGTCAGTAAACGCACCTTTTTCATGCCCGAAGAGCTCGCTTTCGAGCAAAGTCTCGGTAATTGCAGCGCAATTGACGGCGATAAACGGCTCGTGTCGACGCTTGCTTTGATAGTGAATCTGTCGGCTTACGACCTCTTTTCCGGTCCCATTTTCGCCGAGCAGCAAAACAGCCAGATCGGTATCGCCAACTCGAGCGATAGTGGCCTTGAGATGTTCCATCTGTGGGCTGGTGCCGATGAGTTGAACTTGATTGATTGCGTCTTGAGTCAACCGATCGCGAGTCTCGACGAGCTGCGTCAACTGTTGAGTTTTCGAGAGAGCTGCCGATGCATGTCGAGCGAGCTCGGTAAGATCGCGTTGGTCTTCAGCGCTAAACTTTCCCTGCTTATGGTTGATAACTTCAAAAACTCCCATCGCCTTGCCGCGTGGATCGATCAGCGGAACTGCGACGAGCGAATCGGTGCGATAGCCGATTCGATTGTCGACACGCCGATTCACTTCGTCGGCGGGATCCGATCGATCCCAACGTCGCGGTTCTAGCGTTTTGAGAACAGCCCCAGCCAATCCAGCATCGTCGGCAATCCGGAGCGGTTTGCCTTCGACTCCCAGCGCTGGATGTCCTACCAACTCTTTTGCCTGTTTGTCCCAAAGAAAGATACTTGCGCGGTCGGAATCGAGTAACTTCGTTGCCGTCAAGGCGATCGATTCCAGGAGTCGGTCGAGATCGAGATGGCGATGCCAATCTGCCGCAACGTTTAAGATATGCGTCATCCGCTGCGTGTCACGTTGTTGAGCCTGAACCGTTTGCCATGTAGAAATCCCACTGGCTAATGCTGATGCATATTCTGATACTCTAGCTTCGTCGATTCGCGTTGCAACTAATGAAAGTTGTGACGCAGCTTGTAGGATAAGCACCATTTCTCGTCCCTCGACTTGCGGCATGGCAGATAGCCACCATGCTTCGGTACGCACAACGACTCGAGAGTCGGATGCATCTGCGACTTTTGTCCAAGAGAAACTTCCGACTGCTCGACCGCGCTCCGCTCGTTTTGACCAGGTACCTCCGGAGCGCTCAGCGACACAGGCGTACTCGATCGGTGGCTGCTGAATGAACCATGCCAATGGGCTGCCAAGCCACGTTTCGATCGATCCCTTCGAGGTAATTCCACTCAGGACAGCCGATGTGAATGAAGCTGGAAGCGAAGTCTTGGTAGAGGTCGTAGAATCGTTCACTGAGTACAAATCGTCCTTGGATCAACTAAGGCTGCGGCTTATTCTAATGATTGCGTCGGCGTCGGCTTAGCCAAGTCAGACTGGCAATACCCACGCTGACTAAAACGACAGTCGATGGTTCGGGTACGGCAGCGATATCGGAACTATCCCAACTTACCGTTAGATAATCGCTCAAGCCTGTATCCGTTGCGGTCCAAAAGAGTGAGGTGTTTTCATCAAATAATCCGTCGAGAGAAAGGATATGAGCAAACGAGTCATAAGTCGACGGAAGCCCAGGAAATTCGCCCGGATAATCTCGAGCCAAATCATAATTCATGGTGCCGATCATTCCTCGCGATCTGGGTGACGTTCCGGGAGAAGGCGGGGGAGTTCCATTCTTGAATTGAACCCCATCGCCGATCTCGCCGGTGTGATTGTTGGCAAGGGGTTTGGGAACGGGAATCTGATTGTTGATGTTTTCCGGCTTCTTATTGAATTCTTTGGCGGCCCGGATTTCGTCATCCCGCGTTTTTATCAGGACGGCGCTCGGCCCGTAGGTTATTTTATGTGCGCCGGTCACATCGAATTGCCCGTTTTTGATCTGGGTGGCTTGAAGATCGCCGGGGACGAGGCGGTTCCAAGCTGTGCTACCTGTCGAGGCATTTTTGGTGCTTTGTGTCGCCGTAGCCCGCCCATTACCGAGCGTGGTATTGATCGCGGCGGCGACCCTTACTGCCTTAAGCTTCGAGTGAGCTTCTTGGGCCGCGATCGCGCGTTGAACGAAGGCCCGCGCGGTCTCACCGACATTTTGTGTCGGACGCTCAAACTTGGGGATGTCGGTCACTGCGATATCGCGTTCGATGAGCCTGCTGAGATTGGCGGGATCCTTCTCGGAGACGACGATCCTCATAGGCTCGTCGACCGAAGTAGCTTTATTGGCGAAGCCCGACTGCACCACGGCATCCCTGTTAGGAAGTTCCGCTGGCGCGGCCGGAAGGTTGTCGAGCGACGGCAACATTAAAAGATCCGCACTCGACTTCGGAGTTTGGAACATCGGCCAGAGGATCATGGCGGCAAACAAGTAGTAGTATTTCATCAGCGATCTCCTCAATAATGTGCCGAGAACCGCTCGGCATGGACGGCGGCTTTATTAGCCGCAGTGGAAACCTTGAAAACCTTGGTAAACCTTGGGGACACCCACAAATAGAGCTTACCGAAACTTTGCTGGCTACTAGGGCAAGCGGGTTGGTTGCTGTTTCGGATCCTTGTATCATTCGAGAAGGCAAATCAGTTCACCCTGAATTTGTAGGGCAAATAGTCATTCGAACGGGAACGATTCGTCGATCGGCTCGTTGGAAAGCTGTACTAAAAACGGCGCAAGGCGTTCGCAGATGACTTCCATTAATCGTTCCCCTTTTTCTGCGGTCGCGGCGTGCGGGTTCCCGCTACCAGAATTGGTTGTCAAGAGATGCCAAGGTCGAGTCACGCCCACCCACCCTTTTTGAAGCGCCTGGAATCGAAATGGACGAGTTTCCCCTAAATCGGCTTTCAATGTTTGATTAGCATTAATTGCGACCAACTCGGGGCGATACGCCAAAATAAGCGACGTTTCCATTTCCCCTGCATGGTCGTCTGAAACGTCGAAAATCGTCGCTGCCGCATCGCGTACCATCAGAAACCAATTGCAAAGAAATAACTGTACATCAGTCTTACCGTAAAGCTCACGAAGAATCGGCTTGAGCTCATTCCCGCCATGGCTGTTAAGCAGCAAAAGTTTGCGAATACCTGATTTGGATAAAGTTAGAACCAAGTCCTCGACTATTTTCATGACGGTCGAGGGTTGCAAGTTCATCGCTAACGGAAACGCCGCCAAATTCCCTTCGGTTCCATAGGGAATATTCGGTAAAAGAACCACTTTTGCACCATTTTTCGAGGCCCGCAGACAAGCTTCGCGCCCAATACATTCCGCTTCGAAATTGTCGGTACCGTACGGCAAGTGGAGATTGTGGGGTTCGGTTGCGCCGAACGGCAAAACTGCCACTTGAAAATTCGCTTTTCGAACTTCCGCCAGCGTCATCTCGGCTAGCAAAAATTTCGGATTGTCGCTTGAGGGCTGCGTTTCATTCATAGTAATTCCTTGCATTTTTCGAAAAACTCGATGTCGATCAGCGGCAGATACGCATATTCGACAAAACCAGCCGAATACGCAATTAGGAGGGCCGCGAATTTCGATACAAACTTTACAGCCTCCCGCAGTTTTTGACGACGGAAAGCCGATAAGAACATGCACAGAAACGTGAGAATGGACTAGCTTCCTGGCTTCAAAATAGCTTACTTCTCGAAGTAACCTCCTTTGGAGAAAACGCCAACCCATTTTCGCAATTTTCTAGGCGGCTCTGTATTTCCAAAAATATAGCTTTACAAAGATCGCTTTCGGTCGGTTGGGAATAGAATATCCATAGACAGAATCGATCAACCCTACTGACTTATGATTGCACAGAGCATTGATGTGAAGGCAAAATCCAGAGTCGAATTGACGCGACTGCGCAATCGACAACGTCTTGGAAAATATCGAATTGAACGGCAACTAGCTCAAGGCGGGTTTGCGCACGTTTATCAAGCAATCGACACTATCGAAGGAGTTCGAGTTGCGCTCAAGATGCCGCATCAGTCGATTGTCACACCTGCCATGCTCGAAACCTTTCAGCGCGAAGCGCGATTGGTGGCGCGATTAGATCACCCGAATATCCTGCCTCTCAAAGACGCTTCATTTATCGACGGTCGATTTGTCATCACATCGAAGCTCGGTGAGCAGACACTCGGTGATCGGCTGCGCAAACGCATTTCATTTCTGCATGCGATGAGCGTAATCGAACAGATGATCGACGCTGTTGCTTATGCGCATCGCAATAAAATCATTCATTGCGACATCAAGCCAGACAATATGATCATGTTGTCTGATAACCGTTTGCAATTGATGGACTTTGGAATCGCCAAAGTCGCCCAAAAGACGATCATGCGAACGATGATCGCATCGGGGTCCGGCACCGTAGGTTATATGGCACCCGAACAAGCGATGGGACGGCCAAGTGCGCGCTCGGATGTCTTTTCGATCGGGCTTATTGCGTACAGAGTCCTCACCGGCAAGCTGCCTGAATGGCCGTTTGATTGGCCACCGCTGGGATACGCGATCCTTCGTCGAAAAGTCCATCCGGATTTGATCGTGCTCATTCGACGCTCGATTGAAATGCGACCAAGCCATCGCTTTCGAGACGCCAATGAAATGCTGTTAGCCTTTCGCCGCATGAAGCCTCGGGTTCTTAAATTTGCCAAGCTTCGGGCAGCGAAACGCGCTTAGCGCACATCGAGCGGGACTTCGGGTTACAATGCCTCAGCATCTTACCCCTCTCCATTCCTGTTTCGATCGGACGGCTGCTCGTGTCGCAAGCCAATAGTTATGATCCCTATGCGATGCCCCAAGACGCGGTTCGTGAACCACCCGATACGCTCTTAGGTGCCCTTCGGATGATTGGACCAGGAATCATCCTGGCCGGTACGATCGTCGGTTCCGGCGAACTATTGCTGACCACCGGCCTGGGTGCTACCGCCGGTTTTACCTTTCTTTGGTTGATACTGTTCAGTTGCGTGATCAAAGTCTTCGTTCAAATCGAACTCGGACGTTATGCGATCTCCTCCGGCAAACCAACTCTGGGCGCACTGAACGCCTTGAAGGGGCCGCGGTTTGGTGCCCATGTATTGGTTTGGTGGTGGTTGCTGATGATGCTGGCTACTATTTTTCAGCTCGGTGCCATGACCGGTACGGTTGGGCAATCGCTGAACCTTGCCTTTCCCAACGTTTCGATCGGAATAGATGAAAAACTGCGTGGATTCGACTTGGGCTGGTTAGCCGATCGAGTAAAAAATGGCCCTGAAATTCCTTGGGCCTTTGTGACGTGTGCAACGGCTATTTTACTGTTGTGGAGCGGCAGCTACAAGCGAATCGAATTGGTGACGACCGCCATTGTCGTGACGATCACGCTCTTAACAGTCACCGCCGCTTGCCTATTACCATTCACTGCATTTCCGATTCGATGGAACGAAGTTGGACGAGGTTTGATCGGATTGGATTTTAAGTTTTCGGATACCCAAGCACTGGCGGCAGCCTTTGGGGTCTTCGGTATTACCGGAGTCGGTGCCACCGAACTGTTTTACTATCCGTATTGGTGCTTAGAAAAAGGCTACGCTCGATACGTGGGTGTCGATGACGGTCGGCCAGGTTGGGAGAGACGCGCCAAAGGTTGGATTCGCGTCATGTATCTTGACGCCTGGGTCAGTATGGTCGTTTTCACGATTTCTACGGTCGCGTTCTACTTTATGGGAGCCTGCGTACTTCACCCTCAAGGACTGGACCCTAAAGGCAAGGATATGATTCAGACGCTCTCCAGAATGTTTGTCGATTCGTTCGGTGATTGGACACGAGTTGTATTCTTAGTAGGGGCGGGAGCCGTGCTCTTTAAAACGCTTTACCTTTCGTCGGCTGCCAACGCGCGTTTAATTACCGACTTTTTATCGCTGGCGAAATTTGTGCATGTTGAACAAGCAAGTCAACGGGCGAAATACATTCATCGCTTTTCATTACTCTTTCCTATCTTTGCGCTGACGCTTTTCCTTTTGTTCTCGAATCCCAAACCGATGGTTATCGCCGGTGGCTTTGCTCAAGCCGCAACGCTACCCATGATCGCCATGTCGGCGCTCTACTTTAGATACAAACGAGTCGATAAGAGATTGGCACCTTCGAGAGCATGGGATACCGTTCTCTGGCTGGCGGTCGTCATGATAACGTTAGTCGCAAGCTATGCTGTGATCCAATCAGCCCGTGATTTTGCTCATATGCTCAACGCGTAACATCCCGATCAGCGCGAAGTGTCGTTAAACGCTTCGATTTTTGACGCGACGCTTGATACTTTGCCATTGCGTATTTGTTGCAGGCACCACATGACAGGGGCAGCTTCCTGGTCGTTCCAACAGAGTGGGTAGGTATTCTTGCCGGTCTTTAGGCTATCTGTTTGCCACGTTCCGCCATATTCCTTTTTTATAACCATTCCAAGGTATCCACCCCACGTCAGGACAATTCGACTGAGCTCTTTTTCCGGATAAGGCGTTTGTAGATGCTGAGCATGCAATGCCTGAAGAATCCGATCGAGTTGCGTGATAGAATCTAGGCTGTAATTAAGCTCACACTGATGCTCCGAGTGGGCAATTACAGTGGCTTGACAGGCGAACTCGCGCATTCGCTGGTCGATATCTTTTCGTACTCGCATCGCGCCACTTTGAGTTAAAATATAGATCGCGACGCATGCGAGAACGATGGCGAAAGCAGTCAGTGCGTTCCATTCAAACAAAACAATGTCCTTCCGGGTTTATGACCGGATATGAGGGTACCCATGAAACACCATTTACCGAAGCTTAACCAACGCCGGCGGAATAGCCATAAGGGAGATTTCGGCCGGGCCTTGATGATCGGCGGATCTCGCGGAATGGCTGGCGCCATTTCCATCGCCAGTATGGCTGCGCTTCGGAGCGGTGCGGGACTCGTCAGCGCCGCCGTTCCGAGTCCTATTCTCGAAGCAGTTGCGGCCATGCATCCATGCTTGATGACCATACCGCTCGAATCCGATCAAGAAGGCCGCATCTCGATCGCCTCGATAGAGTCACTCGAAAGACTTTGCCTCAATGCTACTTGTGTTGCCCTTGGACCTGGAATGGGACGAACCGAAGATTTAAACGCGATGGTGGCTTCTCTTTTTCAGTTGGTCAAAGCTCCGATGGTCGTCGATGCGGATGCGCTGAACGCATTATCGGAAGCTCGTCAAAGCTTTCCAAAAGCCTCAGGCCCGCGCATTCTGACTCCGCATCCTGGAGAATTCGAGCGACTATCGGGAGTTGCGACCGACAATCGAAGCGATCAAGTGGCGGCTGCAATCGCGATGGCTCGAGAGAATCAATGGCTTATTGTTCTCAAAGGACACGAGACTGTCATCACCGATGGTGACGCAACCCATATTAATCGCACTGGAAATCCTAAAATGGCCGTCGGTGGGAGTGGCGACTGTCTCACTGGGATTATTACGGCCTTGATTTGCCAAGGACTCGACGCCATCAGTGCTGCTCGATTTGGGACTGCTCTTCATGGTCTAGCGGGCGACTTGGCCGCAAACAGGCTGGGATGCCCGAGTGTATTGGCGACGGATCTACTGGAGGATCTTCCGGATGCTTTTAGTCAGTTGGAGATGTAAGCTCGTGCAATCGCTTGATCGAGATCGGCGATTAGATCATCGGCGTCTTCTAAGCCGATAGAAATGCGTATCAATGAGTCGCTGATTCCGAACTTGACTTTATCCTTTGCATCGTAACTTGCATGCGACATCGAAGCCGGTTGCTCGATCAGCGATTCAACGGCTCCCAAACTTACCGCTAATCCAAAAAGCTTGGTCGATTGGCAAACAACTTTCGTTGCGTCAAAATCACCGTCGATTTCGAACGACATCATGCCACCAAATGCACCGTCCATTTGCTTAGCTGCAATGTCATGTCCAGGATGACTTTCAAGTCCAGGATATAAGACTCGTTTTACATGCCGATGAGACGCCAACCAACGAGCGATCGTCATTGCCGATTTACTCTGTTCGCGAACTCGAAGTTCAAGCGTCTTTAAACCTCGAGCTAATAAGAAAGACTCGAACGGCCCCAACACGGCACCGGTTGCATTTTGGGCAAAGTAAAGTTCACGATGGAGAGCTTCGTTGCTAGCGACAAGCACTCCCGCTAAACAATCACTATGTCCACTTAGGTATTTGGTGGCGGAGTGCATGACGATATCCGCTCCCAATTCGATGGGCCGGACAAGCAGCGGAGTCGCAAAGGTATTATCAACTCCGAGCAACAACTTCTTGGAACGGGCAAGCTCAGCAACTTTCGCGACATCCGGAATCGACATTAGCGGATTACCGATGCTCTCGATCCAGATCATCTTCGTTGTTGGTCGAATCGCTGTCTGAAGCGATTGAAGATCACAGGCCGAGGCCAACGTGACCTCAACGCCAGCGCGATTGGCAATTTTATGAAGCAACCGATACGTACCACCGTAAATGTCACTACCCGCGACGATATGATCACCTGCCTTGAGGAGCATCACAGCGCAATGGGTAGCCGCCATGCCGGACGCAAACGCCAATGCCCCTGCTCCGCCCTCTAAATTCGCAATAGTTCTCTCGACGTTATTTCGCGTTGGTGAACCGGAACGCGAGTAGTCATACTGCCCCCATTCACCAGCCTTTTGTTGAATGAAAGTCGACGCGACATGGATCGGCGGAACAACGGCACCGGTCGCCGGATCAGGTTCGTTGCCGATATGGATGGCTCGAGTTCGAAATTTCATTGGTCTAAAGCTTGCGCGAGGTCATCGATTAAGTCTTGTGTGTCTTCAATTCCACAGGACATGCGAATCATATTGTCAGGAATCCCAAACTCTTGCCGCTTTTCTTCCGGATAGTTGAAGTAACTCATCACCAGCGGCTGCTCGATCAGCGATTCCACCCCGCCGAGGCTCGGCGCGATACGAGCGATCTGGCACGCGTCGACGACGTTAGCTGTCTGCCGCCAATCGGCATCCTTGACGAGAAAAGTTATCAATCCACCAAAACCTCGCATCGATCGCTTGGCGACTTCATGCGTCGGATGCGATTTCAAGCCAGGGTAGTAAACGTGTTCGATACGCGAATGGCATTCTAAAAATTCGGCGATGGCTTGTCCATTGGCATTGTGACGCTCCATCCGCAGCGCAAACGTCTTCAGTCCTCGCTCGAGCAAATAGAGGTTATGTGCAGAATTGATTCCGCCCATGATCCCTCGCAGGTTCCGCACCGAATCGAGTTTTTCCTTGGAGCCAGCGATCGAACCGGCCAGCAGGTCATTATGGCCACCCAAATACTTAGTCGCCGAATGCCAGACGTAGTCGACACCATACTCGAGCGGCCTGATGTTGTACGGACCAGCCAGCGTCGCATCGATCAATGTTTCAACTTCGTGTGCCTTGCCAAGGGCAGCGAACTGTTCCAGATCGATGACCGTCAGGTGAGGATTCGTCGGAGACTCGCTGACCAGCATCTTCGTACGTTCATTGATCGCTCGTTCCATTGCATCGAAGTTGCCGGTTTGAACTTGATGAGTGACAACTCCAAAGCGAGCAAGGTGCTTGGCGCAGAATTCTCGACTGCGATGATAGCACTGATCGAAGAAGACGATCTCGTCGCCCGCGTTGAGCTTGGACATAAACAAGCCTACTGCGGCTGCCATGCCGCTGGCAAAGACGATCGCATCTTCCGCGTTGTCGAGGGCTGCAAGTTTCGCTTCGACAACTTTTTCGTTGGGACTGCCGTAACGACCGTACTCTTCGCGATTTTGCTTTTGCTCGATAAAGTCGATCACGCTTTGCGTCGACTCAAAGGTATAGGTACTGCTACAACAGATAGCGTCTGTGATAGCATTGGCAGTTTTCTGTCTGGCTTCCCCCGCATGCACGCAACGGGTACTGGCTCCAGTTTTCTCGTAAGATAGTTCGGCTTTCGACTCTTGTTCCACAATTTGCATCGGCGTGTTCATCCGAATCCCTGTTAGCGAAAAACAAAGGTACTTAAGGATCGTTCGATAAATAAGTGTCCGGTACCTTTTGTGCAAAGCACCCGAAGGGCCGTTCCGGCAAAAGGTACCGGACATTTATTTATCGATCATTACTAAGTTATCGCAGGAGATAGAATACGCGCAATAAAAAACCGCGTTTCGCTCCTGAACAAATTTCAGGCCGGGACGCGGTCGTTTTTCGTCGTAGGACAACATCGAACGGGGCTATTCGATAAAGTCGTTTGGCTCTTTAGCAGTGGTTGGCTGCAAGCGGCCGCAAATCCCATATGCCAAACTATAACTGAGGCATTGCAAAGTTTCAAGAACGTTTGTGGAGTACGCAGCCGCAAAAATTGCCTATAATGGACTTTTTGAAAGGATTGAAGCAGACCGTATGGCAAGCTCGACGTGGTACAGACTACCTAGACCTCAAGATTGGGAAAGGCTAAGGATTTTGCGATCCATCCTTAGCCTGACTGCATATTGGCTCGTGCTTGGACTGCCGAGTTCGGGCGTCCAATCCGACGAAACAGTGCCTGCAAAAAGCGACCAACTCCTACCGGCGGCCGTTTCCGAAGATTTGAATTCTCGACTTAGAGCCACGCCCGAGGAACTGAATCTTTGGATTGAACAGCTCGCCTCAACGCAGTTCGAAGTACGGGAGCAAGCCAGTTTCCACTTGTCTCGCTGCGATGCATCAGCCATCGAGATACTTCGCAGCGCCGCCCAGGTAACGCCCGATTTAGAAGTCAGATCGCGATGCAACACCATTGCGGATTCAATATACGATTCAGATATTGGGAAGCGAATCAAAGCATTTCTCAAAGATTCGAATCCAGAGAAAACGTATGGCTTCGATGGCTGGATTCCATTTTCCCGTTTAGCAGGGGAAGGCCGAATAGCGAAACGACTCTTCGCTGAGCTTGTTGAAACGCATCCCGATATTGCGCAGAATCGCTTCGATGATGCAAGCGAGCTAGCTCCGGAGAAAGCCGCTTTAGAAATCTGGACACAGCTTCGGACAGGCGCAAATATCGAGCTTGCCGATACCGTGTCGTTGCTTTATAGAGCGATACGGCTGGAAGGGAACATCCCGAATGATGCCGAGCGAATTACGCTCATGCTCATGCGATCAGCCCCGTTTACTATCGAAATCCGACGCGCACCGTATCGATCTGTCTTGCAAAAACTATCTGGTCAATGGATTCAAACGACGAAGAGCGACCCGATTACGGTTTTGCTTTGCGCGATCGATCACGATATCCCTGAAGGAGTCCTCATCGCAAGAAAGGAACTAAGCGATCCCAACTGCGACCCCAATACGTTTCCGCTTGCCATCGCAGCGTTATTGCGATTTGGAAACAAAGATGATCTCCCCTTGCTAGATCACTGGCTTGTACAAGAGCGATTGTTGCTACCGCCGTTTGGTGTCGAAGTTGCAACCCCGGTTCCCATTCCGCAACAACCGTTTAATAGCGAGCTTCCGGATGCGATTCCACAACCGCCAACCTTCGGGCAAATTTACAAAGAGAAACAGATTTTTGAACTCCGCTATCAAGACCTCGCTCTTGCCGCAAAAGCAAAATTGCTCGGGCGAGACGACATTCGTCGGCTGTTTCCGAGATTAAGAACCCATCCGCTTCGAGTCTTTCTCGTGGAAACATTGGCCTTTCCTCAGGGCGATCAAAAAGAACGACAGCGTGTCATCGACGCATTGAAGCTGTAAGTAAAACGTTCATAGAAAACAGATTATTCACACGGTAAACATCCAATGTTGGCTTTCACCGAGCAGTGCCGAAATAAAATCATGTTATCGTTTCACGCTTTGATGTTCGGATGCTCTGTCGTCGGGTTGACACCGATTTGTGTGGCGGGCGAAGTTACGTTCGATCGCGATGTACGCCCTATCTTGTCCGACAAGTGCTTTCATTGTCACGGTCCTGATGCCAATAAACGAGAAGCTGATTTACGACTCGATGTCCGAGATGCAGCCGTAAATGGTGGCGCGTTCGTACCTGGATCGCCCAACGAAAGCGAACTGTTGCGACGAATCATGTCATCCGACATCGATGAACGCATGCCACCGTTGTCCTCTAAACTCGAACCATTGACCGACAAAGAGATTGAGACGCTGCGTCAATGGATCGAAAAGGATGCCCTCTATGAAAAGCATTGGTCGTTTAATGAGCTACCAGATTTCTTAGGAGTGCTCAAGGACCGCGGACTGGATGCGACGGTGAATTTTGCGATCGATGAGCCGGTTCGAGTGGGACTTGCGTTCAAAAAATTGGAACTTCAGCCCGAAGCAGATCGATGGACGTTGATTCGAAGATTGCGATTCGATTTGACGGGGCTTCCGCCGACGGCGACTGAAGTTAACGCCTTCGTCGAAGACAATGCGCCGGATGCATACGAGCGACTTGTCGATCGCCTGTTGGCGACCGAACAGTACGGTGAGCGAATGGCGGTGGATTGGTTAGACACTGCTCGATATGCCGATAGCTATGGCTTTCAAGTCGATCGTGAGCGAGAAACGTGGCCTTGGCGAGACTGGGTGATTCGAGCATTCAATAGCAATCTGCCTTTCGATCAATTTATACGATGGCAGATCGCCGGCGACCTGCTCCCCAATCCAACCGATGATCAAATTTTGGCGACCGCTTTTAATCGCTTGCACCAACAAGAATCCGAAGGCGGCAGCGTCGAAGAAGAATATCGTGTCGAGTATATAGCGGATCGCGTTCAAACTTTTGCTACCGCTTTCCTAGGTTTAACCTTTGAATGCTGCCGCTGCCACGATCACAAATTTGATCCGCTTACCCAGCGCGAATACTATCAATTTTTCGCTATGTTTCAGAATATTGACGAAGCCGGGCTGTATTCCTTTTTTACTTCGTCACCGCCAACACCAACGTTACTACTAGCCGACGCGAATGCCAAACAAAAGCTGGCCGACTTGCGGGCGGCCATCGAAAAGATAGAGTCGTCGGCTGGCGAATTGCGAAACTCGCGGCATGCTGCCTTCGATCGTTGGAAAAAGAAACGAACTTCGCAGGTTGCGTCGATCGAAGAGACGCACAGTCATTCTAAGAGAATGGCGTTGCCAATCAAGGGCGAATTAGCTCGATTTAGATTCGACGCGGTCGATGAAGACAAACTCGAAAATGCGATCGATTCTGAACAGCCAGTGACATTGAAGGGCGAAAACAAGCTGGTCGCTGGTGTTCAGGGCAAGGCGGTCGAATTTACTGGGGACGACGCCGTTGATTTACCGCTCGGGAATTTTCAGCGTCACGAATCGTTCAGCATCGCGCTTTGGCTCAAGACACCTGACGTCAAGGAGCGAGCGGTGGTCTTTCATCGTTCGCGAGCTTGGACGGACGCCGCTAGCCGTGGTTATGAGCTTTTAATCGAAGATGGGCGATTAAAATGGTCGCTCATCCACTTTTGGCCAGGTAACGCAATCTCGATCACAGCGAAAGACCAGCTACCTATAAACGAATGGGTGCATGTCGTCGTGACCTATGACGGGACTAGCCGTGCCGATGGGCTAGCCATTTTCGTGAACGGTCATCGAGCGATGATCGAAGTCGTAAAGGACAAACTCACGAAAGAGATCACGGGCGGTGGCGGCGACAACATTGCGATCGGCGAACGATTTCGCGATCGCGGATTTAATGGTGGAGCCGTCGATGACTTCCGCGTTTTCGGACGTCAACTCTCGCCGCTCGAAGCGAGATGGGTTCGCGAAGAAATGCGTCCACAAGATCTCGAAATATCTCACGTGGAGCTAACCGCGTTGGACTCCGAACTCTTCGAATTTTATTTGGCCACTGATGACAAGAGCTGGTCGCGTTATTTGAAGGATCGTCAGGAAGCGTACCAAGCCCACAATACCTACATCGACGGTCTCAAAGAAATGATGGTCATGCGCGAGCGGCCAACACCAAAAAAGGCCTACATCTTAGCTCGCGGCGAGTATTCACAGCGGGGCGAAGTGGTCGAACCGGGAACGCCTGCGGTCTTACTGTCGTTTCCCGACGGTGCCCCACGCAATCGCTTAGGACTCGCCGAGTGGTTGGTCGATCGACGTCATCCATTGACGGCACGAGTAACCGTCAATCGCGTTTGGCAAAGCATCTTTGGACGCGGATTAGTGAGAACTTCTGAAGATTTCGGAAGTCAGGGAAGTCGACCGCTTTATCAGGACGTCCTCGATCGGCTGTCCTGGTCATTCATCGATGGTGGTTGGGACATGAAGCAACTCATGAAGACGATCGTGATGAGCCAGACATACCGTCAACGAAGTATTGCCGACGCCACTGTCATGACGGACGATCCCGACAATGAATGGCTGGGCAGAGGGCCGCGCTTTCGTTTGCCCGCCGAAATGATTCGCGACAATGCCCTCGTGGCATCGGGATTGCTTAGTCCAACCTTGGGCGGTCCGCCTGTCTTTCCGTACGAAATGAGCGAAGCCTTCAAGCCTGCCAAGGTGAGTGAAAAGGAAGGTGTCTATCGGCGAAGTCTCTATACTCAATGGCGACGAACGGGGCCGCCGCCAGCAATGGTTGCTTTCGATGCACCGCGTCGTGCGGTATGTATTGCCAAACGCGAACGAACTGATTCACCGCTGCAAGCCTTGATCCTGCTCAACGGCGTTCAGTACGTTGAAGCCGCTCGCGTACTAGGCGAGTCGCTTTATCGCGATGCTCAAGGTGATCTCGGTCGTATAATCGATCAAGGCTTTATGCGTTGTTTGAGCCGTCCTCCTGATGAGCATGAAATCGCGATCGTTACACAACTTTATCAGGAACAGCTCCAGCATTTTCAACAGAACGATGCCGACGCCGAGTTGCTATTATCGATTGGGAATGCGATTCGCGACGAATCGATCCCCTTAGCCGAGGCAGCCGCTGCCACGGTATTAGCTCAGGCTTTATTGAATCATGATGTCAGCGTTGTAAAACGATAGATCAAAGAATGAGTAACCTTTTCAAACAAACTGTTCGACGACAATGGCTCAATCGCTGCGGCATTGGACTGGGTGGCATGGCGCTAGCCGATATGATGGCGGGCGATAAGCCCGCGTTTGCTCGCGACCGTGGCGTTCTTGGCGAACCGCACTTTGCTCCGAAGGCCAAGCGGATCATCTATTTGTTCATGTCGGGCGGACCATCGCAGCTCGACTTGCTCGACTATAAACCGAAGTTGAATGAGCTCCAGGGCCAGCAGTTGCCCGATTCGGTGCGTGGCGGACAACGCCTTACTGGTATGTCGGGAAATCAAACTTCGATTCCGCTGGTCGGTTCGCCGTTTAAGTTCGAGCAGCATGGAAACGCTGGAGCGTGGTTCAGCGAACTACTTCCGCACACAGCCACCATCGCCGACGATCTTTGCGTGATTCGATCGATGTATACCGAAGCGATCAATCATGGACCAGGCGTTACCTTCATGCAGACCGGTTCTCAGATTGCTGGCCGTCCGAGCATGGGAGCTTGGTTGAGCTACGGACTTGGTCAAGAGAACGAAGACCTTCCCGCCTTTATCGTCTTGATCACGAAAGACAAATCCGGACAACCGCTCGGCTCGCATTTGTGGGGAAGTGGTTTTCTAGCGACACGGCATCAAGCAGTTCAATTTCGCGCTTCGAAAGATCCGGTGCTCTATCTCGGCAATCCAGAAGGCGTCGATACTGCGAGTCGACGACAGATGCTCGACCGATTGAAAGAATTGCACGAGTATCAGTTTTCGCTGCTGCCCGACGTCGAAATCCAAAATCGCATCGACCACTATGAAATGGCTTTTCGAATGCAGTCGAGTGTGCCCGAAGCCGCCGACATATCCGACGAGCCACAAGAAACCCTCGATAGCTATGGCCCGTCGGTGACCAAGCCAGGCTCATTCGCCGCCAATTGCTTGCAAGCCCGACGGTTAGCCCAACGCGGCGTGCGGTTCATTCAGCTTTACCACCAAGACTGGGACCATCACAGCGGCTTGCCAAGTTCGCTCCCGAAGCTTTGCAAGGAAACGGACCAACCCTGCGCGGCCTTGGTAAAGGATCTCAAGCGATGTGGACTCTTAGAAGATACCTTGGTCGTTTGGGGCGGCGAATTTGGAAGAACCAACTATTGCCAAGGAAAAATCAAGGAGAATTTTGGTCGCGATCATCATCCTCGATGCTTTAGCATGTGGATGGCCGGCGGAGGAGTCAAAGCTGGCTCGGTTTATGGCGCAACGGACGAACTGGGATACAACGTCGCGGAAAACGGACTTCACATACATGATTTGCATTCGACGATTTTGCATTTGCTCGGGATCGATCACGAGCGACTAACCTATAAATTCCAAGGTCGCCGCTATCGACTGACAGACGTACATGGCAAAGTCGTCGACGGAATACTCGCTTAGGAAATCGTCAAATACAATGCTCAATCCCATTCGCCTAGCGGTTTTGAGAGTAATATAGATGTTAGACTTGAAATGAGTCGTATCGGATTGGAATCAGTCCTTTGCCCCCCTACCCGCCTCCCATTGCACAAACATGATCGCGTTGATGAAAAGCCGTCGAATCTGTTTGCGAATCGCGGCAATCGGTTGGATCTACGTCGTTTCATTTTCCAGCACCCTGAGTTTCTCTGCCGAGCATCTATTCAATCGAGATATCCGGCCCATACTCGCTGAAAACTGCTTCTATTGCCACGGTCAAGATTCTCAAAAGCGGGAATCGGATTTGCGTCTGGATGATCGCGAGGCAGCCATCGAGTCTGGAGCTATTGTTCCCAACAAGGCCGATTCGAGCGAACTCATACGACGAATCTTGAGTGACGATCCAGACGAAAGGATGCCGCCACCGAATTCGAATCGCCAACTGTCGAATCAACAAAAGCAACGACTGAAGCAATGGATCGAAGATGGAGCCGCTTATGCACCTCATTGGGCATTCGTGACCCCGACACAGCCCAAAGAACCAAGCGTAACCTTGACGACATGGCCTCGAGCGCCAATCGATGCATTTGTTTTGGCAAAGCTTGAAATAGCAAAGCTGTCACCATCGCCTGAGGCGGATCGAACAACGCTCATCAAACGCTTGTCGATCGATTTACTTGGCTTGTCGCCGACTCCCGAGGAAGTCGAACAGTTTGTTTCCGACGAAGATCCTAAAGCTTACGACAAACTTGTCGATCGATATCTCGACAGTAAACACTATGGCGAGCGGATGGCGCTGGAGTGGTTGGATGCTGCCAGGTATGCTGACAGCAATGGATTTCAACAGGACGGCGACACATGGCAATGGATTTGGCGTGACTGGGTCGTTCGCGCATTGAACAATGATCTGCCGTTCGACTTATTTACTATCTGGCAATTAGCAGGCGATTTGCTTCCCGATGCGACCGAAGATCAAAAAATTGCCAGCGGCTTCAATCGGAATCACTTGCTCAATGGCGAAGGTGGGGCGATTGCCGAAGAGCAGCGTTTTGTAAATCTTTTCGACCGCATGGATACGACGGCTACCAATTGGCTCGGGCTGACGATGGCCTGTGCTCAATGCCACGACCACAAATACGATCCAATCACGCAGCGCGATTATTACAGTTTGATGGACGCATTCAATCGTGTACCCGAGAGCGGAAAGCCATCGAGATTTTCATCGAAGGTGCGGGTGGCCGAACCGTTGCTCGAACTTCCCACCGAAGCGGTAAAAAAAGAAATCGCAACTAGGCAAGCCGAGGTTAGTAAGGTTGAAAAAGAAGCCAAAGCGGTCAAGGGCGCTGCCTTCGAAGGTTGGTACGCAGGACTGATGGCCGATGGCAAACTGGGCGAAGGGAAAGGATTGCCTAACAATGTCGCAGTGATTCTATCCAAGCCTGAAGCGGAACGATCGGCGAAAGAAATCAAAGCGTTGGCAAAAGAATTGCGACAGCACTACAACGTCCGCATCCAGCCAACGCTTGTCGATAAAATACCGCTCTTAAAAAAGAGCGAGCAACTCACCAAAAAACTTGCTGAGTATAAGGGCGATTTTTTGCCTCGCGTGATGATCATGAGCGATGATAATCCGCGCGAAACCTCGATTCTCGGGCGAGGTGACTACTTAAGTCCAACTGAAAAAGTAGCCTTTGCTACGCCAGCCTTCCTACCTCCGCTGCCGGAAAGTGCACCTCCAAATCGACTTGGTTTTGCGCAGTGGCTGGTGGCAACGGAGAATCCTTTGACGGCCCGCGTACAGGTCAATCGCATGTGGCAGCACTTCTTTGGTACTGGCATCGTAAAAACCTCGGAAGATTTCGGAGTTCAAAGCGAGTATCCGACGCATAATGGTTTGCTGGATTGGCTTGCTGTCGAGTTTCAAAATCAGAAGTGGAGTATGAAGTCGATGCACCGCTTGATTGTATCGAGCGCGACATATCGACAATCGAGCCGCGTTTCGGAAGAGCTTCGTCGCCGAGATCCAGAGAACCGATTGTTTTCTCGTTCGAGCCGCATTCGAATGCCAGCGATGATTCTTCGAGATTGGGCACTCGGCTCATCGGGACTTTTGAATGGCCAACTCGGCGGCAAACCGGTCTATCCTTATCAGCCCGACGAGATTTGGGAGTCGCTCGCGATCACCAAAGAACGCGATTTTTCTTATCCTGCTTCGCATGGAGACGATCTTTATCGAAGAAGCCTCTATACCTTCTGGCGACGGACCGTTGGCCCGGCCAATATGTTTGACGCAGCGAATCGGCAGACGTGCCGGGTAAGACTAGCAACGACCAGCACTCCCCTTCATGCGCTGACTATGCTTAATGACCCGACATGGGTCGAAGCATCGCGAGCCCTTGCCGAACGCGTGTTATCGGAGCATTCAAACTTAGAGGATCAATTGACCAACGCGTTTCGTCGCATCGTGATGCGGAGGCCCAATGACAAAGATTTATCGGTTTTGCGTCGCATGTACGAGAGCCAATCTGAAATCTACCAAGCGGACCCAGAAAGTGCCGCAGATTTGCTTGCAGTCGGTGAGTCGACTCGGGACGAGACTTTAGATCCTCAAGCACATGCTGCGATGACGATGGTTTGTTTAGCCATTTACAATCTCGACGAGGCTCTTACGAGAGAATAGTACGATGACCGATCTCATCCATGAGAACATTGCTCGAGTCAATCGCCGCCAGCTATTTGGAAGTGCCTCAAGTGGTATCGGCATTGCGGCGCTGCATTCGTTGCTCGGTGTCGATTCAGCCCGCGCGGAAATGGGATTAGGTGGCTTACCGCATCACGCCGCCAAAGCCAAACGTATCGTCGTGCTTTGGCAGGGCGGGGGGCCTTCGCATGTCGATTTGTTTGACGAGAAGCCGGTCCTCAAAGAGATGGCCGGACAAGATATACCCGATTCGGTACGCGGATCAACTCGCCTCTCGACGATGTCGAGCAGCTATGCAAAATGGCCGATTGTGCCCGCCATCAAGCCCTATGAAAGCTTTGGTCAAAGTGGATTGAGGCTCAGCAGCTTGATCCCGAATATCGGCTCGTTAGCTGACGAAATTTGCGTCGTTCGAAGCCTGCATACTGAAGCGGTCAATCATGCGCCCGGTGTGACGCTTTTCATGACCGGATCGCAAGTACCGGGACGACCAAGTATGGGCGCATGGCTTTCGTATGGCCTCGGAAGCGAAACCGAAGAGTTGCCAACGTTCGTTGTCATGACGTCGAGCGACAAAGGCAAAACGTGTGGCCAACTGTTTTTTGACTATTACTGGGGAAGCGGTTTCTTACCGAGCCGCTATCAAGGGGTCCGATTTAGAAATGCGGGCGACTTGGTTCCCTATCTTGCAAATTCGCCGGGAGTATCTCGCACCGGGCGCCGACAGTTGCTCGACGATCTTGCTGAGATGAATCGAGATCATTTAGCCGACTATGGCGATCCTGAGATCGATACGCGGATTGCACAGTACGAAATGGCTTATCGGATGCAGACAAGTGTTCCCGAATTAGTCGACTTTTCGAACGAATCCGAAAAGACACTCGAACGATACGGACCGGACGTACTGGTGAAAGGAACGTTTGCCAACAATTGTCTGGTTGCGCGGCGATTATTGGAACGCGGTGTTCGATTTGTTCAGTTGATGCATGCGGGTTGGGATCAACACAACAATCTTTTCACCCAGCTCGAAGGACAATGCATCGATACCGATGCTCCGTCTGCGGCGCTCGTCAAGGATCTTAAGGATTGTGGTCTGCTCGAAGATACGCTCGTTGTATGGGGAGGCGAGTTCGGTCGGACACCGTTCGGACAAGGCGATCCGACGAAACCGAAAGGTCGAGACCATTTTGGAAAAGCCTACAGTTGGTGGCTGGCCGGTGGCGGGATAAAACCTGGGATTAGCTATGGCTCCACCGACGACTTTGCTTGGAATATTACGGAGAATCCGGTCCATGTTCACGATATGCAAGCCACCATACTGCATCTATGCGGGATCGATCACACTCGGCTTACCTTCCGATATCAAGGCCGACAGTATCGGCTAACCGACGTCCACGGCAACATCGTAACCGGCATTCTTAGTTAAGTTTCTGGCTGATAGCATTATCGCGTAAAATACAGTCTAATTTGCACTGCTCAGTCCGCCGAATCAAAGGTCAATAGCACAGTTAGGAGTAAAATAATGAAGCGCCGCTTTTTTCTCAGCTCCATCACCGCATCACTTGCATACAACGTCTGTAGCCGAATAGTACGATCCGAGGTCCGCCGCGTTCCTGTCAAATATACGATGGATCTATGCCCAGGGCGTATTGGCGTCAAGGTAGACCAACACCAAGCTATCGCGTTGGCACATCGATATGGATTCCAATCGGTCGAGCCGATCGGCTCATTCCTCGCGACGCTCGATTCTAGTGAGCTCGTCGAGTTGCGTGGCGCGCTAAAGGAGAAAAATTTAGTCTGGGGTTGTGCGAATTTGGATGTTAACTTTCGCAGTGACGAATCGGAGTTTCAGTCGGGATTGCGATCGCTTCCCGCAATCGCCTCGGGATTTCAGCGGGCGGGCGTCAGCCGAGTCGGAAAATCGCTGAGTCCGTCGAGCAACGACTTGACCTATCTTGCGAATTTTAAGCAGCACTCGATACGTTTGCGGGCGATTGCGAAAATTCTTGGCGACTATGGTGTCCGATTTGGTTTGGAATATGTAGGTCCCAAAACATCGTGGGCGTCAAAAAAATATGCCTTTGTGCATACCATGGCAGAAACCAAAGAATTGATCCTTGCCGTAGGTGCTCCGAACGTCGGTATCGTGCTTGATAGTTGGCACTGGTACTGCGCTGGCGAAACGATCGACGATCTAATGACACTCAAAAATCAGGACATTGTCGCGGTCGACTTGAATGATGCACCTTTAGGTATCGAACGCGATCAGCAGATCGACAACCGTCGTGAGCTTCCTATGGCCACCAACGTTATCGACGTTCGCGGATTTATTGAGGCGCTCGACAAATTGGATTACGATGGCCCGATTCGAGCCGAGCCATTTAATCAATCGCTCAATGCGATGGAGAATGACGAAGCCGTGAAGTTCACCGCCGAAGCGATGAAACGAGCGCTACCTAAATAGAAGACGACTCAAGATCGAACTACGCTACTCTCGGTTAAAGCGGCCGTTGAGACATCGATATAGTTCGTTAGATAGAGAAAATCGCGAGCAGTTAGATTGTATCCTAGGATAAGGTGCGACGCCAAGAACATCGAGAACTACAAAGCGAAGGCGATGATTGTCTCAAGGGCCTACGACAGATGCTTCTTTACAACGAGAATAATCTTGATGGAAATGGCAGCCAAAAATCAGGCCAGTTTGGCAGCCAAAAAAGTAGGCCAGTGTGGCAGCCAAAAAATCAGGCCAGTTTGGCAGCCAAAAAAGTAGGCCAGTCGAGGGTGAGCGAGCATGGGCTCTGGAAGATCCAGGACAACCTCAAGCCTCCCAAAAACGCTTGCAAGCGCTTCGTGAATAGCAGCCCTATTGTCGGCAGCCCATACGACCACTCGATCAAACTCTCGGTCAAATCGTTCTGGCGTGTCGACCAAAGTATCTACATGTCCAGACTCCAAGCATTAATCGGCAACCGAAAGTATCGCTTAATCTAGCCTCGAAATGTGCCACTTCCCGCTGAAACAAATCAAAAACCGCTCATCGCACCACGACCAAGCATGATTTCAAGACAAGCTGTCCGATCTGTGGAAAATCTCTTCGAAGCAACTTGGATCTTGTTGGTCAACGAGTCAAGTGCCCGAATTGTTCATCTGCGTTCGAAATGCTTTCAGCGCGGCAGTCGAGCGAAGAATCTCTTTTGCAGGCAACATCGGTCCTAGTGGACGACACGACGACCTGTGCCGACCAGAATACTTCGCGTCGATCAACCAGTGATTCACATGGAATAGACGAGGATGAAAAAAATTCCCCGCCAAATCGACTGGGACGATTCGAATTGATAACTCTCTTGGGCGAAGGGGGGTTTGGGAAAGTTTGGAAGGCCTTCGATCCGCAGTTGGAGCGATTCGTTGCCTTGAAGGTTCCAACTTTTGCTAGTTCGGCCGTCGATCGGCAACGACGCTTCATAAGCGAAGCTAAAGCTGCTGCCCGACTCAAGCATCCAAACATTGTTGCAACTTTTGATTCGGGAAGAATCGACGATAGCCTTTTCATTGCCGCTGAATATGTCGAAGGAGGTTCACTAGCGGGGCGTATGAAAAACGATTCGGTAAGTTTTGAACAGGCAGCAAGTTGGATACGCGACTTAACGCGGGCGTTAGACTATGCGCACCATGTCGGAATCGTCCACCGAGACATCAAACCGCATAACGTACTGCTCGACAAACAATCTAATCCGAAGTTAACGGATTTTGGTCTCGCAAAACGCTTGGATGATGATAGCGAATTGACGACGGAAGGAGCGTTGCTAGGAACCCCCGCATATATGTCTCCAGAGCAGGCTAGAGGCGAAACCTCACTGATCGGCCCCCCAGCGACCAATATAGTCTTGGGGTCGTATTGTATGAACTATTAACAAAGCAAAAGCCCTTTAACGGCTCCCCTCATGCGGTCATCGCCCAGGTAGCAACACAGGAGCCACCGAGTGTTCGAATTTTACAACCTGATTCTCCGGCAGATTTGGCCGCAATCTGTTCGAAGGCGATGGCGAAGGATCCCAAAGATCGGTATCTCACGTGCGCCGATCTAGCAGAAGACCTTGAACGTTGGTTGAGAGGCGACGCCACGGTCGCGAGGCCATCAACATTGTGGGAAAGTTATCGGCGTTGGCAGCGTCGTAATCCAGCAATTGCAGTGATAACGGCAATTGTAGTTGGATGCGCAGTAACGGTCGGTTCATTGCTATTTGCTTTCGCAATCTATCAGGCTCGTGAAAATGTCGTTCTTGAGAAGGCCAAGCGAGACGCTGACGAATCACGGACGACGGCACTCCCAAACTTGTTCAAAGGTTATTTGCGACAAGCGGAAATGGCTTATGTTTCAAGCGACCTTCGATCGATTGCAAGTCCACTGAAAAAAGCGACTGACATCGCTATCGAACTCGGCGATTCTTCAGCGATTGACGCTCTGGCGATACACAATCGATGGATCGAATTGCTTTCACCAGCAAACCAAGAAGCTACGAATGAGCAGCCAAAATTGCTAGATCTACCAGCGGATGGTCTTGAGAAATTCATTCCGGAGGAACTCGCACGTTCGGTCTATCCTCGGCTTGAAGCGATCGTTCAAAGAACGTTGCCAACCTGGCAACCAGAACACAGTTTGAATGGGTTGCGGTTTCAAGCAAAAGATCGAACGTTGCTATTAGATCGAATTTGGAAGCTAGAAAGTGGACAGACCTGTGTTGCTCTGTGGCAAAGCGACCCTCACGATCTGTTCTGGAAATCATGTACCGTAATGCGATGTCAGTTGATTGCAACTCAAGCAAAGGGCGGGGATTTGCCGCTGTCTCAGCGAGCCAATCATTTGCAGTTCATTGACGGTATACGACGCCTTGGAATGTGGCTCGACGATAGTCTTTTTGTCTACGATTTGGAAGCTAGAAAACCTCTTCTTCAAGCGTCGGTTCCTAATATTCATTGGCTAGCCGGATCGCCTGATGGCAAGCATATATGGGGTGCGTCGGATCGATTGTTTGCACATTTATCCGATCGAGGTCAATCGCAATCGCGGCATGAGCTTTGTTGGCCAACAAGATCATTGGCCGCCTTGCCAAGTGAAACGGAAGACCGTGGCCTGATCCTCGATGGAGATGCGATTTACGTTTTGGACATGAAACAACATTTACGAATCGGCCCTGTCGACGTTCACGGTCCGACGAGCACTCGTGAGACGTCCGTTCACTCGATGGGCGTGCGCTTGACGAAAAAAGGTGGAACGGAGCGAACCGAAATTCTTCGCCGCGACGGCCAATTGCTTTGGGCGGGCTCTTGGCCTGAATTAGCAATTCCAATTTCAGGAGTTTGGGCTTGGGGTGGTTTTTTTCCGCAAAATCGATGCCTCCTTTATCAAAAAGATCCACAGCACTATCCGTTAGGTGATTCGGCAGGTTTTCAGGCCCTTCGAAGAATCGATAGACTATCTAATCTTGTGATTCTCGACCTCGAGAAAAGCAAAGAAACCGGGCGCATTTCTTTGGTACCATTCTTGGGTGAAGAATCACTATCAATTGATCTTAAGAAGGAAAAAACCGATGAGGCAAATAAAGCGAGACCGGTGTCGGAAGTTGCATTGAATGAGATGGTTTTGCTCCAAGAAGGACTTGGACTATCGCCAGACGGTCGTTCGTTAGCAATGCAAGACCTGCTTACCCCACCAAGTTTCCGGATGCACAAAGTCGCTAGCGGTAAAGCCTTTGGGACACGTCATCGTTTTGTTCCCAAGTTCGATTTTTCCGAACGCATCAGTTTCGAGCGGAGTGACAAGGTTAATTTGCGTCCATCAACGGGAATTAACGTCAATAGAGCCTTTCGTTTCTCCAACGACTCTAAGTTGGTTTTGTTTCAAAGCGAGTTAGGGACGCTCATCATGCTTGACGTCCAAACTGGTGAGCGATTGGGGCCCAACTTCAAAGTTCCTGCTGAGCATGCCATCCACGAGGCTGGAGTCTTGGTTCAAGACGCTGCGGTTTGGGCTTTAACATCTTACCGAGGTGCTTTACACGCGATTCGTTGGCGAGCCAATAATGGCGAAGTAACAATGACGAAGATAGTGCAGACTGGTCTTCAAACTCAATGGACGATCGCGCCGGATCAGACAGCATGCTTGGTAACCATGGACGATGATCACGCGATCCTTTGGAGCTTATCCTCGAACGCAGTCGCGGCAAAGTGGCCATCGACGATCGTGAAAACGAGCAACGAGCCAGAACCGCCGGATTCAAGGATTCCAATCCGATTCAGCGACACGGTTACCCCATCGGCTTTCGACTTCATGGTTATCAACCTCTCGACTACGTCCCTAAAGGCAGCGAAGGACTTATCGAATACTTCGGGGTGCTAAAGATGATCAAAACCCCTGATCAATTGCAAGCCTCCGTATTTGGGCGAATAATACCCGGTGACGGAGATGGAGGTCTACCCGACGATGGTTCGGTAACAATTATGGATACTGTCGATTTTAAGTGTATTAATTGGAGCGGATTTTCTACGCATACCCAAGCGCCTGTCGGACCTCGCGGATATAAAAAATCTGGCTCTTCCGGTAGAAACTGTGGGTGGTTTCCGTGATCCGCAATCGATTTTAGCCGTGAAATACAAGGAAAACACTGGACTGAGTGATTGCAAAAACCAAGGTTCGCTTTCTGATCGGAAATGCTTACCC
>JAWXCK010000307.1:0-2714 GCA_034408855.1 Pirellulaceae bacterium
ATCCTGTTCGTTGCGGAAACGAAATCGCCATTCAACGGTAAATATGCAGCCGCTGAATCGTCAGGAATTGAAATGGTGTGTGTCCCCATGAACCATGCAGGTCGCATATTGGAACACCAATCAGAGCGCACTCCAAGTTGGCGAACTCATCCTCAAGCATTAGGACTGCCCATAATTGGCACGGCCGTCATCTTATTGCTGCTAGCGGCCAGAGCAAGCAATGCGAGCCAGCTAACGGCCGGTATACCACGGTCGAACAGCGTGAGCATTATTGATCGGGATTGGGCAGTTGCTTAAAGAAGTCGTTTTCACACGCTCGGCTTCTTCCCTAACCAGCGACTCAACAGGCCATCTTGTAAACGTCGTAAGAATCGACGATGTGAACCGCCCGTGTTGAGTCGCATTTTAAGTAGTTCGGGGTGAGCGGTCAGTAATGATCGCCATTTCTCAATTTATCCGATGTCCATAGTCTTTTATTTCTGTTGCACGGCGTGTTTTTTGACGAATTCGTCAAGCTCCCCTCCAGATTCGACATCAAATTTGGCGGGAACTTTCAAGTCCTTGAGGCGAATATCATTTGCCACCCAGATATGTACGAAGACGTTCTGTTCCTTGCATCTACAGCGTCCAGTTCGCACGGTCTCGAAGGGACATCCCTTTTGGACGGCCCAGTCGACGGAAAGTTTTGGGTTAGGTTTTGAGCTTGTCCCCTCTTCGGGGTCATCAATCATTGACGCACCCACGTGCAGAATAATTTTGAAGGACAGATATTCATCATTCGCCAGCACAGCCAGTTGCTCATTAAGTATCGTGGTGCCGCCTTGAAAATACGCGGTATTCCCGTGTTCGGAAAGCCAACCTCCGACACAGCCGATACCAGCCATGGCAATTTCGTCTCGTCCATACGCCATCGTGAGCGCGTGAGCCCTGGTTGGAATCAGTAGACTCGCAAGTAACGATCCGATTAAGATTGGTGATATGCGCATGGAGCTACTTCCTTGAATCGGGTTCGAATTGAACCATTCATTCGGTTAAAAAATCCGTGTAAATCCGAGGTTTGGGAGTTGGGACCCATGCTCACGCTTGGGATAGTCTAGCCTTCCAACCTGTGGGAGTTATTCTACCTAATCCCATCGATCGTAGGCAGATCGGTACAATCAGCTTTTGATTGGGGATCGAGTTCGATATTTATTCAAGAGACAAATAGCTGAACTTGCCAATCGCTTGAGGGGTGATCGTCTTTGACCTTTTGTATCGCAAAATCGGCGTCGCATGATTGAAAGCAAAGGGCCGCGATTCCAACGGTTGCAGTTAGGGTTCAAGAAAGTTAACGGATCGTTCCTGCCATGAGAAACAAATTGCTTTTAGGAATTCCGATCAGCGTTTTCGCAGCGCTACTGCTCGGTTTTTGCGGTTTCAGTTATATAGTCCGACCTAACGCTTTAGCCGCCTTTACATTCATTCCTGCTTGGATATGGTCGGTGGTCGGCATTTTATCGAGTCTCTTCGTGGTTCTCGTTAGCAAGAAAGCGATGCTTTGCTTGGTGTTGGGTTGGCTTAGCTTCACAGCGATCTTCACGGAAGAGCCAAAGAGTCTTGTACGAGGTTTGTTTAATTCGAATTCTGGATGGATCGCAATCGCTCCAGAGCGGCGTTTGATCGTTGCTTCTCTCAATTGCGCTGCGGGACGGATTGCCCCAGTGCGAGAAATGCTTCCGTACCATCCGGATATCATATTTCTCCAGGAAACACCGACGCATTTGGATGACTTGCAAAAGGTCGCAAACGAATTCTACGGCGACAAAGCATTCGTATTGAAGGGCAATGACACTACGATTATCACTCGGTTTGAATCGGTGAAATTGGACGAGGTCAAATTAGAACCGTCTGTCGAACGGTATTTGGTGCATGCACGATTGAAGACAGATTCCGGTTACATGGTACACGTGATTTCAACACGCCTATTACCACCAGTTATCGATGTGGACTTGTTATCCGCCGATTGCTGGCGAGCCCACTATCGCGACCGTATTTCAAGGCTGGAGCAGGTTATCAAGATTGCCGCGGTTGTAGCGACCATCCCTAAATCCGAAGCAGTAATCGTTGGCGGTGACTTCAATGTGACGGCGAACGATGGCTGCTTACGACCACTTCGCGACCGACTCCGTGATTCTTTTAGAGAAGGGGGAATTGGGTGGGGGCATACCGCGACCAACGAAGTCCCGCTTTTCCGCGTTGATCAAGTTTGGACGAGCAAGGAATTGAAACCGATCGCCATCACAGCCATTCGAACCCTAAACTCGGACCATCGAATGGTCTTGTGCAAACTCGCAATTCGTTGACTCATATGCTTGGACAACTGTCACGTTGTCCCGGCAGTGCACTCAGATGGATGGCGAAACTCTGCAACATCGAAGGCGATCGGGATATCCATAGGTTTGCCTATCGCACGTTTGTATTAACCCGGCTGTCGAGCGATCGATGTAAATGGCGGGCATCCATGCCACAGTCTAACAGCGTGAGCATATTTTAATCGGGATTGGACCAAAGACCAAGGGGACACAGCACTTTGTCGGCGATCCTGTTCGTTGCGGGTAACCCAAGGGGACACTGTCGGTAACCCAAGGGGACACAGCACTTTGTCGGCGATCCTGTTCGTTGCGGAAACGAAATCGCCATTCAACGGTAAATATGCAGCCGCTGAATCGTCAGGA
>JAWXCK010000308.1:0-2583 GCA_034408855.1 Pirellulaceae bacterium
GTGGCGCACTTGGGACGCTTGGGCTGATCGCGAAGTATGGACTCGGCGGCAAAGTGGCCAGCGGCACACAGGGTATGTCTTGGATTCACGAAGACGACACAAACGCGATCTTCAAGCGTGCGATCTGTGACGACGCGATGTCGGGGGCTTACATCGTGTCATCACCGAATCCAAAGTCACAAGCCGACTTCATGAGGACGCTTCGCAAGGTAATCAGAATTCCGATCGGCTTGCCAGCGTTTGAATGGATGGTCCGCATTGGGGCTCCATTATTCTTGCGGACAGATCCGGAATTAGTGCTATATGGTCGCTACGTGATTCCGAAGCGATTGCTGAATGAAGGGTTTAACTTTCAATTCGCTGACCTTGAGTCCGCATTGAGGGATTTGTATGAACGCAAGTATTGATCGTACGTGGCCGTTAAGGCAGTCGCTTTCTCAGCGATTCGACTTCTGACCTCAATGTAGGAAGCAATTGGTCAAGATGCGGCAGGAGGTCACGGCGGGCATGAACGATAGTCAATACTAACACGTCGTCATTCCACTTCGTACAAACAACAACATGCGATTCGACAGTATGTGTCAGGAGAGTATCAATAATAGGAATCGGCAATAGGATACCTGGTTCTGACTCGACTAGGCTAAAGCATCGATCGAATGCATCAAGGTACTTTGCCGCTTGAGCATCACCCCACTTGCCAATCGTATAGGACTCGATCTCTTGAAGATCCTCGATCGCTCGATCGGTGAGAAAGACTTTAGTTTTTCTCGCCTTGGCCATTATCCGCGATTCTTCTTGATGAGGTCGCGGACACTACCTTTGAACTGATGTACTCGTCCTGCCGCCACATCTTGGAAGCCTTCAATGACTCCAGCGCGAAGGCGATCTGCCTCCATCTGCTGCTTGTGTTTTCGAATCAAATCGCGAACAAATTCACTCGGCGTGGAATACAACGTCCCGTCTCCCGACTGGCCGTCGACGAATGCCCTCAACTCGTTAGTGAGGGATAGATTTAGCGTTGAGCCCATGATTTTCTCCTTTCGATCCAGTATCCCATTCCGCCCGTTAGATGTCAATATTCGCCATAGATCCGAAGGCTGGCTACAGCCCGCGTTGAATTCCTGAAAAAATTCTTCCTTGAGCCTTCGTCGACTCGCCCACTTTGCGTGTAACCCTACAGATAGAGACCTGTTGCTTTCGGTCTCGCTCGAAACCCGGTTGTTAAATAAATCGTTGGCTGGTTCGTAGATACCGGTGCCTTCGAGCTCCGCTTTGCCTCTGTTGGGAGATTGCTATGCCGAAGGTCCGCGCTGTGGATGAGATGAACGAAACGGAATTACGGTCTGAACTGGTGGCCATTATGGCCGATGGCTTCATGCGCTACGCACAAAGCGAACAGTTCGCGATAGATCACCCAGATCGTGAAAATGATCAAGATTTCGAGACAGCTTGCCTTGAGCTTTCTCCGAAACCAGTGCTCTCTGTGACTAGTCGAGTTAACGATCGATAGGTCTTTTTCAAACAGGAGAGCTTTTAAATGACAATCAACGTCGCTAAAGAGGTTGCGAGGCTTCGGCACATGACGGTGTCGGAACTTCGCAACCGATACCACGAAGTGTTCGGCGAAGACACCAACGCTCGCAACAAACAGTGGCTCATCAAACGTATCGCTTGGAAAGTTCAAGCCAACGCAGAGGGTGATATCTCCGAACGCGCTCGGCGCTTGGCTCACCAGATCGCTATGGAAACAGACATCCGAACTACGCTGCCACGAGTGAGAAGGCCGGCGACCACGGAAACGTTGGAGACTGCATCGATGACGATCTCGCCACCAGCAGACTGCCGCATTCCGTTGCCCGGTTCCATGTTGGTCAAGACGTACAAGGGCCGAAGTATCCAGGTCATGGTGCGACCGAATTCATTCGAGTTCGAGGGTACGCAATACAAGTCCCTGACTGCCATCGCGAGTTTTGTCACAGGACAGAAGAACATCAACGGATTTCAATTTTTCGGAATACACAAAGCGGAGGTTGCACAATGATCAAAGAGAAACAAACCAGAACACTCAACTGCGCCATCTACACTCGAAAATCAACGGAAGAAGGCCTCGATCGAGACTTCAATACGCTTGATGCACAGCGTGAATCGGCCGAGGCTTATATCAAAAGCCAAGAGAACGAGGGATGGGTCTGTTTGCCCGAACACTATGACGACGGTGGCTACACCGGTGGCAATATGGAACGACCCGCACTCAAGGCGCTGATTCGCGACATCGAAGCAGGCAAGGTTGATTGCGTAATGGTCTACAAAGTGGACCGTCTCAGCCGATCGCTGATGGACTTCGCTAAGATGCTCGAAGTTTTCGAACGCAAAAGCGTTGCCTTCGTCAGCGTGACCCAGCAGTTCAACACGACGAACTCGATGGGCCGCCTGATGCTCAACGTGCTCTTGTCTTTCGCTCAGTTCGAACGCGAGATCATATCAGAGCGAACCCGCGACAAGATGGCGGCCGCTCGTCGGAAGGGCAAATGGGGTGGCGGCCTGGCACCGCTTGGTTTCACGAACGATCGCGATGCTCGCAAA
>JAWXCK010000309.1:0-3350 GCA_034408855.1 Pirellulaceae bacterium
TACACGTAGGTACGTAGGGAGGTGGCGGTAGCCCCGACCGGAGCTACCGTAGTGCATCGCGCAACGTCGCATCCCAGCACGACGCGCCAGCTAGTGAACCGCGCAACGGATTGGTATGGTGAGCTGCATAGCGCGAACTGCGGGCATGTCACCTGGGGGGTGCAGGGGGCTGTGCCCCCGCTGGCTCGCGATTTTTTTGGCTTAGTTCGACCGTCCCAAATAGCCCAGCACGACGCGCAAGCTAGTGAATAGTATGGTATTCTCGCAGCGCAATCACTAGCTTGCGCGTCGTGCTGGAGGTCGTGCTGGAGGTCGATCGGGTTTTTGCGACCGACTTGGGACATTCGCATTAGTGCTCTTCGAAACAGCTTGCTGGCGCGCGTATTGGAATAGGACGTCTAACATGCCATTTCGACTTTTCAATATTCCGATTCGCGACGATGGTCGTGCGATCGATGAACTCAACCAATTCATGCGGAACAACAAGGTACTATCGGTAGATCGTCGATGGATCGACGAAGGGACTGAATCGATGTGGTGTTTCTGCGTCGACTTTTGGGACGGAGCTTCAAGTCAAGGAAAGTTTTCAGGATCTGGAAAGTCGCGTGAACGTGTCGACTACAAAGAACAGCTCGCTCCTGACGAATTCGCAGTCTTCGCCAAATTGCGAGACTGGCGAAAATCGACTGCCCAATCAGAAGCTGTCCCTGTTTACGCCATCTTTACCAATGAACAATTGGCGCACATCGCCCGTGTAAGTGCTTCCGATAAAACATCGTTAGAAACGATTGCGGGTGTCGGAGACGCGAAGCTCGCCAAATATGCACCGCAACTTCTCGAAGTCTTGAAGAGTAGCTGGGAACATGAAACGAGCCAGAGGCCTGTGGCCACAGATCCTTGATCGCAACAACCTTCGATTGGCAACGTGCAAAGCGCTCAATGGAAAGCGTTCACGCTCGGACGCTCGCAAGTTCATTAAGGATGTCGATCGCAATCTCGCGCGAATCGCATGCGAGCTAGATGCCGGCGTGTTTCAAGTTGGACGATACCATCAATTTGTCATTCATGATCCGAAGGAAAGAGTCATTACGGCACCATGTTTTGAGGAGCGAGTGCTGCACCACGCAATGATGAATGTTTGCGAACCCATTTTTGAACGCTGGTTTGTAAGCGATACCTATGCGTGTCGAAAAGGACGTGGCAGAATTGCTGCATTGTTGAGATCAAAGCAATTCTCGGCAGGCCATGTTGCCTATCTAAAAATGGACATTCGAAAATACTTCGACAGTATTCCTCACGCATCGTTGCTTGCTCGTCTAGAGCGATTATTTAAAGATCAACAACTATTGGAGTTATGGGAAAGGATCGTCGGGGTATTTCGCGGCAATTTGGGAATAGGATTACCTATCGGCGCACTCACGTCACAGCATTTGGCGAATTTTTACCTGGGACACTTCGATCGATTCGCCAAAGAGAAGTTGCGAGTCCCTGGCTATGTTCGATATATGGATGATATTGTTCTGTGGTCCAATTCGCTCGATCAACTTCATGATTGGCGCGAAGAAAGCGAAGAATTCTTATTGTCGGAGCTTGGACTTCAATGCAAAGCAAATCCGTATGTCAACCGAACGAAGTTTGGCATCGATTTTCTTGGTTGTCGCGTTTGGCCGACGCATTTGACCCTGAATCGTCGAAGTCGAATTCGATTTCAACGAAATCTCAAGAAGTTGGAAAGTCTTTACGCATCTGGGCACATAACGAGTTTGGAATTGCAGCAGCGAACGAGCGCCATGCTTGCGTTTACGAAGTCGGAGGGCGTCTGTAGTTGGCGATTCCGTCATTCTGTGTTAAAAGATTCATTGGAGTGTGGTCAATAAGGCTCGAACCGGGTGAACCGAGGCGGCAGTTGGAACAACGCGCCGGTGAATTGCCGGTCGGCGAACCGTAACAGGAACTCGCCTGAGAACCGGAACAACAACCTCGGCTTTCGGGTCGTCCTCCAGCTCAGCACTGTGGTGGATTCCGCAGGGACTGAACCGACCATGATCCTGTCCTGAGTTGCTTCGGCATCTTGGGCAAACTCAAACCCAGAATCGTCCGGTACTAGTAGCGCATGCGAAACCTCCGGACGATTTTTTTCATGCAGCCCAAGGATTATGTGTCCCAATCGAAAAATCTTAACCTCCCAACGACGCCCATTTGGAACGTTGATCGGCCGTCGACTGCTCGCTGGCGCTGCGCGTTTGCAATCTCGTGCGCCGCGCGATACCATAGGTTTACTTGCGGCTCACGCTATACTAATGTGTCCCGATGCCTCTCCTGGTAACTTTGAGGTCAAATCGCCGTGTCTACTTACAATCGAGTCTTACGTTGGGTGGTTGCAATCCTCTTTGGAATGAGTGTCTCAGTTGCCGGCATTCGAACCGACGCCGCTGATGGCAAGGCTGAAAAGTGGGCAGTGCTGATCGGTATCGACGACTATGCCCACGCGAAGAAACTCAAGTATGCGGTTGCCGATCAGCAGGCACTTAACGATGAGCTGATTAAATCGGGCTTTGACAAACGTCAAGTCACTTTGTTGCGGGACAAAGCCGAGTCAACCCAATTCTTGCCATTCAAGAGCAACGTCGAAAAGCAGATCTCGCTCATTTGTGATTTAGCCGAAGCGGGTGATCTGGTGTTCATTGCCTTTAGCGGTCACGGCCGGCACATGTCGAAGAAGAGCTTTATCTGTCCGGCCGATGGTAAGCTCGACGAAGCCGACACCATGATCGCGCTGGACTGGGTTTATGAACGACTCCAAAAATGCAAGGCCGATCTGAAGCTGGTGATGGTCGATGCCTGCCGAGATGTCGACCCATTCCTCGGCGGACAGCGCGGCGGTAACGAGCCCGAGCGCAAAGAAGAAATGCGAGCCTTCATCAGTTCGAGCGAACGGCTGCCAGACGGTTTGATCTTGCTTCACAGTTGCTCGGAAGGAGAAAAGGCCAACGAAGACGAGAATCTGGGCCATGGCGTCTTCACGCATTTTTTACTTGAAGGTTTGCGAGGCAAGGCCGACGAGAACACCAACGGCAAAGTGACCTTAGGCGAGCTGATGTTGTTTGCCTCGCGTGAGACGAAGCTCTACGTCAAGGACAAGTTCGCTGACCTCCAACGTCCGAAGATGAAAGGTAACTACACGCTCGAGGCCCAGGACTTTGAGCTAATAGCATTTCGCGGCACTCGCCCGCCACCGACGCTACCCACCACGCCGCGCCAGCCGCAGCACGACGCGCCAGCTAGTGAACAACGCCGTTCTGAATTCTCAAACAGCCTCGGTATGAAATTGGTACCGTTTAAGGCGGGCA
>JAWXCK010000310.1:0-51141 GCA_034408855.1 Pirellulaceae bacterium
GGGTTTGGTGTCTTTTAGCAACCACCTTATCCCTTCAGAGCCATTTTTTTTGCAAGAGCAATCGAAAAATCACGCTACAATTGTTTGCCTAAAGTGCAGCTCGATAACTGATCACTTCAAAAAGCAACTGAAACGCAATCATACAGTCTTTACCGCTATTGTACGCTGTTTCATGGCCGAATCGGACAAGGACAAAGTCGATCATCCCGACACGCTTGAAAAAGCATGTCAGGTTGTGCGCGACCTCCTAATCTCAGCGGAGATTTCTGTTATTTCCGCAAGAAAACGCCAAACCGTTGATCAAGTCTACGAACGATTCTCCGAACAGGCGAATGATGCAGGCGATGTGTATAGAGACTTCGCTCAACGTTTGAAGATCATGCTCGCAGTGGAGTCATTCTTTGTCCAGAATGGAGCAGCAACAACTCGGCAATGGTGGTATGCGTTGTTCTGGGGAATATCGGTATTGAAGAAAGAGGGCAAGCCTTTCACTCGGCTTGAAGAGGATTCGGAAAAAAACCGACTTCTGACATACTACAACGAAGCTATTTCCTTATTCGTGAATGAGGAAGCAGCGTTCTTCTATCAGCAGTACGTTGAGCGTTATCGATCAGTTGCCACGATACTTGGCGATATGTTTGATTGTAGTTTTGAAGTTTATGTGAACGCGAGAGGGCGAGAAGAGCACGTAGAAACCAACAGCAACGATGACTTGCTCTTGCGCCTGGAACGGCAAGACCCAATTACACGATCAGTCGACGATATCACTCGAATGCTGGTCCGAAGGAAGTTTATTCTTCGCCCTGTATATCAACGTAATGAAGTCATCAACAAGGCGAAGTCAAGCGCAATCGTCGAGAGCATCTTACTAGGAATCAAGTTACCTCCCTTGTTCATCTTTGAGCGAACCGACGGTGCACAAGAAGTCGTTGATGGACAGCAACGATTGCTGTCGATACTCGGTTACTTGAGCGTACCATTCAAGGATGAGAATGGAACTAAATTGCGTTCTACCAAGGATGGATTTGCCCTGAGTGACCTACGTATTCTGGGCGAACTCAAGCAGAAAACATTTGCTGAACTCAGTGATGATCTTAAAAACAAAATCTGGGAATTCCCACTAACGTTAATCGTAATTAAAGAGCAATCGAACCCTGGCTTTGAACCAGTCGATTTGTATATTCGGCTCAACAGTCGCCCACTGCCAATCAAAGAGCACAGCTTTGAAATGTGGAATTCGTATGTTCCGAAGCAACTTATTGATGAAGTGAAGCACATCACCCGTCGACACGAAGGGTGGTTTTACTTGACGAACCCGAAAAACGACTCACGCATGAGCAATGAGGAATTGGTCACAACACTCGCTTACATGGACTACAGTTGGAGGCGATGTGTATCACAGCAAGCTTCGTCAGCGGATTTCATTGATCTATTTCGAAGGCAAACAACGGTCGGAGTGCGAATTAAACAGAAAAGCGATATTACCAATTTGTTAAACTCAGCATCGGGAGACGAAGGCGTCTTACGAAATGTCTGCGAATCCGTTCGAAACGTAGACAAGTACATCCGTAGATTACGAACGATTTTGCTTGACACTGACGAAAACGACAACATTGACCAATGGCTTGAGAAGGAGTTCTCGAACTGGCTTGGCAGGAAGACGTACGCTAGGAAGCGGCAAGACCATTACTCGCTCTGGTACTTAAGCCATGCGCTTACAAGCGAAATGGTACTCAAGCATCGAGCAGCGATGAAGAGTGAGATGCGTACACTTCTAGAATTGATGAAAAGTGCAGATCCAAATGAAGAACTTGAGCAATCGCTTGCCACTTTTAAATCTTTGGTTGACGAGTTTCGCGACACTTATGCGATTGACGCACGAAAGATTCGACTGACCACAGATGAAAAGCACGGATTAATCAAGAGCCAAGGCAATTTGTGTCCAATCTGCGCTAACAAGCTCTTCATACATGATGAATTGGCAGTCGATCATCGTATTCCATTAGCAAAGGGCGGGAAGGATGATCGTGACAATCTTCGGGTTACACATTATTTTTGCAATCTGAAGCGAGGAAGCGGAGGCAGAAACGCAGCGGAAGCTTGATTATGGCCGCAAACAATTTAAGCACTTGCTCCGTCGTCGCTTTCCGTCCGTGCGATCCTGACGGAAAGGATCTTGCGACGATTTCCGCGAGAAAGCTTAGCTCGAAATGAAGATCGGAGAAGGGATCCCAGATTTCGCAAACTCGATAATTGAATTGCAGTCTTCTGAGAAGTCCTTCGGAAGTGCGTTTAAATAACGCCAGCAACTAAACGCCATTTCCCCAGATTTTTCGATTCGCCTTTTTGCTTCTTCTGCTTGGTTGATTGCCTCGTCGCTTCGACCAATTGCAGCCAAAACGAGTGCCCAGCATTGCGGATAATTTGCACCCGTGGGAGCGTTTTCTTCATTACGTTCAAATTCTTCCGCAAGGTCTGTAAGTAGCTCACCTGGCTGCGCATTTGACTTTGCCCAAGTGCACATCGCAAAGTTGAATCGATCAGAAATGTCGACCTCAACCGAAGATTCAATCTTGGCATCAGGCCGTCGCATGGCATCTTCAAACCGCCTATTACCAATCAGGCAAAGCGTTAAAAGATTGTGCGCAGCGCTCTTTGCCGAACTAGCCTGGTTAGTCGTTTCAAGTTCATTTTCAAGAATCTTGATTGCAGAAGGAAGTCCCTCTCGGAAACGCATAAGTGCCTCAACGATAGGCCCGCGTTGCGAAACTGGAGTTTTTTGCAGTGCCACGCTTTCCCATACAGCATCCAAGCGATTTTCCTCCGCTACACCCAATAGCCTTGCTGCCTTCGCGACTTCGGTGTCGGACAAATCAGTTAGGCTGAGTGCATGAAGCGCATCTTCAGCAGCGTTGGACTTAGCGCCTGTGTAAAGCCGACCAGAAGCCCGCTCTAGAAAGACTTTGCCTTGTTTAAAATCGTTCTCAATTGCCTTATCCAACAACTGCAATGCCTCGTCCGTCCTACCTTCGGAACGTCGAAGCATTGCAATCAAGAAGAGGATTTCACCGTCGTTTGGATGATGTTTGCGAATCTCTTCTAAACGCAATTCAACTTCCTGCTTAGCGCTTTCAAAGCGAAAACCATACGGACGAACGCCTCGTCGAAGATAATCTACCGCGGCTTCACGGTCGCGCATATTGTGCTCAATTATGGAGTCTTTCAGCTTCAAGTATTCGCGCGTCAAGCGACTCTTAGGGCGATTGAGAACGAAAATACACTGATCAACTAACGCAAGGCTTGGATAGTGCCGAATGGAATTGTGCGATGTAAACCCGAGCGATTTGCGAAAACGATGCATGCTTCCCTTTAGCACATCATCCTCATCATCAAGCTCTGGCACGTTTGAAACCACAAAGTGGAGCTTTGGCAATCTATCAATGCGAGAGCGATCTCGTTTAATGTCCTCGACCACCTCTTTTAAGCCTGCAAGATTCTGCTCATTAGGAAAAAACAGTAAGACGACTGCGTCTGGTAGTTGTCGAGTACAAATGCCTTCGACATCCGTGTGCCCAGTCCGAGAATCGATAAGAACATAGTCGGGGTTAAATGAATCTTCCCACTGTGCTTTGAGATCCTCAATCATCAAATAACCGTCTTGTTCAGCATAGAGCGATTGCCAGTGAATGTTTGACAATTGCTTTCGATAGTTGCAATCACCACTTCCGGCTGGCATCACCCACAGGCGTCCGCCATTCGCTGCAACACCTTCGGTTTCGTAGACATAATCGCGAACGTCGGCAGTACTGCCTATTGCAATGTAATCAGAAACAAACTCGACAACTCCTTTGCATGCCTTGTTGGGCTTGAGTTCGTCAAAGGTTTGCAAACCAGGAGCTTCGAGATCAAAATCAACGATCAAGACCTTTCTACCGGCTCGAGCGAGTGCCGTTGCAACATTTACTAGTGCAAAAGTGCGCCCAACACCGCCCTTGAATGAATAAAACGTCGTAATGTACATGGCTAAGCCGCCTCCGGATCGTATAAGCGGAAGTTAGCGGCCTTTTTCATAACTGCATCGAGTCTTGCCGTCTTGCCCAGGCCTCTAAACCTTTTTTGAACTGCCTCAGTACTTTGAGTTATCTTTGGTTTCTCGGCGTTCTGTAGTTGCTCGCGATTTAGCAAACACAGAACATTTTCGGGAAACGTCAGTAAGTAAAGGAACTGGTCATACGCTGCATTTTGAACTAACGCGCCGCGTTCCCATCGCCCCAACGTTGCCTCTCCAATCTTTGTTAGGTGAGCGAACTTAGACCGACTCATCCCCAAGGAGTCTCGGATTGACTCGATTTCCGCAGGCGTGAATAGCCCTAGATGGCGGCAGACCGCTTTATGCTTTAGATCTTCAGCACTATCGTCCAAATACTCCAGGCCACAGTCTCGACACTGAAATGCTTGCAAGCTTACGGAAAGTGTAACAGCCGATTCGCCTTCACCGTAAGGAAACGAAGTGTTGACGATTTGTGCCTGGACATTACCGGAACTGCATGCAGGGCAACATGTTTCCGAGGGCTTAATTTTAGAATCATTCATTATTCACCTCCCTTTGGGAGTGTTCGGATTCTTTGCTGTAATGAAAGCTGCGACCAATAACCGATCCGGAACCAAGTTGAAGCTTCACGTATAGTTTCCGACTATCGAGCGGAATCTTTAGGACATAACCAGTCGAACCTGGCGGTATATCCAGTTGCACCGACTCAAGCTGTGACCCATCTTCAAGCCTGTCTGCCACGAATTCCCATGCGCCTGCATCTGTGAAGGGCAAGCATGATTGTGGATCGATAACGGTCGAAGGCTGCCATTCAGTCGGGCATTGGACTGACCATTCGGTTTTGCGGGCTTTTTTGCGCCGGCACAGAACCACCAGTTGGTGGCGAATACTCTCGACATCATCGCCCATCTTCTCGCTCTCAGGAAAATATAGCCCATAACCAGATCATATGATCTGCGATCGGGATCGTCAACTTAAAAAACCGATCAAATGATCTGCCTGGCATAGCAATTTTGTTGATTTTACCCGTTTTAGCGTGTTTTGTGGCTATCCCATCGGTCGAAAACGAGCCGGCGACGGTTGAAACGTTCGGCGGCGAGACTTCCACAGCGGTTGCGGTTCTCAAGAAGCCCCGCAAAGCGAAGGCAACGACAAGCGAGGCCGCAGACGCCGGCGAGAAGCGATTGAGCTGCGTCGCTGCGGCCTTGAAGGTTCTTAGCGAATCGGGCGATCCGATGAACGCCCAGGAGTTGATCACCGCAATGGAAGCCAAGGGCTATTGGACCAGCCCCGGTGGCAAGACTCCCCACGCGACCTTGTACAGCGCGATCCTTCGCGACCTGGCCAAGGGTGACGACAGCAAGTTCGTCAAAACGGAACGCGGCCGCTTCACGGTACGAGGCTAGATCATGCGATCGAAAGACATTCGTATTGGCGAGCGATACGTAGCTCGCCATCGCGGCGCAACCATCATCGTCACGATCGATGAAGTTATCGCTCCGGCGAAAGCCGGCGATACTTCGAGAGTCGTTGCGAACAATAACGCGACAAGCGAACAAATTGAGTTTGCGTCGACGCTGAACATTATACGGCCTGCCGGTCCTTACATCTCCGAGGTGACGACGATCGATGATTTGTTCGTCGAGCAGATCGCGGTTCCGGAGCCCGGCGTTCGATATCGACTGCGACGAGTCGATGAGGTTGGTTGTTTTGCTGTGGTTGACTATGTGATTCGTCGAAGCGATTGCTTGTTTGCGAAAACCGATCACAACAAGGAATACCCGATAACCGGAGAGGGGGCCTGCGTGTTGGTACCGAGTCGCTGATAGAACCAGAACAACCCTTCCACCAATCGCCCCACGTTCGCACCGTGTGGGCGTTTTCTCGTTGGTGCGAACATAAGCCCAACACGTAACCCAACGCGACACGTTGCGAATCTGCGGTTCTCCGGCGCATCTCCATGTTTTGAAGAAATCCGCAAAACATGCTCGCATGTTGGCTTGATGTTTTCTCGACAAGCTGGCTGACTGTTGGGGACCGTCGTTCGCTTCCACAACAACCAGGAACCATGTATGTCCAAACCTGCTATCGAACCCGCAGCTCCGTACGAAAATCTTCACCTTGTAGCTCGCGATTACCTCGATCGATTGCGTCAATCGCTCGACGCATTGCAACCGCCCGACGACCCGGCGCTGCGTTGGCGGAATGTTCACACGATGGCCCAGGTCAACGCGCGACTCGCTCAAGCCGGCGAGCTGCTCGACAAACTCACCACGACCTCGAAATGAAATAAGGAACTCAAGACCATGCAAACCGGATTGAAGATAGGTGATCGCATCCGACTGGTATCGATGCCGCAAGATCCCGATCCGATTCCCGTTGGATCGCTCGGCACTGTCGTCGCCATCCACGACCATCGCGAGTGGGCACAGCTCGATGTCGCGTGGGACAACGGTCGCTCGCTGATGCTGACGATGCCCGACGATTGTGTCGCCATCGTCGAACCTAACCACCACGAACCATCGAAGTAAGGAGACCACCCCATGTCCACAAGAGCAACAATTGCCTGCAAGCAGGACGATGGTCGCTTCGCAGCGATCTACCTGCACTTCGATGGCTACCCAGATCATGCCGGCAGAGTCCTCAAGCAGAACTATACGTCGATCGAGTTGACGCGAACGCTTATCGCTGGCGGCGATATTCGATCGCTCGCTAACGACGGAACGCCCGAACGATTCACCGATGGCAATCGCACTGTTGTCATGCCGACGCGAGCCGCCCTCCACGAGTTCGCGAGGAACTGCGGCACCGAGTATGTGTATTTGTTTGAGAACAATTGTTGGGAGTGCCTGAGAATCTAGGCCCAGCTTGACTTCCATCGAATTGCGGTATACACTTTGTGATACCATATGCAAGAGGACAGAACGATGCAAAAAATGCTGATCAAACACGGGAACAGCTTGGCTCTCGTGATCGACAAGCCAATCCTGGACATGCTTCAAATCTCCGCAGATACTCCGCTCGAGATAAGCACCAACGGGGACCAACTCCTTGTTACACCTTGCCGTGACAAAACACGTCAAAAGAAGATCGACGCTAGTCTCGAAAAGATCAACGCGAAGTTTGAAGACGACTTGCGAAGGCTGGCTCAATAGATGCCAGAAGTCGACTTTCTTGAGCTCAGCGACGTAATGCAGATTCATGCGAATCAAACCGCACTCTATGGTGGCGCGTGTGAGATTCGTGATGTCAACCTCCTCGAATCTGCAATTGAGCAACCTCGTGCAAGCTTCGATGGTGTTTATCTGCACGCATTTCCTTTTGATATGGCTGCTGCTTACCTGTTTCACATTGTGATGAACCATCCGTTCGTTGACGGGAACAAACGGACTGGTACTGCAGCAGCGTTGGTCTTTCTTGACATCAATGGCATTTCGATTGAAGCCAAAAGTGGCGAGCTCTCCGACCTCACCCTCGCTGTCTCGATGGGCAGCGCCGGCAAGCGGGAGATCTCTCAATTCTTTGAATCGCATCAATCGAACTGACACGCTCATCGCATGTTCTCCTCACGTGCCTTCATCGGGATCGGAGATTCGCCCGTCCTTTCCAAAACCGCGGGGATACCAGTGAATCGTTGGTACCGATCAACGATGACGTCCGCGTAGGGGCAATCGAGTTCCATCAATAACGCATTGCGTCCCGTTTGCTCCGCGCCGATCAAGGTTGATCCGCTGCCACCGAAGAGGTCGAGCACGTTCTGGCCTGGGAGCGACGAGTACTGGATCGATCGAACTGCAAGCTCGGCCGGCTTGCCCGTCAAATGCTCGAGTTGCTGTGGCGGGATCTTCTTAACGTTCCACAGGTCGGTCTCGTTGTTCGGACCGTAGTACTTATGACCGGCCCCTTCGTTCCATCCATAAAACGCCCATTCGTGCGCACCCATGAAATCTTTGCGAGTCAGAACCGGATGCATCTTGTTCCAGATGATAGCTTGGCTGAAATACAAACCATGCTTTTTCAGGAACGGCGGGTAGTTTCCGCAATTGGCATAGCCGCCCCAGATGTAGAAACAACCACCAGGCACGAGTACGCGAGCAATATTTCCAAACCACGCATCGAGCAGTCGATCGAACTCGTCGTCGGTAACAAAGTCATTCACCAGTGGTCGATCCTTGGCTCGCATCTTTTGCCGAGGTGCGTCAGCAGTCGCAGTGGCTGACGCGCCGGCCTTGGCCTTGTTCTTCTGATTGATCGCATGCGTGAACGCCGCCATGCCTTGGTCGTTCTTCAGCTTCGATGAAGCCGCATCGTTGGTGAACGAACTCAAGCCGGCCGCGATCGCGTTCTTGCTGCGCGGTTCGACTTTTACGTTGTAAGGCGGATCGGTATTGACAAGATGGATCGGCGCGCCGGCCAACAATCGATCGAGATGCTCCGGGTTCGCCGAGTCACCGCACAGCAACCGATGGTTACCGAGGATCCAAAGATCACCAGGTTGCGTGATCGCTTCGTCTGGTGGCAGTGGAACATCGTCGGGATCGGTGAGGCCTTCGTTGACGCCGGTGTCCATGAGCTTCGCCAGCTCATCGGAGCTGAACCCGAGCAACCCCAGGTCATAATTCGCCTCTTGCAATGCCGACAACTCAATTGGCAGCAGATCATAATTCCATTCGGCGATCTCAGCCGTCTTGTTGTCGGCGATGCGATAAGCACGCACCTGCTCCGGAGTGAGGTGCGTCGCGACAACGACCGGCACTCGCTCGAGGCCGAGTTTCTGTGCGGCCTTCAATCGCGTATGGCCGACGATGATGACGCTGTCGTTATCGACGACGATTGGTTGTGAGAAACCAAACTCCTTGATCGAGGCTGCGACTGCATCAACGGCCTTGTCGTTGTTGCGAGGGTTGTTCTCGTAGGGTCGAACGCGATCGAGCGTCCACATTTCAATCTGCAGGGCATTTACGGTTGACATACTTAATTCTTTCCGTGACGGATTCGTGTTGATGTTGATTTGTTGACCTATGTGCTTTACTTGGCCTCAACGGGTTCATCTTGGCTTAGCAGCGAGTTGGCATTGACCATTCGCGCCGCTTTCCTTCGTGCTTTGCGAAGCATACGTTTCAAGGCTTCATTCCATGTCGTTGGCTGAGGGGTGGGAGCGACTGAAGTCACCTCGCCCGCTTCGCGCTTGGCAATCGCGCGTTTGCCAGCTGCGTTGAATCGCTTCAATTCCCGTTGCAAGGCTGTATCCCAATTCATGTAAATCTCCTTGTGAAAATGGGGGCGAAAGTCGCCCGGACAAAACAAACAAACTGTATTGACTAGCGCGGCTGTTCCCGCAGCCCAATGACGCGTCAAATTCCGGGGGAGGACCCATCCGTTGGGGGCTCGCGATTTCGTCGCAACTTGCGACTGAGTACCACTCTGGCAGACGCGATGTGGGGCCACCGTTGGCCCACTGACGCATCGAGTGCGGTGGGCGATGCGTTGGGCGACTCGGTAGAGATCTCGCGACGTGGGGCAACGTCGTGCAAGGGTGAAAGGTTATCGAGAGTCGCAACGCATCCATGCCGAAGCTGAGATCGATGACATGGCTGCATCCGACGGTTCGAAGCGTCTCGTTCGGTGACCGAACAGGACTCGAACACTGGGTCGCTAAGAGGCATCGATTGCATCGAGTGCGCCGGGTTGCGCTGGGTACTTTGGTTGTTTTCCATGCGCGCACGCGCATGGAAGATAATGAAACAACCCTGCGCAACCCGGCGCACTTCCGAAAATCCCAATGTTTTTGAAGGTTTTCTGACATGACGCGATTACTCCATTTCATCCATTTCTGCGACTGAAATGCCTTCGAAAACACGCTTGTTTCGGAGGCGTCCAAAGGTGCGTTTTGCGCACACGAATCGCGCTTGCATTGCGGTCGAAAAACGAGTCTGCGACTGCTCACCACCCCACTGGCGATAGGCGTGATAGAGGTCGCTGGAGACGACAACTAGCTCCGGCGAAACGTTGCAAACATCATCAATGAAGCGTCCGATCTCATCCGACTTGCCGCGGTACGACTTGGTCTCATTGATGACCGATTGAGGCTCGATAAAGCCGTTGGCTCGCCAGTCTTTGAACCCTTCCAAAAGCCAATTCAGAACGCCAGGTCCTTCCTCACGCACGAGTAACTTGTGGTAGTCAGGGATGGGCTCAGTAACCTGCCGGAGGTCGACGCGAAACGGAATCAGCTTGATGCGTCGCCAGATGCCTTCATCGGTGCCGTTAATCTGCGGCAGATGATTCGTGCTGAGCCAGAACTTGTGCGTCCGGCGAAAGCTCCAATAGTCCTCACGCATCCGCCGAGCGGTGATCTGCTCATCGCCAGTCAATTCCTTGACGCGAGCCTCACGCAGCTTTGAGCCTTCATCGGGCTCGCTGATGGCCACCAAACGCCGCTGGTAGAGCGACGCGATGACTGTGTCATGTTCGTTCGCCGTGCCCAGCAACAGCTTGCTGGGTGCGAGCATGGCATAGTCGCCAAGCAGCTCGACGATTGCATTCCACAGCGTCGACTTACCGTTGGCACCAGACCCATAGCAGATCGGTAAGATATGCTCTCCAACGTCACCGGAGCACGAATAACCCAGCAATGCCTGGATGTATCGCTTGGCTTCATCGTCGCTTCCGAAGATCAAATCGATGAACGCTCGCCACTTGGGACATTGAGCCTTGGGATCGTACGCAACGTTCGCAATCTGCGTGATGGAGTCGGTTTGGCGATGATCTCGGAACTCCCATGTCGCAAGATCGAGGGTTCCATTTTGCAGATTCAGAAAGTAAGTGTTCTGATTCAACAGCTCATGATCGATCGTCGTTCTTGCATCGCAACGCGCAAGAGAGACGACGTTCTCGATCGTGGTCTTGCGGTTGGCCCAGCGACAAAAATCGGCCCACTCCTTCTGTTTCTTCTCAGTCTGGATAGCCAGCAGCCGATCCCAGTAGTTTCGAACCAGCCTCCGCGCTAAGCGAGTCGTTCGACTTTGATCGATATCAACCTTCCATCGCTTCGCGTCCCAGGCGAGCCATTTTTTCCACGATGGCACATATCGCAATTTGGTTTGATTACCGTCGATGAACTCCACAGCCATCGCGTTTTCGGTTTGATCGCTTTTGAAATCCCAGTCGATTGCGGCCTTGGGAAAGCCAAGATTTGCAGGTGGCTGGCTTCGTTGCTTGGGTGCGGCAGGACGCTTTGTCTTGGGCTCGTACTGCTTAGTGACCTTACTAAGAGCTTTGGCAATGGTCCGTTGCCCATAGCTTTCGCTGCCATGCTTCTGATCCCATTTGTCTCGCATCAACTGTGAACGCCTGAAGATGCGATCGATCTGAGCGGCATCTTTCGTGAAATACGCAAGCGTGAAGACAACGGACGAGTCTGCTTCGCTGGCCGAATTGAAGTGCGAGTTCCAATCGCCATTCCACAAAGCCTGAAACTTCAAACCTGTGGAGCGACGTTTGCATGCGAGATCGATGATTTCATCGTCGCTGAGCAAAACCGAACCGCTATCGCTTGGTTGTGGACCACGACGGGCAGTCGGAGTTGAACTCGTGCCTGGTTCGTCAGTCCCGAACACTTGCGAATAAACGGCCCCGAGCGACTCTTGACTAACGTGAACTTCACTGGGGAGGTTTGAAAGTCGATTGCCGGTAACCGTGAAGAAGCGATCACGATCATAGATTTCGACTTCGCCGTCCTCGAATGCCTTGCGACAACGAGAACCAGGCTTGTTCGCTTTGATGAAGACCTTTAGGCCTGAGCCTGAAGGGCTGATCTCGGTATAGCTGTCGAGACTGTCGACGATCTGTTGAGCCCATGGCTTCAATTGACTTGTGGATTCATCGACGGAATCATCGAGATCCACACCGCAATACGGATCATCAGCCGTGAATACGAAACCGACGCCAGCGAGCGCACTGTTGCGCCGGCAAGCTTCGATCGCTTCAGCGAAGGTTCCCCATGTTGATGCATCAGTGGAAGAAGCCAGCGAACCGTTATGTGGATTGATCGGAGCCTTAGTGGGCTTGCCTCCGCGCTCGACGTACTTCCAGGAAACCCACTGATTACGATCACGAATGCAACCGGGGCAGTTACGTTCGATGGCTTCGAGTGGTGGTTGAGGGATGGAACTCAATGTTGCACCTCCATTAATGAGATATCCTTTCTCGCCCAACGATCGAGGAATGTTCGTCGCTGACTAACACTGTTTTTCTTCACAGCGTTGCCGAGTCCCCAGCGGTCACCAACCACGATGCAATACTTCGAAGCGCGAGTGACCGCGGTATACAGCCAGTTGCGATCCGCGAAGAAATGCGACTTGTGGCAAAGAACCACCACGCAAGGGAACTCACTTCCTTGGGCTTTGTGAGCAGTTAGCGCATAGGCAAGCTGAAGGTTGAGAATCTGGTCGTCCTCGATCTGCCGACGACCGTCCCCATCGAAATCAACGATGTATTTCGTGCCTCCCGCAGTCTCGATCTCCGACACGACACCGATCGTGCCATTCATGATTCCCAATCGATAATCATTGGTTGTCTGAATGACCTTGTCGCCCACCGCAAACTTGCGATCAACCGCGCCGTGCAGTAGATACTGCATCATCTCGTTGATCGCCTTGGTGCCGAGCTGGCCGAGATGCGTTGGCGTGATGATCTGGACATCATTCACTGGGTCGAGACCCAGCCGATCAGGAATGCGATTCAGTACCAGGTCACGCAGGTAAACCTGGATCTGCATTGGTTCTTTGAGTGAATCGATAACGCTCCAAGCGGGATCGCCCACCGCGGTAGGCATTACACGCTGCGAGAGGATCGCCATGCTATTGGTCTTCAGCACGCCGGCCTGACGAACGACCTCATCGAGAATGAAGGTCGGAACAAGCTTGTGATGAATACAATCACGAAGAACGTTGCCAGCGCCGACGGGCGGCAACTGATTGTGATCACCGACGAGGATCAGTCGCGTTTTGTCGAGATCGATGCGACGCAGTAGTTCAGCCATCAGTGGCACGTCTACCATGGAAAATTCGTCGATGATGACGACATCGAATCCGTCGCCCGTTGGAATGCCAGCCGTTCCTTGACCGTCCGGGGGCGAAAGACTTTCCCGTTGAAACTCGTGTCCGTTGTATTCGAGTAAACGGTGAATCGTCTTGGCTTTGAGATCGAGGCCTTGGACCCGCAATGATTCCTCAATTCGCTTCGCTGCTTTACCAGTCGGTGAACAGAGAGCAACCCTAAGATTGGCTTCCTCGAAAGTCTGAGCCAATCGAGCCAGCGTATGCGTCTTGCCGGTACCAGCCCCACCGGAGATCACAACGATCGCGTGTCGCATTGCAGCTTCATAAGCAGCAAATTGAGCTCGCTTGAGCCCGGTTCCGTAGGCTGGTTCAATACCAATTGGATCTGCGTCGTGCCCGTACAACTCAAAGCATTGATAGATCAGCCGTTCTGCTTCAGCATAATGCGGTAGCGCCACAGCATCTCCGTCGGCGATCAGGCGACCGTCGTCAACCACTCGCTCAAAGGCCGTCTCGATGATCGAACGACTATCGAGCGAGTCGAGCAGCAGCAGTTCGATCGCCTTGCGAATCAGTTCGTCATTGGCAATCCATGTATGACCATCGGACGCCTCTTCGCGAACCAGAAAACACAGGGCGGATTCAAGCCGGCCCGGGTGCTCTTTGGGAACGCCCATCGATCGCGCAATCTTGTCGACCCGCTTGAAGCCATAGCCCTTGATGTATCGGATGATGAGATACGGATTCGCCCGGAGAACGCCGACCACCGAGGATCCAAATTCCTCCAGTAGCGTTTCCATTTGGTGATGAGACAGTCCGAAGCTGGCAAGGTAGGATCGGACTTCGTTCTCGGCACTGTTGGCGATCCACGCTTCACGTAGCGACTGGAGTGTACGTTTGGGAATTCGAAGGGCGCGGTTCAATTCCTGAACGTCCTGGCGGATCACTCGATCGAGGTGTTCCGCGCTGGCGACGTACGCGACGATCTTCCGCGCCGTGGTTTCGCCAATTCCAGTAAACGCCGGATGCTTGGCCAGGTATTGAACCAAACCTTCAGGCGTTTCCGGCAGATCGTAGCTCACGCTCTTCGCGTCGAACTGCGGGCCATACTTGGGATCGCTTTTCCACTGTCCCGTCAGTGTGACCAACTCGCCTTCACTCACACAGAATGGCCCACGGAAACGCACACGATCGCCGTCGTCGCGAACAAGTGCGCCGGCGGAGAACTTGGCGCTGGTGAAGAAAACTCGATCGACCGTACCACTGATGCGATTACTCATGGTGTAGAGCTCCTGCGTTGGAGATCACACGGATGAACGATCGCAGATAGGCATCAGTGAATCGAACCGCTGCTGGTCGCGATCCGCACCAATAAACTGGAACTCGATACTTGATGCCGATGTAAGTGGACGTGCCCAGCAAAGATTGTGGCGCGACCGCCCTGAGTGCGTCGTGGTGCAGACCACAAAGCACTGCGGTTAGATCGGCTTCAACCACGATGCATGCCGCTTCCATCGCGGACAGCTTTTCAAGCTCGCGAGCGAAGCGATCAAAATCGTGGATGACGGTGCCGACGTAATCACGCAGGCTCTTGCGCTCAACGGCCACTCGCTGTTCGAAGCCAACCACCGAGTAATCACCGGCATCAAGCTTGGCTTTCACTACCTCGCACGCGAACGTGTAAGGTTCCTGTTCTCGCGAGTCGATAACGATTCGGAAATCCATGTTTTCCTGGCAACCCAATCCGAGTGATGAAATAGAAAGAGCCGAGGCAGGCACGGGGAGTCTGAACAAGGAAGCGCGAAGTGGACCCGGCAAAAGAACCACATCGCTGAGAGTTGCTTCCCTGTTACGCCATCCCGCCTCGGCCGCACCCGTTCACAGGGAACGACTAACGCTGGTAGCCGACCAGCGACTTAGAACGGCAAGTCCTCGTCCGCCACTCCACCGCTCGGAGCGGAGGCGATATTCAACCGACGGTTGAAATACACGTTCGTGTATTCGCCTCGCGTACGCTTGGTGACTTCGAGCGTTTTGTCCAGCAACTCTTCGAGCCGCCCCGCCAGCTCGCTGAACTTGGCCAGTTCCAACCCAAGCGTCTTAAGATCGCCTTTGACGTAGGGCAACGATGCCTGGGTGATGACCGAGTTCTTGAAGATGTGCCGTCCAGCTTGCGAACCTGAGATGACCAACAGATCGAACTTGATCATCGGGTCACCCTTCTGACTCGATTCGAGCTTCGCGGTCTGGATCTTCACTTGGTACTTGCCGTCGGGCACCTCATCGTAGCTCGGCGCGTCTGCCGTCTCGAACTCGTCATCAAACGATGTGAGGTCGACTTGCGAATCGGTAGGTTCGAATGATTCGTATTCACTCATGACTATTTAGCCTTTCCTGAGGGGGTGCTTGCCGGCGTGGAACTCTTCGCTGCGCTGCTGGTGCCGGTTTCCGAGCCGCGAGCGGGAGAATTGAAAGATTTGACGAACTGCTCGTAATCGAGAGGGAGCAACTCAGGCAGACGACCAGTACGATCGCCGGCCTCGTAAGTTGGATGCGGCTTGGTGCGCACAACACGCTCGATGGTGACGTTGCCAGCGGCATCTTTCTTGGCGATCGAATCGCCGTAGAGAATGATGTCGACCAGACCTAACACCACGTTGCGAGCGCGATCGGGCAGGCTCGGCTGCGTCTTGGTGTATTCGCCGGTACGAGTTTCGATCGTTTTGTCGACCGCATGCGATATAAGGATCAATCCGTATGGCAGGCTGGCCAATCGAGTCAGCACGCGATGCCATTCGTTCTTGACCAGAGCCCAGCCTTTACCGTGGCCCATGTCGCCCTCGTACTCGATGCCATGCTTGGCACAGACAAAGTCCGAGCACATTTTGAATGCGTTATCGACGGTGTCGATCACGATCGTTTTGAAGTTGTGATCGCCCTTGGCAATGAGCTTGCACGCTTCGAGGAAATCTTCCCACTTGTAGGTTGGGATCTTGAAAACCTCCAAGTGATTGAGTCCCGGCTCGCACTCGAAGAAGAGCGAACCTGGAGCCTTGCTTGCGAAGGAGCTCTTCCCAAGTTTGGGGCTGCCATAGAGCAGGATCGTTTGCTTGCCGAGTTCGGTCACGGGCTTGGATGCTTCGGTGGGTAATGAAATTGACATCGGGTGCTATTCCTTTCAAAAAACGGGTGCGTCAGAATCGATTGAATTGAGTTCCTCGTGCGGTGGACTGATCTCATAGAGGTTGTCCACCACGTTTGGATTGAAGCCGGATTGGCAGTAAGGCAGATACTCACACGGTCGCTGGTACGAGAAGCAATTCGATGTGTTGAGTAGCCATTTGCCACGACGTCGGGCGTCGAGATATTGCTGGGTGATCTCCCAGACTTCGTCTTGCAGCATGGCGAGACGATCTTCGGAGAGATAAATGAACTCGCGGTGGAACGCCTCTGGTTTGGCGTACCAGGCTGCCAATCGGCCTTGAAACTCTTCGTTCGTTTCAGGCATTTGCCGCTTGGCAGTCGATTTGCCGCTTTTGTTCTTGGCAGCGAGTTCCGCATGGCGAGCTTCGTAATCTTCCTGCGTTTCGCCTTTGCTTTGCTTGAGGCGGCTCTTGAGCAGCACGTTGTAAATGACGCCGACGATCGGGTAGCCCAGTTCACGCAGGTAGTAGCAATACAAGGCGATCTGCGTATCGGTCCATAGCTTGTCGAGATAGTTGGCGTCGATCGAGGCGGCGGTCTTGTGCTCGAGCAGGTACATGCCGTCAGCACGCTGGACGATCGCATCGGCTTTGCCGGCCATCACAAACGTTTGACTGCAGCGTCCCGTGTCTGGATTGCGAATGTTTCCGATGAATGACTTCTCGATCTCGATGATCGTGAAGTCCTCTGTGGCATAGCGAGCTGCATAACCCGTCATGATGGCACGCGCTAAGTGCCAATTCGCTTGCTGGTATTCATCGCTGTCACGCTCGGGGAAACTCCGATCGATGAAGTCAAGCACGATCCACAAACGATTGGCATCGTTGACCGCGTGATACCAATGCTCGATGGCGCTGTGGATGACGCTTCCAAACGAGAGTGACTCAGCTTTCACACGAGGACGCAGCATGTCCACGTAACGATGCTTATACTTTCGAGGACAATTGCGGAACGTGTTGAGCGCCGAGTAGGTCAGCACGTTCTTGTCGCTCGTTTCGGGGGGTAGAGTCGCTTGAGACATGAGACTTTCGAACTGAAAATGGGTGCGTTTGATTGCTTTTAGCGCCTTACGAGAAGTTCATCTCGTAGGTGTCTTGTTCCTCGATCAGATTGCCATTGAGGCGTTTCGCGCCACGTTCTCGAGCGAGCTGTGCCTCACTCACCTTCAGTGACGCATTGACCTGCGAGCACTTCTTGCAAATGCGGTTAGCTGCGCTCTTCGAACGAAACATTTCGTTGCACTTCAGACACTTCCGATCGCCGAGTTCATTGGGCAATAGTCGCGTTGACATGGTCAGCGGCTCTTTCAGCGAGTAGGTCAAAGAGGGTGATGACAAGTTGTGAATCAGACCGTGTCGACTTGTTCGACCTCGAAGTTGCCTTCGTTGTCGCTGGTCACCAGATAGTGCTGGTGCGAGATGTTGGCGACGAAGCGGCTTTCACGACGCAGCGTCTGGCGAATCGTCTGGCAGGATTCGTTGAATTCGTTGGAAGCGGCTTCGAAGCGTTCGACCGCTCGCAGGTATCGCTGCAATGCGAGCGAGACGGTGACGCGCTGCTCGATGTCCATGGTGGGTGCGCTCATCCTGATTTCTCCATGCAGATTCTTGGGTGGCTTGAAAAACGTTGTCCTCTCCAGAACTAGCTATGCAATCTGGAGCGACGACGTCACAAAAAAATCCTGAATCGCTCCAATCGACACTCGCAAAATGCTCACGAATCCCTGCTAAAACCTGCGAAACTTTTCGTTTTGACCAACCAAGTTTGTTTGCGATTTCGATTTGGTTGTGAGTTCGCAGAAGGCGAGCGACACGGCGGTATCGACGGGGCAAAGTTTGGATCTGATGCTCAACGGCATCAGCCAGTTCGACGTCACGAAGTGGATCTCGATGCTCAGTCTGGCGGCGTCGATTGCCATCAGAGGACGTGAGCCCGCGGTTGAGCTCCTCGGATTTGCGATCAGGGCTTTCAACCATCTTCGAAAGTGATTCGATTCCAGAGCCGGCTGGCGGATTGCTTCGCTGTCGATTCGATCCGCGAATGAGACCTGCGGCAGCCGTTCGCATGATTCGCGTGACAAACGCCTCGACACTTCCCTTGGTCGGATCGAATTGCGAGGCTCGCTCAAGAACGTAGGTGATCAGTTCTTGTTCGATGTCCTCGGTCTCAAATGACGTCAGCGAGTTGTGATGTTCGAGCCGCAGCGAAATGCGACTTGCCAGCTCCATCGCGAAGGGAACCATCTGGCTTTGGTAATCAGGTGCAGTCAATTTTTTTCCTCCGGCTGGAGGAATGGCATGACCACAGCCGCTGAAGCCGTTACCAAAAATGCGCCAGAGACCGACTCACGGAAAACGCAGGTAACGGTCAGTCGGGCGATTCACGTCCTCTCAACCGAGGACGAGCCGCGACAAGTCGTGACGCATCGCGACAGAACGTGTCGCAATTTGGAAAGTGAAGAAAAACCAGTGTTTTCCTGGGTTTTGGATCAACGGGGATTTTTGGTAAGGCGAGGAGCCAGCGTTATCGCAGCAGAAAGCCGCCCAGTGATGGGGGCTGCAGAGCAGAGAGCGACCGGTCCTCAGAACAACCAGTCGATGACGACGTCAGGGTTATAGCTGACCTCGAGACCGAGATTGATGGACTTGTGTAGATGCAGTCCCAGTTCGGGATGCACCTTTTCAATCGCTTCGATCGATCGCGAGATCGCCTTGCAAACCGTCTTCCGCGAACGCTCGGCATCGAACTTCTGGCGAACGCGTCCACCGATGCCTTGGGCCGATTTCATCTGATCCAGAATGGCCTGGCGTTCATCGCCAAGCTTCTCCTGACGCGCTGGATCGTTGAAACTGGCCGCTTCCTCAAGCTCTTCGTCGATCTCCTGCAGGCGATCGCGGTAGCCTTTGAGAGTTTCCATGTCGACCACTTCGCCGATCGAACCAGTAGAAGTCTCCTCGGCTAAGCCGGCCAGCAACGATTCAAGGTGCGTACAGCGAAACGCAACGTTGGGCTTGGCGAGCAGCTGCTCGATGTACCAGTTCCCATTCGTTTCCGATGTGATTTCGATCTCGCTGTTGAACGCGAGCATTCGATGTTTACCTTTGCACTGGAAGACGTAACCCGACAGCCGACTTTCTAGTGTCACGCCAAGTATCGATGCGATGAGTTCTCGCGATTTCGACTTGGCCAGCAAACGACCGTCTGCTGTGACGCTAATGAGCTGCTCGATCTCCACTGGCTTGCAATCGACAATCCTGGCACTCGCGTCAAATCTCTGGTCACGACGTCGACTGTTGAGATCCAGCAGAAGAAACGTCGATCTCGCGTGGGCAGCTGCGGCGTGAAGGGCGTCGTTGATCATGTCGCTTGCAATATGAAGTGACATGTAGACAGGTCGCGATTGAAGCTCCAGAGATAAGTTGCCCAGAAACCACACTCGGCGACTATTGTCTAGCCATTCCGGCTTTCGGCCCAAGCTGAGCGCAGCGTTCAACTCCGCTGCGAGTTGCCTGCTGTTTAGCTGATGGCAAATCACGTCGGCGCGCGGAACCTCCCTTGATTCACCAGTACTTTCACAGAACGCAGCGAAGCCTTCATCGTTCGAAACGACTTTATACGATGTCCATGGATTACGACCTGGCAATCTCGTCGCGACAATATTCGTCGCTTCGAGAAAGTGGCTTAGCGGCTCGAACTCCATCCCGAGCCGCTCACGCCAAACATCCTTGACATCCATGAGCAGTGGCGATTCCTCAATAGTTCGCCAAAGCTTGGTCATCCTTGTTCGATCCTTTCTCTGCCCTTGCACCGGTCCTCATAATAAAGTTGCGCAGAAGCAACCATTGCTCAGCGTGATGAGCGTTCTCGTCTCGCGTGTATGAGGATGAGATTCCTGCATACAACGTTAAGGTCCGAGGTGCTTTCACATGGCGGTACTTGATTCGAAAGGTCGCGCGATCCAGCGGACCTTCCGATTGGAACACGCCGCCACGCCACTTGAGGTCAGCGAAGAAGTCGTCAGCTCCGTGGATGATGTATCGATTGAATGGCCCACCCAAGCGAACTCGATAATTCAGCAGAACGATCTCTTCGATTGCATCAATCTCTCCTGGCGACAAAGCGTCTTCGCCAAGTTCCGACAACGGTGCCAGCGTGTATCGCGTGAAGATCCCGAAGTGATTGGGGTTGTCGTAGAGCAATTTACCGAAGATGCGACAGTAGACTGGATACGTCTTCTTCAAGCTCGAGTTGAGCATCAAGACTTCTTCGTTCATGTCGAAGATCATGGAGTCCTTGCGAGCTTCGCGAAACGTGATCGTGTCCATTCCATCATCATCAATCGTTGGCTTTCGACTGAACGGATCACCACTACGAATGCTCATCTGGATTTGCTTGCCCGAGAACCGAGGTGTCATGAATAACTTGCGACCACGATTGTTCTTTGCAAACCAGTCCCCAGCGTCCTGGATCGCTTGGTTCAATCGCTCGTCTGTGATCGCGATCGGTGCAATGCCGAACGGTTGCACAGCCTGAAAACACTCCATGCGCCGCGGGGTCTTCCAAGTGTGCCAAGCGTGCTGGGTTTCGACCATCTTTGAATCGAACAACCAGGCTTGCATGACGACGTCAGCCAGCGAGTGCTTTCCATCTTCATCGAACGGCATTCCAGCTTGTTGTGCAGCGCTTAGCAGCGAGTCAGCGGCCAAGGGCGTTGACATCTCTTCGACATAGAAAACCGCATTGAGCAGTGCCTGGGGCGTCTTCATCGAAGGGTTTGTTAAAATCTCCACCAACTGTTCGATGGTGGAGTTGTCGATGCGACTTTCCTTTTTGATCACAAGTCCGCGCGATCGAAGATATCCTTCGAACGGCTGCAAGAATGCATAGAGAACAGTCGGATTGATTTCTCGGATGACCTCTGGTTCACCGAGTTGCTTTGGGTTGTAAGTAGGCATAGGCGATCACTCTTCCACTCATGTTGAAACGCATCCTTGAGACTCGTTTAAGACCAGCTTCTCTGAATTGCTAGCTTTTGACTAATGTAGTGGGAGTATTGAACAGCACCCCTGTGACACGTCTGGTCACAGCAAAATGGAAGATTTCGGAAAAGTACATGTTTTGCAGGAAAATCCCGCACAATTATTTTTTCAGAATTGATCCGCAGACCTTGCCAAAGCGTCGCTTTGGAGGTCAACCTCGGCGCAAATCTGCCTCCACGCCCCCGGCTGGTCTCCCCAGTTCAGCAAGGCAACGATTGGACGCAGCCGCTTCTCGTGGATCTCGGGCTTGCCCTTCGTGGCTGGCAGGTTGAGTAGGGCTTCCTGGATGTCCGGCGCGAGTTGGTTGAGTGCCATGATCTGGCTCATCCGAGGTTGGGTCACGTTACCGCGGCGGGCCATTTCGATCGTGTCCGACGCTTGGCCAGTGCGGAGCATTTCATCAAAGCGGACTGCGAGCGACATCGACTTCGAAATACGGGGACTCGACTCGTTGGTCTTGGTCTTGTGAGAATGGTACCGGTAAGGCTCTTCGACGATACGAGCGACAAGAAGGAGGCTATCGTCGCCACCTCAGCGTTGGCGGAACTGTTTTCCTTTGCACATCAGTGGGCGTTGCAAGTAGGTCGAGCGGATTCGTGTACGCGTAGCTTTTCGTCGATGCTCGCGGCAATGACCGGGGGCAGCGAAATCCCCACAACCAAGAAAATTTATTAGTCCAACTTCGTAGCATCCAAGGAGCGGTTACAATCCTTTTTGTTATGAAGTCACTCCCTAGCTATCGGGATGCCAATTTACTCGCTAGCGTAGTTTCTTTCGTCTCGATCAAACTAGGTAAAGGAGATTAGTTAATGACCACAACGTCAGATACAGAAAAAAAATTGGTCGAAAGCAATTGCCTTGAAAAGGCATCAAACGACAATGCAAGAAAAGTCGTAAAAGCTTGTGAAAAGCACTGGGAAGCTAACAAGGCCGACTGTAATAAATTTCTCAAGGCTGTTGCCAACGAGCTTGGTATTAGCGACTTCGCGTCGCTAGGAAACGCCGACTCCATAATCAATTATCTGGAGGGCGCACCGTCGGGCTGGACGAAACTGGATCGTGGCGAACATGACACCGCTCATTCGAAGTCGGTTGCTGGGAGTTTTGTCGTGGCTGGGTTGCTGTCTACCGACATGAATCGCGACAATGGTCATGTATCAGTGATAACGTGTGGTGACAAGGTGCGTAGTGTTGGTGACGCAATTGACTACCCACGAGGCTACTGGGGAACGCTTGGTGGTGAGGGCAAACAATGTGAGGGGATGAACTATAGTTTCCCTTCGCCAGCAAGAAAGCAACTTCGCTACTACTACCGCGCCTTACCATAATTGACCAGCGTGTAACCAGAGGCTGTTTTTCCCACAGTTTAACGTTCAGGAATTTGCGTTGATTATGATGCCAATAGAAATCGAAATAAGCTCATGACCAAGGACGCATTCGCATTTGACCAGTGTTGTGATGTCTGAAGTTACTATGAACGAGTAGAATCGAGTCGATTCGTTGTCTAGAACACGCACCGCTCGGACGAGACAGTATCTACCAAGTGACGAGATCAGGTGCATCCGAAATCGAACGAATCAGATAATCTTGGCCAAGCGTGGATTGGCTAAGGATTTTGCCGTTTTTATCGGACAGTTTCTCAGTCGCAAGTGAGAATCAGTCAAAATCGCAGGGTGGCATACTCAAGCCTATGTAATTCATTCAATCTTCATAGTTCTTTCTAAGCGGCCTTTGTCTTGCTAATTCCCATCTGAAAGAATTATCTGTTTTTTCTGCTTGCGACATTTTCGCCTTGTGAAATGCCACGAAGGAAAAGATAGTATGAGGGTTTCGACTTTGAACCGCGAGCTGTGCGCTCAACCAATTGCACTCCGACGACAGACGAATCGATGCATCTTGGGGCGCTCAAGGCGCCCAAGTCTGCACAATAAATGACGAAAATTTGATGAAGATGCAGTGCAAAGTTGATATAATCATGTTTTCAAGTTGAAATTAAAACCTTTTCGCTTTGTAAAATCCAAGTTATCAGTTAACCGAGATACCACATGGGCCTGGTGAAAATCTTGCTCACATTCGATGACGGCCCACACGCCGCCCCAGGCGCGCTCAATGGTACGCGTACGGTTCTCCAGGCGCTTAAAGCGAACGGAATCATTGCAGCCTTCTACATCCAGACAGGCGTAGCGTATCGCATGGCGGACGCCGAAGGCAGGAAAGTCATTCAAGAAGCCAATGGTGTCAAACACGTCATCGAAATCCATACGGCCGGGACGGTCGACCATCAAAAGCACTGGGTCAAGCCCGAACTGCTTGCCCAAGATCTCCCTAAAGCCGTCGCAGCGATCGAAAAGGTGACGAACCGCCGTCCCAAGACGATACGCGCTGTGGGCCTTGAACTGGCGAATCCAAAAGCGACGAAGAAAGTCCGCGATGCCACAAAAAAGCGATTATTGGATATCTACGCTGATTCCCAGCTCGGCCACATGGGAATCAACGTCGACAGTTTCGACAATACCAAAGCTTATTGGGTCGAGGGGAACAGGCTCGATCGGACGCCGAACCCGGACGAAGTGCGCGAGGCGCTTCGCAAAGGTATCGCTTTCGCGCTGAAGTCGGGACCGCAGGACCTTGTCGTCTTGTTTCACGACCTCAACATGGCCACCAGATCCAATATCGGCGTTTACATCGGTGAGATACGAACTGCCGTAACGGCCGCTGGTCACACGCCGTCGTTCACCGCGAGTCGCAGTGAAGTCGAGTCATTTTTGAGTCCGCCCAAGGTCGACGACAACGCCGCCTGGGAGCTCGATAAAAAACGACGGCCGAGCTAAAAGAGAAACCGTCCATCCAGGAAACCTCGACCGAGCAACCTCCTATGTACAACAATATGCTGCCGGTATGCCGCGTTTTCGACGCCGGCGGGGTCCCCATCCTTCGAATCGAAGAAGATGAGATGGGGCGTTTGATTGTTTCCGGGGAAGCCGCCGCCGCGACCGTGCGTATAGCCTTCGGCCGTGTGGTGTTGTACCAATCGTCGACGGGTAGCACACCGCCGTCGAGCGCAGTCTTTGATGTCCTGCGCAGCCGCACCGGTCCCTCTTCCGACCATGCCTTCAAACTCACGGCTGCGGTTGGGACCAGCGGAAAGCTTGAGGTCACTGCGGCGTCACTTGTCGGCGACGTCCGTTGTTATTTGGGCGCCACTCCTTCGCATTCGGTGCGGCTCACCGGGGAGATCAACGTGAAGGCGCGCTGGAAGTGGACAGTCCGCATTGCTGGAACTTCCCTCCCGTTCGACCAGACGACTAAAATACCGATAACGACGGCGGGCGAATCAGCCCTGCTGACCGCCGTGGGCCTTAAGTCGGGAGACCGGCCGCGAGTGCAATGCTGCTTCGTAACGGCGTTTCTCCCTGCCCCACGCGACATCACCAAAGAAGCAACTGACGACCAATTGTTCACTGACGCGCGGCCTGCCGACGAGTCGCTTGTACTGCAGTTTCGTCAGCGGATCACGCTGTCGTCGCCGCTCTCGCCCCAAGAACGCCAGCGCGTGGCGGTGGGCCGGTTGCTGCTGGAAATGAATCGTGAAGTGGTCGAGCGAGCCCGGCTTAACCTGCCAGCCACTGGATCAGTCGAAGGACACATCCAACTCGTGCAGACGCTCAACGCGTTCGATGGCGACGGAGAATTGAGCCCTGAACTGAACGACTGGGTGGTCCGCATCGAGGGCCTGCCTCAGGCAGCCGTGCTCAGTTCCTACAATCGACTGGCCGGCGACTATTTCTCTTCGCTCGAAACTACCGATGATGGTCGTCCGATTTCCGGCGTTCCGCTGTTCGACGACCGCATCTGGGACCGTATGCGCGCGTTCGATCCTGATCCCGACAAGGCCCGTCTCGCCGAGATGGAGTTGCGCCGCCCGTGGGTCCTTTCGCTTGACGTTTGGGACTCAGAGCCGGCTGGTTCGAGCACCGACAAGCTGATCCTCGAACTGCGACGGCCTTTAGCTGTCAGGTTTCGCGCGGCAATTCCCGCCGACATCGACGTTGCGTCTGGAATGGGGCTGGCGTATCGGACTTGGTTTCCCGGTTTGGCTCGCCACGACTTCCGCCCAACGCCACAGAAATGGTCTCCCGCCATGACAGGCGAGCAGTTTTTGGCCTTTACGGCCGACGACGGTGTCGATACCGGCGTACTGACGATCGACTCTTACATCCTCCGCCCGCCATTCATATTCGCCGACGACCCTCGTGATGATAAGGGCCGCCTCGAACGTCGCCTCAATAGCATCTGGCGTGGCTTTTGGTTTCGGATTGAACGCCTGTTTCAGAAAAACGAAGCTGACGGATCGCGTCGTCAAAGCGAGCCCGACGCGGTGTCGAAGCGGCAATACGTCCGAGTCGGAGCGCTCGACTTCGGATTCGCCAGGCCGCTCGATCCGATTCCGCACGAATCTTTCGACGGAAAAGAAACCAAAGAGGACGTCAGCGCCAATCTGTTTGGTCGAGGTGCCCGCGATCGGAGCGTGGTGGAAGAACGGCAGCGGAGCCTGGTCGTCGCGGGGACGCGTAAGGGCCGCGGACGTTTCATCCAGGAAGTTCCGTCGGTCGTCGTCCAGATGCGGTTTCGCGTCGATCATGCCATGCCGGGTGGGCAGGACGGTTTGCCCGACGAGCCGTTCTTCTCGACCGACATACTCGATCACCGGACGCGCCACGACCACGACTCATCGCCATCCGCTGTCCGCGCGCGATTCATTCGCGAGCCTGCCCTGGTGATCCCGCTGACGAATACGTCGACGCACGCGCCGCTGTTGTTGCAAGTGTTCGAGCGGACCGCCGCGAGCGAGTCACGGCAAATCGACATCAATCTGTTCAACTGGGGAGCGATGGCGGCTGAGTCACTGAAGCCGTTGCTCATCATCGACCGCCAGCCATTTCTAGTGGCGCAAGTGTGGGCGCCGCCGCTGATTGGTCTAGGAGGCGCCGATGGCAACCTGGAAGTTGGCAACTGGTCGGCCGACGGATTTGAAGGAGCTTCCTGGGAGCTAGCCGGCGCCACCGACGGCTTTGTCGCCCACTTCGCGCCACAAGCGCTGGGCGAAGGGATGGAGAAGCGCAAACGAGCCGACATTTTGTCGAAAGACAACCCCGGAGATAATCCGGATCCGGTTCAGGCGCGACTCAGTCCGACGACGCATCTGGAGCTGTTCTCATCTTTCTTTCGCCAGAACTTCATGGAGGCTACCTGGAACCTGCGGCGGATTCTCGGCTATCCCGGTCAGCGGGCGCCGGGCGCGAGAATGCGCCGGCTCGAGTTCGAGTTGCTGTATGGCATGGGATGCGCCGTCCGGGTTGACGGCTTGCGACTCGCTGAGTTGAACTCGCAGCTGGGCGCGGTGCCGGGCAAGCTGCCACAGCGTCAGAGCCGTCCGTTCGGAATTGACCGCGACGGCCACCCACTTCAACTGGACGTATTCAGCTGGCTCAATTTTCGTTGGTCGCGTCAGTTCGCATCGTTCGCATCGCGGCTCGGAGTTTATCAGCCTTGGCTTGAGTCGCAGCCGCGGGGGCTGACGCTGCGCGACGGCGTGTCGTATGTCATCCGCCCCCCCGAATCTTTCATGCAGGATCCGGCGGAAACGAACTCCAATGCCGTGGACCAAGAGATGCTGCCCGGCGGCGCGTTGTGGGGCTTTGAGTTCAAATCGCAGTATCGCCCGTTCGTCGAGAAGGCGAAGCTCCGACGTTCCACGTTCGGCGAACTCAGTCGACCAGCACTCTCGGCACTCGGGGGCTGGGGCTATCAGAAGGCGGTGTTCGACAACGGCCTGACGACGATCTATTCCGACACCGCGATGGGCCGGACATTTTTCTACAGCGTCGAGCGGCGGGGCCGGATCAACTGTGCCTGGAATTTCGCCAAGCACGTCGTCATCTATGAACGAACCGTCGGCACAGCGAAGCAGTTTCGCGACGAGCAAGACCACCACGCCGGCCGGCCTGTGCTCCGCAAGGTGCGCGAATTCATCGAACTGCTGCAGCCCGCCCGAAGTTATCCCGATTTCGGCGACGCTGACGTCACCCGCGGCTGCGTTCTGGGCATTGACTTCAAGAGCCGCATCATCCCCGTCACCAGACGCTGGGGCCGCGATTTGCTCGGTCCAAACGGCGAAGCGATCGGCTACGTAATTCCATTGTGGCAAACCGACGCGGACCCGGCCGTTTATCCCAAGCCCCAGATCGTGCTAAAGGTTGCCGGCGCAGGCGGTAAGGACGAAGTGCTGGCGTGCACACAAGACGAACCTGAAAAGATGATGTTCTTTTCAGCGGCCGAAGCAGGCGCCGCGGCCGGAGCGTCTGGGTCAGGGGACGACTTCAACACGGACCGCTGGGCCGCAGTGCGCGGCGTGGACTATCCCGATTATTCGTTCCCCAGCACGCCGAAGCCTAATCCCGACCCGGCCTCGCTTGAGGCTCCGCTGCCCGACGAGATTGATATCGCCGATGGCTACGAAGAGTTCACCTATGCCATAACGGCGCCTTCCGCTGCCGACCTTGTAGCCGGTCGTAGCAATCAGACGATGGGCGCTATGTTGCGTAACGTGAGTCTGGTGCGAGCCGATCCGCAATCGCCACCTGGAGATGGCGACTCTCAGAAAGCCATGCGCGACGCGCTCGCGGTCCGCACGGGTCTCTCCGGGGCACGCGCCGGGTTGAACGCTTTGAAATCGGCGCTAGCCAAACCGCTCACCGACAGTAAGGCGCGCGCCGAGGTTCAAGCGGCGCTCGACGAGCTGAAAGCCAAACTGCGCGACTCGAATTTCAAGAAACAGTTTGAAGACACAGTCGGCCTAGCTCCTGATCCGCATAATTGGGAACAGCGATTCAGAGAGGGCGCGAAAGCCTGGAAAGGGGCTGCGGACCGAGCCGCTGCCCATACGCTAGGAACTCTCGAGACGCGGATCAGAGACATGGTCCCCGATGCTGCCGATTGGAACGAGGAGATGGAGGGCGAAGTCCTCAAGGCGCTGCGTCAAACCTGGGACGTCTATCAGTTGGCGGTTCCGCCGTTCAATTGCGGACTGAACGAAATTCAAGATCGCTTGCGGCAAGCTATCAATGTTCCCTCCACGGTCATGCGGCGGCTCGACTCACTGCTCGATCGGATCGCCACGGAAGTCAACGCCCTGTTGGCGGATCTGCTGAACGACGTCGTCCCCGAACCCGAACTCCAAAAGGCACTGCTCGCTTTCGGCGACCGCCTGGACGCCGACGTAGTCTCCAGCCTGAATCAAATGGTCGAGCAGGTCCGATCGCGCATTGCACGCGACTTACCTCCGGCCATCAACGATCTCCTGCAGGCTTTCGTTCGTGACGTCGAGAAGGACTTGACCAGTTGGGTTCGCAAATGGCGTAGCGTCGTATCGAAACCAGTCGACGAAATCTTCGAGCAGTTCTACGAACTGGAATCGGTTTGGTCGGCGATCGAGTTAAATACCAATCTGAAAGGCGCTGCGGATAAGGCAACGGATGCGTTCAACGCTCTCATCGGAACCCATCTGAAAAAATTCCAGGAACTTGACGTCGGAGCGACAGGGAAAAAGCTGAAGGACTTGATCGAGGAAAGTGGACTGGAAAGGCAGTTCGAGACGCTGAAGTCGGCGATCGACGATGCCGGTTCGCTTTCAGACGCCTTAACCAGATTAAAGAACAAGGTCGCCGAGCTAGAGGGTTTCCGGAACGACATACTCGCCGCTAACCCGAAGGCTTTCGTCGATAGCATCAAAGGGGACTTCGTCAATTTCCTCGACAAAGTAAAGCTAGACGACCTACTCAAACTCGCCGAGGACCTCACTGAGCTCGACCTTGCCGATCTAAATGTCGACAGAATCCGCGGTAAAATTCGCGAGGCCCTCGACGGGGTCAAGTCGCAAGTGGAACTCGTCGCGGCCAACATCGGCAGTGAGCTTGCGAAGAAATTTCCCGACGGCCTTGTCCAGAAGGCGAGCAATACGCTGCGCCTGGTCCGCGCCTTCGGCGACGCGCCGAAGGTTCTCGGCATGGAGTTCAACCGGCAACGCCTGGGCTACTTCTTTCAGCCCGAGTTGGCCAAGTTCGGCGCTCCGATCGACATGACTGCGGCAACGGCTCTGATAAATCGTGCGGGCGAACACCTCAAGGGACTCGGTATCAGCCTCCCCTCGGGCCAGTTGCTCGATCAAGTCATGCCCCCGGAATTGCAGAACTTTGATTTTGGCAAGCTGCTTCCCGATTTCGCGGGCCTCAAGCTGGACAATCTGTTCCCCGAGCTCAAGGCACCCGACGCGCTAGGCGACAAGGTAAAGGTCACGAACAACTTCGACCGCGCTACTGGCCGCGGCTGGGCTCAGGCTGAAGTGATCATCAAACAGGATGAGCCGACAACCCTCTTCGACGCGGGCCCGATCAAGGTCAGCTTGCGCCTGATCGACTTATACGCCAAGATCCGCATGGAGGCCGGATTGTCCGGCGCAGTAAAGCACACGCAGTTCGGTCGCCTGCTCAGCACCTGGGATCTCATCTTCGGCGGAGAACCTTTGGTCACGTTCCATGAAACCGAACTCTCGTTCGACGAGTCGGGCCGCACCCGTTTCACGCTCGATCCGTCGAAGATTGAGATGAACGGCCTGCTGGCGATGTTGTCTGACGTCCTGAAAACCGTCAGTGACCCAGACTCAGGTTTCACGCTCCGACTAAAGGAGGAAAATGGTCTTCCGGTTGGCGTGGAAGCTATTTTGTTGCTGCCGCTGCCCGATCTGACGGCTGGCGCGTTCACGCTGGCCAATCTCCGATTCGGCGCCGAACTCGATCTGGTGGCGTTTCCGGAGTTTGCAATCGGGCTGCGGGTGCATGTCGGCGAGAAAATGCTTCCATTCACCGTCGCGATCCTGATCCTTGGTGGCGGCGGCTGGTTCGACGCCCGAGCCCGTTACCTCCCCTCCAGCAAGGCCACCACCACCGCCGTTTCAATCGGGATCAACGCTGGCGCCATCCTGGCCGTTAACTTCGGGCCCGTGCATGGTTGCGTTTTCGCGTTCTTCTTCGTTGAGGGCGAATTCCGTAGCGACTCGCGATCGCCGGGTTCGCAGGAACTGATCATCCGGATCGGAATCATCCTTGGCGGCGACGTTGACGTGATGGGCCTGATCACCGTCTCGATCCGACTGTTGCTTGAACTGGAGTACAAGGGGGAGAGCGGCTCGCTTATCGGCCGAGGCACCTTGTCGATCCGGGTCAAAGTCTGCTGGTTCCTCACAGTCCGTGTGAACAAGACAGTCGAGAAACAATTCGCCGGCGAAAGTAGCCGACGGGCGATCGCGCCGGCCGGTGCAAGTAATGAGGATCGCGTCGAACGAGCCTGCCGCGGGCACCTCCAGCGGTCCGCATAAACCGAATTACTATGGGAAGACCATGAGCGAACGAATTGCTTTACGCTGCCAAGTCGATCGACTCGCCCCACACGAGGGTGCCAACGAGCTCGTTTTAGGCTTGATTTGGCACGTTGCTTGGGCCGAGGATTTCGACGCTGCAGACGACCAGGATCTGCTGTGGGTCGAGCCGTGGTGCTGGCAAGATGCGATCTCCCAGGTCCGCTTATGTTTCCGCAAGAACGGAATCAACGACAGTACGACCGATTTGACGGTTGCCGCGATTCCTGCCGACCTGACGTTGGCCGAGCGGACCGCCTTACACGCACCGCTACATGTCCGTGTCGTTGATCTGCGATCGAAGGTCGGCGCGGCGTCGTTCACCATCGACCTTCACAACCCCGACGTGCTACCACCTGAGGAGGGACATGTCACGCAATTGCAGAGCAATACGCAACGTACGGTAGGCATGCTCGGCTATTGGCTCCGCTTGAGTGCCGTCGTCAAAGTCCCGCTCGCTTTGTTCCCCAGTGGAATGTGGGACGCGGGAAACAACCGCTTGGCAGCGAATTCCGAACTCTTCGCCTTGCCGCATCTTCGCATACGTTCGATCGCTGGAATCTTGCCGGCTTTCACCAGTGACGCCACATACGTTCCAAACTCCACCGGTCCTGACGCTGCGGGCATCTGGCATTACGATCGAACCGTCGGTTCCGGGCCGGCACTGGACGGCGTCGTTCTCTCCATCGATTCTGACGTCGCCGATCCCGATGGCCGCTACATTGAGTTGCAATCGGGCTGGGTCCGTTCGCAGCTTTCGGCTGGTGGCTCCACTGTCGATCCGCCCGACCCGAACGTCCACTGGCCCACTGTCGTCAATGACCGCGTGAGTGAGTCATGGGATCTCGCTCGCCACTTGTTCGACGCAGTCCGCAACTGCGTCTCGATTCCTACATTCGACGTTTATTGGAACATGATCGTGGCTGCTCTGCGCGATCGTGCGGGCCTCGGTCTGATCGATACGCCCGACGGCGAAGGGCTGCTTAGGTACGTCCTGCAGTTGGCGGTCCCGACACTCGAGCCCGCGACCACGGTCGAAAGCCTGGTCCGTCAGGGGTCGCTGAGTTCGTTGAGGGCTAAGCTGCGCGTCGACGAGCCGATCACAACCGGTCCTGACGCCAACGACACGAAGCTCAAGCAATGGTATGCCGTGCTCCGCGGGTTGTTCCCGGTGCTTAACACCGACCCCGTCGAAGCGTTCTGGCCGAAATCACCGGCAGTTGATCAGGCGTTTGACGAAACCAATCCGCCGATCTCGTTCGATGTCTCCTGGTTTTTAACCGCCGACACATCGCAGGCTCCGGTAAAGACCGCCGAGAATGTGCCTGGACGCTGGCGCCGAGTCGCCCAAGAAGGTGCTTACTTTGAATTTGAGAGCTTCGGCTTGGCCCCTGCGCCGGCGGTTCCTGCTCGTTATGTGCAGGCCCTCGTCCGTGCCCATTGCGGGATTGTCGCCAGCCGTCCGCGGCCGATATCGACGTACGCTCCTCGACCGTCGCGCCCGGTCGCTTTGACCTGGCCGCCGGGCGATCTTGGTGTGGCCCACGTCTTGGGTTCTGGTGATCCGCAATTCGACGTCTTCTACTTCGACGGCACGACAAAGACAAAGATGAACGCCGGGCTCGTCCCAGGCCGTCGCTCGGCAACAGACGACGGCGGGGCTTCGTTCACGTTTGACGCTTACGACGCGGTTTTCGACAAACCGCTGTCCGCCGGTCGTTATGTTGCTGTCACCAACGATGGAACCGCCGACCGAGAAAGCGCAATGTCGCTTGTTCACGCCGGAGTTTCCGATGATCTTGGTTCTCTGGTGCGCCTTCACACCGACCTAAAGCGCGACGAGAATCTCATCCGTCTAATCCGCCCCGTCTGGGCGGCACACGCGACGCGGTTCCTCGGCGTCGCCGCCGGCGATACGTCGCCCGCCTGGTATGTGAGCGTCTTTGCCGACGTCTCTGAGATACCGAGTACGCCAGTCACCGCAAAAACGCTTGGCGAAATCAGGCCACTCGATGGCCGGGTTTGGGTGCTTACTGTGGCCGAATTGAGCTACGGCCGTGGTAACGATGTCGGCTGCATTACTGAGCTTGAGTTCGGAACGGAGTATGACCTAAATGGCTCACCGGTCGCAGGGTCTGCCGGACTCGTGCTCTGCGCCGAGTGGAAGGCCGGACCCGCAGTCGAGCTGACCTGGCTAGAGACGAATTTCTTGAGTGCGCCGACGCCGATCCTGCCGGTGACATTGGTTCCACCCACGGCGGTCACGGCCGGAGAAAAGGTTCACCTTCGTGTCGAGTACTCGCGCGACACCTCGGCTCCGCTTCACTTTTCGGCGCAAGCGTTTCTTGGCACCGGCAATCGCGGCTCGATCATCTGGAGAGACGGCCCGCAGATCATCGTTAACGCCGCGAATCTCACCCGCCTCGGCCTGCGCGTCCGCAATGCAGCGCCCCCCGACATCACTTTGCCGGCTGGTGCCGCTTTGTCGGCCGCCTCGCCCACACTGCTGACCGCGACTAAATCGCTTGCCGACTCAAGTCCAGAAATCACGCTCCTGCGCAACACTTGGTACAAGGATTTCGACCCCGGCCTCCGACTCTGGAACGAGGGGCTCAAACCCGTCTCCAGCACCGAGCCCAACGTCGCCCCGATCGACCGCGTGCTTTCGCAGATTGACGTCCGCGAACTGCTTACGCTCGGTCAAATCGCCCGTTTCTTCCCAGTCTGGAACAAGGAGTGGAATCTTGCCCATCCGGATTTCCTCGCAAACATCAAGATCAAGTTCGAAGAGTTGGTCAAAGCATCCGTTCGTCAACGCTTCGACCATGCCGATCATCTGAAGTCGTCGATCTATCGCGACTTTGAGCCCCGATTCGACGGCAAAGCCTTGAACGCTGACGTTTGGAAACTCATTGATGAACACCTGACGCTCGTGGCCAGAGCTGCCCTTCCCGGCAAGCGTGAGGTTGACGCAACCGGCTACACCGAGCACTCTAAAGATTCGATTCCCGTGCCCAAGTCGCCTCCGTTGCAATTCCAGGTCGACCGGCCCGGCACGTTCGCCGATTCCAACGGTGCCGTCGACTTGGACCTGCTCCGGAAGATCTCCGGCTTTGGGGTTCTCTTGCGACAGGCCCCGAAGTCGCGTCCTAGTGGCGCCACAAGACCCGATGACTGGTTCCTCGACCAGCCGTGGCGGCTGCTGAACTGCGTCGACGTTGGCGTCCTCGTCGAGAATCCGCCGGCTCCCGGCAATGTCGAAGATCCCTACGAGCCGTATCCAGTGCCCGACTCGCTGAAACTGCAGCCGGCTCCCGTTCCGTTGCAATATCAGGACAATGTCCGACAGACGATGATCAGTTATGAAAATCGGCACCTGATGGCATCGAGTCCGCTGACGGAGATTGCCGATGTCTACGGCTTCGGCAACGCCAAGCCCGATGAACTTGCGCCGTTGTTGCGCCGCGTTCCCGGCGCACCTACGGGACACGATTGGGGGCTGCTTCCCGCTCTGAAGTATGGCCAGTGGTATCAAGCCTTGCCATTCGTGATAGGCAACGGCGGCGCGTTGCCTAAGGCGCTCGCCGACGGACACCCGGCCCGATTGCGTGTCGACTCGCCTCCCGACGCCGATCTTCCGATCCACAGCCCCGCTTCCGACTCCGATGGCGACGGCATTCATGACCGACCCGATTACATACGGCGGATCGTTCACTTACGCTCGGTCGGCGTCGGCGCGCCGCGCGCGTTTGCCCTGACAAAGGATGGTCTCCCATCGCTTGATCTCAAGAAACCTCCCCTACCCTCTTCCCCGCGCGAAGTCATACCGCTGGCACGCGATTGGAATATTCGCGGCCTGACCCACACTGAGCGCAGTCTCCGCGAGTTTTACGACGCTGGCCTGCATCGCAACGAGCTTCCGATCGCGGACGCGGCCAACTGGATGCTCGTAATTCCGCGTGTCGCCGTGTGCGGAGCGGCCGACACTGATACCGGTGACGCCAACCAACATGCCGTCGCTGAATTCGACCTGTGGGCAGGTCTCACCAACACCAACGATGAGTCGAATCTGTCCGGGTCTTGTGGACTCGGAATCCAACGTGACAAAGAGCAGCTCACGGTCACGCACGGCGGCACGACGTCGAACATCACGCTCACTTCGCCCGCCGGAGGGCCCTTGGAAAGCGGTTCCATTGATCTGCGGCTCGCACTGGCCGATGGAAATTTCTACCTAGCGTGGCGCCGCTCTGATCGGGACGAGCCTTGGGCTGATGGGACGCAAAGCGGTCAACTCCTCGGTCCGGCAACAGCACCCACTGCAGCTTGCCGGCTGCTCATCCGCCGCCAAGACGCCGCCTTGGTTCGCACAGCCACGACTCCATCGGTGTCGGGCGAGTCAACAATTACGCTGGGCGGTCCCCGTTTCGCGACCGGTAACGTTGTCATTCGAAATGATCGGCCGGTCGACGATGACTTGGCGCTCCGCGATCTTGCAGCGCACGATCGCCAAGTGACCGTCGTCGCGCCGCCGCCGATAGCCGACGACTCCGCGGCTGGCCTGACCACCGCTACCGAAGTCCTCAATAAATGGTCTGGACCCAACCCATTCGCCCGCATCGCCATTCGTCCGCCAGCGATTGACTTGGCGACGTGGACGTCGTGGTTTGACATGGATTTGCATTTGGGAAAGCCGGAAACATCGACGGAGATTCGCGAGCGGGTCTGGAAATACCATACGCTGACGGAAGGGAATAACCACCAGCCCGGAAACGAAAAGAAGGATGCAACGATCGACGACCGAGCGGTTGATTTGTTGGTGCTAGAACTCGTGCCGCTACGCACGGCACGCAAACAAGAAGTCATGCGAATCAGTTGGGATCCCCAAGACAACGACGACTCGGCGAACCTGATGCGCGAAGTGCAACGCAAGCTTCGTCAACTTGACATTAAGGTGACGTCCAAGGTTGACGGCTTTGCCGCAAGAGTCGCGCTGGCAAAAGCTGGCTCGCCCGTCACCCCCGAAATTCTCCGAGATAAGCTGAATGAAACGCGACTGGTCGGCTCGGGTAATGATCCGCTGACAGTTTTGTTTGAAGAACAGGAAATCTGGGAAATACGAATCTACCCGGCAATCAGGGAGAAGTACTTCACCAAGACCACCGATGAATCCCAAATGCAGCCGGGCAGCCAACGCTTCCACTCAGCGTTCCTCGAACGCTTATTGATTCAACACGACGGCCCCGGCACCGAGTTCGACGACGACTACCGACTTGGCCCCGCTTGGAAAGCCGTAATCGAAGTGGCTACCCGCGAGGTGGTGCTTCCGGAAGTGATCGTGCCGCTCGATATCTCTAGTCTGCCCAAGATTCCCGACTTCGATCCACAGTTGACTGTGGCACGCAAAACGTTGCTCGATTCGATCATTCCGCGGTTCGATGGCTCGCGGATCGCCGTTCGCCTGCAAAAGCCAGCTCCATGGTGCTTCCGCTACGTGAGCGAGGTTCGGCTTCTACGGCAAGTCTGGCGCTGGCGAGGTCGGCCCGTGCCGCCATTCCCGGCCGACGCGGCCGCGCCAGCGCTCATCGACGCATTCCCTCCCGATGCGGATGGGCCATATCTCACGCAATCCGAACGACACGCTCCCGACCTGCCGCAGTTGTGGGATGCAATCGGTTTCGGCGACCGTTCCACCACCGATCTATTGGATCAAACCACGGGCATCGCCGCCGCGAACGCTTCGGCAACGCTCTATACCGAGAACCTAGCGGGCGATCGTCGGGCTCTCTACTTTCGCTTTGGTGCCCAAGCCACGGGGCGCTATGCTGCTCTATTTCCGGGCGAACGACTAGAATGTCAGGCCTCCGAAACAGCCAAATGGCAGGACTCGAAGAAACAGGAAGTTACCGTGGCCAATGCATGGCGACGTCTGTTCGTACCAACACGGCGAGACGAAGAACTCCCCAGACCCGCAGTCCGCTTCGTTGTTCCGCTAACGGAATCGGAAGACGACAGCCGTCCCGTGACCACTCCTGGCTTGTTGGTGGTGCTCGACGACGCTTGGTTCTCCTACGGCGGCCTGGCCGAAGCGTTGGAAGCCGAGATCTCGATGGCCTCGGATTACTATCGCGATGAACCCGCGTTGGAGCCGGTCGTGTTTCGCCCCGAGTTCGGTCCCGACCCGACCTTGACCAACCGCGGCTGGACCAAAGTCGACGTCGGCGAAGCCGCCGAGGGGGCTCCCGACGAACTCGAGGCTCCTTCCAAGGCGCTTTCGATGCAAATCGTCGGGCCGATCGGCCACACGTTCGATACGGGCGCCGAGGCACCGCTCTTCAATGCCACATCGTTCATCCTGCGACCTCCCGGCGTCGACGCGGTCGATGGCCAGGGAACTGCCGCCGGAGAATCCGATCCCTGGTACGGCGATTCGCTTGCCTGGTACTTCGCCAAGGTCCGCTTCCGCCGCGTGCTGCTGCCGGAGGCGACGGCCGACTATCGCACGGGCCCGCAGATCACCATTTCGGCTGAACAGCCTTTCGACTTTGTGCTGGCCAAAGATCGCGGCTGGGTGGTCGATCTGCCCCGGATTCTGATCACGCGTGCCGCTGGAACCGTCGTCAACTTCAAGATCAAGCTTGAGTCGTCGAGTCTCTTCGGCGTAGTTCGCATCCGTCAGTCGGGCGACAGGCTGGACCTTTCGTCCGGTCCGGCCGACGACGCTGACTTGCCGAACGAGGCGTTGCTAATCAAAGCAGCCAATTGGCACGAAGTCGAGCTCGATTTGCGTGTGGTGCATGTGCTCGACACTAAGACGGAGCCTGAAGTTCCGGAGCCTGAAGTTCCGGGCGACACGAGCCGCAAACCCCAGCCTCGCCACTCGAGCGTTCAGTATCGCATCCGCGCGGTTCGCAACGAAGCAACCACTGGACCTGTGGGCGAGCGAATGGAGCCGGCGTCGCCGGGCCGCGTTTGGCATTTGCTCGAGCGCCGCAACTGGGCATCGGACGACGACCACGCCTGGCCGGAACACTGGAAGCTCTCGGCCACCGGCAACGTTCAATGCGCCACTCCGCAGGCCCTGCCTGCCCGCATGAGCAGTTACACCGATCCGCAATGGGTTCAGTTCTTGCCGGATTCGCTGCTGTTGCGGCGCTTGGTGACTGACGACGACGCGCGCATGGGGCGGCCCTGGGATTTCTCGCTCGAGTGGAAGGGAGACGATGACGACCCGCTGAAGGCCAAACTTCGCCGCCGGTTTGGAGACGACGGTGAGTGGACTTACGTCACTGATCGCCTCAGCAAGCACGAAAGGAAGGCCTTCGGCGACATCACTTTCCGCCGTTTTGCCTTGCTCACCGAGATGATCTCCGACGTCCGCGGGCAACTCGGGCAGGAACGCTACCTGGGGCTCTTTAAGTTTACAGATGCCACGAATGCGGTAGATTGCTCGCTCGACGTTACTCATCAGTTCCCAGACGTCCGACCTAAAGAAATTCGCAAGATGCGGCGGCTGCGCATTCGGATTATCGAGTTTCAATTCGTCCACGCCGACGAAGCAGTCTCCGAGGACTCTTTGAAATTCGGCCCATGGTCGCACCTGTTTGCCGAACAACCTGAGCCGCAAACCAAAGACGCAACCGCTCGCGTCGTTTCAGTCAGTCCTCCGATAGAATTGCAACAAGAAAACTAAACCCCTTTATTCGGAATCCCACGCAATGAACAAAGAAGAACTAGTCATCCTGTCAATTTATCTCAGCGGCGATTCCCCCACCCACAACTTTCAAGCCGCCGGCAAGCTCCCAAACGACATCATGGAACTCGCCAAGTGGGAAATCACACTTAACCCAGTGTCGCTGTTTCCGTCTATCGAGTTCGCCGATCCGCAAGGTAAGGGTGCCGTCCATCTTCAAATGTTGCGGCGGTTGAGAGACACTCCCCAAACGTCCGGTGATCAATTGAAGATTTGGGCTCCGTCTTACATCTTCCTCTTGCCGGATGGAAAGCCTGCTCACAAGAAAGACCCGGTAGAAACGCTGATCCGCGATGATTGGATACCCGAAGGCACGGGCACCCCCGTGGCGGCGTTCCCGTCGAAGGGGATCGTGTACATGATTCACGCCCTGGTCCGAACGATTCCGAAGCCGTAGATCCAACACTAACTTACTTTCCGGGAGATTAATTCCATGATGCGCGTCAAGTACATAGCAGTTCGTTGTTTGCACGACCAGGCATTGCTGGTCGCTTTGTTGTTGATCACCGGTGTCGTCAACGCGCCGCTGTCCTCGGCCGCCACAGCAGAAGACGCTGCCGCTACGACGAAAAGTCCGGCCGGAACGGCGGAAGATCCCGACTCGCCGACTGTATTCGTCGCTGTCGGAAAAACTGTGGCGATACGCGTCAGGGACAAGGGCTTTTCAGTCGTGTGGCCGGAGGAAACCGGCAACGTCCAGGATGCTGCTTCCAATCCGGAGGTGCTGTCGGTTGTCCGGATGGAGAAACTGAACGGCGTCGCGACTTTCTTCGTAACGGGCAAAAGCGTCGGTACGGCGTCGCTAGTATGCACCTACAAGACGGCAGGGGAAACACCAACACAAGGAGTCTTCAACTGTACCGTTCATGTGAAGCAGGATGACGATCGTGTTAATAAAATCCTCAAGAGCTATAACGAGCCAAACGGCGCAGATCTCAAGGCCCGATCCTACGGCACCGGTGAACGAGTGGTTATAGAAGGCGTGACGAAGTCACCAGCGCAGATGTCGGCCATACTCGCTCAGTTGCCAAACAAACACTTGTTGCGCGAACACATCGTGGTAAACGTGAAATACAAATGCCAGTGTTACTGCTGCACTCACGGCATTGGCGGAACGCACGAGCCTTGAGCATTGTCGTCATGTCAACATCCCCAACCCTCCACCATCAAGGTAATACCATGCCCGCCTTGGACATGCGAAGTTTGTCGTCGAAGCTCCGCCCAGCTTGCATCCTCCCGAACTCCTTCGGTAGCAGCGTTAGTGCCCGACTGACTCATCCCTTGGGCGTCACCCGAGTACCAATTCTGCCCGAAGTCATTCGCCGAGGAGGATCCGGGTTTAGGATTTCTGCGGCTGATGATACGCCTGCGGGCGAACGGTCCTCCGATAAAGAAATCGAGCACCTGCAGTCGCAAATCGACACTCTCTGCGAAATGCAGGAGAGGCTCCAGCATGCGCTGTTTTACGGTACCGGTGAGCAGAAGTTCGCTGCCACGGCCGCGACAAATTGGTTTACCCAAACGAGCGATGGTTGGGTGGTTACGCTTGACCAAGCGGGCGCGCGACGGTCATTGCCCTCACATTTGAAGGTCTCTGTTACGGGACAGAGTAGCGGCAGGGATCTGTTCACTATTTCTGAGGGCATCTTTGCTGGCACCGAGGGGAGTATCCGTAGCGATGCTGGGTTATTGACTGCGACAAACCCGCATCTCGGTGCCGCAGCGCTTCGCTTCTACAATCGCCCTGGCGGGCCAGTTAACATTGGCGGACAACAGTACGACAAAGAATTGAAGATCACGTCCGCATTGGGTGCGGTGCAGACATTCCCCGCTAAGACCGACCCTGACAATCCGATAGCCAACGGATCGCACGACGTGCAGATTCCCGATTTCCCGCATCCCGGTGGCGCGCAGTACGGCACCTGTGGAACGGTTTGGTTTCGGCTGGGAACCAGCGGCGATCGCTACCTTCACCCTGGACGCGTTTCGCTCGGCTGTGTGACATGCGCTCCGCAAAACTGGCCCACGATCTACGGTCTTTTGATCAAGGCGAGGACCGACACAACTAAAGTCGGAAGCCTAACAGTTGCCGCAAACCCTTAATCGTACCAAGCGCCTCTGCGCACAAGTGCGCCGAACGCTGCGACAACTTGCGACAGACTTTGCTCCGAACCCTCTGCCGAATCTACTCAGATTGACGCCCAGAAATGACGCGCACAATCCGCAGGTGGTAGATCGCTCACCGCACTGTCCACAGACGCCGCGAATCAACTCGCTCAACGTCGCCCTATCCGCAGCATTCTCGAACTCTGGATCTACAAAGTACGTGGCTTACTGGTCGGCCACACTGCTACGCGTGAAAGAATATGTGCAGTCTGTTGCAGCGATGCCGCTGCTTGGAGAATCTCTGACTACTATTAACCGTCGGCTAATTGGCTAAACCCGGGATTTCTGCGGCAACTGCTAACTCGCACCGGTTGGGCCCCCCGGAGCGTTGCGTGGCGCTAAGTTTTGGCAACTCGCACGTCAGCCTGAGACCATTGATCAAGATCTGACGAAACTCAGAAAATCGTTTCAACGGGAACTTAGGCGTATCACGTTGGAGTTGGGAAAAAGCATGTGTTGCGAACGTTTTGAAGCACGACGTTTCTGGCAAAAGACATCTACTTGCTAGCCACTTCTTCAAAATCCTTCGAATGACAATGAAACTCGCATTAAATCTGCCTCCACGCCCCCCGCTGGTCCTCCCAGTGGAGCATGGCAGCGATGGGGCGCAGCCGCTTCTCGTGGATCTCGGGTTTGCCCTTCGTGGCTGGCAGATTGAGTAGGGTTTCCTGGATATCCGGCGCGAGCTGGTTGAGAGCCAGGATCTGGCTCATCCGTGGCTGGGTAACGTGTCCACGGCGGGCCAGTTCAATTGTGTCCGACGCTTCGCCAGTGCGGAGCATTTCATCTAAGCGAATGGCGAGCGCCATCAGCTTGGAGATACGTGGGGTACGATTGGTTGGTCTGGGTCGCGGTGGCTCCGCGTTGGGATCGATGGGGCGAATTGCGACGCGACCTCGCGAAGCGATACTGACGTTCAATTTGCGTTTGACGGTAACCAATTAAACCTCCTGTGATTGTTGGTCCAGCGTGTCGATTCCGCTGGCGTGAAAAGTAATTGCGATCGTGCAATCGCTTTGATCGAACTCGACCTTCGAAACGAGCAGCGATAACAGTTGCGATTTTTCACGCGTTGTCATTGCGTCCCAGATGCGATCGAAGTCAATGAATGCTTCCTGGATCTCGTCAGTCGTTAGCTGTTGCTTATCAAGATCCGACAGTTGGCGGTTTACCTTGGCCAGTTCGAGCTCTGCCTTCTCGATTCGCTCCTGTATGTCGACGATGCGATGAGTAATCGAGTTGTTTGGCTTTTGATCTAGAGCCAGTTCACGAATCTCGCCGTGGTCGCGGGTTAGTTGCCGCGTGAGTTGAACGTGATGCGATTCAAGCTCCGATCGACCTTGTTGAGTGGCAACCATCGCCTGGCGAATAATTTCATCTCGGAGCTTGATGTCTCGGGAGATGTCTCGCACTTGATCAACTACAGCAGCTTCTATTTCGCCCGCTGGTAAAGACGGATGCCTACACGATTGACGACCGCGTTTGATGGCTCGGACGCAAGTGTAGTAGCGATAGACGATCGAGTTTCGCTTGGTCATGTTGTGGACCATCGCCACATTGCAGTGTGGGCAGCGAATAATTCCCTTCAACAATCCACCGTGCTTGCTGGGCATTCGATTGCCACGGTTGAAACCGTTCTCCCGAAGTTGTGCCTGAACGCGATCGAAGATGTCGGTATCGACAATCGCCTGGTGTTGGCCTTGATAGAGATCCGTCTTGTGTTTGATTTTTCCACAATAGATTGGATTGGTCAGTAGCGCATGCACGCTGCCTTTGTCAAAGACTCGACCACCCTTGGGTAGCCCTTTCTTTGAATGCCACAACTTGTTGGTCCAGCCACGTTCGTCGAGCTCGTGGACGACGGGCAAGAGATTCTTTAGCTCTAGGTAAAGTGAAAAAATGCGACGCACCTTGGTGGCTTCTTCTGAATTGATCACCAGCTTTGGCGTTCGCTCGCTGCGATCGACGTCGTAGCCAAGAACTGGGTAGCCACCAGTCCATTGCCCGCGCCGGCATTGGGCGGCCAACTTGTCGCGGATGCGTTCGCCAATGATCTCGCGTTCGAACTGTGCGAATGAAAGCAGGATATTCAGCGTCAGCCGGCCCATCGAATGGGTCGTGTTGAAATGCTGAGTCACCGAGACAAAGGAGACGCTGTATTTGTCGAACGTTTCCATCACGCGAGCGAAGTCGAGCAACGAACGGCTGAGGCGATCAACCTTGTAGACGATCACACAGTCGATTTTGCCGGCCTGGATGTCTTCCATCAGCCGTTTGAGCGCTGGTCGTTCGATGTTGCCACCGGAGAATCCACCATCGTCGTATCGATCGTGAACGATTTCCCAGCCTTCGTTTACTTGGCTGCGAATGTAAGATTCTCCGGCGTCGCGCTGTGCATCGAGCGAATTGTATTGTTGATCGAGTCCTTCTTCGGTCGACTTGCGAGTGTAGATCGCACAGCGAATCGTTCTGGGGCGCGGGGTTGGTTTGTTGCTCATGCTTTCCTCCCGAGTCGAAAAAATAGAAATCCGTTGCAGTGGGAGCCGCTGACCTCTTTCGCGATCGCGGTCAGCGATTTGTAGCGAAGGCCTTCGTACTCAAATCCTTCTTGCAGGACGATCACACGGATCATCTTGCCTTTGTATTGCCGTTCCACGATGTTGCCTGGCGGTGGTAATCGCGGGTCCCAGTCCACAAATGCGGTTGGCTCTGGAACGACCAGCTTTACGCCGTCGTTGCTGTGCTTGCGAGGCGCGGTCACGCGGGTCTCAGCGTCAACGGCTAATTCGTCTGCCTTCTTCAGCGCCGCTCTGGAAAGTCCGCCTTCCTCGTTCGCTTGCAATCGCCAAGCAATGCGCCGAACCAGGTATTGCTTGTTGCGACTGCGACATTCTTCGTTGAAGACCTGTTCATAGCGCTCGACCAACTGGTTGACCGTTCTGTCGTGCAACTCGGCGATCTCGAGTGTTACTTTTGGGCTCATTGGTCACCTCCGTGCTGAATTTGAGCAGCCAAATTAACTTGGTCTTGGCCCGCTTCATTCGCTTGCGTTTCCTCGGCGTCCAGCGGCTTGTCGATCGATGTTCCATCGCCGTTCTGCATGTTGGCTTCGATTGCCTTGGCGACCAGCGGTTGCTTTTTGACTCGTATCACCCCTCTGGCCAACAGCGCCGCGATGTCTCTGTGTCTCGCTTCGTGGCTCACTATTTATCTCCTTTCTGAATGTCTTGAACTGTCCCAAAACCCGACGTTTCGGAGACGTGGGACACAGAGAGGGGTTTATCGAAAACGAAATCAAGCGGCTCGGGTAAAGAGTCTGCGAGATTGCCCGAAACAGGTTCGTTCTGCGCCGAAATCTGGCTTGAATCGTCAATTGGTTCACGATCGGCGGCGATGCACCGACGGATGCCTCGGAGAAGGATCGCAGCGATAGCCCGCTGACGAACTGAGGCAGAATCGCAAGGTAGATCGTCGTCGTCGGGACGAGGGTCGAGAGAGTTAGCGTCGATGGTTCCGGCTCCATGGAAAGACCTCTGAGGGAACCGAAGTGGCATCCCTTCCAGAGCTATCTATGCAATCCGTCCGTCGCGCGTCCCATTACCCGCTGCCAAAAGTTTGCAAATTGGTGCTTCTCTGCAAGTCGGACTAGCTGAAAAAAAGAATCCCGAGTGAGTCGGAAAGGGAATTACCCAGAGTCGTTAACCCGGCGGTTTTCATAACCCAGAGACTCTGAGAGTATTTGTCTCTGGTTGGCCCCCAGAGAGGGGTCGATTTGGGGAGAGTAGAGACAGGAAAACGAGTCTCTGGGGAACTGTCGCGGGGCGAGATATTGCAGGAAAATACGAAAAAAGCCGGTGTTTTGCGTTGCTGCAAGACACCGGCTTTATCGAATAACCTACTGCGGTCAGTTTCCTAACCAAACAGAGAAGTTGCGGGAGCCAGATTCGAACTGACGACCTCGAGGTTATGAGCCTCGCGAGCTACCGGGCTGCTCCATCCCGCACAAGAATAATAACGACTGGCGATTGAATGTCTAGGCCTAAATCTCGTCGGATGGATACAATGAGGTAGGATTGAGGCACTCTTGCTTCAAGGCTTGTTTTTGTCGTCTTTTCAGGCGGTTGGCAATTGGAATATTCCGCTTCATCCGCACAAACCCAACTGATCTCGCCGCCAGCCGCTGTGCCATTGGACGACGAGCGGAAAAGCTTTCGAATTCCAGCTTGGCTTGTCAGTCTCGTACTCCATGTCGCGGCGATTCTTGTTCTGGCTCTGATTCCCCTGGCTAGCAAGCTGGACATTCCTTTTATTGTCTCGGGAACGCTTGGCACGAACGAAGAGCCGGTGCCGTTCGAGATTTCGAATATGGACAGCAACGCGTTGGTGGAGAGCTCCGAGTTGTTGCAACCTGCGTTGAATGTCGAGTCGATGGTGAAGATCGAATCGACTTTGAACGAGGTTGTCGAATCGAAGATGGCGGGCGTCTTGGCTGCGAATTCCAACGCTGACCCGTCACTAAGCGGACGCAGCGGCTCGGTCAAAAGCGCGTTGCTTGCAGCCTACGGCGGAACAGAGGGAACCGAAAAAGCCGTCGAAGATGGGTTGGTTTGGCTCGTTCGACAACAGCGGGCCGACGGTTCGTGGAGTCTCAAAGGTCCGTATAGTGGCGGTGGAATCTCGGAAAATAAATCGGCGGCAACCGCCATGGCCTTGTTGGCGCTGGCGGGTGCGGGCAATTCCCATATATCGGGAAACTATTCAACGCAAGTCAAACGTGGGCTCGATTTTTTGATTCGCATTCAGGATGCGGACGGATTCTTTGCAACCGGTGCACCCGAGCACCAGCAAATGTATGGCCAAGCACAATGTACGATTGCGATTTGCGAACTCTATGGAATGACTGGCGACAGAACGCTGCGTGCAGCGGCTCAGCGAGCCATCGATTTCGCTGAAAACTCGCAGAGTTACGAAGGCGGTTGGCGATATCAACCTCGTGAAGATAGCGATACCTCCGTGACCGGATGGTTTTTAATGGCATTGATGAGCGGCCGAATGGCGGGCTTATCGACGAATAAAAAAGTTGTCGAAGGCGTCGATCGATTCTTGGACAGCGTCCAGTATGCCGGCGGCTCCGAATATGCTTATACGCCTTTGTCGCGACCTTCTTTAACGATGACAGCCGAAGCGTTGCTGTGTCGTGAATATTTGGGTTGGCAGCGCGATGATGTGCGGTTGATTCGGGGCTGCGAAGAGTTGACCAAGGAGCTGATTCAAAGTGATAGCCGCCAGCGATATTACTACTATTGGTATTACGCGACTCAAACGCTGCATCATTTTGGCGGTGATGCGTGGCAGCAATGGAACAAAGCGATGCGGGTCGAGCTCCCAAGAATGCAAGTGAAAGATGGAAAAGACCGAGGAAGTTGGCCGCCTCAAAACGACGAACATTCGTCCTCGGGTGGGCGCCTTTTTTCGACTTGCGTTTCGCTGTATTGCTTGGAAGTTTACTACCGCCATCTTCCGCTATACGGCCTGCCGTCGAAATGATCGACGATTGTTGCAATCTCGCCTTTTTCGCTCCGGCGGTCTGTCCAAATTAGAATTTTTTGGTGCAGAAAGTTGAGAGGCACGCCCAGTCTTCGAGGAGCGTGGAGACAAATCTAAAATAAATCGCAACGTTACTAGTGAATCGAATGGAAAAATAAGCTCCCTTAGAGGGCTCTGCCAGCGTGTTCGCCCCTATTTGAAAATCGTTTGCTGGCGGACCCAATATTTTTTGAGCAAAGCACGATTTGGAGTCTCGTGGACGGTTGACAGAAAGATCCATTTGGCTAGCTTATTGCGTGGTTTGCCCATTTTGCGCAAACGCCTTAACCGTCAAGGTTGAGTTTTATAAAGAGTTTTGTGCGGTCGTAGTTGCTGGGAGCTGGTCGATTGTCGCGTTGGCTTTCGACTAAAATTGAAATTGCCTCCTCTGCGTCATGTCCGCGTACTATTACCAGGAGTAAGTACATGAATCGTAGTATGTTGAAGACGCTTGCCATCGCGTTGTTTGTCGCTGGCATGGGGTTGACAGTTGAAGCCCAGGCAGGTTGTGGTGGTTTGCTATCAAAGCGGAACGCCGGAGGCGATTGCGGCGGCGGTGGCGGACTTTTTTCCAGGCTTCATTCGGATCGTGGCAACTGTGGTTGCCCAGCACCAGCAGCAGCTTGCTGTCAGCCAGCTCCCGTTTGCTGTGAGCCAGCTCCAAGTTGCGGTGGTGGTCGTCAAGGTTTGTTTGCTCGCCTTCACGCTAGAAGGGCAAGCTGCGGATGCCCCGCTCCAGCACCAAGCTGCTGCGAAGCTCCAGCACCAACTTGCTGTGCTGCTCCAGCACCAACTTGCTGCCCAGCTCCAGCACCAACTTGCTGCCCAGCTCCAGCACCAACTTGCTGCCCAGCACCTAGCTGTGGTTGTGCTTCAGCTCCAAGCTGCGGTTGCTCGGCTCCAGTTTCGACCTGCGGTTGCTCAGCTCCAGCTCCAAGCTGCGGTTGCTCGGCTCCAGTATCGAGCTGTGGCGGATGCGGTACCGTTGTTTCGGCAGCTGCTGTTAGCTCGGGTTGTGCAAGCTGCGGATCGACCGTTATTGATAGCGGTTCGGTAAACAGCTCGTCGTCTGTTCCACCGGCACCAGTTCCAATGCCTGACCCAGCACCAGCTTCCCCAAGCGATGCTCCAAAGGCCTAGTTTTTTCGAATAGCGAGTCTTCTTGAGTTTTGACAATTTGTCGAACGAAGAGGTCTCGATTTCGACTTATTTTGAGCCGCAGTGAAGTCAATTGAAGCAATTGACGTCGCTGCGGCTTTTTTATTGGGCAAGTCTGATTAGTCTAGTGTTTACTATGAAATCTCAACAGAAATCTCAACAAAGGGGTGTGCCCCAGCGCTTTATTCGATGGCTGGTATCCTGCGTACTTGTCATTCATCTATTCATCATCGGCCTAGCGCTCATGGCGCATCGCGGTGCTTCGTATTTGCACGATGATGTTCTTTCGTTTGTCGCTCCTTATACGACTTTAGGCAATTGGCGAATGGATTTTAGTCCATTGCCGATAGCCAGTGCGAACCAACATGGCGAGGTCGTACGTGTCGAGTGGCATAACTCTAAATCGGATACTTGGACGGCTTATCCGGTTATCGAAAACGTCAAGAGTCGCCGACACCATCAATCACTGAACAACGAGAATCGACTCGATCAAATGTGGTTTCAACAACTGAGTGGTTTGTTGGTCTTTGACAACGATGACGGTGTTGGTCGAATGTTAATCGCCGCTATGCTTGGCATTCAAGACGAAGCGAAAGCCAGTTTCGATCAGGTTCGAATCACGGTTGCGCCGCGATTGACCATCGAGCAATTTCAAGAGATTGCGAATTCGAATGACTTGACCAAGCTATCTGACAATCTTGAATCTCAAGTCGCCTACTCGGCTTCGATTATCGATCTAGGCGACGGGCAGGTCTCGCTCTTAAAACAATTGGAGGAACGACGGTCGTCTAAGTCGATCTCGCAAAACGATAAAATGGACGCGCCGAAAAGGAGCGAGCCATGATTGGGCAGTTTGTCAATTATTTGAAGCAGACGATGGTGGACTCCATTCAACGGTGGGACAGCTTTTGGTTTACGCCAAGCGATACGATCGGAATCGGCTACGTTCGAGTCGCAATTGGAGTTCTGGCGGCGGTCTATGCCGCAAGTTGGATTGGGAGTCTCGAACAATGGATAGCCGACCAGGGGCGATTGAATGCATCGGTGACTCGCTATCTTATCGGTAACAATATTGAGGGTACCGGCAGCATGAGTCGTGTGTCGTGGCTCTATTTTGTCGAATCCAAATCTTCGATCGTCGGCTATTTGATTCTCACGATGATTCTTTGCATCGTGATGGGCTTGGGAATCGGAGGTCGGGTCGTTGCGGCATTCGCATGGATCCTTACGCTTGGAATCGTTCATCGAGTTCCGATGCTTCAAGGGCCGGGCGATTTGTTGTTTACGGGAATCATGGGCTATTTGGTGATCGATACTGGAAAGACCAACACATGGTTCAAGATCGGTCTGGATGATCGGACATCGCGTTGGTCAGCTTGTCTTGCATTGCGACTCGTTCAAATGCACGTCGTGCTATGGCTGATGATTAGCTTTTTGGGTCATCTTGCCGAACCAATATGGTGGTCGGGGATCGCACCATGGTGGCTAGTGTCAGGGCGACTAAGTCCTTGGTTTAGTCAGTTTGATTTAAGCGAAAAACCTTATCTTATTAACATTTTGTCTGACACCTTTCTCGCTCTTCATCTACTTGCCATCGCGTTGTTACTTCGCGCCAAGGTTGTCCCCTTGGCATTGCTTGCGAGCCTCGGCATGGCGATCGGCGTTTGGCTATTAGCAGGCGACGTGCTTTATAGCGCCGCATTGATTGCGTGCATGTCATGCTTTTGGGCGACCGCAGCTCGCGAAATCCGCAATGCTCGCGGAGTGTCGCCATCTGGTTCCGAGGCTCTGCCTGGGAATCCACTGTAGCGCAGGCTCCGCCTGCAGACATGACAATTGATCGAGAGTGGCGACAAACGGTACACGAGGCGGAGTCTCCCAACATTGCGTTCCCAGGCGAGAGCGTGGGAACGAGCGTTTTCGTGTTGGCGATCCGCGAGAAGTGTCTTTTTTTCCTTGTGATTCATCGCTTGCGACCAGAGCTCGGTTTTCCTCCCCACAGCGGTTCTATCATTTCAGAATCCATTCGCTCCCAGGCAACTTTCAATTCACGCAATTTTTCAGGTTGGTCGTTCGCAAGATTATTCGCTTCGCCAATATCATTTCGCAAGTCATACAATTCCCAAGGAGCATCCGCTTCACGAGGCCGAAAGATTTTCCAATCTCCGTTTCGGAAAGCGGACTGGGTTCCAACTCGCCAATACAACTCCTGGTGAATTGCGTCGGTTTTTGAAGTAGTGAGGCAAGGTATAAGGTTGATCCCATCGAGCTTTTTCGGTTGCGATGCGCCAGCAAGCTGAATTGCGGTAACAAAAATATCGAGCGAGCTAACGGCTCGAGTCTCGACATAGGGTGTCGGCAAACCAGTCGGCCAGCGCATCAAGAATGGCACTCGTATCCCTCCTTCCAGCAATGCTCCTTTTTCGCCTCTCAAAGGTCGGTTGCTCGATGTCAACTCGCGAGTCGGTCCGCCATTGTCGCTGACGAAGATCACCAGCGTCCGATCATCGATGCCGCTTTTTTCTAATTGATTCATCACGCGTCCTATTCCGTCGTCGAGATGAGCCAGCATCGCCGCGAAGATCCGTCGTTGGATATCTTCGATATGTTTAAAATTTTCGAGATACACATCGGCAGCTTGAAGCGGACTATGAACGGCGTTGTAGGCTAAGCAGAGCAGAAACGGTTGCGATGAATACCGTTCGATGAACGATTCGGCTTCTTTAGTAAACAGATCGGTTAAGTTGAGCGAAGTCTCAATCGGTTGGCTACTACGAAGGATTGGATTGTCGGCGTCATAGTCAGGCTCGAAACTTCCCATGTGTGAACTCCAAACGACGCGTCCATTCGGTGATGATGACCAACGTCCGCGTGTTCCGTCTGGCAAGGCCTTGCGACGAAGCCAAGTCACGTGGCCCGACCAAGGCGTTGGAACAAAATAGTGTCCTTCGTGTAGGAAACCAACGAACTCATCAAACCCTCGTCGCTGTGGATGAAACTTGGCCGTTCCTCCCAAATGCCACTTGCCGATCAATGCCGTCGCGTAACCTGCTTCACGCATAGCATCGGCTATCGTCTGTTCGCCCATGGGCAATCCGATGGTCGGATCGGAATTTTGAGCACCGATCGGATTAAATTCAAATCCGAATCGCGTCTGATAACGCCCCGTGAGTAAGGCGGCTCGCGATGCTGCGCAAAAAGGTGCCGTTACATAACCATTGGTAAATCGAACGCCGCTTTTCGCCATCGCATCGAGATACGGCGTGGAGAGGTCGCCGCCGTAGCACCCTAACTCGCCATATCCAAGATCGTCGGCAACAATGACAACGACATTCGGACGCTTCGCAATATCTTCAGCATTTACGGCGATGGTAAAGGTCGAGCAGATTAGAGACAACGCGATTGTTAATCGCTCGAGCGAGTTTTTTGTACCGAGGTTTAGGTAGTATTTGGGAAGCATGACATATAGACCAATTTTTAGGAGCGATCGAACAAAGTGATCGTTCAAAAACAACTTCGGATTCTGCATATTGGTTCATTATACGATAAGTTTATAGGCTCTTCCGCAGAAACTGTGGGTGGTTTTCGTGATCCGCAATCGATTTTAGCCGTGAAATACAAGGAAAACACTGGACTGAGTGATTGCAAAAACC